>JAVBVR010000035.1:0-16642 GCA_036677845.1 Anaerovoracaceae bacterium | reverse complement strand
ACATGGCAAATGCTCGCTAACAGATTGACTACATAAATTAGACGGCCCTAGATAGAGCCGCCAAATGGTAAACTTTATTCTTTTCTTTGGTCACCCCAACACTTGACAGAGAGCCTTTATTTATGGTGCGCCCAGCATGGGCGCAATCTAACGGGTGAAAGTCCCTAATCCCGGCATTGGGAAGGATACAGCCAAGACCAAGGGTGTCCTGCCTACCAGGTCCCGGCATGCCGTGTGCTGAGATCGATGAACGCTTTCAGTGCAGGGTTGAGCCATTTATTTTTATGATAGACGAGCTGCGTATAAAAAGTAACAGATGATGTGTGCTTTTTGATGCGCAGTTTTTCTTGTTTTGCGTCCTCGGCTACAGAATAGAAGGGAAGGTACGATACTCCCAGGCCGTAATAGATATATTTCTTGATTGCTTCCACGCTCCCCGTCTCCAATGTGTTGGTGGGATAAAAATTCAGGCTTTTCAGATAGCTGCTGAATATCTGGCGGTAGTCGCAGTCTTTCTCCGTGTATAAGACCATCTGAGATTCGCCCGGCAAAAAATCTTCCCCCGGGTAATCGCAGGGAGCAACAAAACACATATCTTCCTTTTTCAGCAATACGGTCTCAAGCTGGGGATATTTGTATACCGGCTGCAGCAAAAAACTGACGTCCAGATCATGGGAGCTGAGCCTGTCTCTCAATAGGGGACACATATCGTTGATAATAACAATTTCAACATGGGGGTAGGTCTGTTTATATTCCTTGACGATATCCGGAAGACGATACAGCATCAAAGACTCCGGTGCGCCGATCCTGATCACTCCCTTCGGATGACACTCCGATATGGAGTAGTTCTCCAGAATATCGTAGGCATTCAGAAGAATATCCGCCTGTTCTGAAAGCATGTGGCCAAACTGTGTAAGCTCCACCGACTTTCCGATTCTGTTAAAAACAGGTGTATTATAATAGTCTTCCAGGGAATGGATATGAAAGGTGACGGTCGACTGCGCATATCCCAGCGCCTGGGCCGCTTTGCTGAAGCTTCCCAGCTCGATGATTTTCTTCAGTGTTCTAAAATTCTTAATATCCACGATGTTAACCTCCTGAGCCAATTCTCCGGGATAAATCAATATCTACCGGGAGAAATTCGTATTTTTATTATATCATGATTCAAAAATATTGATATGAAAATTTTAATATTTCAATTATACAAATGGATAGACAACCAATATAATATTTTCTAAAAGGTGGAATATATCTGAAGGATTTTTGACACGCGGAAGGATTTAAACATGCAGGAGAATATGAATACGCAGAAGAAATTGAACACACTTACCCTGAGCGGCCTGATGATCGGCCCGATCCTTGGATCGGGAATTGTTTTACTGCCGCCCATCGCCATATCCATATTGGGGAATCATGCAATCAGCGCATGGTTTTTAATCATGCTGCTAGGAACTGTCTTTGCCTATGTATTTGCGAAAATGAGTCTTATGATTTCCAGTAACGAGGGGATGAGCACGGTAATCGGACAGGCCTTCGGGCCGTCTTTCCGGGAGCTGGCATCAAATTATCTCACGGCTGCGGTTTGTTTCGGACCTGTAGCAGTTATGCTGACAGCTTCTGAGTTTCTGAGGTATCCGTTAAAGAGCCTGAATCCGGATTATACAAGCAGTCTGAATCCGGATCATACACTGCTGGCCTATCTTGTTCTTGCAACATGTGTCATCGTAATTCTCAGAGGGATTACCGCCGTCGGAAAATTGACCTTGATCCTGTCGTCTCTGACAGCGGTCTTATTGGCTGCGGGCAGTATTTACAGTCTGATGACCCAGGCAGATATCATTTTTCCTTCCGGGAGTCCTGAACCGGGCAGGCTGGGCTATACAATGCTGCTGCTGTTTTGGGCAATCATAGGATGGGAGGTCATCGGAAACTATGTAGAAGAGGTCCGCCGGCCGGAAAAAACAATTATGAGAGCCATGAAAATAAGTGTGGGCGCCATTATACTCGTATATATGTTAAGCGCATTTGCCCTGCAAAACAGAGTACAGCTTCATAGCAGCAGTGATGGCGGAGTGAATATGAGCCTGGTTCTGGTTCCGCTCTTTGGAGATTATGCTTATGTCCTGATGGGAGTCATCGCCGCAGGTCTGTGCTTCTGTACGCTGCTGATGATTCTCGGAGCGGTTACGAGGCAGATCGCGGTTCGGGCGGAAAACGGCAAGCTGCCGGCTTTTCTTAAAATGAAACCACATGAGAAAGCGCCGAAACGAGCGCTGCTCCTATTATCCTGCTGGCACGCCTGCCTTCTTTTATTGATTCACTTTGAGCTGCTGTCCGTCGAAGGGATTGTGGGAATTGCCAATACCTTCTTCATCGGAAATGCATTGCTTGGCCTGACGGCAAGCATAAAATTCCTGAACGGCTTCTGGATGAAAGCTTCTGTCATTATTCTGACTATCGCCTTGATAATCCTTCTGGCCTTTTCTTCTCTCTTTGCCTGGATCGCTTTTGCAGCCGTTACGGTGCTGAGTATTTTTAAAGAACGTGTTTTTCGCCGGGACACATCGGCTTCTAATTGAGATTTAATCTGATTTTAATGACAAGTCAAAACCTATATACTAATATTCAATCAGGAAACCTGAATTTATGGTGCTAATTTGTTCGGAGGAATTGTCTGATGAATGAAAACAGGATTCTGATCAAAAAAATGTCGGATTATGACCGTAATGTTCGTCATGATTTAGCCCGCGTTTTCGTGGACGGATATTACAAGGATCTGTCTTTCTTCACAAAGGACAGGGGGAAACTGTCGGCTGCGTTTCTGAATGCATTTTGTCCCGAGGTGTTCTATCTCGCTGAAATGAATGAAAAAATCGTTGGGATGCTTGCCTGCTCTTACGACAGGCACCGCGGTGTGAATGTGATGAAACCCGACATGATCAGAAATTTCGGCTTCATGAAAGGCAGTCTCGGATATCACATCTTAAAAGAGGAGTTGGGCGCTCCGCTGCATTATCCTGATGACACGGCCTATATCGAATGTGTTGCCACTATAAAAGCTGTGCGGGGAAAAGGCGTTGGTACAGCTTTATTCCGCTATGTTTTGGAAAATCTGCCCTATCGCATCTTCATATTGGAGGTAAGCGACGTCAATCACAATGCATACAGACTCTATAAGAAGCTGGGTTTTGAAGAGTTTAAAAGAAAGCGGGAAAAACATCCCATCCTCAAAGGCCATAAGGAAAGTATTTTCATGCGATGGGAAAGAGGCGACCTGTAAATGTCGGTTCTATCTTCCATTTCTTTCATGCCACTATTGACACAGGAATCGTATTGCAATATACTGAACATGTTCAAAACGAATACAAAAAGAATTGCTCGGACAAGAACGAGGAGGTTTCAATGAATCATAATGATCAGGATGCCAGAAACAGGATCATGAAAGCAGCGGTGGAATTGCTCGATGAAACGGAGGATATTGAAAACATCACCGTTCGTCAGATCGCGAAGCGGGCCGGTGTGGGAATCGGGCTGATTAATTATCACTTTCATACAAAGGATAATATGTTGAAAATGGCAGTAGGCGATGTGATGGCAAAGATGGCGGGTGAGTTTATTCAGTCGGATCAATACTCCGGACAGGAACCTGTACAAAAGATAAAGGCCATGCTCAAATCGCTTTATAACTATGGAGAGCGCCATCATGCCAAGCTGATGCAATTCGTAGTGTCCAGCAGCATACTCAGCGGAGATATGCAGGCGCAGCTCTATCTGGTACCTGTACTCAGAGAAATCTTCCAGGAACATAAGGATGAAATGCAGTTAAGGATCATCGCACTGCAAATCTTACTGCCGCTGCAGGTTGCGGCGCTGAATCCGCCTGAGTTTCATCTCTACAGCGGAATTGATCTGGATGATGAGGCCCAGCGAAACGATTTCATCGATGCATTGGTCGATGAACTGGTAAAATAAGGAAACGAAAAGGCAGAGATGTAACCTATGGAAGGCAAGATCATGCTCATGAGAGCAGCAGAACGGCACATGCCGGATTATATCAAGAAAAAAAAGCTGAAAGAATTGTTTCGCCTGACTGCCGACGCCTTTCAGGCTGAAATCCCTGAGCTTCGCAGGCTGTCCTTTTCAGAGTGTTTGCGGGAATACGCCATCTTTACAAGACGACAGGCGGAATGCTGCATCGGGGGGAAGGGCAGATGTACGCCGGAAGAAGCAAAATCCCGCCTGGCCGTAAATTCTTTTTTGATGGGAAAGCATTTGAAAAAGTACCTTCATATTATGAACCGGAAAGAGTCCATAGAAGCCCTGGGCATGATTTACAGACTGATCGGAATTGATTTTCAGTGCGGCAGTCCGAGCGTGACACCGGAAGAATTTGTGATTCGCCGATGCTTCTTCAGCAGCTACTACTCACCGGAGGTATGCAGGCTGGTTTCCGCACTGGACGAAGGCCTGGCGGAAGGCCTTACCGGAGATAAATTATGCTTTGTCCAAAGAATCACGGAAGGAGCAGGCTGCTGCATAGGATGCTTGACCGGAACAGGGGGTTATTCATGAAAAATGTTGTTGTAGTGGGCAGCGGGGCCGGAGGGGCTGCCGTTGCAAGAGAGCTTCAGGGGAAGTTCCAGGTGACAATTTTAGAGGCAGGAAGGGAATTCAAACCTTGTCCGTTTCGCTTCTCTCCGCTGGAAAGGCTGAGAAAAACCGGGTTGTTCTTTGATGAAAGAGAGATCCGGCTCCTGTTTCCTTCCATGAATATACAGAAAACAAAAGAGAACATGGTAATGGTCAGCGGGATCGGCACCGGCGGGACCACCACGCTTTCTGCGGGAAACGGCCTGCGCATGGACGGGGTGCTGAAAAGGATCGGAATCGATCTCGATAAAGAATTTGAGGAGCTGCAAAGGGAGATTCCTATTACATATGACCATAAGGATAAGTGGCAGTCCTCATCCCGGAAGCTGTTCGATATTTGTTCGGAAATGGACCTCAAACCCCGGCAGCTACCGAAGCTGGGAGATTACAGCCTTTGCACCGGCTGCGGCAGGTGCGTCATGGGTTGCCGTTACGGCGTCAAATGGGACAGTCGAATGTTTGTAAGGGATGCAGTGGAACGGGGAGCGGAGCTGGTTACGGGCATTAAAGTTATCAAAGCAGTCATTGAGTGCGGAAGAGTGACCGGGGTTCAGGCAAAAAAGGGGCCGAGATCCGTTTTTGTCCCGGCAGATCTGGTCATTTTGGCCGCAGGAGGTTTTTCAACACCGGTGATACTGCAGAATTCCGGTATCCGGTGCGAGAACAGACTGTTTGTGGATCCGGTTCTCTGCGTTGCTGCAGAGTGCAGAGGGGTACGGCAGAACAGGGAGCTATCCATGCCCTTTGCCGTACAGCGGGAGCATTATATCCTGTCCCCGTATTTTGATTATCTCAGTTTTTTCTTCAACAAAAACTGGCGTTATCCCGCTTCCGATATTCTAACGATGATGATCAAGCTGGCGGATACCTGTATCGGGAGTGTTGATCGCGAGGGTATTCAAAAAGCTCTTACAGACGCTGATAAAGAACAGCTGCGGGAGGGAGTAGAAGTCTGCCGCAGGATTCTTATAGAATATGGAGTAAAGAAGGACAGTATTTTCCTTGGAACGATAAATGCCGGGCATCCCGGCGGCATGCTTCCTTTGACGGAAGAGGAATCGAAAACCTTTCACAATTCAAGGCTTCCGGAAAACTTATATATCGCTGATGGGACGCTTTTTCCGCAATCCTTGGGGAATCCGCCGATTCTGACCATTATGGCGATGGCGAAACGAGTCGGCAAAATTGTAACGGAGTATGATTTATGAGTATGGAAATGAAAAAAGCAGAGATGGTAGGCTCAGGGGCTGAAATCCGGAAAGTACTGCTGATGGGCTATAACGGCGCTAACAACACGGGTGCGGAAGCCCGTCTGCTGGTTATCGCAGACGAAGTCCGCAGGCTGCTGGGCAGTGAAACCCAGATTACAATTCCTACCATTTGCGGTGAAAACCTGCGCAGATACATTAAGGAGGCGCCGAATCTGAGAATCGTAGATTATCCAACGGTATATTTTTCAGCCCTGCGCCGGCTGGTGAAAGAGCATGATCTCATCCTGCTTACAGAAGGAAGCTGTTATATGGATACATGGAGTTCCTGCCTGCTCTGGGCCTGGCTGTGGGTGACCGGTTGCGCAAGGAGATACGGAAAAACCATTGTGGCTTACGCCGTGGATTCCGGTTTCCTTTCTCCATTTAATCAGAAGCTGGTAAAATATGTGGCTTCTAAAACAAATCTGATTATCACGAGAACTCAGGCCGCAGCAGATCGTCTCAAAGCCTGGAATGTCAGCGCACCGATTGCGGCCACTGCAGATTCGGCTTTTGAATTCATCCCGGATGCCGGGGATGAGGACTATCTGAAGCGAACCTGGCCGGAATCAGCATGCGGCGTCGCAGGAATTGCGGCGGTGGATTTCTACCTTTGGCCTGTGGTGTTCCGTCCTTTTGGTAACCCGAAAAATTGTTACCGGTGGCCGTATTACTATTCCGATTCGCATCAGAGAAGAGCTGGCCGCATGGTTCTCGCAGAAAATTATGCACATTTTGCGGACCGTATGATCGAAAAATTCGGGCGGCCTTTTGCATTGATCTGTATGGAGCAGCTGGATGAACCGCTTGCGGGAATGATTCTTTCCATGATGCGGCATCCGGATCAGGCCAGGATCTTCTCCTCCCGGGAGTATAATGCCTCTCAGATGACTTCCATCCTGAGGAGCCTGGATCTTCTTGTTACCTCGCGCTACCATGCGGGCGTTCTGTCTCTCGAAGCTGCAGTACCCCAGATTGCGATCGGTCACGATCAGAGACTGAGAGACCTTTACCGTGATCTCGAAATCTACGATGATTTTTTTCTTGAATATACCGCTCCACGGCTATTCCAGGAATTGGAAGACCGTGCGGAAAAGCTGATGAAGGATCCGGAACCTCAGCGTGAAATCCTTCACAGGAACAGTCAAATCCAGCGTTCGAGAGCGAGGAAAAACCCTGAGATCCTGGATGCACTGCTGGGCAGGGAGGTGCTTCTGTGTGACTGATTCCGTTTTTCTTACCGGTGCGGCGGGATTTCTGGGATCCCAGACTGCGCGCATGATCCTTCAGCAGACGAACCGGCCTTTGATTGTTCTGATCCGAGGCAGGAATCTGTCAGATGCCAGGCAGAGGCTGGAGAGGACCTGGTGGGACTGGCCCGATATGGTAAAAGAAATCGGCGGAAGAGTAAGGATCGTGGCCGGTGATCTTTGTGATGACCGTTTTGGTTTGGATGAAACGGATTATGCAGAACTCGCCGGCAGGATCAGCCATATCATCCACATGGCGGCGGATATCCGCCTCACGGAGCCGCTCGATCATCTCCGCAGGATCAATGTGGGGGGGACTTGCAATGTCCTGGCACTTGCCCGCGAGACCCACCGACAGCATGGCTTGAGCCGGTTTTCCCATGTTTCTACGGCCTATGTTGCCGGCAGCAGGAAAGGACGCGTTGCGGAAGAGGATCTCACAGACCGGTACGGGTTTTCCAATTCTTACGAATTAAGCAAATTTGAGGCGGAAGCTCTGGTTCACGAGGCCGGGAAGGAGATTCCTGTTTCTGTCTTCAGACCCGGAATGGTGGTTGGTGATTCCCAAAGCGGAGCGGTTAAAACCTTTAATACGGTCTATTTTCCTTTGCGCCTGTACCTTACGGGAAAACTCAAGTTTTTTCCCGTTGATCCGTCAATGAAGATCAATATGGTTCCGGGCGATTATGTCGCGGGTGCGATTGCACGGCTGACTTTCGATCCGCAGGCAGAAGGGAAGACTTTTCATTTGACATTGCCGCCGAATACGCTTCCCGATGTGAGGGAAATGTTTTCTTTTACCCGTGTCTGGGCAGCCGAAGAACTTCATGTAAAGCTCCCTGAGCCCGTCTTTCTTCCCATATCCGTCAGAAGGCTGCAGTGGCTTGGCCGTTTTTTTCAGGATAAGAGCATGGTCCGCTCCCTGCTATCTCTCTCCTCCTATTTTGAGGAAGACCGGGTCTACGGAAGGGAGAATCTTGACCGTCTCATGGGAGTGTACAGCGGGAGCTGGAGTGAGTTTTTCCCGAGTATCCTGAATTATGCCTGTAAACGTGGATTTATGCACCGATCGGAACGGACCGTCCAGGAACAGGCTTATTTCAGACTTTCAGGCAAAAGCCGTCCAGTGTGTTTTTTTGATGTGATATCCGGCGAATTTGTTTCCCGCAGTGCTGAGGAAGTAAGACGTGAGATCGATCAGGCAGTTTCTGCATTAAGGCAGATGGACATCCTTCCCGGAGAACGGATCGCCGTGGTCGGTTTCAACTCCTCGCGATATTTTATCCTTGATACTGCCATCGGATTATGCGGCGCTGTCAGCGTTCCGATGTATTACAGCAGCCCGGCCGGGGAATTGGCGGAAATCGTTCAGGACAGCGGAGCCCGCCTGATGTTCGTCGGAGTCCCCGGGATATTGGCGCAGCTGGCCTGTGCCGGCATCGCACCTGACTGCATGGTCTCCGAGAAGCAGGATTTTCCGGACATTCCGGTGGTTTCCTTCTGCCGAGATGTGCCGCGGAAGCATCGATCGGATCAATACATAGAGTGGCATGAATTTTTAAAGCTGGGGGAATTACCGGATGCCTGCTCGTCGACGAAGGGACAAGCGCCGGTGGGCTTCGGAGACATTGCGACGCTCCGCTATACTTCCGGTACAACCGGACTGCCAAAGGGTGCGGTTTTTGACCACGCGGGTCTGCGATACATGGCGGAGACCCTAGCTTCGCTGCCGCCGTGGAAGGCCCGGACCCGGAAGGTCGTGTATCTGTCATTTTTACCTATGAACCATGTTGTAGAGGGGATTCTGGCATCTTATTCGATCTTTTATACCCCGGCGTCTGCAGAAGTGTATTACCTTGAAAGCTTCTACGACCTACAGAAAGCGCTCCCCAAGATCCGTCCCACCGTATTCTTCTCGGTCCCCCGATTCTACGAGAAAGTATGGGAGAATGCTTCGAAGACTGCAATTGGCAGGCGGTACCTGAAGAGCCGGGATGGGCTTACAAAACGGATGCTGGGGAAGATTCTCGGGTGGGCAGTAAAAAAGAAGGCCGGCATCGACCGATGTTCACAGCTTATCGTAGGTTCTGCCCCGGTTAGTATCGGACTCCTTCAGAATTTACGGTCCATCGGCATTGAGATCCATAATGCCTACGGCCTGACGGAAGCTCCGCTGATCACACTGAACCGACACACGACCAACCGCATCGACACAGTGGGTGAGCGCCTTCCAGATACACTGATCCGGATTCCGGAAGACGGCGAGGTGCTGGTCAAAGGTCCCCAGGTCATGAGAGGCTACTATAGCGGTGCTTGCGAATCTGTGCGGGAGGACTGCGAATCCGTTCTGAAGGACGGCTGGCTCCATACAGGAGATTTCGGCTCCCTGACCGAAGACGGGTATCTTGTCCTAAGCGGCCGGAAAAAGGAAGCCATCATCAGCTCCTACGGGAAAAACATCAACCCTGTGAAAATTGAACTGATGCTGAGGGAAGAAACGGGAATCGAACATGTCATGCTGTTTGGCGATAACAGGCCGTTTTGCACCGCGCTTTTGTTCGGCTCTTCCCCAAATGACCCGGCGATTGCCGGTGCCGTTGAAGAGGGGATCCAAAGGGTAAACCGTCGTCTTTCTCACCCGGAACAAATCAAGAAGTGGGTTTTGCTGGCTGATCGCTTAACCATTGAAGGCGGCGGGCTTACGGCAAACCTCAAAGTTAAGAGGTCGGCTGTCGCTTTGAAATATGCGGAAGTATTGGAGGAGCTGTACCAATCATAATGTGAGACCATCATAGAGAGGCCTTCCGTGTCGAAATTCGCCGGGACATTTGTCCTGAAATATGATTCGCTTTGTAGAAAATATTTCAGGAATGCCGGGCTTGGGGGACAAGATTCCTTTACTTGCTATTTTTAGAGAATTATAATTTTTGTTAGGAGTTATTATGCAAAGGAACTACGTCAAGGAAATCAGCGAAATCATCGAAAAGGATCCGGTTATTTACAATATCATGCGCCAATGCCCGTATGAGATATTGCGCAGGATTTCCGTCCGTGCGTATAAAGCCGGTGAATTTACATTGAATCAGGGGGAGATATATGACTTCATGTATATCGTCCTGGACGGCGAACTGGGGATCTACGTGGAATCGGAGCATGGGAAGAAGTATTATTTAAATACATACCGGAAAGGGAATTATATCGGAGAGCTGGAAATGTTCGGCAGCTTCCCCTATATCAGCAGTGTGGAAGCAAGAACCGATGTCAAGCTGTTTGAAATCGGAAGGGATGATTTTATCCGGTGGGTTCAACTCGACAGAAATCTGAACGATTATTTCATTCGCACCCTTTGCGGCAGTACCTACGAGCTTTGCAGCAACATGGGAACCAATACGCTCTATGCTCTGAAGAGCAGGATCTGCAGGTTCCTGATCGACCATGCGGAAGAAAGGACAGCCATTCATACAGGGGACAGGGGAAGGCAGGAATGCCGGACGGTTTCCGTCAATTCAGAATTGCTGAGCGAATATATGGCGGTTACGCAAAGAAGCGTAAATCGTATTTTGAAGCAGCTAAAGGACAATCAAATCATTGAGATAACGAAATCCCATGTCGTGATCAAGGATTACAGCAAGCTTTTGGAAGAAGAAAAGGATTGAATACATGGATTTACAGGCACATATCAGACTGAGCAAAAAGGATGGAGTGAAATATGCGCTGCTGCCCGGTGATCCGGCAAGGCTTGACCATATCAAAGCGTTCTTGTCGGATGGAAAAGAGCTGGCTTATAACCGCGAAATGAGAAGCATCAGCGGATATTACAAGGGCATCAGGGTGTTGGCTGTTTCCACAGGAATGGGCGGCGCTTCTACAGGGATCGCAGTAGAAGAGCTGCATAACATCGGTGTAGAGTATATGATCCGCATCGGCAGCTGCGGTGCTTTGGACTCCCGTATGAAACTTGGAGATTTACTGATCGTCAACGGAGCGGTACGAGACGAGGGAACTTCCAGGGCTTATGTGGAAAGCATGTATCCGGCCATACCGGATACACAGCTTCTTATGAATGTCATCAAGGCGGCACAGGAATGCGGTGCTCAGCATTACATCGGCAAAGCAAGAAGCCACGACAGCTTTTATATCGACAGAGAGGAGGAGATCAACGAGTACTGGGCGAAGAGGGGGATTATGGGCTCCGATATGGAGACGGCGGCATTGTTTACCATCGGATCCCTGAGAGGGGTGAAAACCGCCTCTATTCTGAACACGGTAGTGGAATTTAAAGGAAATCTTAAAAAGGAAATCAACGGTTATGTAGACGGGGATGCGTTGATGAAACAGGGCGAACACAATGAAATACTGGTCGCTTTGGAAGCTTTTGTTCTCGAGGGAAAATAGTAAAGGAGAGGGTAAGCATGAAAGGGAAATTATGGTCATTCACGTTTAATTCAGCTACATTGGTTTTGATTCCGGCAGCCATCGGCATCAACTATTTGGGGAAATTGTTCGCCGGGCTGCTGAAACTTCCGCTCTGGTTGGATTCCATAGGAACCTGCATCGCAGCGGTGCTGGCGGGGCCTATCGTAGGAGCTATCTGCGGAGCGGCAAACAATATCATTTACGGACTTACCATGGATCCGATTTCAACGGTTTATGCGCTGACGAACGTTGGTATCGGCATTACGGTCGGAATTTTATCTTACAAGGGGTTTATGAACAATATAAAAGGTGCAATTATAACAGGTCTTGTCGTCGGCGTGGTGGCGGTGGTGATTTCCACTCCGCTGAATATTATCTTCTGGGGAGGAACCACAGGAAATATCTGGGGAGACGCATTATACGCATGGTGTGCGTCCCAGGGTATGCCGGTATGGCTCTCGTCCGGGCTGGATGAGCTTGTGGTGGATGTGCCGGATAAATTGGCTGTCGTGCTGATTGTATTCGCAATCATGAAAGGACTGCCCAAGAATCTGGTCAGCCTTTTCCATAGCAATGAGGAAATCGAAAGTCTGGATCAAGATGAGGAAATGGAAAGCCTGGATCAGGACGGGGAAGAGGGGCTTAACGCTTGAAAACTATCAGTTTATATGTGGACAAAGGCACAAAGCTGAATAAAATGGCCCCGGAAAGCAAGATTCTTTATATTCTTGTGGCGGTATCGGTGCCTGCTCTGCTGGGAATCAAGTGGGCAGGCATCGCGCTTATTGCGGTCAGCTCTGTCTTACTGCTGTACGGAAAGGTACTGAGAAGAACACTGCCGCTGCTTGGTGTTTCCGGATTTGTGCTGTTTACCGTATTGATTATTCAAGGCTTGTTCTGGTGGGGCAATGAAACGCCGCTTATTGCCCTGGGTCCGGCGGTTTTTTATAAAGAAGGCGTAAACTATGCCATCGGGATTCTGATCAACATTGTCAATATCCTGATGAGCTTTTGTGTGCTAATCCTTACCACGAAGCCGTCGGATCTGGTGGAGAATTTTGTTCGAAGAGGATTCTCGCCTCGCTTCGGATATGTTTTTATATCCGTATTTCAGATCATCCCGCAGATGACAGAAACCATGAGCACCATCACCGACGCTCAGAGAAGCAGAGGTATGGAGACGGAGGGCAGACTGTCTGTGCGTATCAAAGCGTTTATTCCGCTGATTGCTCCAGTCATCATGAGCTCCCTGATCAATACGAAGGAGAGGGCTCTTGCGCTGGAGGTCAGGGGTTTTAATTCAAAGAAAGAGAAAACCTTCCTGAATGATGAGGTGAAAACCGGAGCAGACAGATTCATACAAATCTCCTTGCTGATCGTAATCGCTGCTGCCGCCGTATGGAGGATTACATCATGGATGGCATAATCATCGAACATTTGAAGTATAAATATCCCGGTACGGATAAGCTCGCCCTGAATGATATTTCTCTTTCCGTCAGACCGGGCGAGTTCATCGGAATTATCGGCAGAAACGAATCGGGCAAGAGCAGCCTTTGCCAGGCCATTGCAGGGTTGATCCCGCACTTCTATAAAGGCGCCTATGGAGGCAGGGTTCTCGTTGACGGCATCGAAGTCAAAAAAGTCTCCGTGGATGAACTCTGCGAAACGGTAGGCATTGTATTCCAGAATCCATTCAATCAGGTTACTGGCTCCAAAGCGACCGTATATGAGGAAATCGCTTTCGGACTGGAGAATATGGGAATTCCCAAGGAGGAAATGATTGGCAGAATTGACAGTGCTATGGAGCTTTTGGACATCGGCCGGTACAAAGACCGATATCCCTTTGACCTGTCCGGAGGGCAGATGCAGAGGATGGCCATTGCGAGCATCATTGCGATGAAGCCCCAGGTCATCATTCTTGACGAACCAACCTCCCAGTTGGACCCCCAGGGCAGGGAAGAGGTGTTCCGTGCGGTACATAAATTGAGCAAACAGGGAATCACTATTATTCTGGTAGAGCACAATATGGAAAAGATCGCACAGTACAGCGACCGTGTTGCGCTGCTCCACGACGGAGAACTGGTTGATTTTGATTCGCCTCAGCGCATTTTCTCCAAAAGTGATCTGGACCGGTACGGCGTGGAAGCGCCGGTCTACACCCGGATTTGCAAAGGGCTGGGCCTGAGCATCGAAGATACAGGATGCTATCCTGTAACTCTGGAGGAAGCGAAAAACTTGCTGAATCCAAAGGAGGGAAGTGAGACATGAGTGCGATAGAAATAAAGGGTCTGCATTTCTCCTATACGGAAGAGGAGGAAGTCTTAAAAGGAATGAACTTCTCCATTGACTGTAGGGCTACTGCTATCATCGGACAAAACGGAGCCGGAAAGACTACCTTTGCAAAGCTGCTGAAAGGACTGCTCCGGCCCGTGCAGGGGGAAATACTCCTGAATGGAAAAAATACAAAGGAGCTGTCCGTGGCTGCACTGGCAAAACAGATCGGGATGGTTTTTCAGAATCCCAACGATCAAATTTTCAAGTATCAGGTGCTCGACGAAGTAATGTTCGGCCCGATCCAGATCGGAATGGATCGGGCGGCAGCCCGGCAGAAAGCCGAGGAAGCGCTGGAGGCGGTGGGATTAAACGGATTAGAAACAACAAACCCCTATGATCTCGGCTTATCGGTCAGAAAACTGGTTGCTGTTGCATCCATACTGGCGATGGATACGGAAATACTCATTTTTGATGAACCTACAATCGCACAGGATTATGAGGGAAAAGAACGGATCAAGAGTATCGTCAGACAGCTTCGCAGCCAGGGAAAAACCGTGATTACCATTACCCATGATATGAATTTTGTGGCGGATGTTTTCGAAAGAACCATTGTGTTCGCTAACGGCCATGTTTTGGAGGACGGTGATACACAGTCTGTTTTTTTGAAGAAAGATGTGTTGGAAAAAGCGTATCTTGAGCAGCCAGATGTGATGAAGCTTTGTCATGAGCTTGGCTTTCGGGAAAGCTTTTTGACTATTGGCGAATTCATCCGGGCCGCGACAGGATGTTCTTGATTTTCATGCGTTTATATAGTAGAATCTTACTATATCATCGTTGCAATTGCAACAAATGGCAAAGGAGAAATCATGAACAATACCACTAGATTGATGGTTGGGGATAAGGAGATCATACTCGTCGCAACAGCGCACGTATCAAAGGATAGTGTGGAGCTGGTCAGGAAGGTTATTGAAGAGGAAAAGCCGGACAGCGTCTGTGTCGAGCTGGATGAGGAACGGTATAAGAATATACAAAATCCCAAATCATGGGAAAATACAGACATTATAAAAGTAATCAAAACAAAGAGGGTTGGCTTTCTTCTGGCAAATCTGGCGCTGAGTTCCTATCAGAAAAGGATGGCGAAGAAGCTGGATTCACCGGTAGGCGGTGAAATGATACAGGGTATCAAAAGTGCGGAGGAAGTCGGTGCAAAGCTGGTACTGGCGGATCGGAACATCCAGACCACCTTTCTGCGCATTTGGCGTAAGCTGGGCATGTGGGAAAAGTCAAAGCTGCTGACAGGCCTGATCTTTTCTTTTGACGAGGAGGACGATATCACAGATGAAACGCTTCAGGATCTGCTGCAGGCGGATATGCTGAAATCGGTCATGGCTAGCGTGCGGGAGAAGTTTCCCAGAATCGGAGAAATCCTTATCAGTGAAAGAGACCAGTATCTGGCGGCAAAAATCAAGGAGGCTCCTGGGAGAAAGGTCGTTGCCGTTCTCGGCGGAGCCCATGTCCCGGGGGTACAGGAAGAAATCTATAAGGAACAGGATTTACAGCGTATCTCCGTTGTTCCGCCTGTTAGTCGGTTTTCAAAAATATCAGGCTGGATCATTCCGACTGTTATTCTAGGGTTGCTTGCCTACGCATTTTTTACCAACATTCAGACTGGACTCGAGCAGCTGTCCGCCTGGGTTCTGTGGACCGGTATCCTGGCGGCGGGATTTACCGCACTGTCACTGGCCCATCCTTTCAGTATCCTGACGTCTTTTGTGATGGCGCCGTTTACCACTCTCAATCCTGTGCTGGCCTGCGGCTGGTTTACCGGTCTTGTGGAAGCCACCATCCGCAAGCCGGCGGTTAAAGATCTTCATAACGTCTCCGATGATATTCTGAGCTTCAAGGGGTTCTTTAAAAACAGACTTCTTCGTATCATCCTTGTCGTCTTCATGGCAAATATCGGCGCCTCTCTGGGTACATTCATCGCCGGTGCAGGCATAATAAAAAATTTGTTTTAAGCGCATTTCCTGACAGGAGATCTGAATCCCAGCAAATCTAACGAAAAAAAAAGGAGAGAGTCACTATTAAGATAATGACTCTCTTTTAATATGCGGTACAAATGAAGCTGATGAGTATAAATCATCAGAACGATTTTAATAGAAGAAATCATGATTTGGCCGACTCGCTGCTTTTATCCCTATAGATCTCGACCTGGAGTTTAAACAGCTCCGCCATTTTTTCTTCAAGTTTATATTTTCCGTCGTTTAGACCCCAGTCAAAGATGACTCCCCGTGCTACCAGAAAAAGTAAATCCACGATTTCTTCTGAGCTTTTCTCTTTTATTATTTCGTTTCTTTTCTGGCCCTCCTGGATAATGTTATTGAGTATTGCCTGCATCAATCTTCCTTTTTTCAGGAAAAATTTGTTCTCTGTATTATATAGGTGGATCGTAAATCCGATCTTCGTCTGCTCCGAATATCTAGCATAATATCTAAAATATTCAACGATCTGATCCAATGAGTTGTCGGATTTTAATTTGTCTTTTACACTATCTCGAAAATAATTGTCAGCCCTTTGATAAACTTCAAACAAAATATCATCTTTCGATTTAAAGTAATGGTAAAATGCTCCAACAGATACACCGGCTTTCTTGCTGATATCTTCGATCGTAATATTGCTGAAACCTTTTTTGGACATTAGATTAAAAGCTGTATTGTATATTTTATTACGTGTTTCAACAGCTTGGATTTGTCTGCTTGTCATTTTTTTCTGCAATTCTATCACCTATTGTTACTTATATTT
>JAVBVR010000034.1:0-7639 GCA_036677845.1 Anaerovoracaceae bacterium | reverse complement strand
AAGCCGATGACGAAATATCTGGATATCGATACCATCGAATTCCAAAAAGGTGCTGCTCTGCAAGATGAAAACAAGCAGACCATACCGACGGAATACAAGATAATCAGGGGAGATGATTCCGAGATCTATGTGGAGATCTCTGCCATGCCTGTTGCATTCGATGACGGAGTGTATCTTATTGTCATATTGAGTGATGTATCTTATAGAAAGCTTTCCGAGCTGCTTAAGACAGAAAATGAGGAAAGCAGGAGAATGCTTGAGGAAGCCCAGTATTACGAGGGAATCAAGAATGATTTTTTCAGCAATCTTTCTCATGAACTGAGGACGCCGCTTAATGTAATTATGAGTACGCTTCAAGTCATCGACAGCCAGATTGAAAGTATTACAAAGCAGGACAAAACGGAGAAGATGAAAAAGCATGTCAGGATTATGAGGCAGAATTGCTACAGGCAATTAAGAATCGTGAACAACATGATCGACATCACGAAAATTGATTCCGGGTTTTATGACCTGAAACTTGAGAACCTCAATGTTGTAACCGTTATCGAGAGCATCACGATGTCCGTGTCGGAATATATCAAAAACAATTCTATCAACCTCATTTTCGATACCGATCTGGAAGAAAGGATCATTGCAATTGACCCTGACAGCATAGAACGGATCATGTTGAATCTGTTGTCCAATGCAGTCAAATTCTCAAAAGAAGGCGGAACGATCCGGGTAATGATCCAGAATACGGAAAACCATGTCTTTATTAGTGTAAAGGATTCGGGTATCGGGATTCCGGACAATAAAAAGAATTATATTTTTGAACGTTTCAGGCAGGTTGACAAGTCGCTGACCAGAAACCATGAAGGTAGCGGCATCGGACTTTCTTTGGTGAAATCTCTTGTTATGATGCACGGGGGCAGTATCTCCGTAGAGAGCAGCAAAGGTGAAGGTGCAACCTTCATTTTCAGTCTTCCTGCTGTGACTGTCGCAGAAAGAAGAGAAGGGGAGGAAGAGAAGGAAGAAAAGAAACCGAAATTTAATATCGAAAAAATTCAGCTTGAATTTTCCGACGTCTATGGATTCCAATCTTAGATGCCGGATAAATTGATCCACACAGGAAAAGTCGGAAAGACGGGAGACCAGAAACACAACGTATGAAAACCAATACCTCCGGGCAATAATAAATATAAGATTGCCTGGAGGTTTTTTTATGAAAATCGGCATCCCCGGTGGACTGCTATACTATCGATATGAGCCCTTTATCAGGACTTTTTTTAATGAGTTGAATGTCTGTGCGGAATATTCCACGATGTCCAGTAAAGAA
Organism: Anaerovoracaceae bacterium; assembly: GCA_036677845.1. Taxonomy (GTDB): domain Bacteria; phylum Bacillota; class Clostridia; order Peptostreptococcales; family Anaerovoracaceae; genus Anoxybacterium. Next base: position 6,324 of record JAVBVR010000034.1, on the reverse strand, counting down.
GTCCTGGATCTCGTGGCCCGCAACTGCGTGGATGAAGCATGTCTTCCAATGAAAGTGTTTCACGGCCATGCTGCCAAATTGGGTAAAACCTGTGATTATATCGTAGTCCCAAGATTTATGAATTGCGAATTTGGAGAATCCATTTGCCCTAAATTCCGGGGACTGCCTGAGCTTGTAGAAAGCGGAACAGGTATCACCAATCAAATCTTTACGGAGCCGATGTATCTGGATGATAGGAAAAAAATACAAAAAGTCCTGAGAAAGGGCTGCCGCAAATTCGGCGTGCCCGATTTCAAAACGGAAAAAGCCTTTCAGGCGGCGACAGAAAACCAGAGGAACACAAGCTTCGGAATCAATGACAGCGGGTACCGCCAACGGGTATTTCTGGCGGGCCATCCCTATAATATCTATGATTCCTTTGCAAATCTGAATCTCGTTCAAAAGCTGCACGACCTGGATATCGGAATCATTACGGAAGAATGGGTGAGCCGCACCGAAATGATGGATGAGCTGGATGGATTGATCAAACGGCCATACTGGTTTTTCTTTATTCATAATTTTGCTCCTGCTTTGGCTTTGATCAAAAAGAAAGAGATTGACGGAATCGTCTATGTTTCGTCTTTCTGCTGCGGGACCGACTCAGTAACCATTGATATGATCAGAAATCGAATCGGAAATTTCCCTTTCCTGGTTTTGAAGATCGACGAGCAGACAGGAGAGGCCGGATATAACACGAGGCTGGAGGCCTTTCAGGAGGTTTTGAAATGAAGATTACTTTCCCGCATATCGGAGATGTCCATCTCGTCTGCAGGATTTTCTTCAAAGAAATTGGCGTGGACGTCATTACTCCGGGAGCCAATACGCTGAAGATTCTTGAGAAAGGCAGCGAGATATCACCCGACGAAATGTGCATTCCATTCAAGCTCATGATTGCAAACCTGATGGAAGCATATCGGCTCGGTGCCGACACTGTGATTATGCCGGCAACCATGGGACCCTGCAGGCTGGGCGAGTATGGTGAACTGTTGAAATCCATTCTTGATAAACGAGGATATCATTTTCAATGGATCCTTTTGGATTCCTCCCATGCTATCGGCAGGAAAGAGCTGCTCCGCAGGCTGGCCCTTATCGTTTCAGACAGCGATAAAAGCACACGTTTGATTCTGCGGGCACTGTACGGCACCTATCGAATTTTAAAAAAATTGGAACTGCTTGATCAGAGAGCCCATATTCTTGCAGGCCATGAAATAAATAAGGGAAGCTGCAAGAGTGAGTTAACCGTTTGCCGCAGAGAGCTGTCACAGGTTTCCGGAATAAAAGACGCTCTTAATATTGTAGGCATCCATCTTGCCAATCTGGAGCGCGTCAGGCTGGATCTCAACAGGCAGCCTCTTCATATCCTGCTGACGGGTGAGATCTTTTCCATGATTGAACCTTTTGCAAATCACCATATCGAGGAGCTGCTGATGGATATGGGGGTATCCTTCCAAAAAAGAGTCACCCTCGGCTGGTGGATCAACCGTACGATAATTGATCCTCTTCAAGTAAAAACGTTGTTTTCCAGGAGGAATCATTACCTCCCCTACCCCATCGGAGGATATGCAAAGGAAACTGTGGAAGAGGGAGTGCTTTGCAGCAGAAAAGGATACGATGGAATCATTCAGGTCTTCCCGGTGGGCTGCATGCCGGAAATTGTCGCCAAAGCTGTTTTCTCACGGATGATGAAGGAAAAAAAGCTGAGTGTTCTTACGTTGATTTATGATGAAATGGGCGGAGAGGCCGGGTATATCACAAGAGTGGAAGCGTTTATCGATATGCTTTCAAGAAGGAAAAAAGCTGAAGCAAACAGGTGCCGGCCGGAGAATCTCAAATTCAAAACCGGCTCGGAGCGACGGGGAACAATAAGATTGTTTGGGAGGAAGCAAAATGTATTATCTGGGCATTGATGTCGGCTCGGTGAGCACGGATTTTGTGGTTATGGATGAGGATAAAAGAATCCTAGACCAGTTATACTTAAAAACAAAGGGAAATCCGATCGAAGCGGTGAAGGACGGACTGCGTCAGCTTGGAAAGAAGTACAGAAACAGTGATATCGCCGGTGTCGGTGTTACCGGTAGCGGGCGGACGCTTGCCGCGGCGGTAGCCGGGGCCGATGTTGTAAAGAATGAGATTACGGCTCACGGCGTCGCATCCGCAACCTTTGACCCGGATATCCGCACGATTATCGAGATCGGCGGCCAGGATTCCAAGATTATATTGCTGAATGACGGTGTGATTACCGATTTTGCCATGAATACCGTCTGTGCAGCGGGAACCGGCTCCTTTCTCGACCGCCAGGCGGAGCGTCTGGGCATGGAAATCGGGGAGCTGGGAGATTATGCGCTTCGCTCATCAAATCCGGTTAGAATTGCGGGCCGCTGTGCTGTTTTTGCGGAATCCGACATCATACATAAGCAGCAGCTTGGTTGTACGATGGAAGACATCATTGCAGGAATGTCAAAGGCTCTTGTAAGAAACTATATGAGCAATGTGGCAAAGGGCAAGGAAATTTTGCCGAAGGTTTGTTTTCAGGGAGGAGTCGCAGCAAACGGAGGTATCAGAAGAGCATTGGAGGAAGCCCTGGATTGCGAGATCCTGGTACCGGAATATCATAAGGTAATGGGAGCCTACGGTTCCTCCGTGCTGGCTCAGGAATACATCAAAGATGAGAATACGCCATCACAGTTTAAAGGATTTGAGACGGGACGCGAACAAATCACAGCAGAAACTTTTGAATGTCCGGATTGCAGCAACCACTGCGAAGTTGTGATACTTCGTTCCGGGGGCAAACAAATCGGTTGTTTTTCCGACCGGTGCGGCAAGTACCAGATGAAGAAAGCGGGATCATGAAAAAGCCGCTGCCTGTATACTCGGGCGGCGGCCTGTTTTCTGTAAGGAAATGCTGCTTATACACGGACTCCGTTCAGTCTTTTCAGAAGTATATATATGATCCAGGAATACGCCAGCATCATAATTAAGTTGATTCCCGCCCGGGGAACCGCTAAAACAAAATAATTTACATGGGATAGGATGCTTAACCACAGAGTATTCAAACCGATGGAAGTGATCAGTTCCGTAATAAAGACAATGGCCAGTATGTTTGAGTATTTACCGAAATTATTAAAGTATCTCTTCAGGATTCCCGGAAGGAAGCCTACCAGGGCTGCTGAAAGGGTAAATCCAGGGAAATACCCCAATGCGGAAAACATGGTGGCGCCAACAATGTCGGCAACAATGCCTGTCGCCGCTCCGGCAATGGGGCCCAAGGTCAAACCGGCCAGGATGATCGGGATGTTTCCCAGGCTGATTCTGACCGTATTGACGGCTACGATGGGCAGGTAGAATGACAGGAATCTGGTCAGTATAATGCTTATGGCTGCAAACAGTGCCAGAAGCAGGATGGTTTTGGTTGAAAAATTTTTGTTCATAAAAAATCCCTCCTCTTTAGAACAATGAAAAACTACACTAAAGAGAAAGAATTCCTTAATGCAGTAGTGGATGCAATATTGTACCGCAAACCCTTCGTTTTTCGTTCATAAGCAACATCCCATCCTATGACACTTTACGCACAATATTTACTCTACTGACCCTGATATTACTACATTCAGATGAGATTATCAAGAGTTAATAATTCATTGGAATGCAGAAATTTAAGCTGCTCTTTGATACAGTTCAATTCTCCGGCGGCCAGTGGAACATTCTTAGCGTGAATGTATTCCTTTGTCCTGGCAATGGAAAAATCCGCGTCATTGATTTCCTTTGCATTAAAGAAAAAGGAATAGACTTTTTTTTGTTTATGCCATTTCTTTGAAAGCTCGCTGAATTGGTCTGCTGCCTTATCAAAATCTTCTGCGTACAGGCTGATCAGGATTTCCTCTTCGATTGTGTTCATCAGATCGTGAATGTTTTTGTCGGTGTAGCTGACGAGAATCCCCCAGCTTGCAATCAAGACGATTATGATCAATGTGGAAACGATCAGCGCTCTCACTTTAGACTTACCTCCTTTTTCATATCCTTTCTGCTTTTCCCCTTGGGATATACGTGAAGCTGCCCGCTCCCGTCAAAGAAGCATAGAAAAACCTGGGAATAGTCGGTGATTTTGCCCTTTGCAAGCTCTTTTCTAATGTAATTCTCGTCTTTTCCAAGCACTTTAAGGTTATTCTTATATAATGTTCCGTCTGATATCAGTATCATCGGCATGATTTGAGACGATACCGAAATATTCATATCGGATGGTGTAAGCGGCGCCTTTTCGGGCTTCGGAATGACGCTCAGATCACCGTTGGCTTCCAGAACCACATACTCGACATCTGTCAAAGATGGAAAGTTTTTCAGCCGCAGCTGCTCCATCAAATTTTCTATCGTGATTCTCTGATCTCTCATCTCCTTTTCATTTATCTTGCCGCGGTTTATGATCATGCTCGGCTTTCCGTTCATTAAATCATTGATTTTTTTACTCTTGACTGATAAAAAAGATATGACGACCTCTAAAAACAGGAGTGTAAGAATCGCAGCAGCGCCGTTCAATAACGGTATGTCGACGGATTCGATGGGAATTGCGGCCAGCTCTGCCATCATAAATAATATGATCATTTCAAAGGGACCCATCTTTGACAGTTCGGCTTTTCCCATAATGCGTATCACAAACAGAACGATAAAATAGATGATTATCGTCCGAATAACTATTACCAGCATTCGTTTCACCTCCGGGAAATCATGCTTTTTCTATTGTGTACCGAAATCAACGCTGTTATACTAAAAACTGCCGGTTGAAAGGGACGTCGCAGAAAAGGCATAGGTAGAGCAACAGGTCAGGAAAGGGTATTTAAAATGGATAAGAGGTATTACAGTTTCGTCGGTATATATACATTTACATTTGCTGCAATCGGCATGTTGCTGCCTTTATTGGGGCAGTACCTTGCGCACATCGGATTTTCAGGAGTACAGATCGGTATTGTGACAGCCACGGCAACCACCGTGGGAATTGGAGCCTCTCCATTTTGGGGGTATCGCTCCCATCACAGCAAAGACAGCACACATGTTCTGATTCTTCTGTGTATCATTGCCACCGTGATTATCATCGGCATTATTTTTGCGAAACAGTATATCCTTTTTCTTGTGACCTTTGGAGTTTTTTCCTTTTTTCAGACCCCTATCATGCCTCTGACGGATGCTATGACGCTCGAGAACCGTGTCCCCTTCGGAGCGGTGCGTAAGTTCGGCGCGCTTGGCTTTGCCGTCGGTGTATTTGTTGCCGGTCAATTGGCGGACGCTACGGATCTTGTTGTTATTTTTCCTCTTTGTGCGTTCGGATACACGGTCGCATGGATCATTATGGTACGGCTGAAGCGAGGCAGAAATATTGAGGCAGGGTATCTGACCATGCTTGGATCGGAAGTGGCTTCTACTGCTTTAGAAGATCAGATTGATGGACAAGGACTCAGGAAGGCACCAGGCGTTAAAAAAACCAGCCGGGGCAGCTATCTGATTCTTATTCGAAACAAAAAACTGATGGCGCTGCTCTTTACCGCTTTTTTCATCTGCGGCACCAACGTTGCCAATAATACATATTTCGGATTTTTATATAAAGATGTGGGAGGAAGCATTGCGGGAATCGGAATTGCGTTTTTGCTGATGTGCGGAGGCGAAGCCCCTTTCATGGCATGGACGGAAAAACTGGAGAAGATTTTTTCGATGGAAAGAATGATCCTGATTTCGATGGTCATATCCGCTTTGCGGTACCTGTGGTACAGCACGGGACCGGCGCCCGAACTGCTCATCGGTACATTTTTTCTGCAGGGAATGGTTAACGGCATCGTGCTGGTGGAATTGGTCCGGTATGTTGCCAAACTGGTGGAGCCGGCTATGATCGGAATGGCAATGACCTTGTATCAGGCCATTTCGTCCAATGCAAGTACAATCCTGTGCCAGCTTATCGGAGGTGCAATCCTTGATTTCTGGAGTGCCAGAGAGGTATATCTGTTTTTTTCCGTTTACAATGCTATTGGTATCATTTTGTATGTGGGATTTCGCTTATATAAATGTAGCGATCCGAATACCAAAAAATGAATAGAAAGAAATCGAAAAAAGTATAAAAAACGGGTTGACAGGTGAAGTTAGATTTGTTAGGATAATAAAGCTGTCGGTCAGTTGCGGGAAACGCGAGGGGATGGACAGCCATAGTAGAAGAGACGGACAAGAATGTTAAAAAGATGAAAAAAGTCGCGAAAATCGGTTGACACAGACAAGCATCTTTGATACTATGATTAAGCACCTCTCAAACGG
>JAVBVR010000033.1:0-41129 GCA_036677845.1 Anaerovoracaceae bacterium | reverse complement strand
GTTAGCCTTGAACGTGTAATCTCCATTGGCAATCTCAGCGCTGACACTGTCGTACACCGCCGGCGTCATACGGCTGGCAACAAAACGGGACCAGATCAGACGGTATAGGTTGTATTGATCCTTCGTCAGAGAATCTTTGATCTCATCAGGATTAAGCGCGACATTGCTCGGCCGGATGGCTTCGTGGGCGTCCTGCACATCTTTTTTCTTGTTGGTGTATACATTGTTTCCAAGATATGCGGGCGAATAGCTTTTGTTAATATATTCCGTAACAGCCTTTTGTGCTTCATCGGATACTCTTACCGAGTCGGTTCGGATATAGGTAACCAGACCCACGGTGCCGTGGCCTTTGATTTCAATTCCTTCATAGAGTTGCTGGGCAATCAGCATGGTTTTTTTTGTATAAAAGCCCAGCTTGCTGGAAGCCTCCTGCTGCAGGCTGCTGGTGGTAAACGGAGGATTTGGTTTTCTGATTCTTTCCTTTTCCTCAATTTTCTTCACGATATAGTTCTTTGGATCAAGTTCGGAAAGAACCTTATCCGCTTCCATCCCTGAAGACACAGTCAGCTTTTTACCCATGTATTCCGCCAGTTTTGCGGCAAAGGGTTTTTGCTTTTCCTTTCCCTTTGCCTCGATCTGAAGTAAGGCGGTAATGTTCCAGTATTCCTTCGGGATAAAGTCCAGAATGGCTTTCTCCCTGTCGCAGATGATCTTAAGCGCTGCGGACTGTACACGGCCTGCGCTCAGGCCTCTCCTGATCTTTCGCCATAGCAGCGGGCTGATTTTATATCCCACCAGCCGGTCAAGAACACGTCTTGCCTGCTGCGCGTCCACCAGTTTTTTATCGATAGCCCTTGGATGCTTCACCGCCGTCTGAATCGCATTCTTCGTGATTTCGTTGAATACGATCCTGCACGGCTCTTTTTCGTTGATGCCGAGCAAATAAGCAATGTGCCAGGAAATCGCCTCACCTTCGCGGTCAGGGTCGGTTGCCAGGTAAATCTTACCCGCATCCTTCGCTTCCTTCTTCATTGCTTTTATTACATCGCCTTTCCCTCGAATGGAAATATATTCAGGTTCAAAATTTTTTTCTACGTTGATCCCAAGCTTGCTTTTCGGCAAATCTCTGATGTGACCTACTGATGCTACAACCTTATATTTGCTTCCCAAAAACTTGCCTATGGTCTTAGCTTTTGAAGGAGATTCCACGATTACGAGATTTTTTTCGGCCATGATAAGCCTCCTTTTCGTGTTTTTTCTATTACAAGAAGAGATTATATGCACAAAATTTTTATTTTGCAATAAAAATTTTTCCAAGAGCCGTCTGAAGGAGGCCTTTCATCTCCAATACGGTTACCATCGCATTCACGTACGAAGGCGGCCTTCCGGTGCTTCTGCAGATATAATCCGTAGTCACTTCCCCGGATTGGAGAACGAATTCATAAACTTCTCTTTCATCCTTTCCCAGCTCGTACCTCTGTTCAGAAGAAGCATTCTTTCTGTCAATACCAAGCTCATCGATAACATCGTCGAATACGATCAGCGGCGTGGCCCCGTCCTTGATCAGCTTGTTCGTGCCGAAGCTGTACATACTATTTATATTCCCTGGCAAAGCGTAAATATTCCTTCCTTGTTCCGCGGCACATTCGGCTGTTATGAGCGAACCGCTGTTCAAGCCTGCTTCAACAATGATGGTTCCGATGCAAAGCCCGCTGATAATTCGGTTCCGCATAGGGAACCGGTACGGCAGAGGCGGCACGCCCGGCTCATATTCAGAAAGGATTAATCCTTCTTCCAGGATCTTTTCTCTCAAGACCCGGTTTGAATCAGGATAGCAGATGTCGACGCCGCATCCCAGAACGGCTATGGTTTTTCCGCCGTTTTCAACCGCTCCTTTATGGGCATGGGAATCGATCCCGTAGGCCATTCCGCTGACCACGGCAATCCCGTATTCGGACAATTTTTTAGCCAGGCCGTAAGCTGCCCATTTGCCGTAAGGAGTGGCTTTTCTGGCTCCTACAACGGCGATGGCCGGCTTGCTTGCAAGTGAAATATCCCCTTCATAATAGAGCGTTTCCGGAGGGTTTCCGATATAGTTCAGCAGTTCCGGATAATCCGGTTCGCCGATTTTCACCTGCCCAATACGATTCCGTTCAACCGCTTTCTGTTTTATTCCCATGAGTTTTTCCTCTGATTACCGGTTTTACAATCCCCTGTACATCTTGTCCAGACTACGGTACCGGATGGCTTCCGCGATATGCTGTACACCGATCCTTTCCGCTCCTTCCAGGTCTGCGATGGTTCTTCCCATTTTTATTATTTTATGATGCGCCCTGGCACTGAGGGAAAGCTGATGAAATGCCGCTTCCATCAGTGCTTTTGTTTCTTTGTCAAGGACACAATACTTTTTCATCAATCCCGGAGTCAGCTGGGAGTTATAGGAAATATCCTCATTCTTGTACCGTTCCAGCTGGATCAGGCGGGCCGCCTCCACTTCCTTCTGCATGATTTCGGATGGCTTGGATGAGAACGGCTTATGAACAGTTTCTGTTTCCAGCGCATCCAGTGCGGTCAATTCCCCGTATTTTACGGGTATGATCTCGATATGCATATCGATACGGTCCAGCAGCGGTCCGGAAATCTTTGATAGATAATTTCTGATCTGATGAGGGCTGCAGCAGCATTCGTGAGTTGGATCCCCATAGTAGCCGCAGGGACAGGGGTTCATGGATGCGAGCAGCATGAATTTAGCCGGGAAAGCGATGGTGCCTCTCATCCTTGATATGGTTACCTTCTCATCCTCCAGAGGCTGCCGGAGCATTTCCAGTACGTACCGGTTGAATTCCGGCAGCTCATCGAGGAACAGGACTCCGAGATGAGCGAGGGATACTTCGCCCGGTTTCGGGCTGGCGCCTCCGCCTACCAGGGCTGGACCCGATATCGTATGGTGGGGAGACCGGAACGGTCTTGTCGTGATCATAGGCAGGTCCGGTGACAATTCTCCCGCTACGCTGTAGATCTTTGTTATCTCCAGCTTCTCCTCGTAGGTCATGGCAGGCAGGATTCCAGCCATTCTCCTTGCCATCATGGTTTTTCCCGAGCCGGGAGGCCCAATCATGAGGACATTATGAGAGGCTGCAGCCGCAATCTGCAGTGCTCTTTTTACCGATTCCTGTCCCGCGACGTCGCTGAAATTCTTGTTATTTTGAATCGGCTTGCACTGCCCGGCTTTGATCCTTTGATAGGGCGTGATATCACATTCACCGTCGAAATGAGCTGAAAGCTCCTTCAGGCTCTTTACAGGATACAGCGAGACGTCGTCAATGGCGGATGCTTCTCCTGCATTTTCCGACGGCAGAATAATTTTCCCGATACCTTGATTTCGGAGTCCGATTACCAGCGGCAATGCCCCGTTGATTCTGTTGACGGTACCGTCCAGCGACAACTCGCCCAAAAACCCATATCCGCAAATGCCCGTTTTTCCGATAAGGCCCGCCGATGCCATGACTCCGACAGCTATGGGAAGATCAAAATGGGTACCTTCTTTTTTTGTCCCCGCCGGCGACAGGTTGATGGTAATCCTTTTGGAGGGAAATTTAAATCCTGAATTCATGATTGCAGCCCGGATCCGCTCCTTGGATTCCCGTACAGTGGTGTCCGGCAGGCCGACAACATGAAATGCCGGCAGACCGGAGGACAGATCGGTTTCCACGATAACCTGCTCTGATGTCAGCCCGTATAGTGTTCCGCTGATCACTTGTGCGTACATAGTTCTACCTCTGATAATCATTCCTGTGGATTTTACCGGTGCCAATGCCGGCTATCCGGTTATGTTCTCGAGATGGCGGATATAAGCCTTACTGTCCCTTTGAAGAATTTCAATTACATCCAGCCTTAAGTCGCTGCAGCAGCCGGGATTAACCGACATATAATACGCCGCCGTCAGTTTTATATGCCGGAGCTTCATGGTATTGACCGCCTCGCAGGGAAGGCCGAAGCTTTGACTTTTTCTGGTCTTCACCTCGATGAAAACAAGTTTGGCTCCTTCCATGGCAATGATGTCAATTTCCCCCAGTCTGCATCGGAAATTTTTCTCGACAACGAGGTATCCTTTCTTTCGCAGGTACCTTTCCGCCTGCTCCTCTCCCCATTCTCCAAGTTTCATGACAGTGATCCTTTCTTTGGTTATATTCCATAATATACCAAATTATGATGTATCTGTCAATTTGTTTTTATTAAGGACCCTCAGGACCCTAATTGAAGTAATGGGTCTAATCTGTTGTATAAAAAATGTGCAGCACAGGATAATAGAAATAACGGCAAATATGCATGGATGATCAAAAATCATAAATTGAATCAGAAAGGAGCGTCAGAATGGATCAAAGCAAAAACGGCATGAAGCCCGCAGAGCTTTCAAAAAACAACATCGAAAGCATCAACAGCCTTCAGTCGAAGCTCAAAACACTCGATGACAAGGATGTGGTCCTGGTAGCCTACGAGAAATAATACACCGCAGGTTTGTTCTGCCGGATGAAAAGTGTTTTCTTTCGTGAAAATACTTTTCGTCCGGCGGTTTTAAGGAACAACACCGCGACCGGAAATTGAATAAAATACAATTGTGCTTTATTTTTCAATGATATCCAAAAACTCCCGGTTATTTTTTCTAACGTATTTCATATTACAGGAATCCCCGTGGCCCGGATATATGACGATATCATTGTCCCATAAATTGATGATATTTCCAACAGAGGACTCCATATCCGCCGGAGAGCCGTCACCCAGATCGGTTCTTCCCAGATCAACGTTGAAAATTGTATCTCCGGTAAAGACCAGCCTACTCTGCTCCGAATAGTAGCAGGCACTCCCCCTGGTATGCCCGGGCGTATGGATCACCTTGATTTCTTCCTCTCCGAGCATCAGCTTTTCACCGTCTTCCAAAAGTACGTCCGCCTGTTTTTTATACATATCACTGTCGGCGCGGTGAAGATAGACAGGGCATCCTGTCGCTGACTTGATCTTGTCAACGCCGCCCACATGATCGTAATGGTGGTGAGTCAGCAGAATTCCCTTCAGCCTGAGCCCCGCCTCATCAATTATTTTCAGGAATTTCTCGCCGTTGTATCCGGGGTCGACAATGTAACACTCTCCCTGTTCCCGGTCATAGATTACATAGCCGTTGCTTTCCAGATTTCCGCCGATTAACCGTTTGATTTTCATAAGTCAGTACCTCAATTTCTACATTTATATCTTGTGTTTAGCCGATATATCTTATATTTTAGCCGAACAGGGACGAAATAACAAATACATATTGCTTTCAAGCAAAATAGTGGTACAATATAGGTTATAGCTCGCTGAAAGGTAAGAAAAGGCTGAATTTCACTCTTTTGGGCCTTGTGTCTAACAGCAGCTTAATTAGTCAAACAGAGAAATAGAGAAAGAAGGTATCATTCATGAATATTGCTGTCGTCGGCGCCGGCAAACTGGGAATTAAAATAACCGAAGCTCTGCTGGGCGGCGACCATTCCGTGACAATCATAGATAAGAACGAGGCTTTGCTGCAAAAACTTAGCTCTCAGATGGACCTGATGACCGTAACAGGCAACGCCAAACAGACCAGTCTTCTGGAAGACATCGGAATCAATACATACGACTATTTGATTTCGGCAACCAACTCTGATGAAAAAAACATTGTGATCTGTTCCTTTGCAAAGCGTCTGGGCTGTAAAAAAGTAATCGCCCGGGTCCGTGATCCGGAGCATATGAATCAACTGGATTTTATCAAGGAACTGATGAATATTGATTATATCGTCAATCCCGATCTGGCAATCACTCTGGAAATCTATAAATTTCTGGTCGAAAAATACACCTTGAGCAATGGTATTTTTACCAGCGGGAAAATATCACTGATTGAGTTTTCTACGGACAAAATGCCTGAAATCATAGGCAGAACTGTTTATTTTGTCAATGAGTCGCTGGGAAACATGCATGTTGTTTCCATTTCCAGAAACGGAAAAGTGATCATACCGAAGAATAAAACAGAAATCATGAAGGATGATTCTCTTTATGTAGTTGGAGAAAAAAAGCCAATCGCGCGGCTAAATTCCCATGTCCACGAGAAAGGAAAATATACCAATCTGCAAAAGGTTATGATCCTTGGAGGAGGAAAAACCGGCCTCTACCTTGCCCAGAAGCTTTCAGAATTTGGTATCGCTGTTAAAATCGTTGAAAAAGAAAAAAGTCGATGCCTTTATCTGTCCAATCATCTGGATGACGTGCTGGTACTCAACGGCGATGCTACTGATATGACGCTTTTGCAGGAGGAAAACATTGACGAAATGGATGCCGTCGTCACGGCAACGGGCTTCGACGAAGAAAATCTGCTCCTTGCCCTCATGGCGAAGCAGCATGGGATCGAAGATGTAATCGCCAAGGTCAGCCGTGAAAGCTATGCGACCCTCATAGAAAGCATGGGAATCGATATGGCTTTGAATCCTCTGGATATGACAGCGAGCAATATTCTCAGGTTTATCCAGGGGTCAAAGCGGGTGATTTCCTCCCAGCTGATTCAGGGACAGGCTGAAATGATCGAAATCATTGCCGATGATCACATGCGCCTGGCAAATCGGTCATTGGAAGATGTGGGTCTGCCCGAAGGAGTGATCGTAGCCGCAATCCACCGCGGCAGCGACGTAATAATCCCCAATGGAGATACGATGATATTAAAGAATGATAAAGTCATAATCATCTGTCTTTTGACAGAAATTCCTGAGCTTGAGAAGTTTATCCGTCCGGGGAAAACGAGCTTTTTCAAATAAAGGATGGCGGATTAATCATGGTTTTAAATTATAAAGCAATCTTGAAACTCAGTGGGATTATCATTGTGATGCTGGCCGGTTTAATGCTTCCTTCCCTTCTGGTTTCATATCTATATAAAGAAGGAGATGCGGTAAGCGCTTTCCTTTATACCATCCTCCCGATGTTTGTGATCGGCGGGATAATTTTAGCTGTCGTCAAATCGGATTTCAATCATCTCCGTATCCGGGACGGTTTTGTTATTGTCGCACTTTGCTGGACTCTCGGCTCTGCGTTGGGTTCTATCCCGTTCATCATTTCCGGCTATATCCCAAATCCAATTAATGCATTTTTTGAAACCGTTTCCGGATTCACCACAACTGGAAGCACAATCCTGACGGATATTGAGATCCTGCCGAAAGGACTTCTTTTCTGGCGCTCCTTCACCCACTGGATCGGAGGGATGGGAATTCTCGTATTTGCGATTGCTCTGCTTCCGATGCTTGGTATCAGCGGGTCGAGAATCGCAAAAGCCGAAACAACTGGACCCACCTTCGGAAAACTCACTCCGAAATTGACGGAAAGCGCAAAAATCCTGTACTTGATCTACGTCGGAATGACCATACTGGAAGTGATTCTTCTTATGCTGGGCGGATTGAATCTATATGATGCGTTGGTTCAGACCTTTGGTACGGTAGGCACCGGAGGCTTTTCCAATTACAACGCCAGCATTGCACACTTTAACAGCTTTTACATTGAAATCGTGATCACCATATTTATGATTCTTGCCGGTACGAATTTTACTTTATACTACTATGCTCTCCGAGGACACTGGCGTGAATTTTTTTCCGACAGCGAGTTTCGCTTTTATCTTCTGATTTTTTGTTGTTCTGTCTTTCTGATTGCACTGAACCTGCTTTTTTCCGGTACTTATAATTCTGCAGGAGAATCCATACGGTACTCTATTTTCCAGAGTGCTGCTATCATGACAACGACCGGATTTGCTTCGGCGGATTTTGATTTATGGCCCACCTTCAGCAAAATGATGCTCTTCATCCTGATGTTCATCGGCGGCTGTTCCTCTTCAACAGGAGGCAGCATGAAGGTGATCCGGATATTGCTTATATTCAAGCTTATAAGAAGAGGTATCTCGATGAGGCTTCACCCCAGGGCCGTGATTGCAGTAAAAATTAATGATAAGCCAATTCCTTCCGATACGCTGTCCTCTGTAGCTAATTTTGTATTTCTTTACTTTGGACTATTTTTTGCAGCAACGATCCTGCTTTCTCTAGAGAATTTTGATTTGATCACTACACTAAGTGCAGCAGCCGCATGTCTGGGAAATATCGGGCCCGGATTCAACCAGATCGGGCCGGTTTTAAATTATGAACTCTTCTCGGATGCTTCCACATTGATGCTGGCACTCCTTATGCTTATCGGCCGTCTTGAGCTGTTTACAATCATACTGCTATTTACCAGGCAATTCTGGAATCCCGATAAGTGAGGTTTCATATGTATTTTAATTACAAGATACTTGTTAAGGTGCTCAGCACGATATCAATCATTATCGGAACAGCGATGCTGCCGTCTGTAGTAATTGCGCGCCATTATCAGGAAAAAGCTGCTGAGACAGCGTTTCTTATCACGATGGTAACAGCTATCGGTCTGGGTGCCATTATTCTTGCTTCTGTGAAAACTAAATCAGCAGATGTAAAGATAAGAGACGGCTACCTGATTGCCGCTTTATGCTGGTTCGTCGCTTCCGGAGTCGGGGCTTTTCCTTATTTGCTATCCGGTGTCATCCCTTGCTACGGTGACGCCTTTTTCGAAGCCGTGTCCGGATTTACAACGACTGGGGCCACAGTGATCGAGGATTTATCTGCAATACCGAAATCCATGCAATTCTGGAGAGCACTCAGTAATTGGCTCGGAGCCATAGGGATATTGATCCTTGCAATATCACTACTTCCTGCCCTTGGAATCGGAGGGCTCAAGCTGCTCAGTGCGGAAGCTCCTGGGCCCACAGTTGAGAAATTGGGCACTCGCATCACCGACACTGCAAAGAAGCTTTATTTGATCTATATTCTATTGACTGCTATTGAAGTGCTCCTGCTACTTTTCGGCGGACTAAATTTCCTGGATGCATTGATCCATGCTCTTGGAAGCATGGGTACAGGAGGTATGTCCAGCTATAGCAGCAACATTGCCCAATTTACGACACCGTTTATAGAATTTATTGTTATTTTCTTTGGATTTTTGGCTTCTATAAATTTTGTACTGTATAATCACCTGCTGGAAGGAAGGTGGAAAGCGTTTTTCAAGGACAGAGAGCTTTATACGTTTGTTGTTATTCTGATCGCTGCTCTTCTTTTGATAACGATGAATCTATGGTTCTCAGGAACCTATGAATCCATAGGGGAGTCCCTTAGATTTGCATCTTTCCAAGCAGTTGCCTTTATGACAACCTCTGCCTATGTAACCGCTGACTATACCCTGTGGCCTTCCTTCAGTCAGATACTTCTGCTTTGCCTGGTGCTCATCGGCGGCTGTTCTGCATCGGCCTGCGGTTCCATGAAGGTGCTTCGTGTTATGATCCTTTTTAAACTTATCGTGCGGGGAACCTATAAACGGCTTCACCCCAACGCTGTATACCCCGTTAAAATCGGTGGAAAAATCATTTCAGCCGAAACAGTTTCAAAAGTGAGTTCTTTTACCTTTGTATATTTTACGGTTCTCGTTTTCAGCTGTCTGGTTGTGTCGCTTGAGAATTATGACTTGCTTACCACCATCAGTACAGTAGTGGCGGCCTTGTCAAATACCGGGCTTGCGTTCGGTGAGCTGGGACCAGCAGATAATTTTGCAATATTCTCACAGCCTACTAGAATATATCTTTCCTTAGTTATGATTGCCGGACGCCTGGAACTGTTCGCAATCATTATGCTTCTGTCACCTTCCTTCTGGAGGGCGCGGTAAAACTCTTTTTTCCAGGGATTGTATTAATTTAGAGGATTATTTTTTATGAAATGGGGGAATCTATCAATGAGATTTAACCCTTTTTTATTCAAGGAGGCTATCTATGCGAGTGAAAGATTTAATGTCCACTTCTGTGACCTGCGTCAAACCCGATACTTCTATCGAACAGGTTGCCAGACAAATGAAACAGGAGAATATCGGATCCGTTCCGGTCTGCAACGACCGGGGAGAAGCTTTGGGTATTGTTACAGACCGTGATATTGTCATCCGATCAGTATCCAATGATAACCACCCGACAACTGCAAAGGAAATCATGACGAAAAATCTGGTTTATGCTGATCCGAACATGGATACGCACCAGGCTGCCCTGCTTATGGCAAAATACCAGGTCAGGAGGCTTCCGGTTGTTGAGAACAATCAAATTGTCGGAATGCTGGCAATGGCTGATATTGCAAGAAAACAAATCTATGTCGATGAAGCCGGAGACGCATTGTCTGCAATATCGAAACAAAGCACATTAAGCTGATATTAAAACAAAAAATTAATCTGAGCAATTCATATCGGCATCAGATTAATTTTGTTACATAATTTTTTAGTTTGCAACCGTAAAGTTGATTTCCCTTTCCTGCAGGTCAACCGAGTGAACCTTGATCGTAACTTTGTCTCCTAAAGCGTATATCCTGTTTGTCCTTCTTCCTATAAGCCGGTACATAGGAGCTTCATAATCATAATAGTCGTCGTTCAAATAATCAACCCGGACCATCCCTTCTATGGTATTCTCAATTTCCACAAAAAACCCGAAACTTGCTACGCCGCTTATAATGCCGTCATAGGTTTCACCCACATGATAGGTCATGTATTCGGCCTTTTTCAGCTTTTCTACCTCACGCTCGAGCTCCAGGGCCTCACGCTCTGTTCCGGATGCAATCTCTGCAGCACGGTCCGTTTTTCGCTTCAGCGACCGGATTCTTTTTGAATCAAGCCTGCCTTGGATCGATTCTTTAATAATGCGGTGAATGATCAAATCCGGATATCTTCTGATAGGAGAGGTGAAATGACAGTAATATTTCACGCCTAAACCAAAATGGCCTTCGCATTCTGTTCCGTAAAAAGCCTTCTTCATAGAACGCAGCATGACAGTATTGACTACATGCTCCTCCGGTTTACCCTCTACGTTTTTAATAATTTCATTCAGCGCTTTGGGATGGATATTCTCCGGATTTCCCTTCAGATTCAGCCCGAAACTTCTGATAAACCGTTTAAATTCTTCGATTTTTTCCAAAGAAGGCGACTCGTGAATACGATAAACAAAAGGTGCCTCCATCCAGTAGAAATGCTCGGCGATTGTTTCATTGGCAATCAGCATAAACTCTTCGATGATCCGGTTGGCGACTCTCCTTTCCGCGGTTTCCACACTGATGGGAATCCCCTGGTCGTTCAGCTTGATATATGCCTCGTCAAAGTCAAAATCAAGACTTCCCCTTTCATCCCTAGCTTTTCTCAAGACAGCGGCAAGCTCATCCATCAGAAGAATATCCTGATAAAGAGCTTGATATCGCTGAATTAATTCTTCATCTTTGTTTTCCAGCATATCAGAAACATCGCCGTAGATCATTCTGGCTTTCGAGTGGATGATACTTTCATAAATTTCATGATTGACAACTTTGCCTTTTCCGTCTATTTCCATTGTCACAGACAAAGTCAGCCTGTCCACTTTCGGATTCAGGCTGCAGATTCCGTTGGACAGGATCTTCGGCAGCATGGGAATGACCTGGTCGATAAGGTATACACTGTTGCCTCTCTTCAATGCTTCTTTATCCAGCTGGCTGCCGTCGGTTACATAATGGCTCACATCTGCAATATGAACCCCGAGTCTGTAATTACCGCCGGGAAGCTTTTCTACCGACACAGCATCGTCCAGGTCCTTTGCGTCGGCTCCATCCATAGTTATGATGAGCTTATTTCTCAGGTCCACTCTTTTTTTAATATCATCGTCTGTTATTTTCAGCGGTATTTTCCTGGCCTCTGCCTCCACTTTTTCAGGAAACTCCTGCTTGAGGTTGTACTGCCGGATTAATGCTTTGATATCTCCTCCGGCTTCTCCGCACCTGCTGATGATTTCTTCAATTTTACCCTCTGCGCTGTTGTTCTTGTCCGGATACCTGGTGATTTTTGCTACAACTTTATCTCCTGTTCGGGCTCCGTTAAAATCTTTTTTCAGAATAAATACATCATCATTGAATCTCCTGTCATCGGGAATGACAAATCCGAATCGCTTACTTTTCTCAAAGGTACCGACAATTTCCGACGCAGCGCGCTCCAGAATCTGATGGATCACACCTTCTCTTGTGCGGCTTGTCTCTCCGGGAGGCAGCAGTCTGACGATCACCGCATCTCCGTTCATCGCTCCGTTGATGCCGCCGGGAGCAATAAAAACATCCCCGCCCTCACCGGTTTCGGGAATCACAAAACCAAATCCTTTTTTATGTTTTGAGAGAACACCCTTCAGCATTTCCTCTTTTCTTTTTTTGCCCTTCATCTTTTTTGCGATTATCTCTGTACTTACATTCATTCTTTCACACCATCTCTATTTATTTTATAGCTTTCATTTGTATTCTACCATATTTTGGAGCATATAAACAGGACAACCCTGAATCTTTGAATGAAAGAGCACAAAGGCTTAACCTTTGTGCTCTCGGCCGCTACTGATTTACACTGTTGTTGATCGCGTTCCCTGTCCCTATTCCGTTAACACCGGTGGGATTGTTATTTGTGCCGGGGCCGTTTCCGCCTGCGCCTCCGCCGATACCGGCATCGCCGGTACCTGTGCCGGGTCCGCCGACACCACCAGCACCGCCGCCTGTTCCGCCGCCTGTCCCGCCTGCACCGCCGGCTCCGCCGCCGGTCCCGTCATTTGTAGTGTTAGGAACATTTGGCGTATTGTTCGGGGCACACGCTGCAGTAAATACAACAAGAGTTAAAATCAATAAAAGCATAAGAAAAATTTTCTTGTTTTTCATTCTTTCATCTCCTCTCTTTCTCGGTTATATTATTTGCTATTTTTTATTTTTTACGCCAGATAAAAAAAGGAAAGTTCATATTCGAACCTTCCTTTTAATGAGTTTTTAAATTATGTTATTTAAGCATTTTTTTTGCTTTTCTTTAATGCGATGGAGGTGGCGACGATACATCCGCCCCACAGGCCTCCGCATCCGATGATCATCATAATAATTGCTCCGCTTGTCATTTCATTAATCCTCCTTATGCTTGGAAAGGTCGGCATATCCTTCCTTGCCCTTCATGGTTGTCAGGATAACTGCTACAACGATACAAAGCAGGATAGCACCCCATCCGAAGACCGCAACGTCAATGCCTGCATATCCGCCGTAACCGTTCTTCACATAGCCGATGGTGTTAGAAATTACCATGAAGCCAAGCACGACGACGGTTACGATTTTCAGCGCATAGATCCACCACTTGCCAACGCTGAAGTTGGAGAATTCGTTGGCTTCCTGACGAAGTTTTTCCGTATTGAAGAACCAGCCGATCAGAAGAACTTCGATCAAGCCCGCACCGGCAACACCGATGTTGTTGATGAATGCATCAACGATATCCAGTATGTTGAGACCTGCACCGGTAATGAACAGGATGCTGATCAGGAAAGCAGGCACGATGACAATCGTCGTAGCCTTCTTATGCGGCACTTCAAATTTATCGGCAATACCTGAAATAACGGCCTGGATAATGGAGATCAGGGAAGTAAAACCTGCGAAAAGCAGTGCGCCGAAGAAGCAGAATCCGATAAAACCGTTCATCGCCGGCAATGTGCTGATCGCCTGCGGGAAGACCATAAACGCCAGACCTACGCCGCCTGCCGCAACTTCTTCCACACCCACGCCCTGTGTGTAGGCCATATAGCCCAAGATACTGAATACGCCGATGCCGGCAAACAGTTCAAAGCCATGGTTTGCAGTCGCAGTAATAAATGCGCTATTGACAACATCGGTATCCTTTGGCAGATAGCTGGAGTACGCGATCATAATCGCGAACGCGATGCTCAAGCTGAAGAATACCTGGCCGTAAGCTGCAACCCAGACACTGGAATCTGTAATCCGATCCCACTTGGGCTCAAACAGATAGTTTATTCCATCGATAGCTCCAGGTAATGTAATGCCTCTGATCACCAAAATTGCTGTTAAAACAAGCAATACGGGCAAAGCGATTTTGCAGGCAAGCTCAATACCTTTGCTGATGCCTCTGTACATAACGATAGCTGTTACAATCCAGATTCCCAGGAATGGCGCTACCAGATTGCCTTGAATACCGCCAAGGTCAAGGGCGCTGGAGGAGATTCCGATATAGTCCAGGAAAAATCCGGTCGGATCTGTTCCCCATGCCTGGTTGACGGCAAAGCCGATGTAGCTGATAACCCATACGACGATGGCCACATAGTATACAGTGATGATAAATGCAACCATGACCTGGAACCAGCCCAGCCACTCAAACCTTTTGTTCAGACGGGCCAGAGCGACAGGCGCACCTCCATGGTATGTTTTTCCAAGGGTATACTCCAGAATAAGAATCGGTATACCGGCTGTAATAATTGCGAAGATATAAGGCAACAGGAATGCACCGCCTCCATTTTCGACAGCGGTATAAGGGAAACGCCAAATGTTTCCGAGTCCGACTGCCGAACCGATTGCGGCTAAAATGAAGCCTAATTTCGAGTTCCAACGATCTCTTTTCAAGATAAATTACCTCCTTTTAATTAATAGCTAAAATAAGTCAGGACATTAATATCTGCATTTAAAAATGCAATATACTAATAACACATTATAGTATTTTGGGGTTCTTTTGTCAAATAAAATCGCTGTTATAATATCTAGAAAAATCAATCATTTCTTGTTGAATCGACACAAAAAAAGTGATTATCTGCCGAAACCCGCGTTGATTCGGTTTATCAGGCGAAAAAGGAGCTTTCTTAGGGATAAGCAACGGAATTATTAGAAAAAGCCCCCGAAAAATCGAGGGCTTTTTTGTGTTTCAGACACAAAATGATTTTCTAATTATTGTTTCAACTTTTACAGCAGCCCGCCTACGGCGACGAAAATCGGCGCAAAAACCAGCGCAACGATGGTCATCAGTTTGATTAAAATATTGATGGACGGACCTGATGTATCCTTGAACGGATCACCGACAGTATCGCCGACCACAGCTGCCTTATGAGCTTCACTGCCCTTTCCGCCATAATTTCCTTCTTCGATATATTTTTTCGCATTGTCCCATGCGCCGCCCGCATTGGCCATCATAATTGCGACCAGGACACCCGACGAAAGGGCTCCTGCCAGCATTCCACCCAGGGCTTCTGTGCCCATGATGATTCCTACAGCCAGCGGAGCCAGGATGGCCAAAAGCCCCGGTGCAATCATTTCTTTTAAAGCAGCCTTTGTACTGATATCGACACATCTTGCATAATCTGGTTTCGATGTACCCGCCATGATTCCGGCATCACTGCGAAATTGCAGTCTGACCTCTTCGATCATTTGATATGCCGCTTTTCCAACGGAATTCATGGTCAATGCAGAGAATAAAAACGGAAGCATCGCCCCCAGGAATAAACCCCCGATTACCATCGGCTCAAGCAGACTGATGGTTTTCAAACCTACAACCTGCGAATACGAAGCAAACAAAGCCAAAGCGGTCAGTGCAGCGGATCCGATGGCAAAGCCCTTTCCGATAGCCGCAGTTGTGTTTCCGACAGCATCCAGCTTGTCCGTAATCGCCCTTACTTCTTTGGGAAGCTTCGACATTTCAGCAATTCCTCCCGCATTATCGGAAACCGGACCGTAGGCGTCTACCGCAACCACCATTCCTGTGGTTGACAGCATGCCGACGGCTGCCAGCGCGATCCCATAAAGACCTGCAAATGAATTGGCGACCATAATTCCGACGACGATCATGATAATCGGCCATACTGTTGACAGCAGACCGACACCGAATCCGCTGATGATTGTTGTTGCATGCCCTGTCTGGGATTGTTCCGCAATCTTTTTCACATGCCTGTAGTCTCCGGAAGTATAAATCTCAGTCAGTTTGCCGATTGCGATACCTACGATTAGACCGGCTACAATGGCGATCGCGCAGTTAACGCTGCCGAAAAATACATAGCTTAAAACAAAGGAAAATACAACAACAACAAGACTGCTGATGTAAGTACCCGCATTTAAAGAGGCGGCCGGATTGTTACCCTTTCCTCTAACGAACATAATTCCTATAATAGATGCAATAATTCCAATCGCTGCAAGAACCAGCGGAAAAACGGACCCCTCCAGTGCAGGAAGATCAAAAGGAGAACCAACCGCCGGCGTAATGGACTTCGTTACCACTGCCAGGGTAATTGCAGAAATTATGGATCCGACATAGGATTCGAAAAGGTCGGATCCCATTCCCGCTACATCTCCTACGTTATCTCCTACATTGTCGGCGATAACTGCGGGGTTTCTTGGATCATCCTCCGGAATACCGGCTTCCACCTTACCGACCAGATCAGCGCCCACATCGGCTGCCTTCGTGTAGATACCTCCGCCTACTCTTCCGAACAGTGCCATGGAAGAAGCGCCCAGGCCGAATCCTGTGATTACGGAAGCAGATTCAATTCCAAAGATAATAAAAATTCCGCCGACTCCCAGCAGACCAAGTCCTACGACACACAGACCCATGACAGCGCCGCTTCTGAAAGCGACTTTCAATGCCTGGCTCATTCCTCCGGTCATAGCCGCACTGGCAGTTCTGACATTTCCCTTTGTGGCTACTCTCATTCCGAAAAACCCTGCCAATACAGAGAAAACAGCCCCGAAAACATACAGAATGGCTGTCGTCCAGTTGATGCTGAACCCGATGACCAGAAACAGGATCAGAATGACAGCGAGCATGGATTGGTATTCCCGTTTGAGAAATGCCATTGCTCCAACTCTGATAAACCCGGATATTTCCTTCATGCGTTCCGTGCCCTCATCCATTTTACTGATCCAGGCCGACAGGGTGTAGGCAAATACCAGTGCAATAATAGCCGCTACCGGTGCCGTGATAGCTAAATAGTTCATTTCGATTACTCCTCCTTTACAATCGCTCAAGCTTTCTTAAGTATAACGTTTGCGTTTCTCCTCAATACAACATTAAGAGGCGCACATTGCACCTCTTAAAATTAAACCATATAATTAAATATTTAATTATAAACCAGAACGTTCTTCTCATCGCGAATCATTCGATCGCGGTCAAAACCAATGAGCATAATATAAACACAACTGCTCCGACGGTACTTACTTTGCTAAGAATCGCTTCATAGCCCTTGCTTTTCTTTTTACCGAACAGCTGTTCCGCACCACCGCCGATGGACCCAGAGAGTCCTGCACTGTTTCCGTGCTGCAGCAATATGCTGGCAATCAACACCAGACTGGCGATTGAAAGCAAAATCATCAGAAAAATCTGCACTCCCGCACCTCCTATACAAGATTAACTCCTGTATTCTACCATATTATTTGCTTTTTTTCAACAACTTATTTTAAATTGTAAAAAGCACTGTTTCCTGCAAACTGGGCGGAGGTATCCAGAATCTCCTCTATTCTGAGCAGCTGGTTGTACTTGGCAACTCTGTCTGTTCTGGAAGGAGCTCCGGTCTTGATCTGTCCTGCATTGATCCCCACTACGATATCGGCGATGGTAACGTCTTCCGTTTCGCCGGAACGATGAGATACGATAGCAGTATAGCCGGCTTTCTTTGCCATTTCGATTGCGTCCAGTGTTTCCGTCAGCGTACCGATCTGGTTCACCTTGATCAGAATGGAGTTTGCAACGCCGAGAGAAATACCTTTTTCCAGTCTCTTTGTATTAGTTACGAAAAGATCGTCTCCTACGAGCTGCACCTTTTTGCCAAGTCTGTCGGTCAGGAGCTTCCAGCCTTCCCAGTCATCTTCCGCAAGACCGTCCTCAATGGAGATGACAGGATATTTTGAAGTGAGCATATCGTAATAGTCTACCATTTCAGCGATGGTTCTCTTTACCCCTTCTCCGGCGAAATCGTAGGTCTTTGTCGCTTCATCATACATTCCGGAAGCGGCGACGTCCAGAGCGATTTTAACATCCACACCTGGTTCATAACCGGCTTTCTTAATGGCTTCCACGATCACTTCAATGGCCTCTTCATTGGAAGAAAGATTCGGAGCAAATCCGCCTTCATCACCAACTGCTGTATTCAGGCCTTTTCCCTTCAGTACTGCTTTCAGACTGTGGAAAATTTCCGCGCCCATTCTAAGGCCTTCCTTGAAGCTCGGCGCGCCTACCGGCATAACCATAAATTCCTGGATGTCGACGTTGTTGTCGGCATGCTGTCCGCCGTTCAGGATATTCATCATCGGAACAGGCAGAAGCTTGCCGTTTACTCCTCCGATATACTGGAACAGCGGAAGTCCGAGACTGTTGGCGGCAGCATGGGCCGCTGCAAGGGATACTCCCAAAATCGCGTTGGCGCCGAGTTTGCCCTTGTTTTCCGTAGCGTCAAGATCGATCAGCGCTTTGTCTATTCCGACCTGATCAAAGATATTCATACCAATAATCTCATCTGCGATAATATCATTTACATTGTCGACAGCTGTCTGAACGCCTTTGCCCAGATATCTGCCCTTGTCCCCGTCTCGAAGCTCAACCGCCTCGAAGATCCCGGTGGATGCGCCGGATGGAACGATTGCGCTTCCCATATTTCCGTCTTCCAGGTAGATTTCAACCTCAATGGTCGGATTTCCTCTCGAATCAAGCACTTCGCGTGCAACTACATCTTCAATATATGACATTTCTAATCCTCCTAATCTGATTTGTAGATTTTCATCTTTCGACATTTCACACGGCGTTATCTAAAAATTAACGATTTCAATAAAGTCTGCAGGCACCAGGCTTGCTCCGCCTACGAGAGCTCCGTCGATCTCTTCCATATTCATAAGTTCGGAGGCGTTGTTCGGTTTCACGCTGCCGCCGTACTGTATGATTACTTTCTCAGAAACTTCGTCGCTGTACATCTCTTCAACTACTTTTCTGATATAGCCGCACATTTCATTCGCCTGTTCCGGCGTTGCATTCCTTCCGGTGCCGATTGCCCAGACAGGTTCATATGCAATGACCAGCTTTTCCACCTGCTCTGCCGTCAGATCCTTCAGGGCTGCAACGGTCTGTGTCTTGACAACGTCGAACTCCTTTCCCGCGTCCCTCTCTTCCAATACCTCACCGACGCAAAGAATCGGAATGATGTTATGATTGAATGCAGTATGAAGCTTTTTATTTACCGTATCGTCGGTTTCGTTGAAATATTGTCTTCTCTCTGAATGTCCGATGATACAATATTCAATCTTCAGCTCGTTGAGCATATCCGCCGAGATTTCACCGGTGTAAGCTCCGCTTTCCGCAAAATGCATGTTCTGTGCACCGATCTTGATGTCCGTGCCCTTGAGCGCTTCCTTTAAAGCGGCCAGCTGTGTGAAGGGAGCGCAGACGCCAGCCTGCACATCGGAAGACTGATATAGTTTTTTAAATTCCTCTGCAAAAGCAACTGCTTCCTTGGTTGTCTTGAACATTTTCCAGTTGCCCATGATAAAGGGTTTTCTCATTGTGTTACCTCCTGGACTTACGCAATGAAATCAACAATAGATATTGTTGATTTCCCTTGCCGTTTATTTTTACTTATTCTGCAATACCGCGATACCGGGCAGTTCCTTTCCCTCCAGAAACTCCAGAGATGCCCCTCCCCCTGTAGAGATGTGTGTCATTCGATCTGCCAGACCAAACTGCTCCACCGCAGCGGCGGAATCTCCTCCGCCGATAATGGTTACGGCTCCGTTCTCCGCGAGAGCTTTCGCCACTTCCAGGGTACCCTTTGCAAAATTGGACATTTCAAATGCTCCTACCGGCCCGTTCCAAATCACAGTTTTCGCATTCTTCAGCTCATCAAGGAACAGCGCAATGGATTTTGCGCCGATATCCAGCCCCATCCATTCCTGAGGAATCTGATCGGCGTCAAACTCCTGGGTTTCCGTTTCGTTGCTGAATTCCTTCGCGGCGACAACATCTACCGGAAGCACAAACTTCACGCCCTTTGCCTCGGCTTTTTTAATCAGTTCTGCTGCCAGATCAATTCTTTCCGCATCCAGAATGGATTTTCCGATCTCATATCCCTTGGACTTGAGGAAGGTAAAAGCCATTCCCCCTCCGATAATCAGGGTATCGACCTTGGTCAGCAGATTTTCGATCACCAGGATCTTATCCGCAACCTTGGCGCCGCCCATAATGGCAACGAAAGGACGCTCCGGCGCTTCAACGGCGCTTCCCAGGAATTTCACTTCCTTTTCAATCAGAAAACCGGATACTGCAGGAAGATATGCCGCAATGCCGGCCGTAGAGGAATGGGCTCTGTGAGCCGTTCCGAAGGCGTCATTTACAAAGATTTCCGCAAGACCGGCCAGCTCCTTTGAGAACGCTTCGCCGTTTTTGGTTTCTTCCTTGCGGAATCTGACATTTTCAAGAAGCATTACATCTCCGCCGCCAAGTCCGGCTGCAGCAGCTGATACTTCGTCATTTACCACTTCAGGAGCGCTGATGAATATGACACTTTTCCCCAGCAGCTCGGAAAGTCTGTCCGCTACAGGCTTTAAGGTGTACTTCATGTTCGCTTCGCCGTCAGGCCTGCCCAGATGAGACATGAGAATCACCTTAGCCCCTTGTTCAACCAGATAGCTGATCGTAGGCAGGGCGCTCGTGATGCGGATATCATCGGTGATCTCTCCCTCTTTATTCTGAGGAACGTTGAAATCACAGCGTACGATCACTTTTCTGCCCTTTACATCAATGTCTCTAACCGTCTTTTTCATGTGCTTACAGACCTTTCTTAATTACATATTCCATAAGATCAACGGCTCTGTTGGAATAACCCCATTCATTGTCATACCAGGATACAACCTTGACCATGTTGTCTTCCAGAACCATGGTGGACAATGCATCTACGATGGAGGATCTTGGATCTTCCTTGAAATCGATGGATACCAGCGGTTCTTCCGTATATCCCAGAATTCCCTTTAAAGGACCTTCTGAAGCCTTTTTCAACGCAGCATTTATTTCATCTTTTGTTGCTTTCTTTTTCAGTTCAAATACGATGTCAACAACGGAAACGGCCGGAGTGGGAACGCGCATCGCCATGCCGTTCAGTTTGCCTTTCAGCTGCGGCAGCACCAGTGATACTGCCTTTGCTGCACCTGTCGTCGTTGGAATGATAGAAACTGCTGCAGCTCTTGCCCTTCTTAAATCACTATGGGGCAGGTCCAGAATTCTCTGATCGTTGGTATAGGAGTGGATAGTGGTCATCAATCCTCTTTCAATGCCGAATTCCTCGTCGATTACCTTGGCAAACGGAGCCAGGCAGTTCGTCGTACAGGATGCATTTGACATTACGTGGTGGGTCTGGGGATCATACTTGTCCTCGTTGACGCCCATGACGATGGTAATATCTTCATCGGTGGCGGGAGCGGAGATGATAACTTTCTTTGCTCCGGCTTTAAGATGCTTTTCTGCATCAGCCTTTTTGGTGAAAAGTCCTGTTGATTCCAGAACAACTTCGACGCCCATTTCCTTCCATGGGAGTTCTTCCGGATTTCGGACAGCCAGAATCTTGATTTCTTTTCCGTTTACGACGATCGCATCTTCCTTCGCCTCAACGGTACCGTCAAAACGGCCGAAGCAGCTGTCATATTTTAAAAGATGAGCCAAGGTAGCCGGATTCGTGATATCATTGATAGCAACTATCTCAAAATCTGCGTTTTTCGCTATTGCAGCCTTAAATGCGTTTCTTCCGATTCTTCCGAATCCATTGATTCCAACTTTTGTTTTCATAGTAATTCCCTCCTAAAATATATAATTAGTTTTTATGGATACTGGTTCTTTAATACCTCTTGCGCTTGGACGATGACGGCAAATTCATTTCGTCTCTGTATTTTGCCACCGTTCGCCTCGAAATATCGATCCCTCTTTTCGCGAGCATTTCCACCATGGCCTGGTCGGAGAGCGGCGACTTCGGATCTTCATTTTCTACTATTTCCCTGATAAATGTTTTTATGCTTTCTGATGCAATACCCTCTCCGCTGTTTCCCGAAACACCGCTGGTAAAGAAATATTTGATTTCGAAAATTCCTCTGGGACTTTGCATATACTTTCCGTTTATGGAGCGGCTGACGGTTGATTCATGGATTCCAACCTCATCCGCAATTTGTTTCAGAGTCAGGGTCTTTAAATGTTTAGGACCTTCCTCGAAAAAATCGATCTGGTACTTGACCACTGCACTGACCACATTGTAGATAGTCTGTCTTCTTTGCTCAATACTCTTGATAAGCCATAAAGCGGAATTGAGTCTGCCGGTCAGAAATTTCGATATATTGGATTCCTTGTCTGATTCCATGAGCATTTTCTGGTAATAGGGGCTGATGGTCAGCCTCGGAGCACTGCTTTCATTGACGGTAACAATGTATTCTCCGTCTATCTTCTCCACTGTCACATCGGGAACAATATATCTTGTTTCAGCCGATGATGCGAACTGTCTGCCCGGTTTTGGCTCAAGGCCTTTGATCAGATCGCTTATCTCCTGAATTTCTTTTACCGATACATTCAGCGCCTTGGCGATGTTGTTCAGCCGGTTCCCGGCGATATCCTCAAGATAATTGCTGATGACTTCTTTGGCAAGAGGATTGTCGACACCCTGGTGTACCAGCTGGATCAGAAGACATTCTTTGAGACTCCGGGCTCCGACGCCCGCCGGTTCAAAGCTCTGGATGGCGTCGAGTACGATTGTCACCTTGTCCTGTCCGACGCCCAGCTCCTTCGCAATCTCCTCCACGGTCAGCGTCATATAGCCATTTTCATCAAGAGATTCTATGATGTATCTCCCGATATTCCGGCAGCTGTGCTTAATGGGCGCAAATTGCAATTGAAACATCAGATGCTCTGTCAGCGTAATTTCGGAAGATACGAACTGTTCATAGGTATACTCGCTTTTTTCGGCATTGTACTCCCACTGCCTGTAGCTGATATCATCGTATTCCTTCTCTTTAAAATGCTCCGCCCAGTCGATATCACTATTTTCCTTGGCATTATACTCGGCATTTTCCTTGGCATCAAAATCGGTATCAACAGGCTTGCCGTTGTCGGCTTCCGAAGGGGAAGCAGTCTGCATTTCAAGGATCGGGTTCGTAAGCAGCTGTTCTTCCACATAGTTTTCCAGTTCCTGTGTATTGAATTGAAGAATCTGAATAGCCTGAATGAGTTCCGGCGTCATCACCAGTTTCTGCGATTGTTCAATTGTTAAGTCGTACCCAAGTCTCATAATGTACCTCATTATGAGAGGTTCTCTCGAACCTCTTCATCATTATACCATAACTATATCATCTTGTGCTAAACTTTTTCATAAATTAATAAAAATTTAACCAACTTGACTAAAATGCAATTAAAACATTACTCCAAATTGGGGAAATTCTGCTGTCGAAGGGCCTCAAAAAGAACAATGTTTGCAGAGTTGGACAAATTCAGGGAGCGCAGTCTCGTATCCCTGCTCATAGGAATCCGTATGGTTCTTTCCCTGTATTCCTCAATCAGTGTTCTTGGAAGTCCCGCCGTTTCTCTTCCGAATAACAGCATGGCGTTCTCTTCATAGGCAACGTCCGTATATCTTCTGATTCCCTTTGTTGTGGCCAGGTACATGGGCATGTCTTTGTATTTTTTGAGAAACTCTTCTAAGCTTTCATGGACTTCTAAGTCAACATGTGGCCAGTAATCCAGACCGGCCCGCTTCAGCGTCTTATCGTCAATGGAAAACCCGAGAGGCTTAACCAGGTGCAATTTTGCCCCGGTGGCCGCGCAGGACCGTGCAATGTTACCTGTGTTCGGGGGTATTTCAGGCTCTACAAGTACGATATGTATGGTCAAATCAAATCACCTCTCTTCTATCATAATAAATTTTTGTAATTTTTTAAAGACAATTTTAGAATTATATATTATAATAAACGCACTGTCTGAGGGTGCTGCGGCGGCGTTGCCTTATAACCCAAGAAAGCGTTACATATATCATGCTCGCAAAACAAGGATCCCATGATATAATTATACTGCCGGAAAATTGCGGCGGTGTTTCGGATTAGAATTACAGGAGGTTGTTGTTATGAAAACGATAAAGGTCGGACTGCTCGGACTGGGCAACATTGGAACAGGAACTTATAAAACATTGGAAATGAACAGAAAGCAGATTGAATCCAGCACCGGGGTTTCTATAGAAATCACAAGGATACTCGAGAGGGATGTCAGCCGAAAAAGAGATATCACCGTTTCTCTTGATCAATTCACACAGAACCCGGACGATATCTTCCTCGATCCGGAAATCGACATCGTCATAGAACTGCTCGGGGGAATCGAACCGGCCAGCAGCTTTATGCTGAAAGCGCTGGAGAACGGAAAGCATGTGGTGACTGCCAATAAAGCAGCAGTAGCAGCCAACTTTGACGCCTTTATGGACGCTGCAAAACGAAATCAGGTTATATTCCGATATGAGGCGAGTGTCGGCGGCGGCATTCCGATTCTGAATGCTCTGACAACCTCCCTGATGGCCAATGAGTTTGAAGAAATTCTTGGAATCGTTAACGGTACAACAAATTATATTCTGACGCAGATGACCGAATACGGCCTCAACTATGCCGACGTACTGAAGGCAGCCCAGGAGAAAGGCTTTGCAGAGGCCGATCCTACTGCCGATGTGGAAGGCATCGATGTGGCAAATAAGCTGTCCATTCTGATCTCTCTGGTATTTGGTATCCGTGTTGCGCCGGATGACATCCCGACGACGGGAATCACAAAAATCTCAAAGAACGACATCAGGCTGGCCGACCAGTTCGGCTATAAAATAAAGCTTCTGGCGACGGCGAAGAAAGTCGGAAACCAGCTGGAAGCCCATGTCCAGCCGGCTTTTGTCCCGAAGGATCATCCTCTTGCATCGGTAAACAATGAATTCAACGCCATATTTGTAACAGGAAATGCCGTGGATGATCTGATGTTTTACGGAAAAGGCGCCGGCCCCCTTCCGACCGGAAGTGCCGTTATGGGAGATGTGATCGAGATCTCAAGGGCAATCGCCAAGGGTGCCGCCTTTGACCATTATGCGGAAACCAAAGCGGTCAAGATGCTGCGCTATGTGGGTGAAGGCCAGAACAAATATTACGTCAATCTGACGGTAAAGGACGTTCCCGGCGTTCTGGGAAGCATTTCCACCACATTTGGCGCTTACGGCATCGGGATTGACTCCGTGCTGCAGCTGTCCAGAGACGCCAATGAAAACAGAGAGGTTCCGCTCGTATTCATCCTTCATGAGGTTACAAGGTCGAGATTGGATGAAGCTCTGGAAAAGATCAGCACATCCAGATTTGCCAGCGAGATCAACAGTATTATCAGGGTAATGTAATCGGAATTGAATTCGTTATATGATTGGAGGAATTAAACCATGACATTATATGAGCAGTGGCAGGATCTGATCGAGAACCAGACCGACGAAACCTTTCCTGCGTTCTGGGAAAAGTACAGCTCTGCCGAGAAGCGGATCTACAGCGGAATTTTAGACCAGCCGAAAAAAAAGGTAACAGGAACCTTTCGTGAGCTGGCAGAAAAATATGAAGCTGACCCCGTAATCTTTATGGGATTTCTGGACGGCATCAACACCAGCCTGAAAAAAGAGCAGGACTTTAAAGGATTCGATGAAGATACGGAAATCAAACTCGATATTGATTATGAGAAGCTTTATTTCAATATGCTGGAAGCAAAGGCAGATTATCTTTATACCCTGCCCCAGTGGGACAGCATCCTTTCAGAGGAAGAACGACAGGAAATTGTAAAGTCTCATAAAAAATCAAAAACCGTTATAAAGGATAAAGAGCCGGGAAGAAATGATCCCTGTTCATGCGGCAGCGGGAAAAAATATAAAAAATGCTGCGGAAAGAATGTTACGGAATGAGATTGCCTAACTGCGGCTGACGATGTCAGCCGTTTTTTTGTGTCAAAAGCGGCGTAAGCCGCTTTTTTATCTTGAACCCAAGCGGGAGCGGACAATCGGGCAAGGCTCTCCTTTTGGCTGTTCTGCCGCTTATTACCAATAGATTCCCTCTTATTGTTCCTATAGAATAGAATCATGACCCGTAATCTAAACTAAAATCAAAACCCGTCACCCCCAGCGATGACCAGAGGAGGAACAATATGAAAAGATCCCGGAAAGTGAAATCAATCCTTTTAGCAGCCGGCCTTTCCCTTTGCCTGTCTGTTCCGATTACCGCAAATGCCGGGGCATATGTCCCCGGATTAACGGATTACAAAGCTGTCAGCGGAGATTCCCTCTTTAAAATCAGCCGTGTTTTTCATACAACCGTCGACCATTTAATGAAAATCAACGGTCTTACCGACACATCCTTGAATGTCGGACAGGTTCTCAAGGTTCCCGGTGATACCTATACGGTCATAAAAGGAGATACCCTATATTTGATTGCACAAAAATACAAAATGCCGCTCTCCTCGCTAAGCAGAGCTAATAATATATATGGTGATTATCTGGATATTGGTCAAAGGCTGGCTGTTCCCGGGGCTGGTTCGGCAGCAGTGCCGGGGACCGGATCAACACCAAGCTACGTACCAGCGGAGCCGGCGCAGCCCGCACCTCCGATTTCCGAGGAACTGGACCTGTTATCTCGACTGATTATGGCTGAAGCGCAGGGTGAATCCTATCAGGCCAAAGTCGCAGTGGGGGCAGTGGTCATGAACCGGGTGAAAAGCGGATTGTTTGCCGATACTGTCAAAGGAGTAATTTATCAGAATATCAACGGTTATTACCAGTTTACACCGGTTGTCAACGGCTGGATCAACAAACCTGCAAACGCAGACTCCATCCGGGCGGCAAAGGATGCTCTAAACGGGTCCGATCCGACCGCCGGAGCTCTTTGGTATTATGACACCAGTACGACCAATCCATTTATGCTTTCAAAAAAGATTGCCCTAAAAACCGGCAATATGGTGTTTGCTTATTAGATGGAAAATTACATAAAAAACGCATAGAGGAACAAAGCAGAAGTTACGGAACAGAACTTCTGCTTTTTTCTTTCCTTGTTAAGCACAACTCTCTTTTTTGAATAATATACAAATAGAGCATTAAATTTTAACATGAGGTGCGGCATGAAACGAAATGAATACAATTTTTCCGACGCCTACTTCAGAATGATATCTTCTAACATAAAAAAGGGACTATACCGACAGATCGGCAAAGGCTCCGGCAGAATCGTCTATGATCTGGATAACGGGCAGGTCATAAAGGCTGCCATGAATGTCAAAGGGGTTGCACAGAATATTGAAGAATACAGAGTTTCCAGCATCGACCGCTCCAATCTGTTCGCCAGGATATACGACGTATCCGATGATTACCAGTATTTGGTCATGGACAAAGCGGAGAACGTGACAGACATTTCGGACGTTTGGAATTACTTTGGCGTCACCGGCAATAACGAACTGTTTCAGAACTTCCGGTTAAGAAATCTTTCGGAAAAATACAACCTTCTGATCTGGGATTTCGGCAGAGCAGTCAATTGGGGAATCATAGGCGGCAAACCCGTGATCATTGATTATGGTTTTACCCGCAGGGTCCGCAAAAGATACTATTGATCATGAACGTCTGATCATGAACGTTCTCTGGCGTGAAGGCATATCCCGTTCAGCCTGCAAACACCGCATTGGGGCCGCCTGGCGTCACACACCCTTCTGCCGTGCCAGATCAGCGCGTGATGCATATGGGTCCACTTGTTTTTCGGCAGTGCTTTCATCAGGGAAAGTTCGGTTTTCAGTACATCAGGCTCCTCCACAAGGCCGATCCTGTTAGCCACGCGGAACACGTGCGTATCCACGGCGATGCGCTGTTCACCGAAGCCGTTGGCCAGAACCACATTCGCCGTTTTCCTTCCCACACCCGGCAACCGGACAAGTTTTTCATAGTCTCCGGGAACTTCGCCATTATACTCTTCCATAATCGTCCGGGACAGGTTCAATACATTTTTCGTCTTCGTACGATACATGCCGATCCGCCTGATAATCTGCTGCAGCTCTTCCTCCTCCATGGCGGCAATGGATGCAGCGTCGGGATATTTTTCAAACAGAACGTCAGTCACCTGATTCACGCTCTTGTCCGTCGTCTGCGCCGACAGTACCACAGCGACCAGCAGCTGGAATACGGAGCCGAACCGCAGCTCGCAATCCGCCTCGGGATACAGCTCTTCTAAAATCTCCACCGCTTCTTTTATTCTATTCTTCGTTAACACTGTCATGTGATCCTCCATCCATATTCCCGTTCGGTCATCCATTGTTATCTGGGGCCGGCATCCTTATTTGTTTATTATACCACATTACTTTTTTCACGATCAAAACAACATTTCCGGTAACATAAGGAAATTTTTCGACTCACGGGTCGGTTTAGTATTGACATGTTTTCCCTTATTCGTTAATATAATATCTGTACGACTGACCCACGGGTCGGGCTGGTATTATAATATATATAACAGAAGGGGATTTATAATGAGTAAAAAACTAGACAAAATTAAAAAGCTCAGCAGAAAACAAAAAATTGTTTTAGCAATTGTCGCAGTCTTTGTACTGACCGGCGCATTTCGAATTGTTTCCAGCCGGTTGGAAGACAAAACCGCAGTTACCAGTGACGTAGTCAACATTAAAGTCACAACTGCTTCCCTGACAACATTGGAAAACACATCTCCTCTCACCGGACGTCTGACGCCGATCGAAGAGGTGAGCATCATTCCGAAAGCCATTGGTGAAGTAACCAGCGTTAAAGTAGAACTGGGACAGAAGGTATCAAAGGGTACTGTTCTGTTTGAATTGGATAAAACTCAAGTCGCTACTACATTCAACCAGGCGAAAGCATCCTATGCCGACGCACAGCTGAATCTGAACCGCATGGAAACATTGTACAGAGAAGGAGCTATCTCGCTGCAGCAGTATGAGCAGGCAAAAACCGCATTCACCGTTGCCAGAGAAGTATATACCGCAGCCAGCGACGGAATAAACAACTATACGGTTACCTCGCCCATCGACGGCTATATTACCTCCATCAATGTGGATGTGGGCGGGATTGCATCCCAGGCCGCTCCGGCTGCAACCATTGCAAACATCGATAAGCTGGAAATTGAAACCAGCGTATCGGAAACCATCATCAATAAGATTAAAGTCGGTGATAAAGTAAACGTCCTTGTGTCATCCGTATCTGCAGATCCTTTTCCCGGAACAATCACCGCTTTATCTCCCGCGCCTGCCGTCGGTTCTTTGACCTACCCGATGAAAGTTACGCTGGATAATGAATCTGCATTGATCAAACCCGGTATGTTCGCTGAGGTTATTATCACGTCCGAAAAAACAGAAGATGTGATCGCCCTTCCTTCCGGCTCAGTGATGATCAAGTCCGGAAAGACGGTGGTCGCAGTCATTGAAGACGGTAAGAAAGTAATTTTCAAAGAAGTCGTCGTCGGTGTTGACAACGGAGAGCTTGCAGAAATCAAGAGCGGCATCGAGGCTGGTGACATCGTCGTGATTGAGGGGCAGTACTATCTGGAAGAGAACGCAGAGTTCAACATTATAGATTAGGGGTGATGGCATGAATTTTTCTAAAACAGCTGTAAAACGCCCCGTTTCGACAATCATGCTCATGCTCATTATTGTTGTGCTCGGTGCGGTTTCCTTTTCCAAGCTTCCCATTGACCTCTATCCGAAAATGGAGCTTCCATACGCCATGGTTATGATTCAGTATCCAAACGCGGCTCCGACGGAAATAGAAAACATGGTTACAAGACCTGTGGAACAACAGATCGCAACCGTTGAGAACATAAAGGGAATCTACTCTTATTCCATGGAGGGAAGTTCTATCGTATTATGCGAATTTGAAAACGGCACTGATATGAACTTTGCGTCCCTTGACATGCGCGAAAAAGTTGACCTGATCTCGGATTATCTTCCGGAGAATGCGTCCAAACCGACTATT
The DNA here is from genome assembly GCA_036677845.1 of Anaerovoracaceae bacterium. Lineage (GTDB taxonomy): Bacteria > Bacillota > Clostridia > Peptostreptococcales > Anaerovoracaceae > Anoxybacterium. The sequence goes on along the minus strand of JAVBVR010000033.1, from coordinate 11,227 downwards.
TTCACGATGGACCCGACATTAATGCCGGTTTCCGTACTGTACGTGTCGGCAGATATGCCTCTGGAAGATCTGAATACAATCATCGACGATACGGTAATCCCCTCCATTGAGAGAGCCGAAGGCGTCGCCGCCGCCAACAGTTTCGGCGGAACGGAGAAAGAAGTTCGGGTGAAATTCGATCAGGGCAAGCTGGCAGGGTATGGAATGACTCTGAACGATGTCAGCCAGCTGCTGGCAGCGGAAAACGTCAGCCTGCCCAGCGGACAAGTGAACAAAGGCTCGAAGGAGCTTGTGGTACGTACCATCGGCGAATTCAAAAGCGTGGATGATATCAAGCACGTACCCTTTGTTCTGAACACACGGGAGGTAATCAGGCTTCAGGATATTGCAAGTGTCGAGGGAGGTGTAAAGGATCAGACTTCCATCGGCCGTGTGAATCAGGTTCCCGCAATCGGCATCAGTATCACAAAACAATCCACAGCCAACACGGTACTTGTTTCGAGGCAGGTCAACAAAGCGATTGAAAATCTGAAAGAAACCCATCCGGAGCTTTCCTTCACATATTCCTTTGACCAAGCCGATTTTATCAAGAATTCCATAGCCAACGTGGCGGAAACGGCGGCAATGGCCTGTATCCTTGCCATTGCGATCTGCTTCCTGTTCCTGCGAAACATCGCATCCACGATGATTATCGCCATATCGATTCCGACCTCCATTGTTGCGACCTTTATCCTCATGTATTTTACCGGCCTTACCATGAATGTGCTCTCCCTCAGCGGACTGGCCGTAGCCATCGGCATGCTGGTGGATGACTCCATCGTTGTCATGGAAAACATTTATCGCAGGCGCGATGAAGGGATCACTGCACTGGACGCTTCCATCGTCGGAACAAAGGAAGTAACAATGCCGGTATTTACCGCCACTATGACTAAAATAGCGGTATTCCTTCCTATCGTCTTTGTAGAAGGAATCGCCGCAACCATATTCAAAGAATTTTCCTATACCATCGGATTTGCGCTCCTCTGCTCCCTTTTGGTGGCACTGACCGTTGTCCCGATGCTCTGCTCCAGATTGATGAATACCAAAGATATGGGGACCCATATCCGGTTCTTCAGACGCAGATACGAGTTAAAGCTTCTGCCTCTCTTTGAGCGAGGCTTGAATTACCTTACCAAGGAATACCTTATATTCCTCAAATATTCGCTGCATCACCGGAAGAAAATCATCGCATGGGCCGTGATCATTCTGATATCCTCCGTGGGGCTTGTGGCCCTGGTCGGAGGAGAACTGATGCCCACAAGTGATGAAGGAAGCTTTACCATCACTGCGGAAATGCCCTTCGGAACTTCACTGGAGGACAAAGACAAAATTGTCAGTGAAATAGAAGAATATGTAATCAGCAATGTTCCCGAACTGAAGGTCTGCTCCGTAGAAATCGGCAACACCAATTTCTTCAGCAACAATTCAGCTAACGAGGCTTCCGTTACCGTCAACCTGGTAGATAAACGGGACAGGAAACGGAGCACGACCGATGTGGTCAATCAGGTGTCTCTCGATTTGCAGCATATCGTAGGTGCTAAAGTTAGCATCAGTGAAACTTCCTCCATGGATATGTCCGGCGGAGGCAGCCCGATTTCACTCGTTCTAAAGGGCGACGACCTGGATACTTTGAAAAAAGTCTCTCTGGATCTGGAAAAAATAGTTCGTGGAGTAAAAGGAACCATCAATGTTACAACTGATATGACAGAAGGAACCCCGGAGCTGCGCGTCATGCTTCAGAGAAGCAGCGCTGCCAGATACGGCATCACCTCCTATCAGCTTGCCAAAGCACTGGAATCGGCGCTGGAAGGAACTACCGCAACGAAATTGAAGTCAAACGGAGAAGAAACGGATATTGTACTCTCTCTGGAGGATACTTATAAAGAGTCCATTGAGAATCTCAAGCAGATCGTTATCGCTGCTCCGACCGGCATGACAGTCACCGTGGGGGAAATAGCAGATTTTGTATTTGACAACTCTCCATCTCAGATTACAAGGCAGGATCAGGTCAGAACCGTAACAATCTCATCCAATATATCGGGGCGTGACCTTCAATCCGTGTCCAGGGACATTGACAAGGCGATTCTGAAATATCAGCTCCCTGCCGGATATACCATTGAAACAGGCGGCGAGCAGGAAGAGATGGTCAAGTCCTTTACAGACCTGGCATTGGCGCTGCTGCTGTCTATCTTGATCATATATATGATACTGGCTTCTCAGTTTGAATCTCTGCTGCAGCCGTTCATTATCATGCTTGCCATTCCGTTTGCACTTTCCGGAGCATTCCTTGGGCTTTTCCTCACGGGAACTCCGTTGTCGCTGGTAGCGTTCCTGGGCATTATCATGCTGGGCGGCATCGTCGTCAACAACTCCATCCTGCTGGTTGACTTTATCAATCAGAACAAGCTTGTATACGCTACAAGAGAGGAAGCGATCCTCAATGCCGGACGATTCCGTATCCGCCCGATCATCATGACAATGATGACCACAAGCCTGGGTCTCCTGCCGCTGTCTTTCGGCATCGGCACCGGAGCCGAGCTGCAGGCGCCGATGGGTATCACGGTTATCAGCGGTTTGGTTTTTTCCACTGTCATAACGCTGGTCGTCGTCCCTGTCTTCTATTCCATCATGGATGACCGACATCTGAAGAGAGCCGCCCGCAAGGCGGAAAAGAAAGCAAGGAGGCACGCGCTTCCGCAGGAGGAAATGTAAATGACAAAAGGTAATCATTCGAAGCGGGATTTAATTTTGAACGCGGCATTTGAACTGTTCATCAGCAAGGGTTATCTGGATACGAAGATCATCGATATCGCAGATGCCGCAGGCATAGGAAAAGGAACCGTGTATGAATACTTTGAAAGCAAGGATGCCATTTTTTTCGAGTTGTTTAAAACAAAGGTGGCAGCCTGTTATGAACAACTTTCCGAACTGCCGGACAAAGACATTCCTTGTGAAATTAAAATCAAAGAATACCTTGACATAGAGCTTGAAAATACATCGAAATATACGTTCAACAAGAATTTTCTTGTTGATCTGATGATGAAATCGGACGCATTCCGCAACCCTGACCTGATTCATTCAATTCATAAGCTGGTCAGAAATAAATTTACGATTTTGCATCGGATCATCGAAGAAGGGATAAAAAAAGGAGAGTTCCGTCGCATGGATGCCTCACTGGCGGCAGTCTCGGTGATGGGGGCAGTCAACTTTTTCATCAGCATTGATTTTTCACCCTTCGGCCACGATGAATTTCCGCCGATCCAAACAGCAAAGAATTGGAATAAGGATCAATTTCTCGATTTGATTCTAAACGGTTTGAAGCACTAAAAGCAGCGTATAAAAATCAATCTGGCTGTGTACACTTATAACCATGGGTTCCCTCACCTGAAAATATTGGGAATCCATGGTTTTTCCTTATAATTCAGAAGATTTGGAAGGTTTAAAAATAATTAAAGAATTCTCTAAAAAACTAGTTACATTTATAACATTCTGTTGTATAATGGACGAGTAATAATCTTACAACTGTATTTTTTATGGAGGTGTTTTAATGTCAAAGTACACGCAAAAAGAAATCGGCGGACTCTATGAATTAACGGACGCCGCGCGCGCGGAGCTTGCTTCTTCAAAGTACTACAATGAAGACCTTGCTCCTACTCCGGTTTCAGCAAGAACGTGGTCTACTTACCACATTGCAATGCTGTGGGTCGGCATGTCCGTGTGCATCCCTTCCTTCACAATGGCTTCTTCATTGGTTGGTCTGGGATTATCCCCATGGCTGGCTGTATTCAACGTAGCATTGGGTAACATTCTCATCCTGATTCCGATTCAGTTGAACTCCCACGCAGGAACGAAGTATGGTCTTCCGTTCCCCGTATTTGCCAGACTGGCATTCGGCCCCATCGGAGCCCACCTGCCGGCCATATCCAGAGCACTTACAGCCTGCGGCTGGAACGCGGTTCAGGCCTGGATCGGCGGCGGCGCCATCGTATCCCTTGTAGCGGCCCTTGCTCCTGGATTTGCTGCAATGCCTGCTGCACCGTTTATCGGATTCGGTATTTTCTTATTCCTTACCTGGTGGGTAACCGTAATGGGTTCCGAGAGTATCAAATATCTGGAAGCCGTCGGTTCCCCGATTCTGATCGTTCTGACAGTCCTGCTGTTCGGATGGTCCATCGCTCTCGCTGCAGGCGGCGGATACAGCTTCGGCGATCTGCTCAATGCATCCACCGATCTGCAAGCAGTCGCTGCAAACGGCGGATATGCCTATATCTTCCTCGGTGGTCTGACAGCAAACATCGCGTTCTGGGCAACCATGGCTCTGAATATTCCCGACTTCTCCAGATATGCAAAATCACAGAAGTCCCAGTTCAGAGGCCAGCTCTACGGAATGCCTGTTGCAATGGCTGCCTGCGCATTCATCGGCGCAATATTCGCTCAAGCCACTAAGCTGGTTCAGGGCCAGGCGATCTTCGATCCTACCCAGGTACTTCTTCAGATTGACAACGCATTTGTCGTCATCATCGTAGCTCTCGGCGTAGTCATTGCTACCCTGACAACCAACATCGCAGCCAACGTAGTTGCTCCTGCGAACGGATTCTCCAATGTAGCACCTACGAAAATCAGCTACAAGATGGGCGTTACCATCGCTTGTCTCCTTGCTATCCTCTATCGTCCCTGGTGGATCTTCGGCGGTGCCGGCGCTTACATCTTCGGATGGCTGAACACCTACGGCGGAATCCTTGCTCCTGTAGCTGCCATCTTCATTGCCGACTACTATGTGGTCAAGAAGAGAAACATCGACGTCATGGCACTCTTCCAGGGTAAGGAAGGCAGATACTGGTACAACAGCGGCTGGAACATCAAAGCCCTGATTGCCTGGGTTGCCGGATTCATTCTCCCGACGATGGGTAATTTCGGCGTTACTTCCCTGAAGTGGATCGCTGCAAACGGATATGCCTTTGGATTTATCGTTGCTTTCATCGTATACGTACTGCTCATGAAGAACGATACCGTTTCCTTCGTAAGCGACGAAGAAGAAGCTGCAATGACAGAGAAATAGTTCTGAATATTCATTAGAAAAAGTATTATAATATTTATTATAACAGACACATCAGGAGCCCTTGTGACCCAGGGGCTCCTGGTCATATGACGACACAAGCGGTTCAAAAGAACCATGTACTGAATGTTACAGAATGTTAAAAGGAGGTTTTTGAATTGGATCTATTAATCAAAAACGGTACGATCGTTACCGCAGAATCAACCTTTAAGGCTGATATCGCCGTAAAAGACGGCAAAATCCTTTCTATCGGCCAGAACATCAAGCCTTTGAAGGGAACCGAAGTTGTCGACGCCAAAGGAAAGCTCGTAATTCCGGGAGCGATCGACGGCCATACTCATCTGGCAATGCCGTTTGGCGGAACGATTTCCTCTGATGACTATTATACCGGCACAAGATCGGCTGCCTGCGGCGGCACAACGACTGTATTTGATTTTGTCCTTCAGGGTAAAGGCGAAAAAATGGTTGACGCCATCAAGAGAAGAGACGCTCTTGCAGCTCCGGACGCAGCGGTGGACTATTCCTTCCATGTCGGGGTCTGCGACGTAACAACTCCTGAATTGCTGGATTCCATGGAGGATGCTGTCAAGTTCGGCATTCCATCCTTTAAAGTATTCATGGTTTACGATTTCGGTGTTGACGACGGTGCCTTCTATCAGGTTCTCCAGAAGGCTGCCAAGATCGGCGCTTTGGTCGGAGTCCATGCAGAGAACAGAGACGTCAACAACGTATTGGTGAAACAATATCTTGCAGAAGGCAAAACAGACGCCTGGTGGCATTATATGGCCAAGAACGAAGATGTGGAAGGCGAAGCGGATGTAAGAGCGATCAACCTTGCAAAGATGGCCGGCACCTCCTTATATATCGTTCATCTGGCCAACAAGCAGGGTGTCGAAGCAGTTATAAAGGCGAGAGACGAAGGCTATCCGATCTTTGCCGAGACTTGTCCTCAGTACCTGTACTTCACAAAAGAAGTTTACAAGAGAGAACGGGCAAGAGATTTTGTATGCTCACCCCCGATGAAGGGTAAGGATTCTCAGGACGCTCTGTGGGCCGCCATCAAGTCTGGTGACATCGCAACTGTGGCCACCGACCACTGCCCGTTCACACAGGCGGAAAAGGACTGGGGAATCGTCACCAAGGACGGAAAGCCCGGAAACTTCACTACTATTCCAAACGGATGCGCCGGTATTGAAAACATGTATCCCTATCTTCTGTCCGAAGCGAACAAAGGCAGAATCTCCTTCAACAGAGCGGTTGAACTCTGTGCAACCAACCCCGCCAAGCTGTTTGGATGCGATCATGTAAAGGGCGATTTGCAGCCCGGACTCGATGCGGATATCGTAATTTACGATCCGAAAAAGAACGTAACGATCAAGAACAGTGAAATGCATGGCAACCTCGACCACACAATCTGGGAAGGTGTCAGCGTAAAGGGCTATCCTGTCGCTACCTACAGCAGAGGGACGCTTGTCTACAAGGACGGCGAATTTGTAGGTCAGAAAGGGTACGGCAAGCTGATCAAATGCAAGCCGATCCGGTTAAAGGGACCTCAGCTCTAAATTGTGCCCTGTCAAATCATTAAAACCTTGCCATAGTTTAAACCCGCCCTTCAAACCGGCGGGTTTTACTCACTCCAGGAATTGTTCTATCCATTCCAGGAATTGTTTTTCTCCCTTCAGGAATTGTTTTTCTCCCTTCAGGAATTGTTTTTCTCCTTTCAGGAATTGTTTTCCTTGCATTGTTTCTTTATATCGTTTAGAATAAATTGTTCTGTGGTAAAATAGGAATGCAGAAAAATTTCAGGAAATATGAAAAGGAAATAGAATGGATAACATTATTTTTAAAGAATTAAACCTATCCCACGAAGTTCAGAAGGCACTGAACGAAATGGGATTTGAAGAAGCCACTCCCATTCAGACGAAAGCCATCCCTCCGATCTTCGAAGGGAAAGACGTCATTGGACAAGCTCAGACCGGCACCGGAAAAACCTGCGCCTTCGGTATTCCGGCTATTGAAATGCTGGATCCGGGCGTGGCCGGTGTCCAGGTTCTTGTGCTCTGCCCTACCAGAGAGCTGGCGATACAGGTTTCGGAAGAACTGAAAAATGTCAGTCAGTTTAAAAAAGGAGTAAAAATCCTCCCGATCTACGGGGGTCAGTCAATTGACCGGCAGATCATGTCTCTTAAGTCAAAGCCTCAGATTATCATAGGAACACCCGGCAGAGTGATGGATCATATGCGAAGACATACCCTCAAGCTTGGGAATCTCCGAATGATCATCCTGGATGAAGCGGATGAAATGCTGAACATGGGCTTCCGGGAGGACATCGACACGATTCTGGAAGGGGTTTCCGAGGAAAGGCAGACTCTGCTGTTCTCCGCGACCATGCCCAAGGAAATCATGGATTTGACCAGGCTATACCAGAAAAACCCTGTTCTCGTGAAAACAGTCCACAAGGAATTGACCATCCCAAGCATCGAACAGTATTACCTTGAAGTCAGAGAAAGCTCAAAGCTGGAACTGCTATGTCGTCTCATCGATGCAAAAAACATCAAATTAGGCCTTGTTTTTTGTAATACAAAAAAGCGTGTCGATGAGCTGACAAGCGCTCTTCAGACCCGCGGCTATTCGGCCGAAGCTCTGCATGGCGATATGAAGCAATCAGAACGGGATCGGGTCATGACTAAATTCAGGAAAGGCCTCATTGAAATACTCGTTGCCACCGATGTAGCGGCACGAGGCATTGATGTCAATAATATCGAAGCGGTATTTAATTACGACCTCCCCAGCGATGAGGAGTATTACGTCCACAGGATCGGCAGAACCGGGCGTGCTGGGAAAACCGGAGTCTCCTATTCCTTCATCTTTGGGCGGGACATATACAAACTGAAGGATATTCAGCGATATACCAAATCAGAAATTCTGCCTATGAAGCCGCCCACAATCTCCGACGTCGAGGAGGTCAAACTGGAGGGAGCCGTCAATCAGGTGCTGGGTCTGCTCGAGTCGGCAGAAAGCTATCGGAAATACCATCCCACGATAGAAAGAATCCTTTCGGGATCAGCTGACGCCACTACGCTTGACGTGGCAGCCATCCTGTTCAGCCTTGCCTTTGAAGAGCTGGACAGTAGAAATTATGAACACTCCGATCTTGATGAAGATAATGTCCGCTATCGAAGAGACGGCATGGTGCGCCTCTTCTTCAATGTCGGCTCCATGGACCACATCCAGCCGAAGAATATCGTGCAGAGCATCGCCTCCAAGTCTTCCCTGTCGGGCAAACTGATCGGTGAAATCGACATTCACAAGAATTTTACCTTTGTGGAGGTTCCTGCCGAATTTGCCGATGATGTGATGGACTCCATGAGGAATTTCACCCACCGGGGGCGAAAAGTTTTGATAGAAAAGGCAAGCAAGCGCCAGGGCCCGAAGCAGCGGGCAAAACGCAGACGGTAGCCAAATGTTCATGAGCATTGATTAAGTTAGACGCAGACTGAAAAGAGCTGCACACCAACGACCGTCCAGTGCGGCCGTGCAATTGGGTGCAGCTTTTCATATTATTATTTTATCAAAGGCTCTTGACTTATGTTTAAAAAGGTAATATATTACCCTTATAGATAATATATTACCTTTTCTTCTGACATAGATTCTTATCTTATATTAAATAGAACAGCCAGCGCATAAAGGAGATACCTAATGAAGAACATCGAAGACCTCGACAGAGAAATGTTCATATTCGGCAGCATATTTTTGCTGGCCAACAAGCTTCAGACTATGGTTGACCAAGTGATGTCTGAATTCGGAATTACTGCCAAGCAGTGGTTTCTCATGGTAATCATTGAAGAGTTTTTTCCCGAGCCGCCTTCAATAAAAAGAGTTGCAGATTTTATGGGCAGCTCCCATCAGAACATAAAGCAGCTGTCTCTCAAGCTGGAAAAAAGCGGCTATATGCGATTGGAGAAGGATGAAAAGGACAAAAGAGCCGTAAAACTTATTCTTACGGAAAAAAGTACCCTGCTGGGCAGAAGCCGCAGCAGTGAAAACATCAGGTTCTTTTCAAAGCTGTTTTTCGATATGAAAAAGGAAGAAATACAGATTATGTTTGAAGGCTTACGAAAGCTCAATAAGAATGTAAACGAAATATAACGAAGGAGTTTCACATGTTTAACAAAACTTTAAAGATTCCCTTTCTTCTTTCAATACTCGTAGTAATACTGTCGGCAGTTGTATCATCAGGCGGCCTGCTGACAGACAATTTGTACAGAGACAATGAAGTTGTCAAATCAATGTGGTTTGTCAACGATATTGTTACGCTCTTCCTTGCTGTACCGTCTCTTGCGGCAGCAATGATATTCGCACGGAGCGGTTCACTGAAGGCACGGCTGCTCTGGGCTGCGGTCCTCTGGTATATGATTTATAATTACGTGTTTTATGTTTACGGTGCAGTTTTCAATGCTTTTTTCCTGTTCTACGTTGCATTGATTATTCTGGCTGCTTATGCTGTGGTTCTGATACTGGCAAATGTTGATCGAGATGAAGTCAGCAAAAGCTTTCGTGAGAAAACACCCAACAGATTAATAGGTGTCTTTATGCTTTTCTTTGGAGCTGCTCTTGGAACCCCCTGGATCGCTATGGCTCTCGGTTTCATCCTTGCCGGCCAGGATGCCGGTGACGCGAACAGGATCGTAATTGCCACGGATTGGATTTTCATGCTTTCCATTGTTTTCGTCAGCGGCGTCCTCCTCTTGAAAAAGCATCCATGGGGGTATATCCTTACCATGCTGATTATGATAAAGACACAATTTTATCCCGTAGTGCTCATTCTCGGTGGTATATTCACTTATGCAAAAACGGGAGTATGGGACAGCTTTATACCTCTGTATACCATACTCTGGGCCGTTTGCGCAGTTGTATTCATTACCCTGCTCAGGAATATGAGGCCCGTAAGTCAACCGGGCTCCGCGCAGGTGAATTAGATTACAATTTTAATCTCAGTACCGTCCTTAACCTTTATATCGACCATATGCAATCCTTTATAATCTTTAAGTACGTCGAAGGCTTTTTTTAATTCTTTAAAATCCACATGCTCCAGATAGGACAACTGTTCCTCCGAAACATGTTTTTTCGCTACCCGGACACCGAATCCGCCCATGCCTAGGGCAGACTTCACCAGCCATAATGGAGCCGGGATAAAATATCTTCTTCCGTTTTCAATCCTTACGTAAATCTTCAAACTCAAACATTCCTTTCGACGTGCTGATCTGCAACCTCGCTACTCTATGGTTACTTCCACGAGGTCCCCGTTGCCGGTTTTCACGTCCACGATTTTTCCTTCCAATCCGGAATCGATGGCGTCCATGATCATTTTGATATCGATCCCGTCCTGTTCTGAAACACCCGGGATTTTAATATTGTTTACGGCGGTCCCGATGGCCTTCAGAAAGCTGATCGGAATGTTGACGTTTACATTATCCTCCGTGCCGGAAATTACTCTGACTCTCAGCATCTTGTCACTGTTTGAGATTTTCGCTGCCTGCGGCAGCTCCGTCTGCCCCTTCAAAGCTTCGATCAGCTCGGAGGCTTTCTCCGTGTCGATTTTCCCCTCTTCGACCATTTTTAATATTCGTTTTACTTCTTCCTGCATTTTCTTTACCAACCTTTCATATTTTATTCTCTTTCATCATGCTGACTGCCTGTTCGGCAGAGATTTCTCCCTTTTCGAGCATATCTATGATTTCCGTACTCTCGATGACGGGCTTTTTTACGACTGCGTACCCCAATGCTGAAATGACATCATCCAGCTTGGCCCGGACGGTCGGGTAAGAGATACCAAGTTCCTTTTCTACATCCTTGATGTTTCCTCTGCACTTGATGAAGGTCTCAAGAAACCTTAACTGCTCATCCCCCAGATATTCAAATTTGGAAATCTCAAATTCGTTCTCGATCACAGTGCCGCACTTGCAGCATTTCAATTTGACTGCCCGCAGTTTACCGCTGCACACCGGACATTTACTGATGATTCGATATGCCATAATCTACCTCCCCTCTTCTGTAACCATACTATAACATCACCGCTTAAAAAAGTCAAACTAAATATTAATATATTTAATATATTTATTAATTATATTA
>JAVBVR010000032.1:0-30780 GCA_036677845.1 Anaerovoracaceae bacterium | reverse complement strand
GCTTTCGGTGACTTATGCACGGGTGTGTCGATCCGGGGTGTGAAATACCCTTTGGAAAATCATCTGCTGAGAAATAACTTTCCGCTCGGAGTCAGCAATGAATTTTTTGAAGCATCCGCCGAAATCAGCCATACCGACGGAAAACTGCTCATTGTTTTGTCTCAGGACTGAGAATTTCGATCAGGCTAATCTCAAAAATAACTATTGACACCCGCCTTAGACTCAGTATAAAATGAGGCAGTTAAATTTCATATATCTTTTGCTAGGGGAGCTTTTTGCTGAGAGTTTTTTCGACCCTCATTACCTGATCCGGACAATACCGGCGTAGGGAAGCATTTTGGTTGATTTCATTTACCTGTTTTACATGTAAATGGAGTGCGATCAATCAGTCCCCTCCTGCAAAAAGACACGTTGTGTTATAGAAGGAGGTTTTTTTATGTCTGCGGAACAATTACAGTCTTTTTTTGAATCCACATTCGGTCAGATTACAACTCTGACCGTTATCGTGCTGCTTTTTATCGGCATACTGCTAACAGGCCATGAAAAAAAAGCTGATACCAAAGCGATGGTTGCATCCGGCGTGCTGGTAGCCCTTTCCATCGCACTCAATCAGATCATTCTGTTCCGGATGCCGCAAGGAGGTTCCATTACCGCATTCAGTATGCTGCCCATCGTTGTATGCGCCTATTATTTCGGCGTGCGAAGAGGCCTGATGGCCGGAATGTGCGTAGGTCTGATCGATCTCATTTTTAATCCCTACGTCATTCATCCGATCCAGATGCTTCTGGATTATCCCCTCGCCTTCGGTGCACTTGCATTTGCAGGTTTGCTGAGAACCAAAAAATTCGGTTTAGTCTCCGGCTATGTACTCGGGTTACTCTGCAGATATTTCTGCGCTGTTCTCTCCGGTATCATATTCTTTGGCGAATATGCACCGGAAGGCTTTAATGCCTTTACCTGGTCAATTTATTACAACATCACTTATCTTGGAGTTGAGGGTGCGCTGACCGTGATTGTTCTCTGCATCCCAGCTGTCAGAAAAGCCATTGAACAGTTAAAAGGCCAGTTCGGCTCTGCAGCTTAACGACGGTTCTGCAAAAATGAAAAGAAGAGGCGTTTGCCTCTTCTTTTCATTTTTGCATTGTTATATGAATCTGGCTTGCAATCAGTGATTGCCGGCATCCTGTTTTTCCCATAGCTGCTTGTACAGTTCCATAATGTCGTCCTTATTCGGTGTACGTCTTGTGTTTCCTGGGCTTCCGCTTTTCAGCGCGTCTTCCGCCATCTTAGGAATCTGCCTGAAGAACTCTTCCTTATCAATGCCGAACTCTTCAGGAGTCTTGATATGCAATGTACGGAGCAGCGCTTTTGTTGCTATTACGAAAGCATGTGCACCTTCATCAGGCGTCATTCCCGGACGGTAAACGCCGATGGTTTTAGCAAGCTGATTCAGCCTTGCTACGGCACCCGGCTGCAGATAGTCAAGACAGACGTTCAGCAGCATAGCATTTGACAGCCCGTGGGGAACATGGAACAGTGCACCGATGGGTCGGCTCATTCCGTGAACGATGGTTACGGAAGCATTGCTGAATGCAATTCCGGCTTCCAGCGCTGCAATCGCCATTTCTCTTCTGGCTTCCACATTTGATCCGTTGGTATATACTTCATAGATATTATCAAAAATTCTTTTGACGGCCGATATTGCATAGATATCGCTCATTGAAAATGCTTTTAACGATGTATATGCTTCGATGGCATGGGTTAAAGCATCTACGCCGGTAGCCGCCGTTACTCCCGGTGGTACCGTCAGTGTAAAGATCGGGTCAACGACCGCTACATGTGCCATGAGCTTCGGATCACTTAACAGCATCTTGACACCTGTATCGGTATTTGTGATGATGGAAACCTTGGTAGCTTCGGAGCCCGTGCCTGCTGTTGTCGGAATTGCACAGGTAGGCGGCAGCTCATGTTCAATCTTTTTGCCCATATATTCGGTAATGCTTCCTCCGTTTGTCACAACAGCCCCGATGGCTTTCATTGCATCAAGCGGACTGCCTCCGCCAATCCCGATAAGGAAATCGCAGCCTTCCTTTTTGTAGATTTCAACGCCCTCGTCGATCATCGTATGAGTCGGTTCGCAATTAATGCCGGAATATATGATATACGAAACTTGAATCTCATCAAGGGCATCTGTCAATTTTTTAACATTATTGAGCTTCACCATGACATCGTCAGTAACGATCAGCGCCTTTTGACCGAAGGATTTCAAGTATTCCATGCTCATTTTTAAAGCGTTTTCACCAGTGATGATGTACTGAGGGATAAAGAATAAATTCGCCATTTTTTTACCTCCAAAAAATGCTGTGGTTTAGTTGTTAGGCACATAATAGCATAGGAAAAAATCAATTACAATACGCTTATGATAATTTTTTAACGTTAATTGTCTGACAATTTCGAAAGCCATTGATTATTTAAATTTATAATGATAATATTGACTCAATACATAAATAAATTCATGTTAGATGCAGAAAATATCTGACAGAAAGGAAGTATAAAAATGTACCAGAACTTAATTTATGAAGTTAAAGACGGAATTGCCTACGTTACCGTTAACCGTCCGAAAGCCTTGAATGCACTGAGCAATGAGGTTTTGGATGAATTATATGCTGCCTTCACCGCCTTAAACAAAGACCCGGAAGTGCAGATTGCCATTCTTACCGGAGCCGGAGAAAAGGCTTTCGTAGCGGGAGCCGATATCTCCGAAATGGTCGGCCTCACAACGCTGGAGGGCAGGGCTATGATGATCAAGGGCCAGAATGTTATGAACCTGATCGAAAGCATCGATAAACCTGTAATCGGGGCCATCAACGGCTTTGCTCTCGGCGGAGGATGTGAGCTTGCCATGGCGTGTGATATTCGAATTGCTTCAGAAAAAGCAAAATTCGGGCAGCCCGAGGTAAACCTCGGAATCATTCCTGGATTTGGCGGAACGCAGAGACTCCCGAGACTGGTCGGAAAAGGCATGGGAAAATATCTCATCATGACCGCTGAAATGATCGACGCTCAGGAAGCATACAGAATTGGGCTTGTTGAAAAAGTAGTCCCGGCGGAAGAATTGCTCGGGGCAGCAGAAAAGGTAGCTAAAACCATCATGTCTAAAGCTCCGATTGCGATAAAGGCTGCAAAGCTTGCTGTTAACAAAGGAATCAGCCTCGATATCGAGACAGGTGTTGCCTTTGAAGGGGAAGCTCTTGTAGCGCCATTCAGCTCTGATGACAGAAAGGAAGGAATGTCAGCCTTCCTGGAAAAAAGACCTGCCGTATTTCAAAATAAATAATTAAATAAGTAATAAGACAAAAATGCACCCGCGGGTGCATTTTTTTTGACAGTCTTCTTTGCAGATCTTATAATTCAGCCGTCATGTCGTACCAGACCGCACCTCCGTGCACTGACTTTGAAACACCGTTGTTCACAAATCCAAAGTCCTCATAGTAGGAAATCAGATGCTCCTTGCATGTTAATATCACCGCGTCCCGTCCTGCTTGCTTTGCCACATCCATAAAATTGCGCATAAGAGCCGCTGCGATTCCTTTTTTGCGATGTTCCGGATCCACCAGCAGTCCGAAAACAGCCTGATTTTTGCCTTTCGGATTATGCCCTCCTCCCGGTTCAAACAGCTCATCACGGATCACCGGACTATCCGTAACGCATCCATTGATCATTCCGATAATCTCATCCGCCTCCGCAGCAATATAAAAAGATTCCGGAAATGCGGAAATCCGGTACTCAAACGTCTCCCTGGAAGCTGCCTCCGCCTCGGGGAAGCAGATCTTTTCCAACTGAACAATGCGATCCAGGTCATCGGGTTTTACTTTTCTAATTATCATTAGTCCCACCACCTTTCCAATTCTCAAAAAATGAATGCTCTGTATCTGTATCTGCAATTGTATCTGCTCCTCCCCCGCCCTCATTCCGGTGGAGCACAACGGTTGCCAGAACGATGAGTATGATTCCAAAGAGTTGGAACGGCTTCATATGCTCCTTCAGGAATAGAAACGCCAGCGTCAGCGTAAGAGGTAATTCGACAGAGGATATGACGGATACCTTTTCGGATCCGATATACTGCAGCGCCTTAAAAAAACAATAGGCAGGAAGCACTCCCGAAAAAACAGCCAGAAAAAAGATCGACGGCAGAGTACTCACCTCGACTTTAAATCCGATCCCGCTGAAGGCAAGCATGGCCATAGTAAGAAACATCGCCGCAATGCATGCATAGAAGTTGATCACATTGGGCTCCTCCTCTTTTAATTTCAGGTCGGCATAAATGTTATAAAACGCATAGGTTCCTCCGCTCAGCATTCCGAAAAGAACTCCGACAGCGGAGAAGCTCATGGTACCGGAGAACACATCCAGTACGACAGCAGCGCCCGAAGCAGCAATGATAACGCAAAAGTAGTTAACCGGCTTCAATGCTTTTATTTTGGTTACGGCAAAGAATACGGTAATAAAAACCGGGTGCAGAAACAGCAGCATGGAGGCAATGCCGGCGTCAAGATATTTCAGCGCGGAATAAAAGAGCAAATTGGTGCTTCCCCCTCCGAAAATTCCAAGCAGGGCAAAACAACCTATCTTCTGAATGCTGCAGCGCAATTTATCCGGCTTTCTAAGCAGAATCCAGATTCCCAAAATTGAAACAGTAAACACATATTGAAAGAATGTGATCTGGACCGGATGGCTGCCGCCTGTAATTAGATGCTTGGCGACAATGGATATAAGCGCATAGAGCAGCGCTGCCAGAAATCCGTATAGGTATCCCAACGAATGACGCTTCATAATTCCATGTTTTTTTTCCAGTCCCGCGGTGTCCCTCTTGGCTGCTTCCCCAGCGGTGCGCGCTTTGATTGCTGTCTTGATATCGTCATCGCTCATTCGTCCATCGTCCGCCTTTTCCAATCATAGTCTGCATCCTATTATACGATGTTTTCAAGGTTTTTCCAATAATTTCGGCATGTTTTCTATAAAAAGTCTGAACCCGGTCTGCATAATACCTTTTCCATAAGAAAAGAGAGTCCATCACGGGCCTCTCTTTTCTCAACAATTATATCGTTATTTCAATCCCATCGGTTCATCACAGAAGATACGTCTGTCCATCAGCTTCGGTACTCCATCCATTTTCGGCTTGAAGTCCATCAGATCCAGAACCTGCGTCTGGAGATCGATTCCGGGAGCAATTTCTGTCAGGTAAACTCCGTCTTTTCTCAATTCGAATACTGCTCTTTCGGTAATGTACTTCACCGGTTGGCCGATTTTTGCTGCATACTCACCGCTGAAGGTAATCTGCTCTACTTCTTCAATGAATTTTCTTTCCTTACCTTCTTTGAGAATTTTTATCTCTCCGTCACGGATTTCGGTTTCCAGCCCGCCTGCGGTGAAGGTCCCGCAGTAGAACACCTTTTTCGCATTTTGCGTAATATTGATAAAACCGCCGCATCCGGCAATCCTGGGGCCGAATTTGCTTACATTGATATTTCCCTGCTTGTCAGCCTGTGCAAGGCCCAAAAAGGCAAGATCCACACCCCCGCCGTCGTAAAAATCGAACTGAACGTGCTGATCAAGAATACATTCAGGATTTACGGCAGCACCAAACTGAGAACCTCCGCAAGGCACACCCCCGATCGGTCCGGCCTCCACAGTGAGTGTCATATAGTCACCGATCCCCTCTTCGTTTGCAACTGCGGAAATGTATTCGGGGATTCCGATCCCGAGATTTACTACAGTGTTTTCCGTCAGCTCCATTGCCGCCCTGCGTCCGATCACTTTCTTGGCGCTCATAGGCGGTGCTTGCAGACTGTCTACAGGCACAGTGATTTCCCCGCACAGTGCAGGATCATACTCGTGATCAAAGGACTGCTGATGATCATACGGGTCTGAAATAACAAGACCGTCCACATAGATTCGCGGTATTTTGACCAGCTTCGGATCCAGAGTCCCCGCTTTTACGATCTTTTCAACCTGAACGATAACCTTTCCCCCGCTGTTTTTTGCGGCTTGAGCCAGGGCTGTTACCTCATGGGTTCCCACTTCTCTCTCCATTGTAACGTTTCCAAGTTCATCGGCATAAGACCCTCTCAAAAACGCGATGTGAATCGGGAAGGCTTTGTAAAGAAGCTTCTCCTGCCCCAGAATTTCTACCACTTCCACCAAATCTTCGGTCGTGATTTCATTGAGTTTTCCGCCTCCCTTTCTGGGATCCACAAAGGTATTTAATCCGACATGGGTGATCGTTCCGATCTTGTGGGCGGCGATATCCCTGCAAAGCTGGGATAACGTGCCCTGGGGTAGATTATACCCCTCAATTTCATTGTTTAGTATGCATTTCCCAAGAGTCGGAGCCGTATTGTAATGGCCGGCTATAACTCTCTTCGTCATTCCTTTATGTGCAAAATGATCTGCGCCTCTTCCGTCCCGGTTGCCCTGGGCGGCTGCATAAAAATACGTAAGATTTTTCGGTGATCCGGTCTCCAGGAATCTCTTTTCCAAGGCTTTGGTCAAGGATTCGGGAATCGCGCTTCCTACAAAACCACTGGACGCAAGCACCATTCCGTCCTCTACAAACATTGCTGCCTCGTCGGCAGTCATAACCTTCATGTTTCTCATCAGGGTTCCTCCAATATTTTATATTATAACTCTGCAATGGTTTATAACGCATGAGTAGAAAATTACAACGGGGCGGGAAATTCTTACGCCACCTCGTTATTATGT
This sequence comes from Anaerovoracaceae bacterium, assembly GCA_036677845.1. GTDB lineage: Bacteria > Bacillota > Clostridia > Peptostreptococcales > Anaerovoracaceae > Anoxybacterium. The sequence goes on along the minus strand of JAVBVR010000032.1, from coordinate 24,018 downwards.
TCTGACTTTCTTAAATTGACTCACGGTTATCATGTTAGCATTTTGTTATATATTTGTCAATATCGGAAACCATGTATACATTGGCAATAGTCTGACAATTAGAATAGCCTTCATGTCGGAGAATCCTTCTTAATAGCTACGGATTCCTGACTTATTGATTTTAACGTATCTGAGAAGGTAAAAGCGATAAAGAATAAAGGATGCAGAAGGCTCTGTATCCTTTACCAATCTTTGTTATATTTGAATCAAACTCTTCTGCTAGATAAAAACAGAGGTTATTGAAGCAATAACCTCTGTTCTCAATATTAAATCCTATACCGGCTTCGGTAATCTCTTTGAAATCATATTCATCAGATTGTCTGTGGATTCCAGCGGATCTGCAAATGCGGCGTCTCCGACCACTTTCAGGGAAGCCTGCTCAGGTGCGAGGACACCTCCCAGTACCTGACCGATTTCAGCATATTTGTATTTGTACAGCTGATCATCCATTTCCAGGGAAATATCGTTGGTATCTTCAAAGAGCATCTCCACTTCAAATACATGAGCAAGCTCTGCGGCAATTTCCCAATTGCTGAACACTATATCCTCGTTCACTGCCTGGCGCACCGGCTGAAGCCTTCTTTCCGTATTGGTATAGGTTCCGTCTGTGGAAGCAAACCCGGTGCCCGGAAGAACAACATCCGCTTTCCCGGCTGTCTCCGTCATATGAGTATCGGAAACCATAAGGAATTCCAGACCCGATAAATCTGACTTCACATCTTCGCCGAACACGAGCAATGCCTTGACTCCATCCATGGCTTCTGCTCCCGCCCTGATCCCGAGATCGATGAGTCCCTGGCTGTTATTCTTCGCCTTGATGATTAGAATGCCGTCTCTCGGAGAACCGATATGTCCGGAAACCACTGCGATATCAGCGATCAGGATTGCAGCATCCGTCGTAATAAAGTTCTGTTGATACACGATCATCGCTTTCTTTGCATTCCCGTATAGTTCTGCGACTGCTTTGGCGTCGTCGCTGACACTGACTTTTGCAAGACTTTCCGCGAATGCATCAAACCCATCTGCCTTGGTCGTTTTACCCATATCGAGAAGTGCTTTTGCAATTTCCTTCAGGAAGCTGACATCGTTCTTGACATACAAGACTTTGGAAGCAAATTCGAAATGCTGTTCATAACCGAGCGGATTAATCAGAACCACCTTGGCGCCAGCCTCCGCAGCCTGCTTTAGTTTTAACTGAACTACCGGGTTAAGGACTGTATTGAATCCTGTGACAAGAATCACTTCCGTCGCGAGAAGCTCGTCGATGGTGTTCGGTGAAGCATCAAATCCGAGAACTGTTCCGGCACCGTTTTCTCTGTTATTGAAGCAGAGCGTCTTTGCACCGATGGCGTCTGCAAACTTTTTAACGGCATAAGCCTCTTCATTGGTATATCTGTCGGAAATCGCTACCGCTACCGCATCCTTGCCGTATTTGGCTGCGATAGATTGAGCCTTCTTTGCAGTCAGCACGAAAGCCTCATGGTATCCGGCCTCTTCCAGTCCCTTCTCCTTTTTGATCAACGGCTCAACAAGTTTGCCGTCCATTACAGCGCAGTCAAAGCCAAACTTTCCTTTTCCGCAAAGCAGACCCTTGTTTACAGCGCCCTCCTTATCAGGAACCGACTTGATCAGCATATTGCCGTAGGTTTCCAAATGCAGACTGCAGCCTACAGAACAGTAGGGGCACGTCGTATCGGTCTGTTCCGTTTCGAGCGGAACGGATTTCTGAATGGTGAGCCTTTCACCGAGAGCTCCTGTCGGACATACACTGACACACTGGCCGCAGGATACGCAGCCGGATTCTGTCAAAGGCTTCTCCAGAGTAGGCTTTACAACTGTATCAAACCCTCTGTGCACCAGCCCGAGGGCGCCGATGCCCATTACTTCATCACAGACACGAACGCACAATCCGCAGAGGATGCACTTGTTCGGATCTCTTACGATAAACGGATGATCGTCTTCAAACTCGATCCTGTTAACGTCGCCGGCAAAACGATCCGGTTTTACCTTATACTCGTTTGCGAAGTCAATCAGTTTGCACTCAAAGTAATCATGACAGCCGCATTCCAGGCATCTCTTGGCGTCTTCCATTGCCTGATCTGCATCGTAGCCGAATACGACTTCCGTGAAATTGTCGTTTCTCTCTTCGGCATGGAGATGATCCATATTCGGCCTGCACTGCCTTTCTCTGTCTTCGAAGGTCTTTTCTGTGATGTCATGACGTTCGACAAAGTATGGCTTTTCATATTTTATGGACTCGCCGGCCAGGTACGCGTCAATGATATCGGAAGCCTTTCTGGCGTCCGCAATAGCTTCAATAGCGATAGAGATCTTGTCGTTTCCGCAGTCTCCGCCTGCGAATACCCCTTCCATGCTGGTCATGAAGGTGTCCGGATCATATTGGATGCCCTTCTTCTTGGTAAGGTCCATCCCTTCAAATCCCTTTGGATCCACTGCCTGACCGATTGCAAGGATCATGGTGTCGATCTCAAGAGTCTCTGTTTTACCTTCGATCGGTTTCGGAGCTCTTCTTCCGCTTGCATCCGGTTCGCCAAGCTCCATAACCTGAAGCAGAACCTGTTTCACATGGCCGTTTTCATCCTTGATCACTTCGATGGGGTTGGTCAGATTCTTGAAGATAACGCCTTCTTCTTCTGCCTCCACGATTTCGATCATATCAGCGGGCATTTCGTCCTTTGTACGTCTGTAAATATTATAAACCTTCTCGGCACCAAGTCTGACCGCAGTTCTGCAGGCATCCATGGCAGTGTTACCGCCGCCCACGATGGCTACGTTCTTGCCCAGCTTGATTTCTTCGTTTCTGACTACCTTTCTCAGGAAATCGATACCGCCGATGACGCCTTCTGCATCCTCGCCCTTGCATCCGACGCCGGTGGAAACCCATGCGCCGATCCCTACGAGAACAGCATCGTAATCCTTTCTGATGGATTCAAAGGAAACATCCACTCCGACCTTTGTATTCGGAATCATGGTTACGCCCATCTTATCAATAAGGTAGATTTCATCGTCCAATACTTCCTTCGGAAGTCTGTATTCCGGAATTCCGTATCTCAGCATGCCGCCCAGTTTCGGCATCGCTTCAAAGATGGTAACGACGTGTCCCATTCTTCTGAGGAAATACGCTGCCGAGAGTCCCATTGGTCCTCCGCCGATGATGGCTACGGTCTTTCCCGTTGCCGGCGCGATATCGGGCATAAACGGATCGTCGCCGGATAAGTCCATATCGGAAGCAAATCGCTTCAGCCATGCGATGGAGATCGGTTCTTCGATGAGCTTTCTTCTGCAGTTGTCTTCGCAGGGATGCGGACAGACTCTTCCGATTGCTCCGGGAAGCGGAATCTTATCCTTAATCAGTTCGATTGCCTTTTCAAATTCACCATTGGCGATGAGACCCACATATCCCTGACAGTCGGTGTTGGCAGGACATGCCAGCGCACAGGGGGGCCTGCAGTCTCCGATATGGTTGGTCAGCAGCAGTTCCAGATTTGTCTTTCTGGATTCCTTCACTCTCTCTGTCGTGGTTTTGATGATCATGTTCGGGGCGATTTCCGTAGCGCAGGCCTTTACCATTTTCGGGTTGCCTTCCACTTCAACAACGCAAATACCGCAGGAGCCGTATATTTCCGTTCTTTCATCAAAGCAGAGAGTCGGGATATAGATATCATTCTCTTTGGCTACATCCAGAATGGTCTGGCCCGGAAGCCCGAATACTTCTTTTCCGTCTATATTCAATCTGAATTTTTTCATCTTATTCACCTCTCTCCCTTAGTCTCTTATGATCGCGCTGAATTTGCAAGATTCCTCGCATTTTCCGCACTTGATACAAATGCTTTGATCAATTTCATGCATCTTCTTCAGTTCGCCCTTGATCGCATTGACCGGACATTTTCTCGCACAGAGCGTACACCCGGTACATTTATCTGTAATGGTGAAGGTAAGCAGTTCCTTACAGGAATGCGCAGTACACTTTTTCTTATAGATATGATCCTCGTACTCATTTCTGAAATACTTGAGCGTGGTAAGTACTGGATTCGGAGCAGTTCCGCCCAGCTGGCACATGGACCCGTCTTTAATCTTTTCCGCAAGCTCTTCCAGCAATTCGATGTCGCCGTCTTTTCCTTCTCCAATTGTGATTCTTTCCAGGATCTCAAGCATTCTCTTGGTTCCGACACGACAGTAGTTGCACTTTCCGCAGGATTCTTTTCTGGTGAAATCGAGGAAATATCTCGCCATATCAACCATACAGGTAGTTTCATCCATAACAATCATACCGCCAGAACCGACGATTGCGCCGGTCTTCGTGATATTTTCATAGTCAACCGGTGTATCGATCAGGGAGGCAGGGATACAGCCTCCTGAAGGCCCGCCCATCTGGACTGCTTTGAATTCCTTGTCGTTCTTAATGCCGTCGCCGATACCGAAAATGACGTCTCTGAGAGGAATTCCCATGGGAACCTCAACCAGCCCGCCCTTCTTGATCTTTCCAGCGAGGGCAAATACTTTTGAGCCCTTGCTCTTGTCGGTTCCAAAAGCGCCAAAAGCAGCTCCGCCATTTGTGATAATCCAAGGAACATTTGCAAAGGTTTCAACATTGTTTATATTGGTCGGCAGCTGCCAGTATCCCTTCTGAGCCGGAAACGGAGGCTTCAGTCTCGGCATTCCCCTTTCTCCTTCAAGGGAAGCGATCAGAGCAGTTTCCTCACCGCATACAAACGCGCCGGCGCCGGCCTTGATTCTGATATCAAAGCTGAAGTTGGTTCCGAACAGGTTCTTCCCCAGGAAACCCTTTTCTCTTGCCTGAGCCATTGCGATCTCGAGTCTGTGGATCGCCAGAGGATATTCTGCACGGACGTAAATTACGCCTTCTGTTGCTCCCATAGCAAATCCGCCGATGATCATGCCTTCGATGAGAGAATGAGGATCGCCCTCCAGAACGCTTCTGTCCATGAATGCACCCGGGTCTCCTTCATCGGCATTGCATACCATGTATTTTGCTTTCCCTTGATTGGACTTTGCGGCATTCCACTTGAACCAGGTCGGGAAGCCGGCGCCGCCCCGTCCTCTTAACCCGGAGATTTTAATCTCTTCGATTACTTGATCCTGAGTCATCGAGGTCACTACCTTTTTTGTGGCTTCATACCCGCCTGCTGCTATATAATCCTCAATATTCTCCGGATTGATGATACCGCAGTTTCTCAGAACAATTCTCTGCTGCTTCTCAATGAACGTCTTGTCTATATCAGAAATTTCATGATCTGTTACGGCTTCTCCGCCAATCAAATGCTTTTCAACGATTTCAGTTACTTTTTCCGGCTGGACCTTGACGTATCTGGTCAGTCCGCCGTTGTCATCATAAACATCTACGATCGGTTCCAAATAGCAAGTTCCGACACATCCGGTGAGATCAACCGGAATATTCAGGCCTTTGTCTTTGATCTGCTTTTCAAATTCAGCAGCGGTTTTCTTTGCACCTGTAGCTACACCGCAGCTACCCTGTCCTACAACAACCTTCATACTATTCTTCACCTCCTACACTTCTCTCTGTCTGATTTCGGCAAGTGCTTTCTTTACACTTTCCTTTGTCAGGTTCCCATATGTCTCTTCACCGGAGAGACTCTTGACCATCATGACCGGCGCCAGGCTGCAGCAGCCCAGACATGCCACATTGTTCAGTGTAAAGATCCCATCCTCCGTGGTCTCACCGTCACTGATATTCAACTCTTCACAGATCGCTTCCTCAATCATGTCCGCACCGTTTACATGGCAGGCCGTGCCTTTGCATAGCATGATAAGATATTTGCCGATAGGTTTGAGTCTGAACTGTGAATAGAATGTTGCTACTCCGTAAATTTTCGCAGGCTTGATTCCGGTCTGTTCGGAAATGTAGTTGATCGCATCCATGGACAAAAATCCATAGATATCCTGAGCTTTTTGCAGGATGGTAATCAGGCTGCCAGGAGTTTTCGCATACTTCTCCATTACCGGGGCCAGTTCTGTAAAGTCAGGTGCATTGCAATTACATTGGCAATCACTGTTTTTACAAGTCATAGTTTTATCCTCCCATAATACAGTTTTGGTTCGAGTGCTCTCCAATTTTCATTCATACAACAAGACCAATATAACAAAAAACCTTTATAAACACAAGTATTTTCAAAGGTTAACCGTCATTTTTTGACAAAATTACAGAAGTTCCAATATTCAGTTTTTTCGAAAATTACTTACAAATATTTGTCTTTTTTAAGGAAACCAGTTACAAGCTTGTTAATATCCAATTCCATGATGAAGAGTCCGGATATAAGAAGCGCCGCTCCGATATAAGCCCGGGTTGTAAGCACCTCGCCCGCCAGAAAAAATGCGACTATTCCGGCAAATACCGGCTCCAGTGAAAAAATGACTCCCACATGGGATGCGCTTGTGTATTGCTGCGCCATCGCCTGGATGATAAAGGCGGCTCCCGTGCAGAATATGGACAGGAACAAAACGGCTGTCCACGCACCCGGAGAATGGGGCAGCGCCGGCCTTTCGATAATCATTGAAATCACAAGATTGTACAGACCGGTAAATCCCAGCTGAAATACGCCCAGCTGGAATGCATTAACGGTTTCCTTGCCAACCGCAACCTCCGTCATCAGTAAATCCACCGCATAGGCAAAGGCCGCCATGATACAGAGGACATCACCCAGCGCCGGCCGCAGGTTCTCGTTCAGCGACAGGAGCCCGATTCCGACAAGGCACATTATCACAACAACGGCCAGCTTCTTTTCAGGTTTCTGTTTTAAAAAGAAAAAGGCCAGAATCGGAGTAATCACTACGGTCAGCGCACAAAGAAAGCCTGCGTTTGAAAGGGATGTGTACCTGACGCCGAAGGTTGCCCCGATGTATACGAAAAGCAATGCGACCCCGATGAGCGCGCTGTATTTTATGGTTGTTCGATTCACTGTTTTCAATTTCGGGAAAGCAAATAACAGTGCGATCAAAAAAGCGATCAAAAACCGCAGCGCATTGAGGGTAAAAGGTTCCACCTCCTCAAGGCTGATATCAATGAGCCAATAGGAAATGCCCCAAAAAAGTGTCACCAGAACCAGCATGAGATCTGCCCTCATTTGTTTTGTGATATTCATTTCAAACTCCGTAAAATACCCGGCATGAGCCGGGCCTTTTCGATCTGTTAAATTTCTGCAATAAAGAGTTCCAGGGCCAGAGAGGACTCCAGAAGTCCGGTTTTAATGCTTTTATCAATTTCATATGTTTTCTGAAGGATTCTACGCAGTTTGCCAGGCGTATATTTTTCTGCAAAGGAAGCCGCCTTTTTAATTCTGAATTCATGGATTCCAAGGATTTCCTTCATTTCTGCAAAGGACTTGCCTTCCTCCTTCAATTCCTTTACCGACAGAATGGTTTCAAAGTGAGAGCAGAGCAAGGCAAGCAGCTTGTATACCTGTTCACCGGATACCAGAAGATTATGAAGCAGCTGGTAAGCTTCTTCCTTCCGGTCCCTGCCCAGTGCGTCGATCATGGCGAACACGTTGGTATCCATATTGCCTGAGACAGTGTTTTCCACTGCGTCCATTCTGATTTCAGAACTATCATTGTATGCGACCGCTTTTCTGATGTCATTCTCAAGATTATACAAGGTATAGTCGGTATCCTTATCATAGTACCCTGATGCTGCGATCAGCTCCGCCACTACCGATGGCCTTGCTGTTTTGCCCGCTTCCCGGAATCTCTTCTCGATATATGATTTCAATGATTTCTCATCCAGTTCGCTGAATTCATAAACCCCGCCCGATTCCGCGATGCTTTTATAAAGTTTTTTCCTTTTATCCACAGTTTCAGAAATGATAATCAGCATGCAGTTATCCGGAATGTCCTTGACATAATCCGCCAGCAGCTTTTCTCCCTCTTCATCCATTCCTTTGGTTTTTCCGCCTTCCAGGAGCCTGAATCCACTGATCATCACCACCCTCCGTTGAGAAAGAAAAGGAAGCGTCTCACAGTCGTCCCTGATCTGCTCGAATGTGACACAGGTTCCGTCCAGCACGGAATAGTCCATATCCTTACAAGCCTCGTTTACAAATTTCTTAATCAATGAATCCGCAGCCCAGCGAATCAGATAATCCTCTCTGCCGTAAAGAAGCAGCAGGTTTTTTACACTGTTGCTCTTGAGATCCTTGTCAATTCTTTTATATGCGTGTTCTTCCGCAGCAGAACCCTTATATGCCATTATCGTCCCTCTTTTTTATCATGGAATCTATGCTCCATTTATTTTCGCTGTATTTAAACAAAATCGCTCCGTTTAAATCGTTTCTGTAAATCATTATACCTTTTTTCTGGCACTTTTCAATGACCGACGAATGCGGGTGCCCAAAATTATTTTTTCCCACCTGGAAAACAGTTATTTCCGGATTGGCGGCCTCAAGGAACTCATCCCCGGTTGCGTATCTGCTGCCGTGATGCCCGGCTTTCAGGATATCCACATGCAGCAGCTCCGGATCATTCCGGTATAGGGCAAGTATTTCCCCCTCTCCTTCCAGACCGATATCTCCGGTCATTAGAATCGTCAATCCCTGATAGGAAACCCTCATGAACAGACAGCTTGCATTTTCATCCTCTGCATCCGATATAAGCGCTTCATATTCTTCCCTTGACTTTTCTTCCGGGTAAAGAACATCGATCCAGATATCAGTTTCAATCTGAATACGGTCTCCCTGAGCAAGATAAAGCAGATCCTGCTTATTTAGGCCGGTATCCGCAATCAATTCCTGCTCCCGCAATCGATTGGCTTCATAAACGCCAAGCTGGCTGACTTTCATATTCCTTGCAAGCTGAACGATTCCGAGATAATGATCGGTGTGAAGATGGGTTACGAAGGCCAGATCAACGGATTTTACTCCGTTTTTTAGCAGATACGGAAGCAGAACCCTTTTACCTATGTCATAATTCAGATTTCCGCCGCCGTCAATGAGGATATTCTTTCCTTTCGGCGTCCGGATATGAAGACAGTCGCCCTGTCCTACGTCTACAAAGACAAGTCCGGCATGGCGGCAGTCATTGCCGGCCGCCCCGGACAGGATCAGTGAAATCAGCAGTACCAAAATGCAGGATACCGCCATTGATTTCAACATGGCCCTCTGGTACAGAATCCGGAAAAGCTCCGATGTGAGCAGAAAGTAAAATCCATAAAAACAGAGAAGCTGGAAGCAGGTCGGGCTTATCACGCTGAAATGACTTACTCCCGGCAGATAAAACAATTCATTGAGCCGGATCATCATGTTGACGAGAAGCTCCGCCGTCTGGACACCGAATCCGAAAACCGCACCTCCGATCCAGGACAGAGGAATCAGGCAGATTCCCAGAGGAATGAGTATTCCGGCGATCAGAATAACGGGTATATTGATGAATAGCGAAACGATCGAAAAGTAGTTGAACAAATATGCCGTCAACGGGGCCATTCCGATCTGAATGACCAGCAGCGGCAAAACATACCTCAGCCCTGCTGTCAGCAATTCACTTTTTCCATTGTTCTCCATGTATTCCAGCCTGCGGCTTGCCCATGGCAGTCCGGACGCCAGGCAGAAGACCGCCATATAGGACAGCTGAAAACCGGCATTGAAGAGATAGAATGGATTGACAAGCAGCATGGCAAGAGCGCTTGCAGCCGTACAGGAAAGAAAGTCATACCTCCGATAGTTCACTTTGGAGAACATGTGGATAAAAATCATCGCGACCGCACGTACAACAGACGGCGAAAACTCTGCTAAAGCCGAATAAAACAGAAGCATGACTGCAGTCAGCAGATAAAATATCTTCGTCTTTCGGTTTCCTGTAATCCTGCTGATAAACAGATAAACGATCCCCACATGAATGCCGGAAACGCTTAAGATATGGGCAATTCCATTCTTCTGAAATGCCTCATAGGTGCATTCGTCGATCTGGCTTCTGTCACCGAAAAGCATACCAACCACCAGACTGTAAGGCTCGGGCTCCATGGCGCCTTCCAGTTGATCCAGAAAGCGATATTTCACGCGGGCGATCATGGATAAAAGTGCGGACGACCTCTCTTCCTGAAGCATTATCCGGGCAGATTCCGTGTGGAGGATCACACGGACTCCCTTTGTTTTTAAATATAAACGATAATCGAAAAGTCCGGGGTTCCGTCTTTCGGCCGGTATTGATACCGTTCCGCTGAGCACGGCCCATTTTCCGGTGTATTCTGCGGGCTCTTCCAATACGCCTTTCACCTGCACGAGACGTTTTTCCGCCCCTTGGGCAGTAATCAGCATCTGAAACGCGTCGTCGCCCTTTTTTTTAACAGCGATTATGCGGCCTTCAATAACACGGCATTCTCCTTCCGCAGACTCCAGCGGGTCCTGCCGGCTGTCTGCAAAATAAAAGAACACACTTCCCATCAGGGCCGAAATAAGAAACAGGCATGCCATAGCAATTATTCGCGGCGATTGCTTCATTACCAGAGCAATACCGGACGCCGCAGCGATAATACCTGTAAATATGAAAAAAAGGAATGGTTCCGAGTTGAGGTGATATCCCAGTGCAATTCCAAAAATAAAAGAAAGAAAGAGGACAATAACGGGTCTTCTCAAGGCATACTCCAAACCCGAATCCTTTTCTCTCAAAGATAGTATTCCATATTTTTCTATATTTGTCAATCACTATTTATGAGGCTTTGTTGCCAATGCTGCAGGTCCGTATCGCGTTTGGCGTGTCCTTGGCTCTCTCTAGTCTGCCGGCAATGACCGGTGTCCGAGACCAATCACAACTTCGTTCAGATGAAGCAGCCCTATGCTCATAAAAATACACACGCTCAGGTGTTCCTTGTGCCTGCATATGGCTACCTTGCCGCCTCCGTTGAGCCCGGTTGCCTTGGAAGCGATCTGCATGATTGCCTCCCTGGATGCACCTGCTATGGCACCGTCCTGGACATGACACTCCCTTGTCACGCCGCTTTTTCTGGAAGCGATGATTGCCCTTTCGATGACAACATGAATGGAATTCACAATATCACCGCCGATATCCACCGCGGCTCCGTAAATATCCTTTTCTTTCAACTTCACGATCAACTGCTCCTCCGAGCTTCTGTTGGATGTAATTGCAAGCTTGATGGCAGCTCTGGCCACATCAACGCTATCATACATACTTCTTCCCTCCATGCGATAAATCCGCAATGTCTGTTACGCTTCCATACGTCCTGAAAAATCCGCATTAGATTCTCGGGAGATTATTCAGTACTCTTTCATTATACTTTGTATACTGCCCCAAAGCAACTGTGATAAAATATTACAAGTGTATGTCTTTCGTAGAATTCAATTAACACCATGAGCGTATTATGCTATAATATCTTGGGATTTAAATATACTTCATTCATGAGGCAGGTGATAACGTGACAGATAAGTTTGACAAGGTGGACAAACATAATGAAATTGATGAATTCCTTGATCAGTTCGATAGAATCAGCAATGTTTTTGATAGAAGCTTAAATAGAATGGAACAGCACCAAAATGAATCAGACAAGGCACAGGATCAAAAGGATTCCGGCAAAAGTTCCGAGTTGTCTTCGGAACCAACAGGAGAGTTGAAAAACAAAACCCGGTTGGAGCGGCTTTCAGAGTCTAAGCCGCAGAATAATATTAAAACAAAACTGGGCTTACCAAAAAAAGAAGAATCAGTCCAAAACGCTGCAGGAAAGAATAAAAGCGGCAGTAAGAAAGCCCTCAGTGAGGAATCTATGGCAAAGAAGAAAAAAAAGAAAAAATATACTTTTAATAAGAAGCGGCTTCTTACGGTCCTAGCTCTATTCTTTATCGGGTTTTTCCTAGTTTTGGGCGGCATTGTCGGTTCTATAATCATGAAAGCCCCCTCCATCGAACCGGGTAACATCTATACTCTGCTTTCAGAAAATTCCACGCTTTACGATGATGAGGGCAATATTATCGACAGCCTTCTTACATCGAAGAAGGAATTGCGAACCAATGTGTCTTATTCCGATCTCCCCCAGGATCTCATCGATGCCTTCATCGCCATTGAAGACAAAACCTTCTGGGATCATAACGGATTCAATGTGGTGCGTATCATGGGAGCAATCAAGGAAGGTGTACTTGAAGGCGACAACATCAGCGGAACGAGCACCATTACCCAACAGCTTGCCAGAAACCTGTATCTGGCGGAAACGAAATCAGATCGTACTCTGACGAGAAAGATCATCGAGGCGTACTATACTGTACTGCTGGAACGGCATTTATCCAAACAGCAGATACTGGAAGCATATTTAAACACGATAGCACTTGGTTATGGAACCAACGGCGTTCAGGCCGCATCCCAGGCATATTTTTCAAAGAATGTGCAGGAGCTTACTCTGACGGAAAGTGCGGCTCTGGCAAGCATTCCAAAATCTCCAAACCGTTTTGCACCGGTAAAACGGTTTGAGACGGAACAGGTAACGGCCGATGACCCGAACATCATCAGAAAAGGCGACACTTATACGCTGGTGTATAACGATGCCGGTACAAACCGCATGCATCTGGTGCTATCCTTTATGCTCGCTCAGGGTTTGATCACTCAGGAAGAACATGATGCAGCCAAGGCTGCCGATCTCAGGGAATCGATAAATCCAAGCCAGGATACCACTGATGAAATCTCATCCTACTTTGCTGATTATGCAATCAGCCAGGTTGAAAAGGATTTGATGAGGGAGCTGAAACTCGACGAAGCACAGGCCAAACGAATGATTCAAAACAACGGTCTGAAAATATATACTACAATGAATTCCAGAATGCAGAAGATTGCAGAGGAGGAAGTTACAAGCAATACCAATTTCCCGAAAGTGACCGGCCTGAAGAAGGACGGTGCAGGCAATATCGTAGGCGCCAACGGAAAGCTGCTGCTATACAGTTATAACAACTATTTCAATTCAGAAGGCACTTTTATGCTTTCACCTGACGAATATCAGGCTGCTGATGACGGAGGCATCCTTCTGCTGAAAGAAAAACGACTCAACTTCTATAAAACTGAGGTGCAGGGCCAGACAGACTATAGTGTTGAATTCAAGGATATGTACGTTGTTGAGGACGGCGTCTTCTATTGTATCAAAGGCGGCGTTATTAAAATCCCGCAGCAGTATAAAACCAAAGATGCTGACGGAAACCTTTTGATCAGCGGTCAATTCTTTACCGATCAGCCGGAATTCTTCCGGTTTGTTCCGGAAGGAATCGCGCTGAATGGCAGCACATATACCTTGAAACAGAAGATTATTCAGCCTCAATCCGCTATGGTTATCTTCGATTATAAAACCGGCGGAATTAAGGCAATGGTGGGCGGCAGAAATATTGAAGGCAGACTGCTTTTTAATCGGGCTACCAGTCCCCGCCAGCCGGGATCTGCGATCAAGCCGATGGGCGTATACGGACCTGCCCTTCAGAACGGCCTGGAAAAAGCCAGATCCGGAATGACAAACGGTCCCTCCGAGGAGAACAGCTACGGGCAGCTTTGGACGGCAGCAAGCGTCATTGACGATGCGCCCCTGACCATTCAAGGCAAACTGTGGCCGAAAAACTGGTATAGCGGTTACCGTGGTTTGCATACCATGAGACAATCCCTGGAACAGTCCGTCAATGTAAACGCAGTAAAGGTGTTTGCTGATATCGGCGTTCAGAACTCCGTCAATTTCCTGAAGAAGTGCGGTGTTACGACAATTGTCGAATCGGGAAGCGTCAACGATATGAATGCTGCAGCGCTCGCCTTGGGTGGTATGAGCCGCGGAGTCTCACCGCTTGAAATGGTGGCGGGTTATGGCTCCTTCGCAAACCAGGGAAATTATACCGAACCGATTGCCTATACCAAGGTTACGAACAAGCGCGGAGAAGTAATTCTGGAGAAAACATCCAATGAGGTCAGGATCATGGATGAAGGCGTAGCTTTTATCGTGCAGGACATGCTGAGGTCGGTCGTTACCAGCGGAATCGGCGGTTCCGCCGCCATAGGCAGCCAGCCGGTGGCAGGAAAAACAGGAACAACGTCAGAAAACTATGACGCATGGTTTGTAGGCTTCACCCCGCAATATGCCGCATCCGTCTGGATCGGAAACGACGTCAATATAGAACTGAGCCAGGGAAGCGTATCCGCCGCACGGCTTTGGAGTAAAATCATGAAACGTGTGCATGAGGGAATTGCGCCGGGAAGCTTCGCTTCCGCCCCCGCCAATGTGATCAGCGTTGCAATTGATACGAAGTCCGGTCGCCTTCCATCCGAACTGAGCGCACTTGATCCGAGAGGCACCGTCAGAAACGAGTACTTTATTAAAGGAACCGAGCCGACTTCAACAGACAATGTCCATGTTGCAGTGGATATCTGCAGCGACAGCGGTTATCTGGCGACACCGTACTGTCCGCACAGAAACAACAGAATCTTTGTCAAGCGGCCGTATGCAGTAGATCCCCACGTTGGAGACATTGAATATGAGCAGCCGTCCTATTATTGCCATATGCATAATCCAAACGTAGTACAGTATCCGATCGCCCCGGATAAGACACCCAGTCCGGGCAGCGATATCTGGGACGGCAGCAGCGGTAATCCCGACGGCGGCGGAATTTTCCCGGTGGAGCCGGGAAATGGGAATGGGAATGGGAATGGTAACGGAAACGGAAATGGGAATGGTAACGGGAATGGAAATCAGGATGACGGGAGCAAACCGCCTGACTGGCTGAATTTCTTTGACTGACGTACCTAGCTTCACCGTTTGGATTTGGGCGAAAAAATTAAAGATACGAGATAACCGAATACTACTGCTGCAGTCAATCCTGCGGCAGTATTTTTTAACCCTCCGGAAAGCATCGGCAGAAAGCCATCCTTCGCTCCGTCCATAGCCCCTTTTGCCAGACCGTATCCGAATCCCGGCAGAGGTACCGTCGCTCCGTTTTTTGCAAATTTTACAAGGGGTTCATACAAGCCCAGCCCGGTCAGAACCGCACCTGCGACCACAAAAATAACCAGTATTCTCGGCATCGTAAGCTTTGTGGAATCAAACAGAACCTGGCCGATTACGCAGAAAGCACCTCCGACTAAAAAAGCATACAGATAATCCATCTATTTCACTCCTTCCGAGGTTACCGCCACTGCATGGGCAATACCGGGTATCGACTCACCCTGCTGTGAACTGATGGTTGAAAGCAATGCTCCCGTTGAAAGGAGCAGGGCGTTTTTTATTTTTCCCATTTTCATCTCACGATAGACATAACCGCAGAAAATAGAAGCCGAACAGCCGCAGCCGCTTCCACCGCTGTGAGTATCTTGTTTTTTATCATACATGATCGAGCCGCAGTCCTTAAGAATACCACCTATCTCGATACCCGCCCCGCTCAGCAGATCCAGCGCAATCTCCTTGCCAACGATTCCTAAATCACCGGTCATGATTAAATCGTAAAAGTCCGGGCTCCTTCCGGTATCCGACAAATGCCTTATAATGGTATCGACCGCAGCCGGCGCCATGGCAGCACCCATCTGGTTCACATCCTTCATGCCCGTATCTATAATTTTTCCCACTGTTGCATGGGTAATATACAGTTCCTTCATCTCCTGCCCCTCCGGCGTCGCCTTGCCCCGTTTTATCGCAACGTCCCCTTTTATCTGATCAGACAGGATCATTGCTCCCGCTGCCGTGGACGTCCACTGGGCGGAGGGGGGGCGCTGATTTCCATGCTCCAATGGCATGCGGAACTGTCTCTCTGCTGTACAGTAATGGCTTGAGGCCCCTACGATAATATTAGACGCATACCCGCCATCGATCATCATCGACCCTAAAACCATAGACTCCGTCATGGTGGAGCATGCGCCGTAAAGCCCTAGAAAAGGAATTGCCAGGTTCCTTGCCATAAATGAGGACGACATGATTTGATTGATCAAATCCCCGGTGAGCATGGTATCAATATCTTCCTTGTTCCTTCCGGATTTTTGCAATGCCTGAAGAATCGCCTGTTCAAGCATCTTGCTCTCCGTCTTTTCCCATGTCTTTTCACCGTAAGTATCATCCTCCAGGATCAAGTCAAACCATTTCGCCATGGGACCCTTTCCTTCCTTCTCTCCGACGATGGAATAGGAGCCGATGATTCCTGGCATCCGGGGAAATTGGAACGTTTGTTTTCCAAGCTTGTTTTTCATCCTTGCCTCCTATTTTATAAAATAATATATGACGCCGATAACTGTTGCTGCCGAGATACCGCAGACCAATACCGGACCGGCAAGGCTGAAAAGTTTTCCCCCGACACCCAAAACCGGTCCTTCTTTTTTGAATTCAATGGCAGGCGCCACCATAGAGTTGGCAAATCCGGTGATTGGTACAAATACACCGGCTCCCGCAAATTTTCCGATGCTGTCGAATACGCCCAGGCCCGTGAGCAATTGTGCAAGGCATACCAAAATTACTGTTACAATCGCACCTGCATCTTTTTCACTCATTCCCTGATCCATGAACCGGTTTTGTATATAGAGAGCAGCCATACAGATCAATCCCCCGATGATAAAAGCCTTGATACTGTTTGAAAAGTATTTTGGTTTTGGGGTAAACTGTTTCACGTATTGCTCGTATTGTTTTGTAACTTCCTTTTTCGGTTTGTTCGATTGATTCTGACTCTGTTGTTTCTGTTGTTTATTTCCCATTTTCCAATCCTCCTTTAAGAAATATTGTTACCACTCTCGCCCAAATAATTTATTAAATTATTGCCGTTAAATTGGTTTTTTTCGTGGTAGAATATATCTATGTCCTATTGCAGGCAGAACGATCTATTGTCCCTATTGAATTGAGCAGCAAACCATGAGATAATAGATTTTGTGTGATTTAACCCTTCAAAATGATAATTGGAGGGAAAGGAGAAATGTTATGAGCTTTACCATTTTAGCCATCAATCCGGGCTCAACCTCGACTAAAATAGCATTATATGAGGATGAAACCCTGATCTACTCAGAGCAGGCGGAGCATTCTGATGAGGATTTTGCAGGATTCAGCGATATACTAGAGCAGCTTGAGTTTCGGTTGGAAATCATTCATACGGTCCTGAACAAGCACCAGGTACCATTGTCAAAGCTCAGCGCCGTGGTAGGGCGCGGCGGACTTCTTCCGCCGGTCAATGCAGGGGGGTATCTGGTCAATGATAAACTGAAGAAAGTAATCCTCAGCGGGAACTTATCGCCTCATGCCTCAAACCTGGGAGCTTTGCTCGCAGACCGAATTGCTGCACCGCTGAAAATCCCGGCCTATATATATGACTCCGTTTCATCTCATGAATTCCATGAGATCGCAATGATAACGGGTATTCCCGAATTTCTGAGACACAGTCAATGCCATGTTTTGAACTCCAAAGCCATGAGCAGAAAGGTGGCAAAAAAATACGGAAGGCGTTATGAAGATTTGAATTTTATTGTTGCACATCTTGGAGGAGGTATTTCCATCAGTGTCCATGAAAAAGGAAGGATTGTTGACGCCATCGGAGATGACGCGGGGCCGTTCTCACCGGAGCGGACCGGAAGTCTGCCCTTGCTCTATATTGTTGATTTGTGTTATTCCGGAAAATATACAAAAAAAGAGATGGTTCGTAAAATACGAGGCATGGGGGGAATCAAAGCCCATCTCGGAACCCATGACGGCCGGTTTGTGGAAAAAATGATCGCCGATGGTGATAGAAAAGCCAAGCTGGTCTACGAGGCCGAAGCCTATCAGATCGCCAAAGGAATCGGTGAGCTGGCTCCCGTTTTAAACGGGAAGATCGATTATATCGTCCTGACCGGGGGTCTGGCCCATTCCAAAATGATGACAGCAATGATTACGGAGCGGGTTGGTTATATCGGTCCGGTAGAAATCATGCCCGGCGAGGTGGAAATGGAAGCCCTGGCTTTCGGTGCGTTGCGTATCCTCCGCGGAGAAGAATCTCCTTCCATCTTCAACGTCTGAATTAATTGCTGCGATTTATAACCCTTTTATCAGGAAAACGGAAAGGAGATGCTGTGAAAAAAAGTAATAATCAGAATGCTGTGTCAAAAAAGCAGAGGATGAATTGATAGTAGAATGTCTTAGTTTATTATGAGAAGGAGCGTCATATGAGTACAATAACACGTCAAGTAATCGAGATTCCTATCGATAAGCTTACCGGAGTCGATACTTTATTCGGGCGGATGATGAATATGGATATCGATAAAATACCGGCAAAGTTCAGCGCCGGCTTTCAAAAGACAAGAAAGGAATCCTACGAAAACTTCCGGATGAAGGGAATCGTAGAATCCTATCAAGTAAAACGCAACGATCTTGAGTCAATCGAACTGGAAAATGGTATCTCGGTTCAATCGGAACAAATGGCCCAAATCTTCAGCAAATCCTTTGAACTGGTATTTATCGTGGCCACACTGCATGGGTATGAAGAACTGGATGAGGCCGAGGAAAACATGTTTCTGAAGCTCTTTCTCGACAGCTGGGGAACCGCATTTATCGAACGCGGCAATCAATGGCTGGAACAATACATAGCCCTGGGCCTGGAAGACAAGGGCATCTATGCAACCCATTCCTTCAGTCCAGGACAAAACAACATTCCCATGGAAATGCAGAACCAAATCTTCCAAGCCCTTAAACCGGAAGAAATCGGTTTGACCGTAAATGAAAAGTTTATGATGCATCCAAAGAAATCGGTATCGGGAATATTCGGAATTCAGACAGAAAAGATTGAAAACCGCATCAGACCATGCGACATATGTGAAAGAAAGGATACCTGTACTTCCGCATACGCGTAAGGTGTATCGGTGGGGAATCGGACAAGTTGTGAAAAATGCTCCCCCTTACATGGCGAATACACATTAGCAAACAAATTACATAAAAGCGGCGGCCCCAGATAGAGCTGCCTAATGATAAACTTTATTTTTTTCTTTTGGTCACCACAACACTTGACAGAGAGCCAAAAATCCCATCAGTTCACTCACTGATGGGATTTGTAGTTCTGAGAATTCTAAATCTAGTGTCGGATTTTATTTCGTTGAAGCATCATACAGGGCTTCCGCGTCATCCCACTGTTCTATGATTTGCGGAATAACCTTGTACAGGTCGCCCACGATGCCGTAGTCTGCCACTTCAAAGATCGGGGCATCCGGATCTTTGTTGATTGCTACGATAATATCGGAGGTCTGCATTCCGGCCAGGTGCTGAATGGCACCGGAAATGCCGCATGCAAAGTAAATTTTGGGCTTAACGGTAGTTCCTGTCTGACCTACCTGGTGTGAATGGTCGATCCATCCTGCGTCGACAGCCGCTCTGGAGGAACCTACAACTCCGCCCACCTTGTCGGCAAACTTCTTAATCAGTTCAAAGCCGGAAGGATCACCCAGACCGCGCCCGCCGGAGCAGATGATTTCTGCATCAGTGAGGGATACGATCTCTTTGGCTGATTTTACGATGTCAAGGATCGCGATTCTGATGTCATCCTTGGAAACAACAGGTTTTACCTTAATCAATTCGCCGGTTGCACCCGCCTGTCTTTCTCTCTTCTGCATAACGCCGGGTCTAACGGTAGACATCTGAGGCCTGGTCTTGGGGCAGATGATGGTAGCCATCAGGTTTCCGCCGAAAGCAGGACGAGTCTGCTTCAAGCCTTTGTCATCAGAGTCCGGATCCAGTGAGGAAACGTCCAGTGTGGTGTTTTTCACTGCATAGTCAATGTAGCTGGAAACCTTGATATCAAGTCTTGTACAGTCGGCAGTCAGGCCGGTGTTCAGTCTTGCGGCTACTCTCGGTGCAAGGTCTCTTCCGATGTGAGTAGCGCCGTAGATTACGATTTCGGGCTTGAATTCCTCAACCGCATCCACGATTACCTTTGTATATCCGTCTGTCGTGTAATTTTCAAGAAGAGGATCTTCGATAAGATATACGGAGTCAGCGCCGTATTCATAGCACTCTTTTGCCAGATGTTCGATTTTGTTGCCGACGATCAGGGCGCATACTTTCGCATCGTCCCCGATTTCTCTGGATAGTCTGCGTCCTTCTCCGATCAATTCCAGAGCAACATTCATGAGCTTGCCTTTTCTCTGTTCCGCGTAAACCCAAACATTCTTGTAAGCGGAAAGATCCACGGGGCCCTTGTTATCTTCCGTCTTTACAATCGCATCAAATTTACAGGCCGGGATACACTGGTTGCAAGCAGTACATTTTTCATTGATAACAGCCAGTTTCCCAACCATTTCAATCGCATCGAAAGGACACGCCTTGACGCATAATTTACAGCCCTTACATTTATCATTTAAAACTACAATTGCCATTTCAATATCCTCCTCCTTCTTAGATTACATGCTTGGCTTTTAAGTTGATTAAAAGCTTCTGTGCAACTTCTTTTTCCGAATCCGCCTCGATCATTTTTCCTTTTCCTTTTGGAACCGGGGTGAAAGAACGGTATACGTTTGTTGGAGAAGCGTCAAGACCTACTGTATTGAGATCAACTTCAATGTCCTTTGCATTCCAAACCTTGATTTCTTTGTTTTTCAGGCCGAAGATTCCGTTGATGGACATATACCTCGGCTTGTTCAGTTCTTTGATTGCAGTGAGCATGCAGGGAGTCTGGATTTTAATCAGCTCATATCCGTCTTCCATCGCTCTTTTTACTGTGATGTCCTTCATGTTGCTGTCGATCTTGAATTCAGTTACATATGTAACCTGCGGCAAGCCCAGTTTTTCAGCCAGCTGAGGACCAACCTGTGCGGTATCTCCGTCGATTGCCTGACGACCTGCAAATAAAAGATCCGGCGCGCCCAGCTTATGAATCGCAGCAGCGATTGCGTTGGAAGTAGCCCATGTATCAGATCCGCCGACAGCTCTGTCACTGATGAGTACTCCTTCGTCAGCTCCCATTGAAAGACATTCCATCAGCATATCCTTCGCTTGTGGGGGACCCATGGTAATGACAGTAACATGTACGTCATCAAACTGGTCTTTAATTTTCAATGCTTCTTCCAGAGCATTGGCGTCATCATGATTCAGGATGCTTGGAACGCCTTCTCTGATCAACGTCTTTTTAACCGGGTCAATCTTGATTTCGTTTGTATCAGGAACCTGCTTTGCGCAGACATATATTTTAAATGCCATTTTAATATCCTCCTTCTCGATTATTTACCGAAAACTGCAGCAGCGATAACGATCTTCTGAACTTCCGACGTACCTTCATAAATTTCAGTGATCTTAGCGTCTCTCATCATTCTTTCAACCGGATAATCCTTCGTATATCCGTAACCGCCGTGAAGCTGAACAGCCTTGGTCGTTACATACATCGCGGTCTCGGCAGCAAATAACTTCGCCATTGCAGACTGAGGTCCGTATGCAAGATGTTTGTCTTTCATATCCGCAGCTTTGTAAATCATCAGTCTGGCCGCTTCGATTCTGGTCTTCATTTCAGCGATATCAAACTGCAGCGCTTCCATCTGAGAGAGTTTTTTGCCGAACTGTTTTCTTGATTTCATATATTCAACGGTAACATCAAAAGCGCCCTGAGCAATTCCGAGAGCCTGGGATGCAATACCGATACGTCCGCCGTCAAGGGTTGACATTGCGACTTTAAAACCATCACCTACTTTTCCAAGCAGATTTTCCTTCGGAACTTTGCAATTCTGGAAAATCAGTTCTGTTGTTGAAGATGCACAGATACCCATCTTGTCTTCCGTTTTTCCGATGGAGAATCCCTCATAGTCTTTCTCAACGATAAATGCGCTGATTCCGCCTCTTGTGCCTTTCGACTTGTCTGTCATAGCCATGACAACAAAGGTATCCGCGAAACCGCCGTTTGTGATAAATACCTTTGCTCCGTTCAGCAGCCAGTGATCTCCCATGTCAACGGCTCTTGTCTGCTGGCCGCCGGCATCAGTGCCTGCATTGGGTTCGGTAAGGCCGAATGCACCAAGTTTTTCTCCCTTCGCCAACGGGATCATATATTTCTGTTTCTGTTCTTCTGTTCCCCAAGCCCAGATCGGCCATGCACAGAGGGACGTATGAGCAGAGCAGATTACGCCGGTAGACGCACAGACTCTTGACAATTCTTCCACTGTGATTGCGTAGGAAATGTGATCTCCTCCCGCACCGCCGAGTTCTGTCGGAAACGGTACGCCCATCAGGCCGTATTCTCCCATTTTCTTTACGTTTTCAACGGGGAATCTGTGTTCTTTGTCAATGTCGGCAGCAATCGGCTCCACTTCATTAACAGCAAACTCTCTTACCATTTTTCTTACCAATTCTTGTTCTTTCGTTAATTGAAAGTTCATGTTAAGCCTCCTTAAATTAAATTTATCATGTCTCTGTAGGATATTACCTTCGATTTCTTTGTTATAAAAATAACATTATACATTACAAGTAAACTACATTTTGAATCGTTTTGCAACCTTTTCTTGACAGATTCTGATGTTTTTTTGGGCGTGCTTAAATACCCTGAATATACTGAAAATTCAGATGTCTTGGGCCATCCTCTAGTTCCGCGAATGATTACTGCGCGTCCCAGAATCCGACAAAGATTTTAATATATTTTAACAAAATAGTTGATCAAATTTATCATATTTTTTGGAATATTTATGCAATTGTCTTGTTTGACATCCTGGGCTGTATTATAATAAAAACAATAGGATATTTTTTTGGATGTGAAACATCAGAAAGGAAGACGTTATGAAAAGAACATTACGTAACATGCTTGCAGTCGCAGTGACTCTTGCGCTAATGAGTTCAAACGCCTTTGCCGCAGTACCTGGGGATGTAGAAGGACAGCCTTATGCGGTTGCCGTTTCCGCTCTTATGGAAAAAGGAATTATTACTGGTGATACCGATGGCAGCTTTCACCCCGACTCTGAACTTACCAGAGCACAGGCCTGTACTATTATTGTGAAATCCATGAATCCGCCTGCTGATTTTGGTAAAGCAAAAACCGATGTGTTTTCTGATATGGCAGGCTACGGATGGGCTGCAGATTATATCAGCTTTGCAGTTCAAAAAGGGGTAACCAAAGGATATCCTGACGGAACCTTCCGGCCCGGAAAAAATGTAACCATGAACGAACTGGTAACAATGGTGCTCCGGGCGGCCGGTTATTCCGATGAAAAACTCGGCGGAACCTGGCCCGGTAATTATCTCAGCAAAGCTGACGAGCTCAAGATTCTCCAAGCGATCCCGACTCCATTGCCTGTCAATGCTACGAAATGGATGGCAGCAGAGATCACATACAGTTTATTGGATGAGATAGAGGCTGCAGATCTCCCGGATCAGGGAAAAACTGAAATTCCGGCAAAGGTTCAGCAGGTAATGGATAAAGTAACTGAACTAGCCACCCACTATGCAAAAAAGCTTGACGGTGACTTTGGTGACAAACATGCAGCGCTTATGGCATCCGGGCAAGGCCAGGAGTATAAGGACTTTGCTGCTATGAAGGCGATTCTTGACGGCTTCAGGGTGGAATCCAAAGCATATTATGTGTATTGCCTCATCGATGGTACCCCGAATGACGGTCACTTCGAAATTACCGTTGACGGGTCCGAAGAGCCTGACGACTGGCTGAACAAGTATGAAACTGAAAGCCAGTTCCTTGCAGCAATGCAGGGTACGCCTACTCCGGCGCCATCCGCATGGGACAATGGTGACAATGACCCGGTATGGTCAGCCTTTGCACCGATCCATGACAGCAAAGGCAATGTGGTGGCAATTCTCGGAATCGATTTCCCTGCACCGGAAATTCTTGATTATCCGCAATGGAACAGGGACTCTGAACAGTTTAAGGCTGAATAAGCTGTCCCTTCATAGCCGATCTGTAATCAATTAAAAGCGTAGTGCAAAATCTCACTGAATCTGTAAACTGAATGTAGACATGTACAAAAAGAGTATATGTCTACATTTTAGTTTTTGATAGAATTGATCTGGAAGGATGTGATTTGATGGGCAGACCAAAAGGTGGGAAA
>JAVBVR010000031.1:0-68335 GCA_036677845.1 Anaerovoracaceae bacterium | reverse complement strand
TCCCACCTTTTGGTCTGCCCATCAAATCACATCCTTCCAGATCAATTCTATCAAAAACTAAAATGTAGACATATACTCTTTTTGTACATGTCTACATTCAGTTTACAGATTCATTACTTTCCTCGTAAATGGTCCTTTTTGTTTTCCCGGTCTCCCCTTTATTAATAACTTTTAGGCCTCATATTTCTTTTCGTTTTAGATTATAGACACCGATTATCTTTGATATTTCTTCTATAAATCCATCCTTGTCAATTCTTTTGCTGCCCCTGTTGAAGCTCAGTTTGATCACCAGATGATAAATTACTTTTTCCTCTTCGATATCTTCCGCGATGTCCACATCTTCAAAGGACATGTCATAATGCGGAGCGATTTTTTTAATCCAGAGCAAGGTGGAAGAGATATCCACCGTATCCAGCTCCAACTTAATTCCTTTGCATTTAACTTTCCGGAATCGTTTTTCCAGGTATTCAAAAATGGTTAGTGTCAAAATAATGGCTATGGTTCCGGCGACCGCCGCCTCGTAAAAGCCGCCTCCCACAGCAAGCCCCAGGCAGGCAACAGCCCACAGGCTGGCAGCTGTAGTCAGCCCTTTCACAGTCAGTCCTTCGCGCATAATGGTACCCGCTCCGAGAAAGCCGATACCCGATATGACCTGTGCCCCCAGCCGGGTGGGATCCATGGTTGTAATGTTTGAGTATTTAACCAGGGACATCTCTCCCATCAGCATCACAACCGCCGCTCCGATCGCAACCAGCATATGCGTTCTCAGACCTGCAGGGCGATTGCTTTTTTCTCTTTCCCACCCGATGATACCGCCGATCGCCATCGCCAGAACAATTCTAAGGCATATCTCGATTGCCGTCATAAGCATCCCCCTTTCATTCTTTATTCAATCTCCTGAAACAGTGTAACGATCTCTCCTGTTTCTTCATCACAATCAAAGCATACTGCACAGATTTGTTTCTCTGTCAAAAATTCAATTTCCAGACAGCCTGTAATATAAACGCCTCCCCTTTTCCTGTTTTCACCGAGATAGGACCGGGCCCGGGAAATGACCTCCGGATGAGCGCTGTTGAATCTCCTGTCGGCCGAGGAACATATTACAAAATGATCAGGCCGGGCAACCTCAATCATGGCCTGAGGAAGGCCGTCAATCTGTCCATGGTGGGTTATCTTCAGGATCTGGCTTTCCAGATGATCGGCATACCTGTCAAGAACTGTCTCCCACTCGTCAACCTTGTCTCCCGACAGCAGCACCGAAGCCTTTCCGGCTTTGATTCTCAATGAAATGCTGGATCGATTCGCCTCTTTGTCGATTTGGTAGAACATAGCCTCCGAACGTTCCGGATTTTTTTCCGAACAGAACTGCCTGTAGTCCTCTAGAATCTGCTTCTGCATTTCACCGTCGGGGGTCAGTATCTCAATCTGCATTCCGTCTGACAGAATCGGAATCGCATCATCCCTTCCCTTCTGCTCCAAAGGGATTCCTCGTATGCTGCATTCTTCAAGAAGTTCCGAATAGCTGCGCAGCGCATTCTGAAACAGAATACCGCTCAGATTTCCGTTTTTTATACTGTCAAAACAGTTGATACGATCCGGATCCGGCATATCCGGCATCACATTGATCCACACTGCGGAGACTGAAAAATCTCGGATTACCGCCGGTATCCCTCCGATGTGGTCATCATGGATATGAGTGACGATAACCAGGTCGATCTTTTTTATCCCGATCTTTTTCAGATAATCGGAGGTTCTGATGGCTCCCGGCGTGCAATACTCCTCGTCTCTATCGGTGCCCCCGTCAACCAGTATTGTAAAGCCATCCGAACCGGTAACCAGAATCGATTCCCCGTACCCAACATTGATAAAATGTACCTGCATTGATTTTTTCTCCCTCCAAAAAACATTGCTTTTTTAACCCGGTTTGTTAAAAAAGCAATCCCTTTTCTTTGGTATCAGCCATTCTGTTTTTGGAATGACCGTTTGATATAAGCGCCGGCCAGAATCAGTACGATCACCGTCATGATCAGAGCCGCCGCCGACCCGTAACCCACTTTCAGACCCTTTACGCCGTATTGGTATATGTACTGGGTAATGGTTGCAGTGGAATTTGCGGGACCGCCTTTCGTCAGAATATTAACTTTATCAAACAATCGGAACGTATCTATGGTTCGCAGCAGCACCACCATGATCACTCCATTGGCGATATTGGGCAGCGTAACATAGTAGAATTGCTGAATAACGCCCGCTCCGTCGATTTTCGCCGCTTCATACTGGCCCTGCGGCACCGATTGAAGAGAAGCGTAGATCAGCAGAAAAGCAAAGGGTGCATATTGCCAGATATCGATTGCCAGAATCGCGTAAAATGCCGTATTCACATCCATGAGCCAGTTTACCGGCGCAATGCCGATTCCGCCGATCAGCTTGTTAATAATACCGTAATTATTGGAAAACATGATCTGCCAGATCAGCGCAACCGTAACCGGCGGAAGCAGGGTCGGAATCAGCGATACCGTTCTCAGGGTTTTCCTCCCTTTCTGCACGCTGTTCACCAGCAAAGCGATCGCAAGACCGATCAGCGTTTCAAAAAACACAGCGAGAATGGTAAACTTCACGGTATTATAAATCGCCTGCCTGAAATAGACATCCTTAAATATATTTTCATAGTTATCAAACCCGACAATTGCGATATCTTTTCTTGAAAGATAATAGTA
Organism: Anaerovoracaceae bacterium; assembly: GCA_036677845.1. Taxonomy (GTDB): domain Bacteria; phylum Bacillota; class Clostridia; order Peptostreptococcales; family Anaerovoracaceae; genus Anoxybacterium. The sequence goes on along the minus strand of JAVBVR010000031.1, from coordinate 65,621 downwards.
ATCGGTGAAACTGTAAAATATATTAAAAATAAGCGGGAATATGCTTAGTGCAATGAGAATGAGCATTGTAGGCGAGGTCATGATATAGGCAAAGCCGCTTTTCCGTTTTTTCATATTTTCCACCTGTTGTCAAAGTAGTGATTGCGGGGTCCGGTGAGGAGGGGTTTTATTGACCGAACCCCGCCTGATTCTTATTTCATGATAGATTCAATCGCAGCTCTCGCGTCAGCCAAAGCCTGATCAACAGATTTTGTGCCGGAGATTGCGCTGGACAGCTCTGTTCCGTAAGCCGTTTCAATATCGGTCCAGAGAGTCAATCTTGGGCGAACGACGGAATTTTCCGTTGAGGCCAGAATTGTCTCGAAATAGGGATACTTCGCCAGCAGTTCGCTGTCGGTAAATACACTGGTTCTGGTCGGAACTCCACCGAATGCGGCGGCTTTTTTCTGAACGTCGGCGCTTGTGACATATTCCAGGAATTTCATTGCCAGCTCACTGTTGCCCGAATTTGCTGTGACACCCATCATCCAGTTACCGATCATTCCTGTGGAATAAGCAGGGCTGGATGCTGCCGCCTTGGAAGGAATGGCCGCATATTCAGCAGCTGCGGTTTCTCCGGAAATATACCAGGATGGCCATCCAAGACTCATGGCGGCTTTTCCGTCGGATACTGCTGCTACAATGTCATTCTTTTCATAGTTCGCTCCGTTTTTCAAAAGCTCCATATAAAGCTTCAGAGCATCCTTTGCTTCTTTCGTATCAATGGTGATATTCCAGTTTTCATCAAAGACATCTCCGCCATAGGCCCAAAGGATCGGCAGATAATCGGATACGATGGGATTCCCCTGCTGGCCCCTGATGACATAGCCAACTTTTCCGTCTTTGCCGTTAACCGCTTTTGCGATATTGAGGACATCTTCCCAGCTTTCCGGTACGGAAACACCCGCATCATCAAGAACCTGCTTGTTGTAGAACAGCAGCTGCACGTTTCCGGCAAAGGGGAGCGCGTAAATGTCACCATCCGCGTAAGGATATTTGCCGATATCCATGGAAGCCTTGACAAAGTCAGGATCTGCGTTATAGCCGAGCTCCGTCAGGTTGGCAAAGAGGCCGGCTTCACAAAATTCCGGCATCCAGGGATCGTCAGCCATTGCCAGATCATACGCTCCGACCTTGTTCTGAGAATCAAGAGATACCTTCTGCTTTAGATCGGTGGCTTCGAGTCCAAGTATCTCAACAGTGCAGTTGTTTTCCGCTTCAAAGTCCGCTTTCACGGCTTCCAGCACATCCACATGAGAACCTCCGCGGGCAGCGACCACCAGTTTTGCCGGTCCGGGCTCCGCGCCTTGCTCGTCTCCGCCTCCGCCGCAGGCTGCAAACATCGTTGCGATCAGACAAAGAATCATTAGAATTGACAGTTTGCGTTTCATTTAAATTCCTCCTTTAACCTTCTGTTACCAGTTTGATTGATTGATTTATTCTTTAACGGCGCCGCTTGATAAGCCTCTAATCAAGAAGTTTTGTGCGAAGATCACGAAGATTGCAATCGGAATCAGAGACACAATCCCTCCGGCGGCAATACTCCCCCACTGTGCCAGTTCCTGCTCGCTGTTCAGAGTCGCCAGGCTGAGCGGAATAGTAAAGTTGGATGGACTTTGCACAAAAATGACACCGTATAAATACTCATTCCATGAAGTCATGAAAGACAGAATCGCCACTGCTGTGATTCCGGGAAGAACAAGGGGCAGCACGATTCTGATAAACAACTGAAATTCTGTGGCTCCGTCGATCTCTGCGCTTTCCTCAATTTCTTCCGGAAGGCTTGCGAAAAAGCTGATCATGAACCAGATGATAAACGGAATATTAATCAGGATATGGGATAGAATCAGCGGGATTTTGGTGTTTAAGATCCCCAGATTATTCATCATGATATACAGCGGAAGTGCAAACGCGATAGGCGGTATGATTCTGACAAGCAGAACCCAGAACAGCATGGAACCCTTCAGCTTGTAGCGGAATCTTGCTCTGGCCAGAATGTAGGCGCAGGCCAGGCCGAAGAACAAGGAAAAAGCGAGAGACAGCAAGGTAACCTGAAGACTGTTCATAACAGCGAGAGAAAAATTATTCTTTTCAAAGAGGCTGACAAAATGCTCCAAAGTAAAGGATTGTGGAATTAGTGAAAGGGAAGAGATCAACTCCCGGCCTTCACGTATCGAAAGTGACATCATCCAATAAACCGGAAACAGCGTCCAGCTGAGCAGAACGATGATACAAACCGCCCTTAAGATGATACTTCTTTTACTCTGCTTCATAATATGGCCTCCTACAAGCTATCGTTTCATCATATACTCCGAATAAAATGAGCGGATATAGTCCTCAACATCGTTTCGATCACCCTTGAACGGGCCGATGGTTTCCATCTTGAGAGAAACCAGCGCCGAAGCAAACAGCAGCGCTTCAGGTATGCTCTTTGTCAAACGTTCCGTGACATATCCGCTGAAGCAGGTATCGCCTCTGCCGGTTCTTCCCGACAGGTTTCTGGCTTTGATCGGGCAGGCGTACAGATCCGTGCCGTCAGAAACAAGGACTTCCGTATTGTGGGTTATCATAACCTCCCGGGCACCCCAGTTATGTAATATCTTTGCCGCCTTAGCCCTGTCCCGCTCCCCGGTCAGGATTTCTGCCTCTGCGGCATCCGTCTTGAGAAAATCTATATATTTCAGGTGGGTTTTCTTATCGGCCCAGTCATAGAATTTCATCGTGCCGTCCGGTTCCGCATGGCGCAGAAGGCATTGGACGTCTACCGCTATTTTTCCCGGCCGTTCACTGATTTCTCTGATGAAATCACTGGAAAAATCGCCGTAAATCAATCCCGCAAGATGATAGATCCGGGTATCCATGTCAGGAACCTCCTCCGCCGAGAAGGGATCGCAGATGCTGACCGCCCGGCATTCCCTGGTTTCTTTATCCGGGGTGTCATACTTGTTACGGATGGATGTGGTTTTTTGAGACTGCTTCCAAAACAGATCCGCCCCGGAAGCGTCAAAGACGTCTCCCAAATCAGTGTCAAGGGGATTCAGCTTTGTAAACAAAGCAGTTGTGTGACCGGTTCTGGAAGACGCATACCCCGATTGTACGATTGCACCTCCCACTTCGCGATACTCCCGCCCCTGATGATCAATATTGTGATCCAGCGAGACAGGGCCGATGATGAGTGTGTCATATTGCTTATTACTCATAACTTTTACTCCCTCATTACAGCAGACTTGTATAGACAACTTTATTATAGTATGCCCCGTCGCTAAAGTAAATACATTTTTCAAATTCGTCTATACAAATTTTAGAAATCGCGAAATTATGCTATCATTTCCCATATTTTTGTTGTAATATTACTTATAACATAGCGCGGGAGGTTGCGTATGAAGAAAACATCATTATCGGCAAAAGCAAAAGAACAGTTTCTTGAGCTTTGTAAAAAAGGTACGTTTCTTCCGGGGCAGCGGATCCCTTCCGAATCCGAAATGTCACGGCTTTTCGGAATCAGCCGCGAAACCTGGAGGTCATCGCTGGAAATGCTTCGAAGAGAGGGCATTCTCTATTCCAAGCACGGAGCCGGCACTTACCTTTTGGATTCCACACACAAAATAGAAAATGACCTTTCCGAATTGCGAAGCCTTTCGGATATGATACGAAACGCCGGCATAGTGGAATGTGAACCGAAAATCAGTATGGCCGAGGAGCTTCCCTCCGAAGAAATCGCCCGTCTGCTCCGAATCGAGGAGGATGAACCGATTTGCGCCATCAAGCGAACCCGGTATTCCGAATCGGGTGCGATCTGCTCCAGTGTCAACTATATTCCCGGTGCTCTTGCCGATGAACTGGATTACAGGAATCCCCCCTTGTCCATCTTTCATTACTTTGAGGAGAAGAAAGGAATACAGATTACGCGTTCCACCACCCGGATCGTGATCCCGGACAAGGACGATCCAATCCTATCGGACCTCCTGAAATCCGAGGATGTTTCCATTCTGGGCCTGAAACAGCTGCATTTTGATTCCAGGGGGAATCCCGCCATGTATTCCATCGATTTTCTTCGCTGCGATCTCTTTGACTTTTCCGTTACCAGAATCCGGCAGCGTTAATAGATACCAATCATTTTTTGTAAAAAACAGCAGGCCGGAAGCACGAATGCTTCCGGCCTGCTTTAAAATGTATGAAAGTATGTTAATTGCTGATGACCATCTCCGTATCCTTGTCGAAGATATGCAGTTTCTGCGCGTTGATTGTAAAGGAAAGGGTGCTGTCGGACCGGCATCCGTCAATAACCGGCGTTCTCACTGTCAGCTTATTCTCTTCCAGATTGCAATGCAGATACATTTCCGACCCCATGAGTTCAACAAGTTCGATTTTCATCTCAAACGATTCTCCGCCGTCACCGGCCGCAACATCCTCTGGGCGAATTCCGAAGATGACCTCTTTGCCTGCATAGGTCTCCAGACTGCTGTGCTTGCTTTCCGGCAGCGTAATGCGGCGGCCTGCAATTTCAGCGGCATACCCGCCTTCCGTTTTGATAACGGTACCATTGATAACATTCATCTGGGGAGTTCCGATAAAACCTGCAACAAACAGGTTATTGGGCTTATTATATAGTCTCTGCGGCGTATCAATCTGCTGAATGAAACCGTCCTTCATAACCACGATACGGTCGCCCATGGTCATGGCTTCCGTCTGGTCATGAGTAACATAGACAAAGGTGGTTCCAATACTTTTATGCAGCTTCGAGATTTCCGCGCGCATCTGGTTTCTCAGCTTCGCATCCAGGTTGGAAAGCGGTTCATCCAGCAGAAAGACCGCAGGATTCCGAACCATGGCACGGCCCAATGCAACACGCTGGCGCTGGCCGCCGGACAAAGCTTTTGGCTTTCTTTCCAGAAGATGTTCAATATCAAGAATCCTCGCCGCTTCCTCCACCTTCTTTTTTATCTCATCCTTCGGCAGCTTCCTGAGGGTTAATCCGAAAGCCATGTTCTTGAAAACCGTCATATGGGGATAAAGGGCGTAATTCTGAAACACCATGGCAATATCCCTGTCCTTCGGAGCCACGTCGTTTACCAGTTTGTCCCCTATGTACAGCTCTCCCTCGCTGATATCCTCCAGTCCTGCAATCATTCTGAGCGTTGTCGATTTGCCGCAACCCGAGGGTCCGACCAGGATAATGAATTCCTTATCCTCAATTTCCAGGTTGAAATCCTGCACCGCCACCACATTGCCGGGGTAGATCTTTTTTATGTTTTTCAAGGTAATACTCGCCATATTTCTTTCCTCCTCGGTGCTTGTTTTCCTTAGTCTAGCATGGCTGCCGCCGATCAACAAGAGCAATATGTTGATATTTAAGGGTAAAATGTTGATATTCTTAAGAGAATGAAATATAATGAATCAAACAGGAAAGGATAGGCGTTGATGGATCGGAACGGTTTTTTATCGGAGCAGCTGAATAAAAAGCACCCCTCACTGGTAAGGGATGCCGTTTTATTAATTGAAGCAGAATTTGCCTACCTTTACGGAGTTGACAAGCTGGCAGAGCAGCTGGAGGTTTCAAAGCATCACCTCATCCGTCTGTTTTCGGCCTATACCGGAATCTCCCCCGGCCAGTACCTTTCCTATGTTCGAATTTCCCATGCAAAGCGCCTGCTCCAGTCGGGAGAGGATACTCCTATTGAGATCATAGCCGGCGCATGCGGCTATTCCTGTGCCAATTACTTCTCCAAGGCATTTAAAAAGCAGACCGGTATGACGCCTTCGGAATATGCGATAGCGTACCGCAGTGATGCCGAGGCCGCCGATGCCGACCTGCTCCTTGGGAAATTATATCTGTAACGTCCGGTTCCCGCCGGTTAGTTGACCTGTTTAAATGTGCTCCCGTCCCATTCGATGATCACAGGCTCATTATATGTCCCGGAAATCCTCAGGTTGGTTACAGTAAAATCCCCTTCATCTTTATATAGTTGATTGTACTCCTCGGGATCGTCAGGCATCTCTCCTGCCAGCAATGATACTGTGACTTCATAGGTTGTAGGCGAGGTTTCAACAAAGTTGCCCCGCTCTTTTTCTTGTTCAATGTAGACTCCCCCGCTATCGGTGCCTCCCGGCTCGACGGTAAAATCCGAGACATCGATGGCGTCAAGGTCATCATAATAACCGAGATCATCATGGTCCAGCACCCAGGATACGCCGCTGACATTCTTCACTGTATAGCTGGCATTTTTTGAGTCCTGCCCGGAGCCGTCCGACTGGTCGCCGGAGCACCCTGCGAAACTGAAAACCATGACCGCCGCCAATAAAATAACCATTATTCTTTTCATAATAATATACCTCCTCTCTCTGTAAAAGAGGCGGCAGGAACAGCTCCTGCCGCATTTTTACTGCAATTCTAAGAAACATCCGGACAGCTCAGAAAATCCTCCATCATTTTCAGCATCTGCCGCCCTGAAATGGAAGCAGCTTCTGTAGCTCCTTCCCGGAAAGCGATCGATATGATTTCACGCATACCTGCCCATACGCACAGCACGCCTGCGCCTGTAATCTCATTCTTTTCCGTCAGATTAAAGGTTTCCAGCATGATAACGGCCTGCGGTATCAGGAAATTTTTTGCAAACTCATCATATGAGCCGAGAAGAGCATAGCCGTTTTGGAAAGCAACGATTTTTTTCTCTTTGAACCGTTCCAGTATGTCCTTTACGTCCTCGGTTTTGGGTACAGGGTAATTGTAATGTCCGGTCAGGATCCGGGTCAGACTGCCCGGCTCCGGCTGCTCCAACTGACTGCAAATCTGAGCAAGGGAGATTTCTTCTTTGGATTCCTCTCCCAAATAGGATCGCAGTTCGTTTGTACGCCGAATGTCTGCCATGGCTAAAAGCACTACCATCTCATTGTTCGAGAGGGTTGTTTCCAGATCGAAGGTCTTGAGATCGGACACACCTACCCATTGGGATAGTTGAAACAGCGCTTCATCCAGCTGTTCTTTCCCGGAGAAAAGGACTTCTCCGCCGTCGTTTTCCACAAGGACATAGTTTTCCCCTTCCACATAGGCATATTTTTCGATGAAATAAGCGCCGTCCTTTAAGACAAGTCTTGTACAACGCCGGGGATCCGCCGCGGTGCCGAGCAGTTTTTGTGCCTCTGGGGCTACCGCTCCTCCGAGCAGGACGCCCTTTTCCTCCAGCGAGCTTTGCTCGTCGCCTTGAAGAGGCGCATCAATGCTGGAAAAAAGGTTGAGAGGATTTGTATTTTCATAAGTCTTTGATAAAAAAGACAATTCTTTTTTGGTAAGTCTCATGGCATATTCTCCTTTCTGCATGGTTGATCTGCCCGGTCATTTCCCCATGACAACGGGCTTTACCGCATACTCATCCGTCAGGGTTGACGCGATTTTGGTACCTGCAGCTCTGCTTACGATAACATTCTTCAGGTTCGGTACCGCCTTGAAAGAACCCCTTGACATCACCGGATTCGGCAGGCTTCCGGCTACCTGATCCGATACGGCGCCGACTGCGGCTTTATACGCTCCGTCTTTCAGCCCCTTTGCCACGGCTTCGCTTACATCTTCACCCCGTAACGCGGCTCCGACTCCTGCTCCGGCACCTTCGCCGGCGGTGGTAACTGCGGCTTTTCCTATCTTGCTCAAAACGTCTCCTACCAACCCGTCACCGCCAGGCATTTTGTCCAGCGCCGCATCGGCGCCTCCCTTGACGGTTCCCTCGGCAAGATTTGCCCAGGTAAGAGCATCCTTTCCCTTGGCGCCGGCTTCCGCCATGGTTCCAGCCACACCCTTGAGCACCTTGTATCCGGCACGGATTTTCGTGCCTCCCGGAGTTACCATAGCAAGGCCGTCAATGCCAACGTCTGCAGCGGTACCAACCACCACAGCGCCTACCTCCATGGTACCGAGGACTTTCTCGTTTCTGCGCCAGGTTTCAGCCCATTCTTCCGCCCTTTCCTTGCGTTCCTTGACGATGTCGGCAATTTCTCCCAGATCATCGGTTCCGTATTTTTTGCGCAGATAATTTTCATGCATTTCCTTCTGTTCTTTTTCACGGATTTCTGCCATACTTTCACGCAGAGCTTTATCATGCTCACTTTTTCCGCTGCTTTGTTTCGCATGCTCCGCGTCACTCCACTCCTTCTCTTTCTGAAGGTTCTTCATGACCTCTTCATGCTTTTCCAGATCAATAACAGAATTAGTTTCCGGGTCGACCCATTCTCCTGTTACCGGATCCTTCACATAGATGGTTTCCGCACCGTTTGCCGAGGTTTTCACCACGATGGTTTCCGGCTCCTGATCACTGGGCTGTTCCTCCGGAAAAGTCTGTTCATCCGGCTGCCCTATGCCGTCAACGGCCTCCCGCTCTGATTCACTGTCTTTCTGCGGCTCCCATGCAGGATTGTCCGCTTCGTCATAACCGCCTTCCGCTTCATAAGAAGTCTCTCTTTCATAGTCATCATCCCTGCCTCCTTCAAAGGAACTGTCTCCGGAGGATGCGGTACCGCGCCCTCCCGATTCATTGTCCCCTACGGAAACAGAATCTCCCTCATCGGGGTTATCCGTATTTCCCATGGCGTCGGCAAGCATGATCATAGCCAGCTGTTCATCTGTTTTACCCGGGTACTTCTTCTTATACCAATTCTTGTCGCGAACCACTTTTTTGGCAGGGGCTTTCGGTTTCAGCAGATCCTGCAGAACACTCACCACCACCGCGACAAGAGGAGGGAACAAAATTCCTGCGGCAGCCTGAGCAGCATTGTCCGGACCCGGCACGCTGCCTGCTCCTCCGGATTTTCCCAATGCTGTCATCACAAAGGGAGGAAGCTCCCTCTGAACCATAGTGCCTTCCGCCTTCAGGTCATAGGTATTATGATCCGCTCCCTTACCCGAACTTTCTGCACGATCGTAAACACCAACGCCTTCCATTGCAATACGCAGCGCTCCGCTTTCAGTCCTTTCAAGGAGTACGACGGCGTCTGCTGAAATTTTCGCTTTATAAGGAAGCTTTGTCAGATCGGCGGCGAAGGCAAACCGGGCTGCAATGGATTCCGGCGATTCCTCTACCACCTCACAGCGTTGAGAAAAGGGCATCCCTTGATATTTTCCGATCAGCTCGATCTCGCCTCCCCTGTCCAGCACGGTCAGCTCAAAATCTCTGAGAGAAAAGCTGCTGCCCTGATCTGATACCTCTCCTGCCAGAGTGCTTGTTTTGTAGGCGTCGAAATTGATCTGATAGGTCCCGGTGAAATCCTCCCGAATCTGTACAGGAATAGAAGCCTTCACAAAGAAAAGAGGCTCTCCGTTCTGGTCGTAGCTCAACATCTCCGGCTGAGACAGCGCCACATAGTAATTACCGGCAGGAAGCAGAATACCGGGAGCGATTTTCCATGCCGAATTGGCGATATTCTCGATACTGACCCCATAAGACTGTCCGGCGTACCGCGTCTGACCGCTTTCGTCAAGAATGGCGATCATGCCCGGCAGGGCGCCCTGTCCGTCATTATAGGTGCTCACAATAATTTCATCGATCTGATATTCTCCGTCCAGAGCGAACACCGGCGGATTGGAGGCAGTGCGTTCCCCGTATGAATACGCGATGTCATTCTTTCCGGTAAGCGCTTGCTCCCCAAAAATTTGTCCGGTTTCTCCGGCGCTCAATTCCGGATTGTTTTCCAGTTCCCAGGCTAAAAGCTTCTCATGATATTTTTCATAAGCTCCAAAATGGATTCCCTTTGCCAGAAAAGCTCCCGCCGGAGCGCTTGTTCCTTCCACCATGAGGGTATAGCTCCCTTTGGGAAGAGTGATGTCTCCGTCAGGAGTAAAGATGCAGGTTGAACTGCCCTCAAAAAAGCCGGACTCCTCTGATTCCTTCAGCTTGCTGTTTCCTTGTATTTTCGCAGAAAAGCCTTGGTATACATTGCCTTGAGAATCGATAATGCTCAGCGCATAATTCCCCGGACCCGCTTTCTCGCCGGGATTTTCTGCAATACTCAGAACAACCTCAGACTCACTGCCTTTGGCAACGGGGATATAGATTCCCGTCAGGACAATCTTTTCCCTGATATCCATCTCCATGATGGATACTCCGCCGGCCTCCCGGCTTCCGGAATATCCCACCACAAGATTTGTCTTTCCGTCATAGGAAATCTGTTCAGCGTACCATCGCCCGCTTTTGGAGGCAACCTTTTCATATGGTTTCTCCGGCGGAGCGCTGCTTGTTGCAGCCAACGCGGTTACAGGCAGCAGATTGAGCAGAATGAAACAGACCAGAATAATCCTTGCCATTTGTCTTTTCATAGTCCTGCACCTCCTCCCGACAGAATACCTCCGATGAGGCCGGCCCCGCCTTCAATCAGAGAAGGCGCCATAGCCAGATAGGCGTAGGACAGGGTCCATAGAAAGGAAAAGAGAAAAGAAACCCCGGAAGTTGCTATGGTATTTCTGATTTCCTGTTTACCCGCAGTACGGCCCATTTCGATGGCGGCCGCCGTTCCTACTGCCATAATGCCTGCGGCGACAAATCCCCTGGTTTCAGACCAGTTCATGAAGAATACGGCAAGAAGCATCATAACTGCAAACGGGGCCAGAAACAGCATACCGCTGTCAACGGCGTTCCGGATTGCCATCTTGCCTTTTTCTTTTTTCAGTTTTCCATTCAGCAAGCTCAGGAAGGCTCTGAGAAACACTCTGAAAAGCCAGCCGAATAAAAGTCCTGCCGCAGCCCCGAAGATAATTGAATATAGATTGAACAAATCCAACGGATTTGCAAAAGCGCTGATACCCATAGCTGCAAAGCACAGGTGCCGCACAAAACTCTTCAAATCCACCACCTCCTACAGATTGCCGAAAACCGACCATGAGAGCAGAACCACTCCGCCAACCACAGTGGCCAGCGGGATACTCAGGGAGTTTTTCCCGCCGGTCAGTTCACGGATGGTAACGATCATAGGGCCGATGGCCCATAAAACACCGGTGACACCGAAAGCGACCGAGGTTTTCCATCCCAGCACAAGGGAAAAAGCGAGGCCGGCAATGCCGTAAATCAGTGTACCGCTGTAGCTCAGGCAAAAGGATGATACGGTTTCTTTCATTTTTCGTTCTGTCCTGGACAGTTTCAGAACAGTCCAGAGGAAAAAGCCGATAAGCGGTATGGCCAGAAGGCCGTATGCAATGCCGGCCGCTCCGGATAGCAGAACAAATTCGGTTCCCTTCTGGCCTGTCTTATAAAGATCAAGGCCCGTCTGACCAAAAAACAGCCCGAACGCCAGAGCGGAAATGCCCACGGAGAAATACCATTTCGTATGGAGCATTGCATTTTTCAGCGTACCGGCCGGATTGACCATCATGCCGAAAATCGTTCTGAATAACGATGGCTTAGTGCTTTCCATTATTTTTCTACCTTCCTTTCCGTTAAGAATGGCTTATTGAATCCCATACTTTTCAAAATAAACTTCCCTGGGTCTTCCTCGGCGGCGGCACGATTGCTCTCTGCTCCTCACATAGAGTATCACTGCACAAGTCAAGATAATCGTACCGTACAGCACGGGATATAATACGCCTGTCACAAGCGAATCATAGGGAAGCGAGCGAAGCGGCAAAACCGCCCATCGTGCGGCAGTGAACCAAACTGCATATAATAGCGCCGCCGATCCTTCTGCCAGCCTTAGCCTGCGGGAGAGCGGCAATATAAGCACCAGTCCCGCAACCGCCAATCCTGCCTCGAAAATCTGCGTAGGCCAGACCCGAACTGCTGCCGGATCGCCGATAAGCCAGACCAGTTTTCCCAGCAGCTCCGTTTCCCTTTCCGCTGCCGGAAAAACTACGCCAAGTGCACTATTCGTGACCTTTCCTGCACAACAGCCGTTCAAAAAGCAGCCCACACGCGCCAGGACAAAGGAGATGCCGGCCGGCAGCGTCAACGCATCCGCAGTCTTCCAAAGATTGCATCGGAATAGAAACACTAAAACCGGCAATGCCAACCCGGCTGCTATCACCCCGCCATACAGGGAGAATCCGGTAAAGTGCAATGACCAGACCTGCATCAAATTTCCGTATTGCAGAGGATTGACTGCATAATTGAGCAGCCGGGCTCCTGCAATAAATATTACGAGCAGCAGAATCGTAAACGCCAGCCCTTTCCCGGGCCTGAGCCCCGCGCGCCGGAGCAGAAACGGCGCAAGCGCAGCTGCGCTGATTATGGCAAGGATAGAAAAGACATCATAGGCTTGCACGGTATAGGTAGAACCGAAGACCGAAAAGTTAAATTCAGGATGCATGATTATTGACCGTTCGACGGTTTCGTGCCCGCGATGGTCAAATCAATATAGAAGTTGCTCTCACTTTCCTCTGCAGTGGTCAGCCTGAGCGTACCGGAAACCGCAACCCTGCTATCCTCAAGGTAGCTGGCAGAAAGGCTTTTTGCCAGCTTCATGCCCTCCGGCACTTTTGTGAAAGATAAGACGCCGCTGTCCGGGCTGTAGCTGAACGTAAGCACTTCCTCAGTGTCAATTTCAATGTCTTCTTCTTCGTCGTCTCCTTCAAACTGCAGAGTGCCCTCCGTTTCTTTCACAAGGGAAATGACAAAGGGATTCTCCATGGTTTGCCCCTCGTAAGACATCAGCATGCGCATCATGTCGATGTCACACCCGGCTCCGATCACATCGATCTGATCAAAGGGATCGTCCTCATCGGCATTGGCAGCTGCGTCGTCGGCTTTTTTCTGCGCCGCGGCCAGCAATTCTTCTGAGATATACACCTTATCGAACGTAATCGTTCCGTCCGCATACCTCCCGGACAGCTCTTCAAGAGAGGGCACGGGTACGTTCGCAGTTCCTCCGTCTCCCGCGCAGCCCGTAAAAATCAATCCGGGCAATAGAATCAGCAATAATAGAAGTTTTTTCATAAATCCACTCTCCTTTTCATATAAAGCGCTCTCGATTTTTTAGTCGATGGCTTAATCGAGCGCTGACAAACTTTTCGACCTCAACATAGTTCTCTTTTGTACAGAATATCCCCATGCTTTCCGTCCATCCTCCCCGCACCATGATTGTACGGCTGCGAGGTTTATAGCTTGCTTTGACAATACCGTCCCACCTCAGACAGACCGACTGCCTTGACCCTGCAAGGATCCCGGCGCCTGCTGCAGCAGGTTTTCCGGTTATAATCCCCAGAACCACTGTCAGGGTGTTTACCATTTTGTTTTTCATTGCCTGTTTTGTCCGGGTCCGGCAAAATACCGCTTTTTCATCTAAAAAGAATTCCAGCTCGTACTCCCCTCCATAAACTGCCATAACGAAAATCCACGTAAAAAACAGCAGGGCTCCGATCAACCCGAGTGCGTATAAGGTATATACGCTGTTACCCGAAAAAAGCACCAGCAGGACGGCCAGCAACCCGAAGGGGATACCGACGGCGATTCCCAATTGTTTCAGAATAACTTCATTCCTGAATATCGGTACGTTAATCTGCCATTGGATAGATTCCATCTTGTGATCTCCTATTTCAGCAGCGGGCATTTACACCGGTAACAATAGTCGTCATTGATGTCGCAAAGTGTGGCGCAGGCATTACAGAAAATGATATCGTCTCCCGATTTGTCGTATTTTTCATAGGAGTTCAGCCCGGCGTGATGCCGCACCCGGTCACCGATCCGGTAGTAGTTAAAAACCGTATCGTCATCCTCAGTAACAATTCTATGCAGTTTTCCGCTGTCGTCCCGAACAGTGACCACAAATTCCCGGTAAGTAACGTAGTAGTAATCATCTTCGCTGCCTTGTCTGCGCTGCTTTTTCCTGACTTTTTTATCGACGACTGCTCCGTCCCAGGTCTTGCTCCGCTTCCTGCCAATCACGGTGAAAAGCGCTATGATCAGAAACATTGCCCCGACGCCCAAACCGATAAACAAAGACTGCGGGTTTTCCATCCCTTCCGCGCCCGTCTCACCGGCGATGTAAAATCCGGCAATAGCTGCTGCAGCCAGGATGACGGAAAAAACAGCCGCCCACCGGTTGTTGTTTTTTATGTACCTGGCAAAGGCCGGGTCATTGATTTTGCTTGAATAACCCACAAGGCTGCCCATAAACACTCCTTTCTTCTACCGTACAAGCTTCGGCAGAATTCCCGTTTCATAGCGAAAACGCTCTGCAATTTCCGCTATTGAACCGTCATCGATGATTCCATGTAAAAGTTTGATTCTCCGTGGCTTTTTTTCGGTTCCATAGGCAAGAGTAATAAAATCCTTTCCAAGCTCCACTTCCTTAAGACTGACTCCGCTCTGATTAAACTTGATGATTCTGGAGTCAATTAGAATACCGAAACAGGACACATATACCTCGATGCTTTCTTCCGACATTGCCTTGCCCCCTTTTCCGGGCTCTCCGCTATCTAGAGCTGCGGGCTGGAAGTGCAGAATCTGATTTTCAACAATCAGGCGTGCGTCTTTCAGCCTTCTGTATTGCCTTACAGAAAAGCCTGCTGCAAGCAGCACCGTTCCAACGGTGAGAAGCAGAGAAATACTCGAAGGCCTGCCTGCACCGGCTTCGTATAGAACCAAAGGAATCAGGACTACTGCTCCCAAGGCCGCGAATCCCACCCAGAATTTCAGCTTTCGACTGATGGACTTCAAATTCCTACCCCTCCCCAAAAATTGTGGTGCGCGGTTTTCTCTTGACGAAAACGAGTTTGCAACCGCTGCACGTCCCAGATTCATCATATCGTGTTTCTACCTGCTTTTCCTTCGCGAAAACGGGTGATTCCCAATGAAAAAGCCCCTCACCTTTTCGGGTGAAGGGCTGAAACAATTGTAAATCAATACTTCGGATCCGTCTGTGTATTCCGGATCAGCGGATTCCCGGCGAACGTCCTTCCATCATGAGATTGATCAATTCTGAACGACTCTGTATTTTAAATTTGGAATAAATATTTTTTACATGGGTTTTTACGGTATTTTCGCTGACGTGTAGTTCTCCCGCAATCATACGATAGGTTTTGCCTTTGATCAGCAGGGCGGTGATTTCTCTCTCCCTCTCTGTCAGCTGTTCAACGCCTGTAAAGAGGTTCATTGCCCGGCCCTGATCTTCCTCCGACATTTCGGAAAGGACCGTTAGATAGGCATGATCTTTCAGCAGCATAGAAAGGTGCTTATGCAGGATAGGAAGAATCGCCAGGGTAACACAAACCACGCCCAGGGCCAGGATGGAAGAATTGACCCCCTGTGCGTCTGCAACACTTATGACGTTTCCCACCAGCCCGCCGAGCAATACGCCGAGTACATTGGCGGAAAGCCCGATACCCAGCACTTTTGCAGGATTCTTATCATATTCCAGCATCTCACCGAGAATGCTCCACCAAAACAGGTCATATACGCCGCAGGCACCCAGCATAAGGGTGTTGACCACCAGATATCCGAAAGCAGAACGGTCAAGAATCATGAAAAAAATAAAGGAAAATCCGATCATAGCAATGGCCACATAAAGAATATAGGTTCTGTTTGTTCTCCGGGGAAGGTTTCTCATAATAAACAGTGCGACGATATAGGGAATGGCCCAATACCAGCTGGTCAGCCATGCAAGATGCGAATATGCAGGGTTCAGGACCTGATACATGAGTCCGGAATTAATGGTAATCAAGATGACAAATAGGCATAAAAAAGAAAGCGGCTTTATAATACTGACCGATTCACCCGGCTGCTTGTGCCGGAATGATTCAGAAGCTTCATTATCTTCCGTAAGACGAAGGGCGAACAGAAAAGCGAGGATCAGCATTAGAACAGCTAAACCAAGGCCTATGCGCGGCGACAGATGAATTGCGGACATATTCAGGAGGATCATCAGAATGTTGGAACCGATCAGGCCGTCAGCAACCGTTTTAATACGTTCGCTTTTGGGCGTGCCCCTTTTTAAGTAAAATCCCCACGATGCCACACTGCCTCCGGCCAATAGAGAACTTGTTATGATTGCGGCACTCCAAAGAAACGAGGGCGGAAAGAAGAAGATACAGCTGGCTAAAACACAAAAAATAATAGACCCAAGCATGAATTTTTTGGCCGACTTAATGTTCCTGATCAGATAGCCGCACAAAAACAATCCGGTAAAGCATGCGGTGATGGAACCGAAAATCAATCCATGAGGGGATATGTCATAAGAACCGGCAAGGGCGTATAAAATCTGGCCTTCGAAGGGAAACGCCAGCTGCCAGGAAAAAAACAATGAAAAAACCACAACAGATCGGTTGCGATCATTCAAAAAACCAGGAATAGCCTTATCTTGCTGTTCATTCATCATGTATATTTCCCTCACCACAAACTTTATCTGACATATTAAAATATACTATAAACTTAAATAGGTTTCAATATGCTGAAGCACTTCGTCAGTGATACGGGAAAACTCCGCTTCCATTCTGGGAGACAGACCAAAACGACAGTTGATGGAACAGACCTCAACGGCGATCAAAATTCCATCTTCCCCAGGCTTATCGAGGCGCTGCTTCACGGCGTAAATCAAATTATGCTGATGAGAAAAAGAGGAGCCCGGCAGGTCCTTAAATGCATCTTTCAGAGGAACCACGGCAACGGAACAGGGCTCTGATCCCAGGTCTGAGGCATCGATCAGGATCACGGGATTCGCATCCTTTAAGGCCTCAAGACAATATTCAGCATCCGTCTCTCCGGCAATCAGGCGAAGCCCGGGGAGGTTGTTCCGTCTTATCAACTCCTCAACGATGTAGTTGCCGACGCCGTCATCTCCCATCAACCGATTACCGATTCCTAAAACAAGCGGGCTTCTCATATTACTGTTATTTCTTCCATTTCTTACTCTACCAGCCTTCCGACAATTTGCATTCTCTCCGCTACCTGATGGCTATGGCAGGAAATGAATTCCTCTGTCGCATCGGTTCCTGCAAGAATTCCGAAATGAATTCCTCCCTCCCAGGAAGGAAAATCACTGACGTCGTATATGATATTGCGAACCGCAATATAGGATGGACGCCCCTCCTTCCCGTCGAACTGGGCCAGTTCCTCGTATGTTAATTCCATGGGCCTTTCCTCTTCCAGCTCCATGAGTATTTTACGTTTCAACAAACCGTCCATGCACAATCCTCCTTGCTTACATCATCTTATTACCGTTCCTGGCAGTTTATTCTTTCTGTGCCGAAGGTTTTAGAAGAGAATGCGCTGCTTAACAGTTCTTCTCCGTTCATCTGGCATTTACACATTTTGATGGTACTCCCGGCCGGCATGTCAACGGAACAGGAACCGCACAGCCCCTCTCCGCAGCAGATATGAAAGTTGTTGCTCACCGCCAGGTCTGTTTCCGGAAGAACCTTCTTTATGATTTTTCCAAGGGTTTCAATATAATAGTCCGATGTGAGAAGAAACACATTGTCATATCGTTTTTGCAGCAGCAGCTTCTCAAGCTCGTTTTCGAAGCCTTTTTTCGTTAAGGGCAGGCAACGGATCAGGCCGTTCTCCTTCTCATTATGAGATTGCACCGCAAATTCCGGATTGATATAATCCTCAATCAGTTCATCGCTGATTTTTTCTGTGTCGATGATCATGTCGACGGAGCCTTTATGCTGTAAAGTATTCCGAACCTGAAAACCGGGAGCGATTCCGATTCCCTTGGCGATAATCAGCGTTTTTTGGTTTTTGCCCCTCTTCTTCAGGATCGGATTGATTCCATGGATTCCATTCCGGTAGGGCCCTCTGAGAACGAGTTTTTCCGTGGCCGTCAGCAATGATTTTGTTTTAGCCGATATAATCTTGATTGCAAGGTGGATCTGCCCTTTTTCCGCATCTGCTCTCATTACCGATATGGGTATGTCAAAAAAACTGTTGTTACCTCCCGCTTTGACAAACAAATAGGAACCCGGCCGCTCAGTCTTCATTGCAAAGCCTTTTCCTACATCAAGAATGTAAACGACCAGGTCCTCTCTATAAAACTTTCTATGGACAATTTTCGCCTCAAAGTCCGATCTGGGATTATTCACTTTTTTGTTTCCCTGTATGAATTCGTTATAAATGCACACGCCCCGCCAGTTGCAGTTGCAATACTCCTTGCCCTGCAGCCGGCTGCAAACCAGGCAGTCCCCCGTCACAGCCAGGTAACAGGGGCAGTTTTCAGAACCGGCGTCGATACAATTTACTTTTTGAGCAGAAAGATCAGAATTCTCATCCTTTATACTGCAGTCCATTTCGTAACCCCCTTTTTGAAACTACAGTATATGATATTGCCCCTTTCGGATCTTTGCTACAATAACGGATCGATATCCTCCAGATAATATAACGGCTTCGAGAAGAGGTATTGATCATTCACGAATATTTTCAGGGATCCGGCCTCCTGCCATCTGTCCACGGGAGCTTTCTGGCGTTCCGGAAGGACATACATAATAGAAATCTTATTTTGTGTCCCTTTCCTCACAGGGCACAGAATATCCTCTTTCGGCGCGATCATAACGAAGTTTTTGCTGCCTCCCTTCACCTTTACCGCTTTCAGAGGTCGCTGACCTTTGGCGATCTTCACCGTTTCAAATTGGCTGTAAGCGTAATCCATAAGCTTATAGGTGTCTTGAAACCAGTTCGGAGCATTCATGACGACACAGATCAATTCCATGCCGTTCCGCTCCGAGGATGCTACAAGCGTTCTGCCGGCCACCCGGGTGTAGCCGATTTTGATTCCTGTCCCGCCGTCATACTGATATACGACTTTATTCTTGTTATAAAAGTAGTTGTACCTGCCCTCACCCCGATCGCAGATCCATGTCTTGGCCTTTGCTACCTGCTTGAACTCCGGATTTTCCATTGCCGCCATAGCGATGAGAGCCATATCTCTGGCTGTCGTATAGTGGTCCGGGTTATGAAGTCCGTTTGGGTTGGCAAAATGAGTATTGTACGCTCCCAGCTCTCTTGCTTTTTTGTTCATCATGATGACAAAACGATCCGTGCTGCCTCCGATCTCCTCGGCAATGGCGATGGCGGCATCATTTCCCGAACGTAACATCAGCCCGTAGACCAAATCCCGAAGCGGAATTTTTTCACCGGTCTCGAGGTATATGGAGGAACCTTCTACACCCGAGGCATTTTCGGATACAGTTACTTTTTTATCTAAATCTCCTTTTTCAATGGCTAAAAGGGCCGTCATAATTTTCGTTATGCTGGCCGGATATGCTTTTTGCTCTGTATTTTTTTCGTAAAGCACCTCCCCGGAATTCCCCTCTATCATAATCGCAGTCTGTGCCGAGATACCCGGAACAGGCTGAGGCACGAAGGTTTCCGAGCCGTATACGGGCATAGCAAAGCCCGCAAACAGGATAATCAGTATTTTAATGACTATTTTTCTCATAAAAAATCTCCTTTTCCGCTATTTTTTGTTTCGGTCAAAGGAGATATTCTTGGTAATATTATGTTTATACTTTTCTTTGATTTAGCGCCTTGTTATAAAATCAATGGATATCTGCTGGAGATCCAGTCCATCGGGCACATCTTCCTCATGTACGATGCTTCCGATGTCGTCGATATCCGGCAGATCTTTCAGATCTTTAAAACCGAAATTTTTCAGGAAGACCGGTGTCGTTCCGTAAAGGATCGGGCGTCCTATCCCGGCGGATCTTCCCACCTCGGCAACAAGCTCCTTTTTTACAAGCCCCTCGATGACCCTGTCGCATTTGATCCCTCGGATGGACTCAATTTCACCCTTTGTAACCGGCTGCTTGTATGCGATGATCGCCAGCACCTCAAGCGCTGACTGTGATAATCTTTTTTCCTTTACCGGCGTACAAAGCCGCTCTATGTATTCGCTGTTTTCCGCGCTGGTGCAGAACTGGAAGCTTTTGTCGATCTCACGAATCTGGATGCCTCTCCCCTCTTGCTCATATTCGGCCTGGAGTTCCTTGAAGTAATCGTATGCATCCTTCCAGTTGATATTAAATATCTCAGCTGCAATTTTCACGTCAAGAGGCTCTCCCCATACAAAAAGCATGGACTCAAATGCTGATTTTATTGTCTTTTTACTGGTCATGATACAATTCCTCCTTCCTCCGGGTTATCATTTTCCCCCTGCTTGCCTTTGTCCCGCAAGCTCAGATAGATTTCTCCGAAATTTACGCTCTGCCGTACTGCGATGGTTTTCTGCCGGATCATTTCCAGCATGGAAACGAAGGTGAGCACCACCTCGTAGCGGTTACTTTCCGGCGTCAGAAGCTCCCTGAAGTTGAGGTTCTTTTTTGCCTTTTGCCGGAACAGGTTTTTGATTGACTCAATCCGTGACTCGATGGATATTTTCTGCCGCTCAACCTTGGTATAGTTTCTTTTAATCTCCTCCAGCCGTTTCTTTTTCTGAAGGAACATATGGAAAGCCTTTACAAATTGATTCAGGTCAAGACTCAAATACTCGTCGGCCTCCTTCGTATAGGGAGTCAGGTCTTCCTTCGGCTTCACAAAGATGCGCTGACACTGTTCTTCCTGAAGCTCCAGAAGCTCAGCGGCCGATTTGAAGCGTTTGTACTCCAGAATTCTTTGAACCAGCTCTGTTCTGGGATCCTCTTCCAAAACACCTTCCCCGTCGCTCTTCATTCTCGGCAGCAGCATTTTGGATTTGATTTCTATGAGCGCCGCCGCCAGCACCATAAATTCCGTTGCCAGATTGACGTCAAGCGCTTTCATATCTTCGATATACTTGATATATTGATCTGTAATTTCCGAAACCTGGATATCGTAGACGCTCATCCTTGCATTCTCAATGAGATAGACAAGCAAATCAAAGGGTCCTTCAAAGATATCAAGTTTAATCTTATACGACATATGCCGCTCCTTTACGCACCGATCCATATTTGCACAGCAAATGTCAGGCAGGTGCCATATTTTTCTGTTACGGGTCTGTTTCACAGGCTAAATTGTAACATATTGCAGGTAAGCATTCAATACCGCCTCACCGCTACTTTTTCAATCAGCCTGCACCCCTGCTTTTTCAATCAGCCTGCACCCCTGCTTTTTCAATCAGCCGCCCGCAGCTTTTTCAATCACCGTCAATTCCTTTTATTCCGGACCCTCGTAATTCCGGAGTTCCGGCGGATTCCCGCTGTCTTCGTGATAGTTGTAGTAGAGAAGGCCGGAAATTGCGATGACGCCGCCAATCCACTGCCATACGGCCGGGATTTCTCCGAAGATTGCGGCTGCAAGCGCCGAAGCGATCAATGCTTCCGCATTCTCCCACGTTGCAATGTAAAGAGGAGAGACATACCCCAGGCACCAATTAAACAGAGCATGGGCGCCGATCTGACACACCAGAGTCATTGCAAGCATCCATGCAAAATCCGCCGGGGCATAGGCTGTAAAAGAAGTGCCGGTTGCCAGCATTCCGACGGCGAAAGCCACCCAGCAGCTTCCGAACACTAAAAAAACATACACGGTAGCGTTGATATTTTTCCTGAATCTGCGTCCCGCAAGAAAATAGAGCGCCATGAAAACGGCACCCAGGAATGCCATAAAATCGCCGAAAATCGCCTCGCCGGACAAGCTGTAATCCCCGGCGGAAATGATGGCAGCTCCACAAAACGCGAGAATTACCCCGCTGACAGCCTTCCAATTGGTTTTTTCTTTCAGAATTAAAGCCGTAACCACCAAAATCACGATGGGATGGGTGAGGCAAATGACTGTAGCACTTGCTACCGTGGTGTGTTCCAACGCGGTAAACCAGGAGAAAAAATGTCCTGCCAGAAACAAGCCGGCCAGTATAGATCCACCCAAATCGATGGCGGAAATGCTCCTGAGCTCTTTTCTATGCCAGCCCAAAGCTGCAACTGCAAAAAACGGCAATGCAAACGTCAGCCTGTAAAACCCGATCGCAACTGCCGGTGCGTCAATCAGTTTGACGAATATTGCCGAAAAGGACGCGGCAAGCACCGCTGCCATCACCACTTTTCTGGCATTTCTCTGAAATATGTTCATTCTTCCTCCTTGCTTCTCTGGCAGATGATGACTCCGGCGATGATCAGCGCCGCCGTGAAAACCTTGACCGGTTCAAAGGCTTCTCCTAGAATCAGTACCGCCAGGGCAATGGAAAAAACCGGTACCAGATTGATAAAGATTGACGACCGTTCCGGGCCGATTTCTCTGATCGCCAGCTGCTGAACCAGATAACCGATCACAGAGGGAAACACGCTCATATACAGCACGGCCAGGTGGGCGGAAAGCGGTATGGACGAAAAAAAGTCCCAGGGCTTTTCATACAGCACAAAAGGGATCAGCAGGATTGTACAGACCAAAAAGCTGTAGAAGGTCAGAACGATTGGCGGAATACCCTTCCCTTTGCTTTTACTGTATACACTGTATGCTGCCCAGGCTGTCACAGCGGCCAGCATCCACAGATCTCCCGCATTGAAGGTGAAATGCCGCAGCACCTCCGGATCTGCTCCGGTAATGGTCAACAGCACACCGAAAAAGGAGAGAAGAATGCCAGAGAGCTGTTTGGCTCCGAGCTTGTTCTTAAGCAGCAGAAACGCCAGCAGCGTTGTGACGATCGGGTTGGCGGCGGCAATGATAGAGGTATTGGTGGCGGTCGTATGTTTCAGCGCGGTAAAAAAGAGTATATGGTAGCCGAACATGCCGACCGTGCCGGTAAAAAGAAACACCTTCCATTTATCCCGTTCCGGTTTGACCTCTACCGCAATACGCTTCATTACAAAATAAAGTATGATAACCGCGTAGAAAAATCTCAGAAAGGTCAAGGTGAAGGTTGGTATGTAAGGGACGGTATATTTGCCTGCAATAAAGGCTCCCGCCCAGAACAATGCGGAACAAACCATTAAAATATAAATTTTTTTCGTTGTCATAATTACTCCAGATGTCTGTATTGTGTGTTTCTGTCCATCCTGCTTAACCGGCTTTCCTCCTAAAGCACTATCCCTCAAACAGATTCCTGATACTCTCTTCGTAGGGAGGATGCAGGATTCCCTTTTCGGTAATCACTGCAGTAATATATTTCGCCGGGGTTACATCGAAAGCGGGGTTATAGGTTTTGATGCCCTCCGGCGCCATATCCTTTTCATACCAAAGCCGGTATATTTCTTCGCCTTTTCGAAGTTCAATATGGATGTCGTCACCTGTCTTCGTATTCAGATCAATGGTCGATGTCGGCACGAACATATAGAACGGAATTCCGTATTCACGGGCAAGGATCGCTACACCCGAAGTCCCGATTTTATTCGCTCCGTCGCCGTTGGCCGCCATTCTGTCACAGCCGACCACCACCGCATCGACCCAGCCGTTCTTCATGACGATGGAAGCCATATTGTCGCAGATCAGCGTGGTGTCGATCCCAGCTTGATTCAATTCCCAGGCAGTCAGCCTGGCTCCCTGAAGCAGGGGCCTCGTCTCGTCAGCAAACACCTTGAAATGATAGCCCTTTTCCTGTCCGATATAAAGAGGCGCCAAACAGGTTCCATACCTGGCAGTCGCAATGGTTCCCGCATTGCAGTGGGTTAAAATCCCCATGCCGGGCTTCAGCAGACTCAGGCCATATTCTCCCATCGCCCTGCAGGCATTCTCATCTTCCATCCGGATTTTTTCCGCCTCGTCCCGCAGCGCCTTTTTAATCTCTTTTTGCGTACTGTCCCAGGAAGTGCCGTTCCCGGTTTTAACCCCTTCAAATCTCAGATCTTCGGCCTTATCAAATCCTTTTACAACGCCCTCCATCCGGTCCAGTGCCCAGAATAGATTTACAGCCGTTGGCCGGGAGGAGGCAAGGTAATCTTTGATCTCCAGAAACTGCCTGTAAAATTCCTGATAGCTATCAGCGCTGATATCCCTGGCGCAGACGTAAAGTCCGTATCCGGCCGCAACTCCGATAGCCGGCGCACCCCGGACCTTCAGCTTGTAGATGGCGTCCCAGATATCCTCCTTCGTCTTCATTTCCAGATATACCGTGTCGCCGGGAAGCTGCGTCTGATCCAGAATCATCATCTTATCTTCCTCAAATTTTACCGGCGTTATATTTAAAACATCCATCGATTCTCCTCCTATCATGATTAGGTTGGTTGAATTTACATCATGAAATCTGTTTCTGTTTCCCGTTTTAATTTACATCTTGAACCTGGTTTGATATAATGGGTTCTGCTATATCATGCCCAAAATGGCTGCATTCATTATAGCATGGATTTTTAAATATTTGAATAAAGAGATCTGGAGATTTGAAAATGAAAATAGTGATACTGGACGGCTATACGATCAATCCGGGAGATTTAAGCTGGTCCGGGCTGGAGAAACACGGACAGCTTTCGGTATTCGAAAGAACTTCAAAGGAACACATCGTCCCGCGCATCGGGGATGCGGAGGTCGTGATGACGAGCAAATGCGTGCTTTCCTCAGATGTCTTAAGTCAGTGCCCCAATTTAAAATTCATTGGTGTTCTGGCAACGGGATACAACATGGTGGATCTGGAATATGCCACCGCCCGCGGGATTCGTGTTGCCAACATCCCCGCTTATTCTACGGATTCCGTCGCCCAATTTACCATCGCTCTGCTGCTGGAAATCTGCAACAGAGTTGGAGCCCATAATGAGGCGGTACATTCCGGTCGGTGGCATGCTTCACTGGATTTCTGCTTCTGTATGACACCACAGATTGAACTTGCGGGGAAAACCTTTGGTGTCGTCGGTTTTGGCAACATCGGGAAGCGGGTTGCCAAGACAGCGGAAGCGCTGGGCATGAGGGTTCTGGTCGCCAGCAAATATCCCGATCCGGCATTTACAACAGATCGGATCGCATTTGCATCTTTCGGAGAACTGTTTGCTGAGTCGGACATCATCAGTCTGCATTGTCCGCTTACGGAAAATAACCGCGGCTTTATCAACCGGGATACCATTTCTAAAATGAAAGACGGCGTTATCCTGCTCAACACTTCCAGAGGTCCGCTGATCAACGAGGAGGACCTGGCAGAGGCTCTGAGGTCCGGAAAAGTCTTAGCTGCGGGACTTGACGTCCTGTCTGTGGAACCCCCCAGGGAAGGCAATCCCCTCATCGGCCTGCCAAGCTGCATCATTACGCCCCACATCGCTTGGATCACAAAGGACTCGAGAGCGCGGCTCATCGATACGGCCGTCGCCAATCTGGAGTCCTGGCTGGCGGGAAAAAATATGAACTGCGTAAATCCGGTATAAGTTGGTGTTAAATCGATAGCAGGCGTTTATCAGCGCCTGCTATCCTTCTTTTCCTATCTAAGACCACACATCTTTTATTCTGTCTGGCAGTTATACTCATGACATATTCCACTTTCTGCTTATTTCCTGTTCAAAAACCCGATATCCTTCCTGTAATGGGCTCCGTCGAAGGAAATTCTGGCGACATTCTCATATGCTTTCTCCCTCGCCGCTTCATGGGTATCACCAAGGGCAGTCACGCCGAGAACCCGGCCTCCGTCGGTAATCACCTCGGTCTTCGGCACGCCTCCTGGCGCAGAATCACCGCTTTGAACAGCTGAGCTTCCAGCCGGTCTTGTGCCGCTGTGAAACACGATGACGTCTTCATCCACATCTCTCAAACCCGAAATCAGTTTTCCCTTTTCATAATTCCCAGGATACCCGCCGGACGCCATGACTACGCAGACCGCCTTTTTCTTGATCCATTCGACGGGCTGTTCCGCCAGTCTTCCCTCAACGACTGCTTCCATGATATCCAGCAGATCGGTTTTCATCCTCGGCAGCACCGACTGGGTCTCCGGATCGCCGAACCGGTTATTGAATTCGATGACCTTCGGGCCTTCTTCCGTTATCATCAGACCGATAAAGAGCACTCCCTTAAAATCAAGTCCGTCTTTTTGAAAGCCTGCCAGGGTCGGCTCCAGGATTCGTTGCCTAATCCGGGTTTCCAGTTCTTCATCAAAGATCAGGCTTGGCGAATATGTTCCCATGCCGCCCGTATTCGGTCCGCAGTCACCGTCAAAGATTCTTTTGTAATCCTGCGCAGACTCCATGGGTACGATGGTCTTTCCGTCAACGAAGCACAGTACGGAGGCTTCGATTCCGGTCAGAAATTCTTCCACAACAATTTTATCTCCCGCGGAACCGAAGATTTTCTCCCCCATGATCTGATCGATGGCTGCATGGGCGGCCGCCTCGTCCTCTGCGATGACAACCCCCTTGCCCGCCGCCAGTCCGTCTGCCTTGATGACCATCGGGTATCCGAAGATCCCGGCGGACTGTTTCAGTTCATGAATATCCGTAAATTCTTTGTATCCCGCAGTGGGAATGCCGTGTCTGGCAAGAAAAGCCTTAGTAAAGGATTTGCTGCTCTCCAGCTGTGCGCATTTTCTGTTCGGTCCGAAGGCCTTTAGGCCCGTTTCCGCAAGCGCATCCACGATCCCAAGGGACAAAGGGACCTCCGGCCCGATTACAGTAAGATCGATCTTGTTTTCTTTCGCAAATCCGCAGATTCTATCCACGTCCTCCGCTTTTACCGGTACGCATTCGGCGATTTCCGCTATGCCCGCGTTTCCCGGAGCGCAGTAAATTTTGTCCGCTTTCGGGCTCTGCGCCAGCTTCCAGGCGATGGCATGCTCGCGGCCGCCCCCGCCTACAATCAGAATTTTCATATGCCGGTCTCCAATCAATATTTCTTCTTTGAGACTTGTTTCTTGTCAAGTCATCTCTCGCAAATTTGCCTTTGAATTTGAGAAAAGGTCCGAACAGTTTTCCCATATTATCCAATTCCTGCGAGTAAAATTTTTAATGCCGCATAATGATTGTTAAGCGGCACCAAAAAACACCGTCGTACGGACTACGTTTGTTTTTTGGGTAAAAAATTACGAGCCGAATTGAGATAATATAAAAACTGTGAGCCTTTCCGAGAGTCCAAATGCAAACACCTTAGTGTTTGAAATGCCTTACTCCGGTGAATACCATCGCAATTCCCAGTTCATTAGCCTTTTTGATACAGTCCTCGTCATGGACCGATCCGCCCGGCTGGATTACCGCCGTGATACCCGCCTTTGCCGCCGCGATCACATTGTCGTCAAAGGGAAAAAATGCATCGGATGCAAGGACAGCTCCCTCTGTGCTTTCCGTTGCCTGCCGGATGGAATTTTCAATTGCCCAGATCCGGTTTGTCTGGCCCGGACCGATTCCGATGGTCTTTCCGTCCTTCGCCAGTACGATACCGTTGGATTTGATATGCTTGACCACCTTCATGGCAAATTTCATATCTTCCATTTCCCGTTCCGTGGGTATTCTGTCCGTCACAATTTTTATTTCAGACTCTTCATAAAGGCTGTTGTCGTTTTGCTGAATCAGAAGCCCCCCGCTTACCTTTTTCATATCAACGGAGTCATTTGATGCTTTTTTCAGAATGTTTTCCAGCTTCAGCAGACGAATGTTCTTCTTTTGGGTCAGAATTTCAAGTGCTTCGGGAGTAAAATCCGGAGCAATAACGATTTCAACAAAAATCTTGCTGATTTCCGCTGCCGTCAAATCATCTAAAGTACGGTTTGCCGCTATGATCCCCCCGTAAATCGAGACGGGATCGGCTTTGAATGCCTTATTGTAGGCGTCGCAGATATCAAAACCGGTACCTACTCCGCAAGGATTTGCATGCTTTACTGCAACAACCGCCGGCTCTTCGAATTCCTTGAGGGTTTCCAGCGCCCCGTTGGCGTCGTTGATGTTGTTGAAGGACAATTCCTTCCCGTGAAGCTGAACCGCATTGACAAGGGAACCTTCACACGGCTTGATCTCTTTATAATAGAATGCCTTCTGGTGGGGGTTTTCTCCGTACCGCAGATCCTGCGCCTTTTCAAAGGTAAGAGTCAGATTATCCGGCAGCTCCCCTTCAATTTCCCTGCGCAGGTAGTCCGAGATCATTGCGTCATACGCTGCGGTATGCTGAAACACCTTCAAAGCCAGCCTGTACTTTGTGTCATAGGATACTTCTCCCTTTTCCGAAAGTTCTCTGACTATCTGTCCGTAATCCTTAGGATCGCAGACCACAATCACGTCCTTGTGATTTTTCGCAGCGGAACGAAGCATGGTCGGCCCGCCGATGTCGATGTTCTCGATGGCCTCCTCCAGTGTTACCGAAGGCTTCAAGATCGTTTCCTTAAAGGGGTACAGGTTGATTGCAACAATGTCTATGGTCTCTATTTTCAGATCATCAAGCTGTTTCATATGCTCCGGTTTGCCGCGCATTGCAAGGATGCCTCCGTGAACCGCGGGATGAAGTGTTTTGACCCTTCCGTCCAGGCACTCCGGGAAGCCCGTCACGTCGGAAATTCCCGTTACGCCAACCCCGTTGTCCCTCAGTCTGGTTGCGGTTCCTCCCGTTGAAATGATCGTAACGCCCAGCCTGCTTAACTCCTGGGCAAATTCTACGATTCCTGTCTTATCCGATACACTGATCAGCGCTCTCATCATCCTATTCCTTTCCATTCCAACAATATGTGCAAAGCTTGCATCGATCAAGCCCTACCGATTTTAACGTGTCATCCAGCTCATGATATTTCAGGCTCTTGAAATTGAGCTGCTTCCTGATCTCTTCCACCATGTTTGCATAGCGCTCGCTCTTACTGTCCGCATATTCGTCCAATACTTCCTGCGTTACCTTACCGCTTTCCAGTTTATCAATGACCCTTCTCGATATCAAGTCCATGTCGCTGACTGATCTGGAAAAATTCAGGTACTTGCAGCCGAACATGATGGGAGGGCAGGAGGATCTTACGTGAATTTCCGTGGCTCCGCTGTCGTACAGGTATTTGACCGTTCCGAGAAGCTGCGTTCCCCGTACGATGGAATCGTCAATCAGGATAAATTTTTTACCTTTGATCAGATCATGAATCGGCACCAGCTTCATACGGGCGATCAGGTCTCTGGCCTTTTGATTTTGAGGCATAAAGCTTCTCGGCCAGGTCGGTGTATATTTGATCAGCGGTCTCGCAAAGGGGACCCCCGATTTGTTTGCGTAACCAAGGGCGTGGGCTGTTCCGCTATCCGGCACACCGGCCACATAGTCGACCTTAAGGTCCTTGTCATGTTCCGCAATGCTGGTGCCGGTTCGATATCTCATCTCCTCCACATTAATTCCTTCGTAGGTGGAAGTCGGATAACCGAAGTAGGTCCAAAGGAAGGTGCAGATTCGCATTTTCTCTTCCGGCTCCGCAACAGTGCCGAACCCTGATGGGGTAATAAAAACAATTTCCGCCGGTCCCAGTTCATGAGCCGTCTTATATCCCAGATTAATAAATGCAAAGGATTCCGAGGCCGCGCAATAGGCGCCCTTCTTCTTACCGATGATCAGAGGCGTCCTTCCGAACCGGTCCCGTGCCGCATAGATTCCCCGGGGTGTCATCAGAAGAATCGTGATGGAGCCGTCTATTTTTCTCTGGGCATATCGGATGCCTTTGATAAAATCGTCCTCCATGGAAATCAATGCGGCAACCAGTTCCGTATTGTTGATGCCTCCGCCGCTCATGGACATGAATTGATTGCAGCCGTTGTCGAGCAGTTCATTCACAAGCTGATCCCGGTTGTTGATCCTGCCCACTGTTCCGATGGAATAATCCCCCATCCTGCTGTAAACCGTTAAAGGCTGGGGTTCCCCGTCGCTGATGCAGCCGATTCCCATGTTGCCGCTCATCTCATCGACTTCCTTCTCGAATTTTGTCCGGAACGGAGAATTTTCAATATTGTGGATGGACCTCAAAAAACCGCTTCCGCCGTAAACACACATACCGCCCCGCTTGGTTCCCAGATGAGAATGATAGTCCGTTCCAAAAAACAAATCCGTTACACAGTCGCTGTTTGCAACTACTCCAAATATACCGCCCATTTCCGCTCTCCTTATTTCCGCTTTCTGACTGCTGCAATATCCGCAACTGCCTTGCGCAGTATTTTATGCTCCGTTTCCAAAACCCGGGCTGCCAGTGTCTCCGCCGTGTCTCCGTCGTTCACCGGAACCTTTTCCTGAAGGATGACCGGCCCCGTATCCACGCCTTCGTCCACATAATGCACCGTTGCCCCTGATTCTTTCTCTCCGGCGGCCAGCACCGCTTCATGGACGTGTTTTCCGTAGAAGCCCGCTCCGCAAAATTTAGGGATCAGCGAGGGATGGATATTGATGATCCTTTCGCGGTAAGCCTCGATAAGCTCCGGCTCCAGAATGCTCATATACCCCGCCAGGATTACCAGGTCGGTTTCAGCTTCATCCAGCGCGCTGATCATGGCTTTTGTCCGCGCTCCGCTGTCAGGATAATTTTTTTTACCGATCACCATGGCTTCAATATTGTGTTTCCGGGCCCGTTCCAGCGCGTATGCTTCGGGATTGCCGGAAATCACTCGGACGATCCCGGCATCACGGATGGAACCGTCTTTGATGCCATCGATAACTGCCTGGAGATTCGTACCTCCGCCGGAAACAAGTACTGAAATCCTCAGCATAAGCAAACTCCTTCGCCCGTCACGATCTTTCCGATGAGGCCCGGATTCTCGCCCGCATCGATCAGAAGCTTCATGACTGCGTCCGCCTTGTCTTCTTCTACGACCATGATCATACCGATGCCCATGTTGAAGGTTGCAAACATCTCGTTCCGATCAATATTCCCGCATTTCTGTATGTATTCAAAAATCGGCAGCACGTTCCAGCTTCCCACATCGATCCGGACTCCGAGCCCTTCCGGAATGATTCTTGGTATATTTTCAAAGAACCCTCCGCCCGTTATGTGTATGATCCCGTTTACGGGCACCTTGGCCAAGACCGCATTACAGGCCTTTGTATAGATCTTCGTGGGAGCGATGAGGGCGCTGCCCATTGTCTTTCCCAATTCTGCAACATAATCGTTGACTCGCAAATTCATTTTTTCAAAAAAAAGCTTTCTCACAAGGGAATAACCGTTGCTGTGGATCCCGCTGGAGGGGATTCCCACAAGAACATTTCCCTTCCTGATTTTAGAACCGTCGATCACTTTGGACCGATCCACGACACCCACTGCGAAACCTGCCATATCATACTCACCGTCCGCATAGAAATCCGGCATTTCTGCCGTTTCTCCGCCGACAAGGGCGCATTCGCCCAGGACACAGCCCTCTGCAACGCCCTTTACGATCTCCGCCACCTTTTCCGCGTTTACCTTGCCCGTTGCGATATAGTCAAGAAAGAAGAGCGGCTTCGCTCCCTGACAGAGGATGTCATTCACACACATGGCGACACAATCCTGACCGATGGTATCATGCTTATCCATCAGGAATGCAATTTTAAGCTTAGTCCCAACTCCGTCAGTTCCGGCCACAAGAACGGGTTCCTTGATGCCGGTCAGATCCAGTCTGAAAAGGCTTCCAAAACTGCCCAGCCCTGTCAGTACGTTTGCATTGAAGGTTTTCTTCACATGCTCCTTCATGAGACTGACCGCCTTTTCCCCTTCCTTTGTGTCTACTCCGGCGTCCTTGTATGTCAATTTTTCCTCCGTCATCAAGATTCTCCTTTCTTACTCCAGGGTAATCGGATATTCTCCGTTAAAGCATGCTGTACAGACTCTGTCATCGCCCAGATTGACGGATTCCAGAAGTCCGTCCACGCTCAGGTAGCCAAGGCTGTCGGCGCCTATCATTTTGCAGATCTCATCAATGGAATGGTTGGCGGCGACCAGATTGTCCGAGTCCGGCGTGTCGATTCCGAAATAGCAGGAGTGCGTGACAGGCGGAGAACAGACCCGGACATGAACCTCCCGAGCGCCCGCGTCCTTCAGCATCTTCACGATCTTGCCGCTGGTGGTTCCTCTTACAATGGAGTCGTCCACCATAATAATACGTTTCCCCTTGACGTTATCCTTCAGCACGTTAAGCTTCAGCTTGACGCTCAGTTCTCTCATCCGTTGATCCGGCTGAATGAAAGTGCGGCCCACATAGCGGTTCTTGATCAGACCCTCGCCAAATGGGATTCCCGATTCCTCCGCATAACCGATGGCCGCCACAGTTCCCGAGTCAGGAACAGCAATGACCATATCCGCTGCAACAGGATGCTCGTTTGCAAGGATTCTTCCCGCCTGACTTCTTGCCATATAAACGCTTCTGCCATCGATATCGCTGTCCGGCCGGGCAAGGTAAACATATTCAAAGGAGCAGATCGCCTTTTTCTCACCCTTGCGGTATTTCATGGATTTCAGCTCGTTATCCTCGATGACAATCATTTCACCGGGCTCCACTTCTCTTATAAATTCCGCGTGAAGCAAAGAAAAGATGCAGCTTTCCGAAGAAAGTACATAACCATCCCGGTTCCTCCCGATGCAAAGAGGGCGAATGCCGTTGGGATCCCTTACACCGATGAGCTTATTCCCGCTGGTGATGACCAGAGCATAAGCACCCTTGACCAGCTCCAGGGTTTTCACGATGGAGTCCTCGATGGGATTGTCCCGGATAAACCGGGCAATCAAGGCCGCGATGATTTCCGAGTCGATGGAGGTTTGAAAGATTACGCCTCTATCCTGCATTTCCTCTCTTAAAGATTCGGCATTGACCAGATTGCCGTTGTGGGCCAGCGCCAGACTTCCTCCTTTATGGTAAACGACCAGCGGCATAGCGTTGACCGCATGGCTTTCTCCAGAAGTGGAATATCTGACATGTCCGATGGAAATGTCTCCCTGAAGCCTTGCAATAATTTCATCATTAAAGACCTCCTGGACGAGACCCATTTCCTTGTAATATTGTATCTTTCCGTCCTTGTTGGAAGCAATGCCGGCACTCTCCTGTCCCCTGTGCTGCAGCGAATGCAGTCCGAAATAGACCGACCGGGCAATATCCACTTTTCCCGGTGCATAAACGCCTACCACGCCGCACTCGTCGAAAACCTTATCTTCTTCCAAATTACGCATTTCTTTGTTGATGTCAAATTCACCGTACATGATTCATCTCCTGCATTCCGGGCTGTTTTATTTTCTGATCCGGGCGAGAACCTCCTGATAAGTCTCCTCCACCTTGCCCAGATCCCTGCGGAATCTGTCCTTATCCATTTTTTCGTTGGTCGTTATATCCCACAGCCTGCAGGTGTCGGGGGAAATTTCATCCGCAAGGATGATCCCTTCGTCACAGACCCCGAATTCGATTTTAAAATCAATGAGCTTCAGCCCTTTCTTCAGGAAGAATTCTTTCAGCGCTTCGTTGACCGCGTAGGCGTATTTTTTTACAATATCCAGCTGTTCTTCCGTAGCCAGTTCCAGGGCAAGGATGTGGTCGTCATTGATGAGCGGATCACCCAGATCGTCGTCTTTATAGGAAAACTCCAGCACTGTTTTCGCGAGAGGTCTGCCCTCCTCCACACCATATCTCTTGGAAAAGGATCCGGCTGCAACATTCCGTATTATGACCTCCAGCGGAAGAATCCTTACCGCCTTGACCAGCGTCTCCCGGTCTGATAGCAGCTTTACAAGATGAGTTGGAATTCCCTTCTTCTCCAGCATTTCAAATATAATAGCCGACATGGTATTGTTTACAACGCCCTTATCGGCAATGGTGCCTTTTTTTTCACCGTTGAATGCAGTCGCGTCATCCTTATAATCCACTATATAAAGCTTCGGATCATCAGTCCGGAATACCTTCTTCGCTTTTCCCTCATACATCATTTCCAGCTTTTTCATCTTGTTCCTCCTTTTACTCCACAGGGCAGTTTTGGGTATTATCCTCTTCCGTTACTTTGATTCATGCGGCGGCAGAAAGAGGATAATAGCAAAACCGCAGATTATTTTCTATAACGGCAGTTCCCGTTCCCGGGAAACGCCGGATGAGAAATCTGATCCGTTATCTCCGCTGTAATTCCTGGTCTTGTTTTATGATATCTTCTTCCATTCTCTTTTTGTAATCTTTGATCTTGTCTCTCAATTCCGGGTATTTCAGAGACAAAATCTGTACGGCCAGCAAAGCGGCATTTTCCGATCCGTCTATGGCGACGGTAGCCACCGGTATGCCCTTGGGCATCTGTACCATGGAAAGAAGTGAGTCAAGCCCGTCCATGGTGGATGATTTAATCGGCAGCCCGATTACCGGCATTGCGGCATAGGCCGCCAGCACGCCTCCCAGATGCGCCGCTTTCCCCGCTGCGGCAATTATGATTTCAATGCCGTTTTCCTCCGCTTTGGAAGCGAACTCCTCTGCAATCCTCGGTGTTCTGTGGGCGGAGATAATTCTCGTTTCATACTCTACGCCGAACTCTGCAAGAATGGATTCTGCTCTTTCCACAACCGGATAATCCGATTTACTTCCCATTACAATCGCTGCTTTCATGTTTAACCTCCCTTATGTGTAACATATTACCGTCTTAATGCAAAGCATTCAGATGCGGCAGTTTCCATTGAACACCTCTGGCAGGTGTAGCTTTAAACAAAGTACGCTACGCCCGCCTCGAAGATCCTTTGGTCGTTATTTCCCTCAACATTTTTATACAAGTTCTTTCCGATTCTTTCGGAGTGCGCCATTTTTCCGAGTACCCTGCCATCAGGTGAGGTGATCCCCTCCACAGCCAGCAGAGATTCGTTGGGATTGAACGCGGCTTCCATGCTTGGCCGCCCGTTCAGGTCCACGTATTGCGTCGCGACCTGCCCGTTGTCAATGAGTCGGTTGATGATCTCATCAGATGCGATAAATCTTCCTTCTCCGTGGGAAACGGGAATGGTGTGGATATCGCCCACCTCTGTAAATGCAAGCCACGGTGATTTAACTGACGCAATCCTGGTTCGTACCAGACAGGAGGCATGCCTCCCGATCCGGTTATAAGTTAAAGTCGGGTTTGCCGGATCCGGCTCGGTGATTGTCCCGTACGGAACGAGACCCAGCTTGATCAGCGCCTGAAAACCGTTACAGATTCCGAGCATAAGCCCATCCCGATTCTGCAGCAGGTCTTCCACCGCTTCTCTGACAGAGGGATTTCTGAACACTGCAGTAATGAATTTCGCGGAGCCGTCAGGTTCATCTCCCCCGCTGAAGCCGCCCGGAATCATAATGATTTGGCTGTTTCTGATCTTTTCTGCCATCTCGCGGATGGATTCAATGAGATCCGTCTGGTTCAAATTCCGCAGTATCTGAATCTCTGTCTCGGCGCCTGCCCTCTCGAAGGCCCGTTTGGAATCCATTTCACAGTTCGTTCCGGGAAAGACGGGAATGAATACTCTCGGCTTTGCAATTCTGACCGTAGGAGCGCCGGCCGATCTGATGGTATAAGAAAATGCTGCCGCCTGTTTCGCCTCCCCGTATTCTGCATCCTTTCGCTTTGTGGGAAAGACGCTTTCATGCGGTTCTTTCCAATTCTTCAGAATGTCATCCAAGGGGAACTCAAGCTGTTCCCAGTCTGAATTGCCGCTCTTTCGCGGTCCTGCATCGGCGATTGTTCTGATTGAAAGCTTGCGATTGCCGGTGGTCTTCCCAATCACCTTGTAGAAGGCTCCCTTTACCAGGTCATCAAGGTTCTTGTCCTCTGCAATTTCGAGGATAAGCGCCCCATAGTCAGGACTTCTGAGCTCTCTCTGGGATAAATTGGTGATATCTGCCCCGATTCCGTTTCCCGCCGCCATTTTAACCAGAGTCAGAAAAACCCCTCCTCGGCCCACCGTATTCGCGGAAAGGATTCTGCCTTCCTGCGCAAGAGCACGAACTCTTCTCATATTGGCTCGATACTGCCTGAAGTCGATGATGCCGTTTTTATCCCTGTCTGCAGTGAAATAAACCAATCTGCTGCCCGCCTTCTTCCATTCCGTTGAAATCACGTCATCCGCATCAACGGTGCCTACGGCAAAGGAAACAAGGGTAGGGGGCACATCAAAATCCATAAAGGAACCCGACATACTGTCCTTTCCCCCGATGGCCGGAATCGCCAGCTCCTTCTGCGCCTTGAGAGCACCCAACAGAGCGGCAAACGGCTTAGCCCACCGCTTCGGATCCTGACCCAGTCGTTCAAAGTACTCCTGGAAGGTCAGACGGGCCTTGGAATAGTCTCCTCCCATCGCCGCGATCTTCGTTACAGAATCTACCACAGCGTAGAGGGCTCCGTGGAAGGGGCTGGCAGCGGAAAGCTTCGGATCAAACCCGTAAGTCATCAAGGTTGCCGTATTCGTTTCACCGTGTGTAACCGGCAGCTTGGCTGCCATTCCCGCAGCCGGAGAGAGCTGGTACTTCCCCCCCAGCGGCATCAGAACAGTTGCAGCGCCAATGGTACTGTCGAACATTTCAATCAGACCTTTCTGGCTGCAGCAGTTCAGATCTTTTAAGGATTCTCCGAGGTCGCTTCCCTCCGATTCATAAAAACATTCTCTTTCATAGTTGATATTTTGATCGGTTACGGTGATATCCACCTCCTGTTTGACCCCGTTGGTATTGAGGAAATCTCTGCTCAAATCAAGGATGCAATCCCCTCTCCAATACATGCGGAACCTTGCATTGTCCGTGACTCTGGCTACCGCTGCAGCCTCCAGATTTTCCTCTTCGGCATATTTTATAAACTGCTTCCAGTCCTTTTCGGAAATTACCGCCGCCATTCTCTCCTGCGACTCGGAAATAGCAAGCTCCGTGCCGTCCAGCCCTTCGTATTTCTTTGGTACCAGGTCCAAATTGACGTCAATTCCGTCCGCCAGTTCGCCGATGGCAACGGATACGCCCCCTGCGCCGAAGTCATTGCAGCGTTTGATCAGCCTGGCAGCCTCCTCCCTTCGGAACAGCCTTTGAAGATTCCGCTCCACCGGAGGATTTCCTTTCTGAACCTCAGCACCGCAGGTCAAAATGGACTCAAGAGTATGCCCTTTAGAGGAACCCGTCGCTCCGCCGCAGCCGTCCCTTCCTGTCCTGCCGCCGATGAGAACAATAAAATCACCTTTTTCCGGCTTGCTGCGGTGAACATGGGAGGCAGGAGCCGCTCCGATAACCGCGCCGATCTCCATGCGTTTTGCAACGTAGCCTTCATCGTATAATTCCGACACCAGGCCGGTTGACAATCCGATCTGGTTGCCATAAGAGCTGTATCCCTTGGCTGCTCCCCTTGTAATGATCCTTTGCGGCAATTTCCCGGGCAGAGTTTCCTCAAGGCTCGTCCTGGGGTCACCGCTTCCCGTTACTCTCATTGCCTGGTAAACATAAACCCGCCCGGAGAGAGGATCGCGGATCGCGCCTCCGAGACAGGTTGCCGCTCCGCCAAAAGGTTCAATCTCAGTAGGATGGTTGTGTGTCTCATTTTTAAACATGACGAGCCAATCCTCCTCCCTGCCGTTCACCTCTGCTTTGACCTTGATGCTGCAGGCATTGATTTCGTCAGACTCATCCAGATCTTCCAGAAGCCCTTTGCATTTCAGATATTTCGCTCCGATGACCGCCATGTCCATCAGGCTGATATCCTTTTCTCTGCTCTCGTATACTTCCTTCCGCATATTCAGGTATTCCAGAAAAGCATTTTTAACCAGCTCCGGATAAACTCCCTCTCCAAAGGAAACGGTGCTGATTTTCGTCAGAAAGGTTGTGTGCCGGCAGTGGTCGGACCAGTATGTATCGATCACCCTAAGCTCTGTCGCCGTTGGATCGCGCTTTTCTTCCAGGGAAAAATACTCTCTCACAAACTTCAGATCTTCAAAGCCCATGGCAAAACCCTGTTCTGTACGGTATGCCTTGATTTCCTCATCGGACATCCGGGTAAAGCCATGTATCGTTTTCACCTTTTCCGGTATCGCGGCCTGTATTTCCAGACCATCTGGCTTTCCCAGACCGGCCTCATGAGAATCCACCGGATTGATGCAGTATTTTTTAATTTCGGCCAGTTCCTTGTCAGATACAGTTCCTTCTAAAACGATCAATCTGGCAAAACGAACCTTTGCCCCGGAGTTTCCGCCCATGAGCTTGATGCACTGCTCCGCCGAGTCTGCTCTTTGATCATACTGGCCCGGCAGGTATTCCACAGCAAAAATTTGAGAGCCCGAATCGACAGAAACTGTTTCATCAAATACCAGGTCGATTGCAGGCTCAGCAAAAATTGTATATTTTGCAGCTTCATATGCAGCGTCATCCATTCCTTCGATATCATATCGGTTAATTACCCGCACCGCGTCAAGGCTGCTCAGGTGGAGGTTTTCCGTCAGGTCCTCATGGAGCCCCTGTGCTTCAATATCAAAACCCTTTTGCTTTTCAACGTAGATACGGCGTACCATGGTTTCCCTCCTTCTATGATGACGTATATTAATAAAAGCTTTTTCGTTTAATGTTCGTGTTTTTCTTGAAATTTACTAATTATGCATTCATGTTATCAGCATTTTCATCTTATTTCAATAAAAAATACGAATATTTTATAATTATTTAGCCTGTTGTATATCAAAAAGAGCCTATTCACGAATATAGAAATGGCCGTCCTCTCATAACATTCGGCTTTCAAAAAACCACAAAGCCGAAGTTACCTTCGGCTTTTGGCTAATTTCTATATTCTATGCTATTTTATGTCGTGATTTTTTTAGTAGCCCAATCCGTACCCGTTTGATGTCAGATAGGAATTGATCCCGTCAATGGTGCCGATCACGCGATTGGCATACCTTGTTGAATACGTACCTCTGTTTACCGCGACCGAGCCCTGATTGTAGGCGGAAAATCCTTTTGTCAAATCTCCGTCGTAGGCTGCAATCCGTTCACTGAGATACATGGCCCCGAAATTGATGCTGGTCTCCGCATCCAGAAGCTGTTCTTCATCCAGTCCATATCGTGCTCCCGTTGAAGGCATCACCTGCATCATGCCCAGTGATCCGCTTCCTCCCCGTGAGTGTGGATTGAATGTGCTTTCTTTATGCGCTACAGCGATTAGAATTTTTTCGTCAATCTGATATGTCCTGGCTGCATGTTTAAACGTGAATACCAGTTCCTGAGCTTTACTTGCCGTATAGCTGCCGTTGTATTTCTGAATGTAGCTAACCAGACCGCGGTTATATTTTGATTCGGCTTCATCCCAATAGGTTTTTGCAGGAATCTCATCTTTCGTACTGATATAGATCCCGGTATACGAATCATAAAATACGTCCCACCCAAAACCGTTTTCACCGGTCATTGCTCTCAAAGGAAGATATACAATATTCCACCTGGTCAGTACGGGTAATTCTCCCATATCAATTTGTCTGACCGTAAATTCGGGAATCTTGATCGCCACGTCGTTCAACGTTGCTTCCTTGCTTTCCTTGATGTCTGTTTTCGGATTATCCGGGTCTTCGCCTTCTGCTGTCTTATTCACGCCATGCTGTTCCAGCTTGTAAGCCAGAATCTGAGCTCCGCTGAAGACCTGCGTCAGAACGCTTTCCCTTTCATTCTTTTTCCAGCCGTCACTGATATTGGTCAGTAACGGTTCTGTTTTCATGAGTTTTAATGTGCGGCTTTCAAAGTCCACGTCTGTCTTAAGTCCTAAGATTTCCCCCATCTCGGGTGTCAATGGGAAATACGTCGTGTCTTTATAAAGAAAAAATGGAAACTGCAGATGATTGTTATCAATCGTTTCCCCATTGATAACAATATTCTTAATAAAAAAATCTCCTTGTACGTTTTCATCAGCATATATAGAAATTGATGAGAAAAGTAAGATTGTCAACGAAAGCCACACAGATACAAGCTTCTTTGCCATATCTATTTTCCCTCTCTTTCTGGTGTCTTGTTAAAGACTCCATTATTATACCACAATTAGCCAAAAAGTATACCTTTTTTTGAATTTTTGAGAGGGGGTATAAGGTTATACATTGAAATTTCAACATTACGTCGGTTTGTTGCAATAGCAAACCAGTTACCTAATTTCCAGAATTATCATAATATTTTGCATAACTTAAGCAATGAAAATCAGGATTTTAAGGGGGGGGATTCCTCCGCCGGCACGTGTATCACCAAAAAGGGCTGCCTCACAGCGGAGACAGCCCTTGAAAGGTTGTATGAAAGGGTGAATTTAAGATGTAATCAATTGGAAAATTACATTAAATTCTTTTTACAGTTTGAATTCCTTCTTGGCGTCTGCAATGGCAGCGTCCAGTTTGGCCAACACTTCATCAATGTGCTCGTAGGACAGAGTTGCCGGTGGTTCGATTCTGACAGTCTTCGCATTTACAAGCGTACCTGCTGTCATGACGTGTCTGTCGAACAGTCCCTTTACTACTGCATATCCTACTTCCGCTTCCGGGAATTCCATACAGATCAGAAGGCCTGCGCCTCTGACGGCCTTCAGAACAGTCGGGTATTTTGCCATCAGTTCATTCAGCTTAACCATGAAGTAGTCGCCTTTTTCCTTGCACATTCCGGGAACGTCGTTTTCAAGCATATATTTGATCGTTGAGAGGGCAGCCGAGCAAGCAAGCGGGTTCCCTCCGAATGTCGGAGATCCGAGGATCCAGGGATTCTCAATGAGTTTCTCTCCCCAGCACCATGGTCTTGCAATAATTCCGGTGATCGGCATGATTCCGCCGCCGAATGCTTTTCCGTAAGTCAGGATATCCGGGCAAACGTCTTCCACTTCACATCTCCAAAGAGTTCCGGTTCTTCCCATACCGGTCTGAATTTCGTCCACGATCATAGCAACGCCGTATTTGTCACAGATCGCTCTTACTGCCTTCAGGTATCCCGCAGGTGGAATGATAACGCCTGCTTCTCCCTGGATCGGCTCGATGATAACACCGGCAACCTTTTCGCCTACGGTCTGCAGGTTTTTAATTGCGGCTTCCATCGCATCTGCATCACCGTATTTTACATGCTGAACCTGCTGGATCATCGGGGTATAATCTTCTCTGTATGCGCCTTTGCCTCCCATGGAGATAGCTCCCATGGACTTGCCGTGGAACGCACCGACCGTAGAAATATACCATCTTCCGCCTGTGGCAAGACGAGCAAGCTTAAGAGCCATCTCTACAGCTTCCGCACCGCCGTTTGTAAAGAATGCATACTGTAAATCTCCCGGAGTAATCATTGCCAGAATGTTGGCAAGGTAACCTCTTAACGGATCAACCAGTTCCTGGCTATGTAATGCATACTTGTCAAGCTGAGCTTTTACAGTCTTTAAGATTTCAGGATTTCTGTGTCCACAAGTATAGATACCGAAGCCGCCCAGACAGTCGATGAACTGAGTTCCGTAGAGATCTTCAAAATGATCAACTGAGTCGGTCCATTCTACAAAAGCAGCATCTGTTGATACCGACTTTCTGTATTCCAGCCAGCCGGGGTTAACATTTTCGTTAAAGTTTTTGATGGAATCTTTAACGATTGTGTCTTTCTCATCTTTTGTTAATTCGGGCCTTTCAATAAAGCCTACGACTTTTTGTGCTTCTTTTAATGCTAATTCTTTGTTACATGCGGTCATGGTATAAAACCTCCTCAAATTTTAACTTATAACTCTTTTCTAGAGCAGCTAACGATTACTCTTATTTAATTCAAATTTCATGCCAACTTATATCCACATTAAAAAATATATTATAATTTTCTGAATTTACCTCCAATTTCAAGGGTTATGACAGATTTTACCCAAATCGGCCCCTTAGACATTGTCAGAAAATTTTTCTCACTTTTTATAAACAATGTATCTCCTAATCTCATTTGTGAGAAACGCCGCGCGTCCTGGTTTTTATCATCAAAAAACCCTGCAGCAAATTCTGATGCAGGGTTTTGCCGGCTCCGAAAGCTGCACGCGGCAGCCGTCTTGACCGTTTCTTTATATAAAATCTGTCATCATATCGTTCATTTTTCTGTCCCAGGTGTTCTCATCGACTATGGAATCTGCAAGCTGCGCAAGCTTTTCAACCCGTTCCGAAGGAAGCAGCTCCAGATCATCCGGACGGGTAGCCATTCCGGAACGCCGAGCAAGCTGGAATACTTTCTGCCTGGACACCGGCATATCGAAGTATTGCCCAATCATATCCAGCATTTTTTGACGGTCCTTATCAAGGCGTCCCTGAACATCCTGCAGCAGGTTGATAATATGATCACTTGCGAGAAACCCCGAACAGTTTTCAGCATTTTCAATCAGCAGCCTGATCTCGTTCAGTTTTTCATTCTCACTGCAAAGCCGGTATTTCCCGTCGAGGTAATCCTGCCAAAGCTCCGTTCCTTCCTTGACCACGGCCGTTCTGATCCTTACAAACTCCGGATTGATTTCGCTGACAACCCGCGCGGTTTCCAGTGCATTCTCTTCGGAAAGAGCTTTTCCTCCAACCCCCGGCATGAAATAGACCGAAAGCTCGATGCCCGCGTCTCTGATATTCTTCCCGGCAGTAATTTCCTGCTCTGATGAAACCCCCTTGTTAATCAGCTGCAGCACTTTGTCGGACCCTGACTCGAAGCCGGAATGAATCCTGTTCAGCCCCGCAGCCTTCAAGGATCGGTACTGATCTACGTTGATTTTGGACAGCGTTTCCGCGCGTCCGTATGTTGTGATTCTCCTGATGCTCGGAAGCTTCTCCCTGAGATACTGAAGTACTTCCACAACCCGTTCGGTTTTCACTGCCAGAGAATTCCCGTCCTGAAGGAATACATTTTCTCCCCCGTTAGCAAGCCATCGGTAAACGAGATAATAGCAGTTCTGCTCATCCCGCGTCATGCAATTCAGTTTATCCAATGCCGCCCGCTTATTCCAGCTTCCGTCTTCGCTCTGAAACTCGGCTGCGATTGCAGCATAGGAGGCCATCACATCGATGTCCTTCTTTATGCTTTCAACAGTAAAGGCCCTGAACCCTTCGTGTTTATACAGGCTGCAGAACTTACAGCGGTTCCAGGTACAGCCTTCGGTGATCTGAAGCAGAAGGCTGTTTGCTTCACTCGGCGGACGAATCGGTCCTATTCGGTATATCGCTTGTCTTTCTTCCATTCTATCTTTTCCTTTTCGCTCTTATAAGTTAAACAATCCGTTTCATACTACTATAAGAATATTTGCTGACGAAGACTTTTGTCAATGATATAATAATAGGAAGCAAACAGAAAGTTTTGGGAGATAAGTCTTTATGATCAATCAGATGCAAAAAAAGGTGCTTATCCTTGCACTGCATGCAGGAGAGCTGATGATGAAAAACGGTGCGGAGATCTACCGCGTAGAAGATACGATCACAAGGATCTGCAAGGCCTGCAGGATTCCTACCGTTGAGGTTTTTGCAACTACGACAGGTATCTTTTTATCACTTGACGAAGGCTCGGAGGACAGCGATACACACACCTTCATCAAAAGGATCAAGGGCAGCCGTATCGATCTGGAGAAAATCTCCAGGATCAATCACTTTTCCAGAGAGTTTACCAGTACCGATCTCTCTATCGACGCCGGCCTTGATATATTGGAAGAGATCTCCAAAACGAAGCCTTATCCTCTTTTTGTAAGAGTATTCGGAGCAGCCTTGGTTTCCTCTTTCTTTGCGCTGATATTCCAGGGCACCATCCGGGATTTTTTCTGTGCTTCCTTTGCGGGCGCCTGCAGCTATTTGCTTTCGGTGGTTTTAGATAAGCTGGATACAAACCTGTTCATCAGAGGGTTCTGCTGCTGCGCGGCTGCAACCTTTATCGCGCTGGGTCTTTTCTCTGCAGGCCTCGGCTCCAACCTGAATTCGGTCATCATCGGTTCCATCATGATCTTTCTTCCTGGCGTGGCGCTGACCAACGCGGTCAGGGATACGCTGGCCGGAGATATGCTTTCCGGAACATCAAAGGGAATTGAAGCCGTCATTATCGCCGTTTCCATCGCATCGGGGGTGGGCGTGGCCATCAAGCTCTGGACCGTGCTGGGAGGTGCATTCTGATGATTTGGAATTTCCTGTTCGCATTCAGTTCCACCGTAGGCTTCAGCATTCTCTTTCACGCTCCGAAGAAGCATATCGCTGCCGTCGGACTTGTGGGCGCATTGGGGTGGCTGACTTATAACTATTTCACAATTTCCGGAAGCGGAAGCGTTCTGGCATGCTTTGCCGGTTCGTGCACCGTTGCTCTTATCAGTGATCTTTTCTCGCGCCTTTTCAAAGACGCCGCCACCATTTTTATCATTCCTGGTATCCTTCCGCTCGTACCCGGCGCCAACATGTACTATACAATGCTGGCGATTCTGGAAGGCAATATTCAAAAAACGGCATCCCTGGGCACTGAAACCATTATGATGGCAGGCGCCATCGCCGTCGCTCTTCTTGTTGTCGCATCTGTGATCAGACTTCTGGCATCGGCGGGAAGAAAACTGTTGACATACGTAAAATGATGGAATAAAATAACCATAGTAAGTTATGGCTA
Source organism: Anaerovoracaceae bacterium (assembly GCA_036677845.1). Classification (GTDB taxonomy): domain Bacteria; phylum Bacillota; class Clostridia; order Peptostreptococcales; family Anaerovoracaceae; genus Anoxybacterium. Next base: position 21,388 of record JAVBVR010000031.1, on the reverse strand, counting down.
ACCAGGGATGGCCTTCATTTTTTGTCAAACGATTAGCCTAGGCTAACTTACTGTAGGGTATGTGGATGAAACGCTTTCGTAAGGAGACAGGAAATGAAAACGACTTTAGATAAACTGCAAACCGGCAGCAAGGGTATTATACGATCCATCGGCGGGGAAGGCGCCCTGCGGCGGCGCCTTCTTGATATGGGGCTTACGCCCAACACCACCGTCATGGTCAGAAAGGTCGCACCTCTGGGCGATCCTATTGAGCTGCACCTTAGAAATTATGAACTGACCATCCGTCAGGATGATGCAAAAAAGATTGAAATTCTGGAGGTGGCCGAATGAATATCACCTTCGCGCTAATCGGAAATCCCAACAGCGGAAAAACCACGCTTTTTAATCAGATGACAGGAAGCAATCAGCACGTCGGCAATTTTCCAGGCGTTACCGTTGAAAAAAAAGAGGGGCCCGTCAGAGGACACAAGGGAGTATCCGTTGTCGATCTTCCCGGGATCTACTCTCTTTCACCATATACTTCCGAGGAAGTCGTAACAAGGGATTTCCTTATTTTTGACAAGCCTGATGCTATTATTAACATCATCGATGCAAACAATCTTGAACGCAATCTTTATCTGACGCTACAGCTGATGGAACTGAATATCCCGATCATACTGGCCCTCAACATGATGGATGAGATCCGGGCCAACGGCATCTCCATCGACATTCAGGAGCTGGAGGAGCAGCTTGGAATCCCGATAGTGCCCATTGCCGCCAGCAAGAATGACGGTGTGGATGAATTGACTCACAGAGCAATCAAATGCGCAGAGACAAAAGCGCTGCCAAGGAATCTCGACTTCTGCTGCGGACATGTACATAATGCCATCCATTCCATCGCGCACCTCATTACGGATGAGGCAAAAGCAGCTAGTCTTCCTCTTCGGTTCGCCGCAGCAAAAGTTGTGGAGGGAGATCAGCCTGTGATCAACCGTCTGAAGCTGATGGAACCGGAGCTTGATATCATCCGTCATATCGTCGACGATATGGAGTCCCATCTGGACACGGACCGGGAAGCAGCCATGGCTGATATGCGTTATACCTTTATCGAAAACCTCTGCAAAGCCTGTGTCAAAAAAGCGGGTCACAGCAGAGAGCATCTGCGTTCCATTCAAATCGACAATATTTTGACACATAAGCATTTTGCCATCCCGATCTTTTTAGTGTTTATGATGATCGTATTCTGGCTGACCTTCAATGTCATCGGTTCCAGTCTGAGCGATCTGCTCGCCATCGGTATCGACGGCATTACAAACGCTGTCGACAGCGCCCTGGCAGGTTTCAATGCGAGCCCTGCCCTCCACTCTCTGATCATCAACGGCGTGTTTGCCGGCGTAGGAAGTGTACTGTCCTTTCTGCCGATCATCGTGGTACTGTTTTTCTTCCTGTCCATACTGGAAGACAGCGGTTATATGGCGAGAGTCGCCTTTGTTATGGATAAGCTGCTTCGTAAAATCGGCTTGTCGGGCCGCTCTTTTGTTCCGATGCTCATCGGTTTCGGCTGTTCCGTACCTGCTATAATGGCGACGCGTACCCTTCCAAGCGAACGGGACAGAAAGATGACCATCATCCTTACTCCCTTTATGTCCTGCAGTGCCAAACTTCCCGTTTACGCCGTATTTACAGCTGCTTTTTTCGCCGAATATCAGTCTCTGGTGATGATCTCTCTTTATGTGCTGGGTATGATCGTTGCAGTAGCTGCGGGTCTGCTTCTGAAGAAGACGGTGTTTGAAGGAAGTCCGGTACCCTTCGTCATGGAGCTTCCGCCCTATCGAATGCCCGCCGCAAAGAGCGTATTTCTTAAAATGTGGGAACGGGCTATGGATTTTATAAAAAGAGCCTTTACGGTGATCTTCATGGCGACCATCATAATCTGGACGCTGCAGAGCTTTGATTTCGGTTTTAATATCGTGGCCGATGCGGGAGACAGCATGCTGGCATCTGTCGGGAAACTCGCAGCACCCATCTTCGCACCGTTGGGATTTGCAGACTGGAGGGCCGCCACGGCTCTGGTAACAGGCCTCACAGCAAAAGAAGCCGTCGTCAGCACCTTTGCAGTCCTGCTTGGAGCCAGCGACCCAGGTTCGATCAGCCCGCTGATGTCGCAGATTTTTACTCCGTTATCCGCATTTTCCTTCCTGACCTTCACGCTGCTTTATATGCCGTGTGCCGCAGCAATGGCCGCAGTCAAGAGAGAAATGGGCAGCTGGAGAAGCGCCGCAGGCGTCATGGCCTTTCAGACCGCCACTGCCTGGATCGTAGCACTGATCGTATATCAGGTGGGGGGCTTGCTGGGTTAGATTTCCTGCTACTTTTTATCTGAATATTCTTGCAACTTTAAAAAAATATGATATACTATACATAAAGAAAAAACAATCGGGCATCATACCCGTTGTTGGATAAAAGCTGATCAATTGGCAGAGAGAGGGTGATTCCACCAGAAGTGTTAAATGCAGAGTTTCAATAACGCCGGTCATCGGATGTAGTGATGATTGGCGTTATTCTTTTTTGTGAAAAGATCCCGTTTTCATGATTCATTAATGAAAAGATGCGGTTTTCATGATTTATTAATGAAAAGATCCCGTTTTCATGATATATTAATGATTGACCACTGCAGACCCCAGCAATTGAATAAACCCAACAGCATTCCCGGAGGACATTTTATGAAAACCATCGTAGTTACGCTTCACGAACTGTTATTATGTCTGTCGAAAGCACAGGACCTGGTATCTCCCCTGCTTTCCAATCATCATGAAAAAGTAGCATATTTGTCGACACGGCTGGCTGAACGCCTGAAAATGCCCATCGAACAACAGAAGCATATTTTCCTCGCCGCTTTGGTCCATGATATCGGAGCGCTTTCCTTGGACGAAAGGCTTGAGACGATTGAGACCGAGCCTCAATATATCCATTCTCATGCATGGAAGGGCGCAAACCTCTTCGAAGGGTTTAAACCCTTAAACCAGGTGACGCCGATTATTAAATATCATCACATGCCCTGGAACAGCGGTGAAGATCAGGTCCAAAAAGACGACGTAATTCCGTATGCCAGCCATGTTGTCCACCTGGCCGACCGCGTATGCGGTTTAATCGATGCTTCCCAGAATATTTTAATCCAGCTGCCGGAAATTCTGGCGGAAATTCAACAAAGCAGGAATACGATTTATGAACCCGACCTGGTAGATGCGCTGTATGATTTGAGCAGAAAGGAGTATATCTGGCTTGATCTGATCTCCTCCTCTCCGGTAAACTGCATCCCCGAGATCGGTTTATACGATAGCTTTGTTTTGGAAATTGACGATATTATTGACCTTGCGCATGTCTTTTCGCGTATTATTGACTTCCGGAGCCCGTTCACCGCACGGCATTCGGCAGGAGTCGCAAAAACAGCGGAAAGTATTGCAAGAATCATTGGATTTTCGCCATTGGAATGCAAGATGATGCTCATTGCAGGTTATCTGCATGATTTGGGGAAACTCGCCATACGAAACTCCGTACTGGAAAAACCCACAAAGCTGGATGAAGATGAGTTCAACGAGATTCGTTCCCATACATATTATACCTATCAACTGCTTGATACCATTGAACAGTTCAAGCTCATAAACAGATGGGCTTCCTATCATCACGAAAAGCTGAACGGCAAGGGTTATCCCTTTCAGATAAAAGGGGAAAATCTAACGATGGGATCCCGTATCATGGCAGTCGCCGACGTATTTACCGCAATTACGGAAAATCGTCCGTACCGGGCTGGTATGGAGAGCGAGCAAGCGATGAAAGTGCTGGACGGCATGGTTGAAAACGGATCCATCGACGGTAAAATAGTAAAATTGCTGATCGAGAACTTTGGGGAGATCAATCTGCTGCGTGAAAAAGCGCAAGAAGAGGCGTCGATCAATTATGAAAACTTCCTGAAGATCGAATAGCGCAGCGGCATATCCTGCACGTTATCTTTTCCTCCTGTGGCCACCGGCCGCAACATGCAGCCGGGTCAGAGATTTCTGAATGGCGATTTTCGCTCTGGCAATCTCTGAGTCGTCGTCGCTCGGGTGCCTGAGCCAATCCTCCGCCATTTCCTTTTCATGCTGCGCTCTCGGCAAATCAATGTCCTCCGGCCATTCCGCCGCGTCTGTAAAGATAATGATATTATCCTTTACATCGACGAAACCACCGGCCAGGGCAGCGATTTTAAAATCCTTTGCTCCGGCCTCCTGAAACCACATCTCTCCTGCGTCAAGCAGCTTGACAGCCCAGGTATGACCGGCCATGAAGCCCTCGTCACCGGTCAGGGTTCTGACGATAACAAGCTCTACCTCCCCTTTATAAAAGAGTTTGGAGGGAGTTATCACCTCCAGCAGCATACTTCTAGGCATCTTTTCTGAACCTTTCTACAACCTCATCAATTCCGCCGGCAAACAAGAACAGAGATTCCGGGATTTCATCGTGTTTTCCATCAAGGATTTCCTTAAATCCTCTGACGGTTTCCTTTAATGGGATATATTTGCCCGGCGTTCCGGTGAATGCCTCTGCTACGCTGAAGGGCTGGGAAAGGAAACGCTGGATTTTTCTTGCACGGGATACGACCAGCTTGTCGGAGTCCGACAGTTCATCCATGCCGAGGATGGCGATGATGTCCTGCAGATCCTTATACCTCTGGAGCACTTCCTGCACTCCACGCGCCGTATTATAATGTTCTTCTCCGATAATCAGCGGGTCCATGATCCGCGAAGTGGATTCCAGCGGGTCTACCGCAGGATAAATTCCAAGCTCGGTAATCGCCCTGGACAGTACCGTTGTGGCATCCAGGTGAGCGAAGGTCGTAGCAGGAGCCGGGTCTGTCAGATCGTCGGCAGGCACATAAATCGCCTGAACCGAAGTGATGGAACCCTTCTTTGTAGAGGTGATTCTTTCCTGCAGCGCTCCCATTTCCGTTGCCAGCGTCGGCTGGTAGCCTACGGCGCTGGGTACGCGGCCCAGCAGCGCAGACACTTCAGAGCCGGCCTGGGTAAACCGGAAAATATTGTCGATGAACAGAAGCACATCCTGTCCCTCTTCATCTCTGAAATGCTCCGCCATGGTGAGCCCGGTAAGGGCAACTCTCATTCTGGCTCCGGGTGGTTCGTTCATCTGCCCGAAGACCATGGCTGTTTTTTCGATAACACCGGATTCTATCATTTCATAATAAAGATCGTTTCCTTCTCTGGTTCGTTCCCCTACTCCGGCAAATACGGAGATTCCCCCGTGTTCTTTGGCGATATTATTGATCAGCTCTTGAATCAGCACTGTCTTTCCCACACCTGCTCCGCCGAACAGCCCGACCTTTCCGCCCCGCGTATATGGCGCTATCAGGTCGACCACCTTGATGCCGGTCTCAAAGATCTGAGCGCTTGTATCCTGCTCTTCAAAGGGTGGGGCAGCCCTGTGGATCGGCATCCTTCTCTCCGTAGGTACAGGTCCTTTTTCATCGATGGTATCGCCGATTACATTAAACAATCGCCCCAAAACTTCCTTTCCGACAGGAACGCTGATGGGCGCGCCGCTGTCTGTCGCTACCATTCCTCTTGTCAGGCCGTCTGTTGAGGACAAGGCAACGCATCTGACAACATCATCTCCGATGTGTTGGGCTACTTCCGCAACGATATTCCTGTCTTCAAACCGGACGGAAACCGCATTGAGCAGCTCCGGCATTTCCTCCGGAGCAAATTTAATATCGATTACAGGTCCGATGATCTGATGTATGGTACCTTTATGGCTCATTTCTTTCCCTCCTCGCTTTATTTCAGCGCTTCGGCACCGCCGACAATCTCCGAGATTTCATTTGTTATAGCGGCTTGTCTCGTTCTGTTGTAGAAGAGAGTAAGCTCGGCGATCATTTCTCTCGCATTATCCGTTGCATTTTCCATTGCCATACGTCTGGCCGCATGCTCGCAGGTGGCGGACTCTACAATTGCACCGTAAACCATGATCTCCACATATTTCGGAACCAGATAATTAAATACTTCTTCCACCGACGGCTCATAGTCTATTTGTTCCTCCAGCTGTGGAAAATCAGGATCCGTGTAAATTTCAAAGGGAAGCAGCGTAACCGATCTTACCTTTTGCTCCAGCGAACTGACAAAAGAGGTGTAAATCATCACAACCTTGTCTATCTTTCCGGAATCGTAGAATTCGATGATCGGTTTGCTGATGTCATGTGTTTCTAAGAAAGAGATGCTTTCCGGCGGCAGCATGTACTCTTCAAAAATCTCGTAACCGCGCTTTTCAAAGTATTCTTTCCCCTTCCCGCCGATGGCCACAATAACCGGTTTAGCCTGGTCATCCGCGATTTCACGGGCAGCCTCTTTGATAACGTTGGAATTAAAGCTCCCGCAAAGACCTCTGGAGCTGGTTAAGATAATATAGCAGGTGGTTTTAATTTCCCGGTTTCCTTTCAGATACCGTGTGGGGACTTCACTGTTATTATGAAAAATCTCCTCTATGGACTCCGTGACATAGTGGAAATATTCTCTTGTTTTTTCAAAGGTGTTTTTGGCTTTTCTCAGTTTGGCTGCAGAAACCAGCTTCATGGCATTGGTGATATGCTCCATGCTGTTGACGCTTCGGATTCTGCGTTTGATATCCCTCATATTGCTGGATGCCATGCCGTCACCTCCTCCTTAATCCGCTGTCATTCAAATTTTCTCATCGTTTTGAATTCTTCGATTGCAGCCTTCAGTTTTTCCTCCGCGTCAGCTTCCAGCTTGCCGGTGGTTTTGATTTCATTTCCGATCGTCGGATGGTGTGTATCCATGAAATCATAGAATTCCTTTTCAAACTGTTTAATCTTTTCAACGGGGATATCCGCCAGATAGCGGTGGGTCGCGGCGAAGATGATCATAACCTGATGCTCCACCTTCACCGGAGAATATTGAGGCTGTTTTAAAATTTCCATCAAAATCACTCCGTGATCCAGTCTGGCTCTTGTATCCTTGTCCAGGTCGGAACCGAACTGGGAAAAGCTGGCCAGTTCTCTGTACTGCGCCAGTTCCAGCTTGACTTTGCTGGATACTTTCTTCATTGCCTTGATCTGCGCGTTCCCGCCAACCCGGGATACGGAGATGCCGGCGTTGACGGCTGGCCGCTGTCCGGTAAAAAACAGTTCCGACTCCAGGAAGATCTGACCGTCGGTAATTGAAATTACATTGGTAGGGATGTAGGCGGACACATCTCCAGCCTGAGTCTCGATGAGCGGAAGTGCGGTGATGGATCCGCCGCCCAGCTCATCGGAGAGCTTGGCTGCCCGTTCCAGCAGCCTGCTGTGCAGATAGAAAACGTCTCCCGGGTATGCTTCTCTTCCCGGCGGTCTCCGAAGCAGCAGAGACATGGCACGGTAAGCTACCGCATGCTTGGAAAGATCATCATATATGATCAGAACATCTTTGCCCTGATACATGAATTCTTCCGCCATGGCGCAGCCCGCATAAGGGGCAATATACTGCAGCGGAGCAACTTCACTGGCGGTAGCGGAGACTACGATGGTGTATTTCATGGAGCCTTTGTTCTCCAAGGTCTGAACCATTTGGGCCACAGTGGATTTCTTCTGTCCGATGGCAACATAGATGCAGATAACATCTTCCTCCGCCTGGTTGATGATGGTATCGATGGCTATGGCGGTTTTGCCCGTCTGTCTGTCACCGATGATCAGCTCTCTCTGGCCTTTCCCGATAGGAATCATGGAGTCGATGGCCTTGATCCCGGTCTGCAGCGGCTGATTGACTGACTTTCTCTGCAAAACACCGGGGGCTCTGTTTTCAATCGGCCTTGTCTTTGTGGTAAGGATCGGTCCTCTGCCGTCGATGGGCTGACCCAGCGCATTGACGACACGGCCTATTAGTTCGGGCCCTACCGGCACCTCTACCACTTTTCCGGTCGGCTTAACAATATCGCCCTCTTTGATCTCTCTGTCAGGACCGAGAATTACAGTACCGACATTGTCTTCTTCCAGGTTCAATGCCATGCCGTATATTTCATTGGGAAATTCAAGCAGCTCGCCCGCCATGCAGTTTTCCAGGCCGTAAACCCGCGCGATACCATCCCCGATTTGTATGACTGTTCCAAAATCAGAAACATCCAGTTTGTTTTTGTAATTTATAATTTTTTCTTTAATGACTGCACTGATTTCTTCCGGTTTAAGATTCATTCTTTATCACCCCTTGCATTCTTATGCTTGCTTAATGCGGCCTTCAAGATCCTGAAGCTGTTTCCTTACGGATGCATCGATCACTTTTCCGTCGATCAATATCTTGACTCCGCCTAAGAGGAACGCATCTGTTTTATTGACAAGCTTCACGTTTTTCTTCAGAAGCTTTGCTGTTTTTTCTTCAAAAGAACGTAACTGAATATCTGTAAGGGGTTCTACTGAATAGACAGTTCCTAGAGATATTCCCTGCTCTTGGTTCATCAGTTTCTGATATTCCTTAACAATGCGAAAAAAGCTGCCCATTCGCCTCTTGTCGATCAGTACCATCAGGAAATTCAGCGTTTCCCGGCTGATATGACCGCAAAAGATCTGTTCGACCACTTGCTTTTTTTCGGGGCCGGAAATGACAGGCGTATTAAAAAACTCGTTGAAATCCGGATCTCGCTGAAATATCCCTCCGATCTCTTTCAACTCGTCGAGAATGAGATCTACCTTATTCAAATCCCTGGCGGCTTCAAATAAAGCTTTGCCATATGTGATTTCAACTGTTAATTCTGCCATTTTGCGTCCCCTGCCTCATCAATTATTTTTCCGATAAAAGCCTGCTGCTCTTGGTGATCCAGCTCTTTTTCCAGAATTTTTTCGGCGGCAAAAATGGCAAGCGCTCCGATTTCTTGCTTCATTTCTTCAACAGACTTTTTCTTCAGTCTCTTAATTTCATCTTCTGTTTGTCTGATCAGCATCGCAGTTCTGTCTTCAGCTTCCTGAATAATTGATTTAGCCCGCTCATCAGCCTTCATTTTTGCTTCCCTTACAATTTCTCTTCCCTTATTGTCCAGATCTGCAAGCTGCTTTTCATAAGACTCCCTCAGCTCGTCAGCCTTAAGCACCCTGTATTCAGCCTCTTGCATTGTTTCTATCACTTCACTGTTTCTGTCGTCAATCACCTTGTTCACTTTGTCAAAGAGGTAGCGCTTCAGAAAGAACAGCAGAATTAAAAAGTTGACCAAGGTCGCAAATATCGTAAATAAATTTCCCTCCATATACTGTGAGGCCCCCCCTCGGGTTCATTTTCCGTCAATCGTTACAGCGTATCCCTATTTTACAAAGATCAGCAGGATAGAAGCGATCAGCGCATAAAGCGATGTTACTTCTGCAAACGCAATGCTGATAATCATGGTTGACGTGATATCACCTTTTGCTTCTGGCTGTCTGGCTACCGCTTCCACGGCTCTTCCGCCAATCATACCAATACCGATACCTCCGCCTATAACACCCAGTGCTGCAATTCCGGCACCTAACGCAATCAGTCCTGTAGAATCCATTCGTTTCTCCTCCTTATTTTTCCTGTCTTTTTTACGAATATAACATCTGACGCAGTTCACGCATCAGTTATTACCTGGTATTAATCTAGTGTTCCGCCGCCGTTTTGGTAAATACGATGGTCAGCATAATAAATACATATGTCTGGATCACGGCAACAAAAAGATCAAAGAAAAAATGCATGGGAACCGGCAAGATAAATGCGAAACGCCCCATAGCAATATAAATCAGCTCCATGAAGATCACTCCTACCAGCATATTGATAAAGAGCCGGAGACAGAGCGACAGCGGAACAGTAAATTTTTCGATGAGATTCATGGGCAGCATAAACGGATACGGCTTGATATAGCTGTGCAGGTAACCGCCCACTCCGTTATGTGCTATTGCATTTGCGTTGATGACAAATGCGGAAACCAAAGCTAAAGTTAAGGTGACATTAAGGTCTTTGGTAGAAGGGGCAAACCCGACCAGGCCCGTCAGATTCATGCAAACGATAAAGATCCCCAGTGTTCCGATAAACGGTACAAAGCTCTTTTTATACTCGTTTCCCATATTGGAACAGACAAGTCCGTTAAACAAGTTCACTGCCATTTCGACTACGGTCTGCCTCTTCGTCGGAATCTTTTCAAGATTTCTTGTCAGAAGCAGCACGGAAACAATGATCACAGCCATGATTACCCATTGCAGGACAATGCTCATGGTGACGATAAACGTATGATCGAAAACAGTAAATTCAAATACTTCCCTCGCGTCGAGTTCCATTTATTCACCTTCTCTCTTTCTGTTGCTTCTCAGTGATGCCGAACTGATGACCATTGCCGCATAATGCAGAGTGTATCCGGTGATATAGGCAATGATATTATAGCGGTTGTTTTGGTACAGGATAAAGGCAAAAGCGCCTGCGATCGCAATTCTTGCCACGGCTCCCAAGAGAATCCAGGCCGCACCCTTCGATACCTTCATCGAATACTCCGTTATGACGGAATTCATCAAATAATTAAAGAAAGCAACAGCTGTTCCGACGATAAGAACCACCGTGTACTCTCTGGCAAATATGATTGTAACGATAAGCGATAACAGGATCACGAGACCATCATAAACCAAAATTATTTTTAGCATCCTTAAATTATCTTTCGTCAAAAGAGGCCCTCCATATGCATCACATCGGCATTTTCCAAATAAAATATAAGTCCCTCCATGGAAGTATCCATGCAGGGTTCCCCTGATTCTCTCTTTCCGGGTACATTCAAGGAAAAACGGTTACCAATATGATTGCGGACCCGGCTTGTGATCAGAAAAAAATCCTTACCGGAAATCCTCTTTAATTATAGACCCATTTTTTTAAAAGTAAAGTATCGTTAAAAAATAAACATTCTGAAAATTTTGTCTTTTATGAAAAATCCCCCCCGATCCATTGAATTAAATAGGATCAGAGGGATTCCTCCATTTCGGCTTTCAAAAAAAACCGAGAAAAAATACTAAATTCTAACGTTTTTTCTATAAAATATGCACAATATTGTTAAGTTGTATCATTTGTTATCCATATATGATTTTTATATATCATGAACCAGATTTTTCAGCCATTTTCCCGACCGGAAGCGGCGCCAGCAGAGGATCCCCTTGACGACCTCCTCGGTCTGGGCCATCAGAACCACAAAATAGATCGGAAGTGACAGGTAAAGCGCACCCAGAAAGACCAGCGGCACTCCAATCAGCCAAACGGAACCCACCTCATAGAACATGGCAGACCTTGTATCTCCGCCGCACCGCAGGGTCCCGACAATGTTTAATCCGCTGTAGACCTTAAGAGGCATGAAAATCCCGTATATACAGATAATCAGTAATGCGTAATGCTGTCCCATGGACGTGAAGTTGAACAGGCGAATAATAAACTGAGAAGTCAGGATCAGCAGAACGCCGGAAACTGCTCCGACACAAAAACCGATCCGCAGGAGCCGTTTTGCAAGGGCAAAGGCATAATCCATCTCTCCCATTCCAATCCGCTGTCCCACAAGGATGAGCAGAGCATCACCCAGGCTGAATATGGCAAGAATGAAGAGCGTGTTCAACGTATTGCTTGCCTGGACAGCCGCAAATTCAGTCACACCCATTCTGCCGTATGCCGCATTATAGGCAGCCATGCCAAGGCTCCACATCGTCTCGTTGATGACGACGGGGACCGCTGTGACCAGGATCCTGACAACCAACGGTTTGTGCCATCCGCAGAATTCCCGGGGCTTTCCCGCGATCAGATTCTTCCTGATGAAAATGATATAAAAATAAAGACACAGTTCAATGGTTCTGGCAATCGCTGTGGCCGTTGCGGCGCCTTTGACTCCCATGGCCGGAGCCCCGAAGCTTCCGAAAATCAGGATATAATTGAGGATTGTATTGGACGAGAAAACCACGATGCTGATCTTAAGGGGGATGCTGGTTTGCTGCGTGGTCCGGAGTACAGCGGATAAGGGAAAGGTGATTCCCAGGGTCAAAAAGCTGACAGCGGCAATTCTTACATAATCCTGCCCGATCGCAATGACCTCGGGAATATCGGTAAACAGGCTCAGTACCTTATCCGGCGCCAGAAATGCAGGGAGAAAGAAAAACAGCGTGCTGATTCCAAAACAGACTAAAACTGCAAATCCCGTTACTTTTCTTATGCTCGTTACATCCTGCTTTCCCCAGAACTGCGCCATAAAAGCGGAAGAACCGCTGGCAAATCCGAACATGACGCCGAGATGGACAAAGAACAACTGAGAAGAAAGCCCTACCGCTGCCAGCTCAACCTCTCCCAGTCTGCCAACCATCAGATTGTCAAGAAGGTTGAGGGAGGACGTGATAAGGCTTTGCAATGCAATGGGAAGAGCGACCCTGGCCAGGGTCCTGTATAATGATTTGCTTTCAATTTTTATCGGCAGTTTGTTTTCCATAATCCAACAGTATTCTGGTAATCCTTTCGCAGGCATGACCGTCGCCGTAAGGATTTACCGCGCGGGCCATCCTCCCGTAAGCCTCTTCGTCGACAAGAAGCTCCCTCGTCATCCGGAAGATCGTATCCCTGGAAACCCCTGCAAGCTTTACGGTACCTGCCTCAATGGCCTCCGGTCGTTCCGTCTCTTTTCTCACAACCAGCACCGGCTTTCCGAGAGAAGGCGCTTCCTCCTGCATTCCGCCGGAGTCGGTAATGATGAGATAGGATCTGGCCATAAGGTTTACAAAGGGCTGATACTGCAACGGTTCAATCAGATGGATCCTGCCGGCATTTCCCAGCACCTTGCCTGCGGTTTCCCTGACTTTCGGGTTCATATGAACAGGATATATGATTTCTGTGTCCTTAAATTCTTCAGCAATGTCACGGATCGCCCGGAAAATCTGTTCCATGTTCTCACCCAGGTTTTCTCTGCGATGACAGGTTACCGTAATGACTCTCCTCATTTCAAAATCAATCTTTTTTAATGTTTCGTCTTCAAATCGATACGGTTTGTCGGCCACCTGCAGCAGCGCGTCAATCACCGTGTTTCCGGTGATAAAAATCGTATCTTCGGGAATTGCCTCCGCAACAAGGTTCCGGAGGTTTCTTTCCGTCGGAGCAAAATGAAGGTCTGCGATATGTCCTGTCAGGATTCGATTCATCTCCTCGGGATACGGAGAATATTTGTCGTAGGTCCGTAGTCCGGCCTCCACATGGCCGACCTTGATCTGCTGGTAAAAAGCTGCCAGCGAAGCAGCAAACGTCGTCGTCGTGTCTCCGTGTACCAATACGATATCCGGTTTTTCCTTTTTCAATACTTCTTCCAATCCCGTCAAAACATTGGAAGTGATCTGGCTTATGGTCTGGTTCTGCTTCATGATATTCAGATCGTAATCGGGAACCAGTCCGAACAAATCCAGCACCTGATCCAGCATCTCCCTGTGCTGGGCCGTTACGCACAAGACGGATTCGATTTCAGGCTCTTCGTTCAATCTTTTTACCAGAGGCGCCATCTTGATTGCCTCAGGCCGTGTACCGAATACGGTTAATACTTTCATTGCTGCGCCTCCTTTCGCTTCTCTTTCTTTTCCAGCGCTTCTGTATTGACCGCCTTCAGATTGAGTCCCGTGCTGTTCGGGTCGGTAAGGAATACATAGATAAAGGTCGCCGCTATGATAATGAGCAGCCCGGATTCGATGAACAGATCCCTGCTCATTGAAATTGCAGCAACTCCCATCACGCCGCTGATCCCGTAAAGGGTCATCACCGTTCTTCGCTGACCGAGACCTGCCGCCATGATGCGATGGTGCAGATGACCTTTATCCGCTTCCATGATCGGACGTTTATTGACCAGCCTTCTCAGGATTGCAAATGCCGTATCAAAGATCGGAAGTCCCAGTACCAGAACCGGAACCACAGTGGCCAGCATAGTAGCGCTCTTCATGGGGCTCATTACAGACAGGCTCGCCAGCATGAATCCCAGAAACAAAGCTCCGCCGTCCCCCATGAAAATCTTCGCCGGATTGAAATTGAAAGGAAGAAACCCAAGAACCCCGCCGGCAATGGCAAGCATCGCCATGGCTGCGTCAGCCCTTCCACTGATAAAAGCGATGTACGCAATGGAAATGGAAGCGATGAAAGCAACTCCTCCTGCGAGACCATCCAGTCCGTCTATCAGATTGATCGTATTGGTTATACCCACAACCCAGACTACGGTCACCAGCAGGCTGACAATCCACGGGAAGAAATAATACCCTTCTCCGAAGGGATTCCCGATAAAAGATATCCTCACACTGAACTCGAACAGAATAAACGCACACAGGACCTGGCACGCCAGTTTCACTTTTGCCGGCAGCCCCTTCAAATCATCGATGATTCCGACGAAAAACATCAGTGTTCCCCCGGCGATAACCCCCATCAGCTGTGTGCTGAAGGGCAGGAATATCAGCATGGAACCCACCGTCCCGATATAGATTGCAATGCCGCCGAATCTGGGCATTGCTGTCGTATGCATTCTCCTGCTGTCCTTCGGAATATCCACCGCACCGATCTTCGGCGCGATTCTGATTGCAATCGGTGTAAAAATAAGCGCTAAAACAAGTGCCGTTAAAAATATGAGCAAATACTGATTCATCTTACTGTCCTTCCAATCCTTTTCCCCTAAGCATACTATGTTTGTATTAATGTTTTCACAAGTAACCTTCTGACATTCACAACTGGTTGTCCATATGTTTGAAAGAAGTAATTTCAAAAAAACCGCGAAACCTATTACCGACTTTGATGCAGAGCATCTCAAAGGAGGCGGTTTTCGGTGAAATTTTTATTTCAATTCATCGAACATCTCTATTTTCAAGCCTGCTTCCTCCAGAATCTCCAGAGAAAGGTCGTCAGGATAACCCTCTTTTACAACGATACGAGTAAGGCCCGCATTAATGATCATCTTGGCACAGATCACGCAGGGCTGATGCGTGCAGTATATGGCCCCCCCCGCAATACTCTGCCCCAGGTGGGCAGCCTGTATAATGGCGTTCTGTTCCGCATGAAGTGCCATGCAAAGCTCGTGCCTCTGTCCGGAAGGCACGTTCAGCTTCTGACGGAGGCATCCCCCTCGCTCCTCACAGTGCTTGATTCCGATGGGTGCGCCGTTGTATCCCGTCGCCATAATTCTTCTGTCCTTGACGATTACCGCTCCCACCTGCCTTCTCAGGCAAGTAGATCTCTTCTGGGTGATTTCAGCCATTTCCATAAAGTATTGATCCCAACTCGGTCTGTCCATACCCTTCTCCTTTTTATTACTGTTTATACTGTAACATCTTCTCATGCAAATCGGATAGATAGCCGCGTTTTGATTTTCCGGAGCCGCAAAGCCTGTCCGCGACCGGATTTTCGAGAAAATATGCCCGGCAGTCGCTATTTATTTCTCGGTTTTGAAGATCCGGTTTGCAACCTTGACCGTATCCATCGCGTCCTTGCAGTAGAAATCTGCGCCGATTTTCTTTGCATATTCTGCGGTCAGCACAGCTCCGCCCACTGCGGTAACACATTCCACTCCCGCATCCTTCAATGCCTTGATGGTCTTTTCCATATTAACCACAGTGGTAGTCATCAGTGCGGAAAGACCCACCATGCGAATCTTTTCTTTCCCAGCTGTTTCAACCACCTTTTCTATCGGAACATCCTTCCCAAGGTCCACAACCTCATACCCATAGTTTTCCAGCAAAACCTTTACGATATTTTTGCCGATATCATGGATATCGCCCTGCACCGTAGCAAGGATGATCTTTCCATAGGAAACCATTCCCCCCTCCGCTTTCATCGCTTCTTTCAGAACCACGAAAGCGGCCTTCACCGTATCGGCGGATTTCATGAGCTGGGGCAGAAAGCTGGCCCCGCTTTCATAGTCTTTTCCCACGGTTTCAAGTGCGGGGATGATGACCTGTTCAACGATTTCCAAAGGTTTTTTCAATTTCAGAAGCTCTTTTGCCGCACCGGCAGCCCGATCCTCATATCCTTCGACAATAATCTCCGCCAGAGAGATGGGATTCCATTCTGTCTGCGTCTTTGATTTATCAGGTATCCTGCTGCCTGATCCGTCCGCCGCCGCACCGCCATAGAAACGGATATAGTCCTTTGACTCGATATCTCTGCAGCTTAATGCTTCAAACGACCGGACCGTATCCACATACTCCGGCACCAGAGGATCGGTAATAGGGGCGTCCAGCCCTGCTTCCAGCGCCATGGCAAGAAAGGTCCTGTTCAGAAGCTTCCGCTCCGGCAGACCGAAGGATATGTTGCTTGCTCCCAGCGTGGTCTTGACACCGAACTGCTTTTTTACCCGGCGAATGGCTTCAAGAGTATCTCTTCCCGCATTTTGCTGTGCGGATACGGTCAGAGTAAGGCAGTCGACCAGGATTCTTTCCCGCCCAATGCCATAGGATTCCGCCGTTGTAATAATCCTTTCAGCAATCGCGAGCCGTTCCTCCGCATCCCTTGGCAGCCCCTTTTCGTCCAGCGTCAGGGCGATGACGCAGGCCCCGTACTTCTTTACGATGGGGAAAATTGCCTCCATGTTCTCTTTTTTGCCGTTTACAGAGTTGATAATAGGTCTCCCGTTGTAATATCTGGCCGCCGCCTCGATTACTCTGGGGTCGGCGCTGTCGATCTGCAGAGGCGCCGTTACCACCGAAGACAACCTCTTGATCACATGCAGCATCATCTCTAATTCGTCAATCTCAGGCAGCCCCACGTTGATGTCCAGGATTTCGGCTCCGGCCTTTACCTGGGCGATCGCTTCATTTTCTATATAGGACAGGTCCTTTCCCTTTAACGCTTCCTTTAAAAGCTTCTTGCCTGTCGGGTTGATTCTTTCTCCTATGATTCGGATTCTGTCGCCAAGAATTACGGTATTTGCCTGAGAGCTGACTGCTGTCATGGCTTTTGATCTTCTGATTCTGTCCGCTTCCGGCGACATAGCCGGATAATCCTTGCCCCGAATGCTTTCAGTCAGGGCGGCGATGTAATCGGGATTGGTGCCGCAGCAGCCTCCTGCGATTGCTATTCCCGCCTGCAGCAGCTCCTGCATTGCATCGATATACTCATCGATGTCGACGCGGAATACCGTTTCGCCGTCCACAATCTCAGGCAGCCCCGCATTCGGCTGTACCAGGACAGGCAATTTGGAGCATTCCAGAATTTCCCTGGCAATACCGACGATCTGCTTCGGTCCCAGGGAGCAGTTGAGCCCCAATGCATCGATGCCTAGATCCTGAAGGATGTTCACCGCGGTCAAGGGATCTGTGCCCATGAGCATTCTTCCGTCCTCCTGAAAGGTGACGGAGCAGAATACGGGCAGATCGCAGTTTTCTTTAGCAGCAAGCACGCCTGCCTTAAGCTCATAGATATCCGTATAGGTTTCGAAAAAAATTACATCAGCTCCGGCATCGGCTCCCGCCACAACCAGCTCTTTGTAGACATCATAGGCTTCATCGAAGGCAAGGTCCCCTACAGGTTCCATCAGTCTGCCGATTGGCCCTAAGTCGAGAGCAACAAATCTATCACGAGGAGTTTCTCCCCGGCTTTTCTCCCCTTCTGCCACACGGGTTGCGGCGTCTTTTGCAAGGGTTACGGCCTGAGAAACTACCTGTTGCACCGAATAACCGGTATTTTCAAGCTTATACCGGTTGCATCCGAAGGTATTGGACGACACAAAATCACTGCCGGCCTTATAATATGCTTCGTGGATTTCCGTTAGGGTTCCGGGGTTGGTAAAACTGAGAAGCTCGGGTAACTCGCCTGCTTTTAATCCGAATTTTTGCAGCATGGTGCCCATGGCCCCGTCGCAGATTATTATTTTCTTCCCAATTAAATCAGTTATTTTCATCGCTGCTCTTTTACCTTTTCTTTTTATATATTTATACCTCTGGCCTCTTTTTATATATTTGATCCGTATACGCCCTATTTTGTTCCCAGAAAACGAAGAATTCAGGCGGAGAGAAGAGATCAGTTCTGTAGTTTTCTGATGTTCTCGATATTCCCTATAATTCTCTTTGCCGTGTCCGGTTTGTTCATGGTATATAAATGAATCCCCCGGACGCCCCAGGCCATCAGATCGATGATCTGCTCAATGGCATAGGCCTCTCCGGCCTCCTTTAATGCAGCGGGGTTATCCTCATAACGGTCCAGGATTCTCCGAAGCCTTGGAGGAATCATGCAGCCTGCAAGTTTTGTCATCCTGAGGATTTGATTCTTATTCAATACAGGCATAATTCCCGCCGAAACCGGAACATTGACCCCCGCTATATCGATCTCCTCCATGAACCGGTAAAACAGCTCATTATCGAAAAATAACTGGGAAATCAAAAAGTCTGCCCCCATATCCACTTTTTTCTTTAAATATTTGATATCCCTTACCTTGCTTTCGCAATCCACATGGCCTTCGGGATAGCAGGCGGCACCGATGCAGAAATTTCCCTCTGCCGTCACTTCTTTGATCAGGTCAGATGCATGCTCATATTGAAGAGGATTGGGAAAATCAAAATCCGGGTCCTCCGGAAGGTCTCCCCGCATCGCCAGAATGTTTTCTATCCGATTATTTCGCATATCTTCAAAGATTTCTCTGATCTGTTTTTTTGTTGCCGAGATGCAGGTCAGGTGTGAAAGGCTCTCAATTTTATATTCATTTTTAATCTTCGATGCAATTTCTACGGTCCTGTCTTTCGCTTTCCCGCCCGCTCCGTAGGTTACGCTGATAAAATCCGGGTTGATGTCCTTCAGCTCATCCAGAGTTTTAAAAACCGTTTCTACCGGAGAATCCAGCTTCGGCGGAAAAATCTCCAGAGAAATCACCGTCCGCTTTGTTTCATAGAGCTCTTTTATCTTCATACCTCTCCTCCTTCTTTCACAGGGATCCGGCCGCCTTGTGAAGCTCCTCGTTCACAAAATATACTTCTGCAAGATACAAGCCCTGGGGCGGCGCCGTAGGGCCTGCCAGGCTCCGGTCTCTGCTGTCGATAATCTGTTCCAGATCGTCCGGTTTTTTCCTGCCGAGCCCGACATCGATCAGCGTGCCTGTGATAATTCTTACCATATTATATAAAAAACCGTCGCCGATTATTTCAAACTCCAGCGTATGACCTTCAGATGAACGAATCCCGGCGCCGTATATCGTTCTTACGGTAGTTTCCTGCTCTTTGCCGCCAGCTGCCTGAAAACACTTGAAATCCCATGTTCCTGGCAGCCTTGCCGCAGCTTTTCTCATGGAGTCCAGGTCCAATGCCCTGGGAATCTGCCAGCAGTAGTTTCTGCTGAAGGGGTCCGGGTTTTGCACATTGCTGACCCGGTAAACATATTTTTTGCCGGCCGCATTAAACCGGGCATGAAATTCAGGAGAAACCTCCTCCGCTTTCAAGATGGAAACATCTCCTGACATCCTTCGGCTCTTTTCCGAAACCGAAGAGGCAAAGATCCCGTTTGCCGCTATGGGGATTCTCTCAACGGGAATGCTGAAATCCGCTGTAAAATTTGCCCTCTGTCCGTAGGCATGAACACCTGCATCGGTTCTGCTTGTTCCGTTAACCCGGATCGGCCGGGCACAGACGATGCTGAGCACCCGCTCCACTTCTTCCTGAACGCTTCTTTGGCCCGGCTGTTTCTGCCAGCCGCAGAACCCGGTTCCGTCATATGCGATTGTTAAAAGGACATTCTTCATCGGTGGCTTTTGCTCCTCGGTTGGATTCGGCTTTTCAACGGTCAATCATGGCTTTTTAGCCCGCTTCCGCTGATGGGTATGGTTTCTCCGAGATATGTGGGCTCCGGCTGAAAGATCATTTTAATGAAATCCTTGTCTCTTGCCAGTATTTCACGGATTTCCCGGTACGCCTGTCCTGCATAAATTCTCGGTTCAGAAACGACGCCGTAACCTTCAATGCCAAGCCCCCTCGCCATATACAGTGCCCTGTATTGGTGGTATTCCTGCGTAATGATGATCGCCTTTTTTACCAGAAATATATCCCGGGCGCGGTACATTGACTCGTAGGTGGAAAAACCCGCATGATCCATAAAGACGTCTTCTGACGGTATTCCCGCATTCAGCATATACACCTTCATCGCATTGACTTCGTCATACTCCTCCTGCCCGTTGTCGCCGCTTAAAAGCAGCTTGGGAGCAGCACCCGCCCGATAAAGCTCAATACCCTTGTCCAGCCGGTCCTGAAGCATATGGTTCGGCGTTCCGTCCGCCTTCAAACCGGCGCCAAGAACCAGAATACAGTCCGCCCCCAATTCTGCAGCTGCAGCCTCCTTGACCAGATATGCTTCCATTGATGATTTCATATACGCGCTGATGCTAAACGGCACCGCCGGTATTGCGGCAATCAGAATAAGTACAGAAATCCAAACGGCCTTTCTTCTCTTTTTCTTTATCATTTTCCAGCTCCAAATCACACTCCGATTACCGGCCAGTTTTTTCCGAAGCTCTCCGCAGCGAAGGTTGTTTCGGTAGTTCGATCTGCTTATGGTCCTTGGATTCCCTGTACAGCGTGAACTTTCTGCCGATGGCCTGAACATACTCAGCTTTTAAAATGTCCGCCAGTTCATTGGCGGTCTCTTTGGGGTTCAGTTCACAGCTTTCCTGAAGTTTAACCTTGACCAGTTCTCTTGTTTCAAGACCGGTCTCCATCTCCTTGACAATATTCTCCGTAAGACCTGATTTTCCAATGTATACGGTGGGCTCCAACTCATGAGCCAGCCCTCTCAGAAAGCTTCTTTGCTTGCTTGTTATCATTTATTTCTTCCTTCTTTTCATTGAATGTTAAATATTGATTAAGATAAGTCTTTATTTTGTATCAAAATATTATACTATTATTTGACTCACTGCGTCAAATTGATTTACGCCTGATAGCCGCAATTTGCACGTGATAGCCGCTATTCCCCTTTCCAGCCGCTTCTTCTGTTGAAACAGACGGGCTATTCAATTGGAAAGCACTTGTTATAGAAGATATTGTTAAAATATTTTGAAAATTAAAAATAATGATTGATACCCGGCGTTACTAATGTTAATATAGGGAATAAAAGATATCCCGTTTCTGATCATGTAACTTTATATACTACTACTCCATTAAACTCATACAACAACGTAGAGGGAGGATAGCCGTTCCGGCTATCCTCCCTCTACGTTCCTCTGTATCTAATCGAGGCAATTTCATCTGACTTCCGGATTTTCGATCTGTATTATCGAGATCTGCCTATCTGATCAGAAAATCAGCTGTTGGGGCAATCTCCGACAGAATCAGCTTCTGTCTTGGATGCTTCGCCGAGAGGATTCTCCTTTTCTGGCTGCTTGTGGTATGAAGGTAGATCTGAGTCGTCGCGATGGAACTGTGGCC
>JAVBVR010000030.1:0-136894 GCA_036677845.1 Anaerovoracaceae bacterium | reverse complement strand
TCAATAACCAAAGGCCGGCCGCCGCATTAAATTACAAAACCCCAATCCAGTATAGAACTGAATTAGGGTTTGAATAGTTTTTTTGAACTGTCTACTTTTGATTGACAGATTCATTACGAGGAAAGTAAATGGTCCTTTTTTAAACTTGTTTTCCTCTGGAGCTTACCGTTTCATCGGGATTAAATCGATATAATCATCCAGGGTGCCGTCGCAGACACAGCACTCGATAATTTTCCTGCCAAGTGGATCCAGATCCGGAGTGACAAACTTAGCCAGCTCCCTCTTAAAGAAATCCTTAAGAATTTTTGCGCCTGCCTCAAAGCCTTCCTTTCCAACCTCGGGCTGATGATTGACCTGGAGGAAACCCTTCGGAAGGAAGGTGCCGTCAACCTTCAGTGATTCCAGTGCGTATCCCAGCAGGGTGCATTTCGATTCAACGAGCTGATCCGGAGCAAACTTAGCACTGCCGCGTCTTGCCAGGTATTCTCTGGTAATCCACTGCGGCATAAAACCGACCTCATAAACCCCAACGTGCTGATTCGGTATCAGGACAAACCTGGTGTTGGAGGTTTCGATAATCTGGTTTAGCAGCAGATTTGCCTGGGTAACCTTTTTCCCTGTTGCAAACGGCCAATAGGAGCCAACACCCTCACTGGTCATGCCCTCTGTATCGGTGATACTCGGGTTGTCATGACCCCTTGGAGCTACCAGTCTCCAGAGCCATGCAAGGCTGGGCGGCAGGATGTGGAAACAGCCGAGAATCCCATAGGAAGGAGCCTCTTTTGTACAGGACGGTGTACGGATGCCAAAACTGCGGACGTCTATTTCAACCGGCTCATTAACGATATTGGGCACATCTCTTCTTGGCATGATCACCCTGGGATTGGGGCAGGGTTTCCCCGGCGCGTCCATCGTATGCTCCCATATCAGGCAGGTTGAACCTGGCTGACCCTGAAGGTTAAGGAAAATCAACGGTTCCTTCGGGTGCACGCAGAGACTCTCATGCTGGGGATCCGTACCGTACTTCGTGATATGATTAATTCTGAGAAACCATCCCTGCTCGGCATCGATTACCCGAAGACGTTTGCTGTCGTTCTGCAGGCTGGGGTGGCAAAGAGCCATATCGTCCGTAACCGGCCTCAGTTCGCAGGTTTCCTTTAATTCAAGATAGAGCTTCTCCCCTGTGGCGGAATTTTTCCCAAGCCGCACCCGACCATCCATTTCTTTATGGATGTATTCGATCATCTCGCTTTTGCCGCCGCCGCTCGCTCCCTCATGCATAATGACAATTTCATTGTCATACGGTGTGATTACCTTTACGGTCGAACCATGAACGGTAACCCAGCCTTCCTGCTCTCCGATATTGAGGAGTACACCGTAAATTCCCTTTTTGGCACTGGGGCCGGGATACAGGTTATAGGAGAATAGCTCATGCATGCCGGAAAGCCTGTTGTGCACTACAATCTGCTTTCCGTCGAAATGCGTATGACGGAAAGGCGGAGCAAGGTAAATGACAGCCTGAGGCTTAAATCCCTCCGGAATTTTGCTTTTGGGGATAAAGCCCTGAAGGTCTGCAAGGCCGCCTGCGAAAAAAGCCGCATTGGCCGGGGCAATCAGCAGAGCAGGGTAGCCCAGCTCGGTATCGCCGGCCATAAAAGGCAGCATGATCAAGCTCTGTTTTTTCAGCCAATCGAAGGTGTCTTGTCTCAGGCTCTGAAAGTCGGCGCCTTCGTAAACCTCCGCGAATTTTGGTTTGTCTGTCTCCCCTCCGTCGGCAACCACCATGCAGTCAGGGTCTCTTCTGCGCATATACGGATCCGTATAGTTTATAACCACACCATTTTTGCATTTGGCTACAGTAGCCTCAACGACATCGCCAATCCCGGGAACATCATAGCTGATTTCATACAACCCGTTTTCTGAATCGCCCATTGCCATGCTGATCAATTCTTCGCGTTCCTCGACAATAATAAGATCTTCAGCCCCATTTAAAACTTGCTTTAACTCGTCAGAAAGGACAAGCCTTTTCATTGCTTCTTCATTTCTCATACGTTTTCCTCCTTTACATTAACAATACTATCAAACTCAAGTGACGCTTCCCGCTTGTTCTATGGATGCCCAAGCCGGGATTTTGCGTATTATAAAAGCCAATAATCCATCCTGTTACAAGAAAGAATATTGGCTTACACTTCAACTGGTTTCTTCAACCTTTTGATTGGTCTTCCAATGAGCTATTTATTTTTCAAATCTCTCTTCGAGATTTTCTGCAACCGTTATTACAATGATTTTCTCTCCCGTTTTTGTGCTGACATCGGAATGGGTGCTTATAATTTCGATATCGATTAAGTCTTTAATCAAGGCTTCAAGATAAACACGTGAGTTCTCAAAAAGGGTTAGCCGGACTTTCTTGAGCAATTCAATGCCCTGCGCATGTTCAGCCAGTTTCTGTTCCGACTGACTCAAGAACCCCTTAAGCCGAATTATGATCAGATCCTGGAAAATCAGGGTCCTGATCTGTTTTGGACCTCTTCCCATGTATTCTGTCTCAAATTTGCTTATTGCTTCACTTATTTTTGCCTCAATCTGACCCTTTGTCAATCTAATCACCCGATCCATCTATATTGAAGAAAAATACTTATGATTTTCAAATGATTGTATCACATTTTGAAAGCAAGGGCAAGAATTAATTCCCTTCTGTCCGGATTATTTTCTGAGCAATGCTGTCGAGATGGCAATTCCGGCAAATCCGAGAAGCAATATGGGGTAAAAAACATAGAGGTAGCTCCCGAGCGCGTCCCTGATGATTCCCGAGGCCAGCACCCCTAGAATTGCTCCGACACCGTAAGCAGTGAATACAAAACCATAATTCTTGCTGTAGTATTTCTGTCCGAACAAGATGGAAGTCGTAGTGGGTGCTATGGCCAGCCAGCCTCCAAGCGTCAGCCACAGAAGTGAAAACGAGATGGTATAGATCAGAATGGAACCTTCTTCAGCCATCAACATTAAAACTGCCGCAGCAACCATCAGGGAGTAGGTAATGACTGCCGTTCTGTAAGGCTGCAGCCGGTCAGTCAGCCAGCCAAAAATGGGCCTTCCGATCCCATTGAAAACCGAGAACATAGCCACAGACCAGGCGGCATGACGGGGATCCAGCTTAATGATTTCCTCGCCAACCGATCCGGTTATTCCGATGGTCATCAACCCGACCATCGTACTGATTCCGAAGCAAATCCAAAGTCCGTAAAACCTGGAGGATCGAAACATATTCCTCGTATCTGTATCGGTACTGCAGATCAACCCGCCATTTCCGCCGTCTTTATTAGACAGATGCTTTGGATAATGAAAAGGAAGCGCCAATATGACAATTGTAAACAGGAAAACAACCCCCAGAATCTGAAACGCCTTCAGCGGGCCGTAAAGGCTGATAAGCATTCTTGCGACAGGGGCTGTTACAAAAGGAGATATTCCGAATCCCATGAGAGTCAATCCGACAGCCAAACCTTTTTTATCCGGAAACCACCTGGCTGTAACTGCCAGCGGCACCCCGTAAACCAAACCCACTCCGCCTCCTGCGATGATCCCGTATGTAAAGGATAACATCGTTATATTCCATGCAAAGCCTGACAAGATCCATCCGAATCCTACCATTGCGCCGCCTGCCATGATCACGGTTCTTGGGCTGAACCTCTCAAGCAGGAGGCCTCCCGCAGGCATCAAAAATGCATATGATGCAAGAAACAGCATGTAAGGCAAGCCGCTTTGGGTAGATCCTATTTGAAACAACTCTTCAAGAGGCTTCCTGAAAACACTCCACGAATACACAGTGCCCAAGCAAACGAACATAGCCATTCCTAAGGGTATGAACAGCCACCTCGATCTTTTCTCAATTGATCGCATCTTTTTGCCACCTCTCCTCCTGCATCGAAAATACCTCCGCTTTTGCTTAACGTCTGCAATTGAGCGACTCTAAATACTTCTCCGCTTCAGGAGTAATAAATTCCTCATAAGAATATACGCCGTTTTCCGCTTCTCTGGCGGCATGGATCGTCTGATTGGGCGGGAATTTCAAGTTGGTCGGGCAGGGAGTATAGAACTGAACATAAGTCGGACCGATTTCCCTTGCGACAAGGATCGCTTTCCGTACAGCCTTGCCCAGCTTGTGGGGACTGGCAACCGTCACCCGAGCCGCATAGGCGCAGCCGGAAACCTTAGCCATTTCAAAGATAGGCACTTTAGGGAACTGCTTTCCTTTCGGCGCCATATTCAGAACCTTGCCCTCAGGGCTCATCCCGCTTTCCTGACCCCCAGTATTTCCATAAACCTCGTTGTCCACCATGATCGTGGTAATCCTTTCCCGTCTGAACCAGGAATGAAGTGTCAGATCCAGGCCTATATCGGCGATTCCGCCATCTCCCACCAGAACCACGACATCTTTATTCTGATCAGGATAGCGAATTTTTAGCATTCTTTTCAATCCCGAGGCCACCGAATTCTGGTTCCCGAATGCGGTATTGGAATAGTTTACTGCAGTCTGAGACAGAGCGAAGAAGGAACAGCCCGGCGTCCCTATAATAATTGTGTCCTGCGGCGCCGGAAGAGCGGCCGCAGTGAGGCGTATTCCGAGTGCAACGCCGCAGCCTGCACAATGAGGATGTTCTCCGATTATTTCTTTGAAGGTGCCGAGGTCCTCCACACCCCTCTCCCTAGCATAAGGCCCGTTGACGGCCAGTTCCTGATACTCCTTCGGCAATAAATCTGCAAATTCCTCTACTGGTTTTATAATCCAATTCAACATCGCTATTCCCCCCGATTCAATCTCTTTCTTATTTCATTGACGATCAGCTCCGGAGGCATGGTCATTCCCCCGAAGACTTTGGGCCCCGAGATCACGCGGCTGTTATGGTCAAGAGCGGACTTAATCTCTCTTGCCAGCCAGCCTCCTGCATTAAACTCGGGAACGACGATCAGGTCTGCATCGGCGGTCGCTTTAATAAGCTCCTCTGCGGGAAACGGCCGGATCGATTTAATTTTAATAAGCCCCACGTTTAAGCCCTCATTTTCTAAAATCCGCAGTGCTTCGCGGCTTTGTGATACCGCGGTTCCCGAAGCGGCAATCATGACAGGGGCGCCGGGATTCTCGATCTCAAGCAGCCCTCCCAAATAGCGATCGATATGCTTGCGGGCACGGTCCGCAGCAGCGAGAATCTCCTGATGCCAGCTTGCATTGGCAGCAAAGCTGATAAAATTACTCTTGTTTAGAAGGGGATCACGCACAATTCGTATGGGTGGTGTTTCCATATCAAAGGCCGGTACGGGAGCACACGCAGGATTATAAGCCGGCAGCTTGATCTCCGGCGAAGGAAGTTCAACCTGATCCCGTGTATGTGTTACGAAAAAGCCATCGGCGAAAACGCCGACCGGCAGATGAACTTCGGGCTGCTCTGCGATCATATAGGCTTTCAGGATCATATCAAAGAAGTCCTGGGCTGTTTCTGCGTGAAGCATGAGCATGCCGGTATCAAGGAGCATGCCCATTTCTATATTTTCCGGCTGAATCGAGGGAGGCAGAGAGACGCCTCTGCACATAAAAGCGCATACAACAGGCTGACGAGATCCGGCCCATACCGGGAACATTTCCATCGCCCTCAGGGTTCCCGGCCCGCTGGTTGCGGTAAAAACACGGCCTCCCCCGAGGGAAGCACCATGAATGCTGGCCATCACCGCAAATTCGTTTTCTGCGCGGTAAAAATCCTTCAGATAGCCCTGTTCGTACAGATCTCCAATCAGGTGCATGCTTTCGCTCTGGGGCGTAATGGGGTATGCGACCGCCATATCCACATTCGCCCTCATGATCGCTTCCGCCACTGCTTCACTGCCTGTTATGAAGGCTGTTTTCCGCTCGGCTTGAAACAATAAATATTCTGCTTCAACAACTTGCTGCTGTTTCTTCATAGCAATCCTATCTCCTTACTTTACATCCATTTAAGAAATGGTCAAAGCGTCCCTGGGACAATTGGCGGCACAAAGACCGCAGCCCTTGCAGCGGTTTTCATCTGCAGACACCTTTTTGTTTTCCTTCAATATCAAAACATTAGGATCAGGGCAGGTTAAGATGCATCGTTTGCACCCGGTACATTTTGTTTCATCGATTTTCACTTTTACGTACATAAAGCGGTACACCTCCTCCTAGTCTGCTTTATATTCAGTGACGGTTCTGCTTGCTTCATCCACCACTTCCATATTCTTTTCGATCAATTGAGCAACCTTGTCGTATTTGCTTTTCAGCGCGTCGTCAAGAGCCGCAGTGGTAGCGGATGCGACGAATTTACCTCCCCCAAAGCGCTCCATCAGTGATTCCTGCAAAGCATCGCGGGAAACAATCTGAGAAACACCCAATAAGCCTCCAAGCATGGACATGTTGGTTGACAGCTCCGTGCCTCCCACATCAATTGCCAGTTGCGTTGCCGGGATATGGTACAGCTTTGCGTTTAACGCCGCCAGCTTCTCGAGGTCGTCCTTCCGCAGTGCCAGCGGCTGATCCGAATTGATTATGACGACTCCATCCTTTTGCAGACCGTCATAAAACGGCATGGTGTAACATTTTCCCAGAGTAATAACGTGGGGGTGAAAAATCATAATGATATCAGGAAATAAAACCTCGCCGCGTTCATGAATTTTTTCGCCGGCAATGCGCACATAGCTTTCTGCGGGAGCCAGTCTTTTTTCAGCTCCGAAAAAGGGGTTTACGGTGCTCTCCTTGCCTTCCCTGGTGGCTGCGGAGCCTAGTATGTGCGCGGCGGTTACTACGCCCTGACCGCCTAATCCAGACATTCTGATGCTGATCTTTTTAATCATTTTTTCCCCTCCTCAAGACAAGCGAATAGTTCCCGGGCCTCATCTGAGATGTACTCTTTGATTTCATAGGTTCCTTCCTTTTCTCGCAGTTTGATCTTAGCTATTGTTTCGTTCGGCTTGAATTTGTAATTGGTCGGACATGGGGCAAACACCTGAATATATGAAGGTCCTAATTCTCTGGCGGCCAGGATGCCCCTGCGTACAGCATTTTCCAATTTTTTTGGCTGTGCGGGAGTGACGGATGCCACATAGGCGCACCCTGATTCCCGTGCCAGCTCCGGAACAGAAACTTTTGCGAATTTTTTACCCTTCGGCGCCATGTTGAGCACCGTGCCCTCGGGGGACATGCCGCTCTCCTGACCTCCGGTATTGGCATAAGCCTCGTTGTCAAGCATGATTGTTGTGATGTTTTCCTGCCTGAACCAGGATTGCAGAACCATATCCAAACCGATGTCAGCGGTTGCGCCGTCTCCGGCGATGACAACGACATCCTTAACCGTATCGGGAAACCTCAGCTTTAATGCCCGTTTCAGGCCGGATGCCACGGCATTCTGGTTGCCGAACAGCGAATGAATATTATGTACGGCCACCTGCGGAAAGGCCAGAGCACTGCATCCCGTGGAACCTACAATAATGGTGTTCTCAGGGTTTGGGAGAGAAGCCAGGATCAACCGCAAAGACAATGCCAGGCCACAGCCGGCACAGAGGGGATGCTCCTCCAACAGTTCCTTAAAGGTGCCTAGATCAGAAAGCCTTTTACCGCTTCCGAATGGACCGTTATCAATCAGCTCCCGGTATTCGGAAGGCATAATATCCTCAAATGCCGGGGATATTTGAAATATATTTTTCATCACTCGGAGCACCTCCTTATTTCATCTACAATCAGTTCCGGAGGCATTGTCATTCCCCCGTAAACCCTTGGGCCGCCTATGACCTTCGTTGTGTCCTCTGCCACGGATTTAATTTCCCGGGCCAGCCAGCCTGTACGGTTGAATTCCGGTACGATGACATACTTTGCGTTTCGTACAAGCTCCCGGATTTCCTTTTCGGGAAACGGCCGGATGCTCTTGACTTTCACCAAACCTACATCAAGACCCATGCTGCGGGCAGCCGTCATCGCTTCTCTGCCCTGAGATACGGCAGTTCCCGAACCGATGATCAGAATTTCAGCGTCTGGATTCTCCGTTTCAACCAAGCCTCCAAGGTACTGACTGATATACTTGCGGGCACGATCCGAGGCGGCAAGGACCTCCTGCTGCCAGGATGCATGAGTGGCGTAACTGATAAAGTTGCTTTTCATGACAAAGGGGTCACGCATTTGCCGGAATGGAACATTCTCCATATCCATAACGGGCACCGGAGCGCTGTAGGGATCATAAGGGGGCAGCTTCATATCCACAGGAGTGATATTCACTTTATCTCTGGTATGGGTGACAAAGAAACCATCGGTAAAAACCCCTATGGGGATATGAACGTCGGTTTTTTCGGCAATCATAAACGCCTGAAGGATCATATCATAAAGATCCTGCGCCGTTTCCGCGTGCAGCATCAAGATGCCGGTATCCAGCATGTATGCCATTTCGATGGTATCGGGCTGGATGGTGAGCGGGGAGTTGACGCCTCTGGTCATAAAGGCACAAACGATGGGCAGTCTGGCGCCCGCCCAGGTGGAAAATGCTTCAAAAGCCCGAAGTGTGCCTGGACCGCCGGTTGCGGTGAAAACTCTCACGCCGGCCATGGATGCGCCAGCGACCGAAGACATTACCGCAAATTCATTTTCGCCTCTGAAATACTCTTTGATATATCCTTCGGCAAACAGATCTCCGACCAAATGCATACTTTCGGATTGTGGAGTAATCGGATAGGCAATTGCCATTTCCACATTCGCCCGGCGGATTGCTTCTCTTACTGCTTCGCTGCCGGTTATAAATTGTGTTTCTCTTTCCGCCTCAAAAAATATATGCTGCGGATCCGTTACTCTTTGCTCAATCATTTTTCCTCCTCCTTTCGCTTCTTTATGATTTCGGTTATTCTCTGAATCTGCTTCAGTCCCACATCCCGCAGGGAAATCATTGCATCCTCATGGCCTGCCTCGGCACATAACGCGATCGTATAGCAGTCGGTGCCTCCCCGGATGATTTTCAGCGCCACATTGGCATAGTGACAATGCACCCCTACAAATATGCAGACGTCAATTTTGTTGTGCCAGATGGTCAGATTCGGGTGGTTTGGGTTGATCTCAATTTCCGGGTTGATCATAGGGTACTTTGGCCGGTAGTCCGGCATGGGAATAATCTTCGCCCCTGCGGCTTCTGCCATTTCCTTCACCGCTTTCGCCTTTTCCGCAACACCTTCCTTCCATGCCCACAGGAGCAGGGGTCCGGGGAAAATAACGGGGTTTTTGGCGCTCAGCAGTTTATCTGCAATTTTTTCCATTGCAGCTTCTGTCAGAACAATGCAGCCTTCCACCAATGCGGAGCCCTGATCCGGAAGCGCGACCCCCATGGATGCCGCAGCCGGAGGCAGGTAACCCTCGGGGCCATTTAGAACCTGATATTCAGTACGTAACATTTGTCTCATCCTTTCTTAATTTAAGCTTTTTCATCCTGTAACAAAAAAGCCCGACATCAAGCGCATAAAGCACCTGATGCCGGACACACATTTAACTGGTATCATTTACCTTTTAAAAGCCTTTCCAACCCCGGTATTTTATTTAATATCCCGATCCATTACAAAAATAAAGACCCTTTCTCCTGTTTTTGTACTTACATCGGTATGTAAGCTGACCACACGGGCAGCCGTAATTCGGTTGACGATCTCTTCCAGTTCGGGACGCCCCTGCTCAACTAATTGCCTTCGCAGCTCTTTAACCAAAGCCATCCCGTCCTCTTTCCTTGATAAATGTTGTTCGGCCAGAGAAAGAACTCCCCGAAGGGTAACGATCACCATGTTGCGGAGAATATCCGTTCTGGCTTCCGTCGGTCCCCGTCCTTTATACTCTTTCTCCCACTGAATCAAGGCTTTTGTGATCTCGTCCTCCATTTGCCCTTTTGAATAAACCACAAACTTGCTCCTTGCTGGTTTTTAGCATTTTATCAAAAGTTAATTGCTAAAATTATATTTTATAGGATTCTATTAGTCAATATGATTTTTTCTGATTCATATAGAATTTTGATATCATTTCATTCACTCGCCGAATATGCTGATATATATTCTGAACGATGGAGGCAGTTGAATGGATAGAGTTGTAATTATTGGAGGAGGCTGGTCCGGCTGTGCGGCGGCTTTGGCTGCCAGAAAAGCCGGGGCGGAAGTAATTTTGGTTGAAAAGACGGATATGCTTCTGGGATTGGGCAATGTGGGCGGCATTATGAGAAATAACGGCAGATTTACCGCTGCCGAAGAAAATATAGCACTTGGAGCCGATGAGCTGTTCGGAATTACGGACAGGTTATCCAGACATGTTAATGTTGATTTTCCGGGACATAAACACGCCAGTCTTTATGATGTAATAAAAGTAGAGCCCCAGGTCAGGCGGCTTCTTGAAGAAAGAGACATTCAGATAAAAACAATCGCCCGTGCCGTTGACGTGGTCATGGAGCCGCGGATAACGACGGAAGGCAACAGACTGATGAAGGAGATAGTTCTGGCAGATGACACGCGAATTGAGGGGGACGTATTTGTGGAGTGTACCGGATCCACCGGACCCATGGGAAATTGTCTTACTTATGGAAACGGATGCTGCATGTGTATTCTGAGGTGTCCGGCCTTCGGACCGAGAGTCAGCATCACCCAGAAAGCCGGAAAGGTCGATATTATGGGGCAGCGCAAGGATGGTGCTTTCGGTGCTTTCAGCGGTTCGGGAAAACTGGAGAAGGCATCCCTTTCTGATGAAATTCAGCGGGAGCTGAATGAGAAAGGTGTCGTGGTTATTCCTCTGAGAGAGGAGGAGGTTGCCAAGGATAAGCTCGACCTGAAGGTTTGCCAGCAATATGCGCTGAATGAATATGCTGAAAATATCGTGCTGCTGGATACAGGGTATGCGAAAATCATGACCCCCTATTTCCCGCTGGAAAAGCTTAGAAAAATCAGGGGATTCGAAAATGCCAGGTATGCAGACCCATACGCAGGCGGAAAGGGAAACTCCATCCGGTATCTTTCTGTAGCGGAACGGGATAATCTGATGCGGGTCATCGGGATTGACAACCTCCTTTGCGGAGGAGAAAAATCAGGATTGTTTGTGGGTCACACGGAAGCGATCTCCACAGGGACGCTTGCAGGCTACAACAGTGTAAGATACTTAAAAGGACTTCGGCCTCTGGAGCTGCCGAAGCAAATAGCCATAGGGGATCTGATTTCCTATGCCAACAATCGGATTCATACGACTGACGGAGTGATGACACGCTATACCTTTGCCGGGTCCGAATACTTTCAGAGGATGCAGGAAAGAGAGCTTTACACGACAGATCCCGAGGTGGCAAGAAAGAGAATCAAAAAGTACGATTTGGTAAATATTTATAAAGAACCGATTGTGTAAACGAGACTCGGTGCTCGGTTGCCGTCGTACCCATATTACGCGGACGGCAGTTTTCTTTTATATGATAAATCTTCCTCGGTTAAACAAACCCTGTATTGTCAATAATTTTTTTAGAAATCTTTAACCGACTAGGAGACAACATTTATGGAAGAATTTCTAAAAAACAAATATGGAATAGATCATAATACCCGCTTGGGCAGTCAACCTGAGAGCTGCCGGGTTGGAGATCTGGTAAGGATGCTGAGGGAAAGAGGGCTTGAAAAAAATATAATCAATAATTTGCATAACAGTGCATTGAACAAAGAGCAGGTGCTTCTATATTTGGATCAGGTTACGAATCAGCTGGCTATGAAAGACGAGGAACATGAAAGAAGCTGGAAGCATTAGAAAAATCAGGAAAAATAAAAACGAATACGATATAGAAACCGTGCTGGAAAATTTAAGGCTGAGTAAGGCAGAGAGTGATCAATTAATTAATCAGCGGCGAAATTTCTGTGCATACCTACTACAATTAGCTGATCAGCGACAGATACAGAGATGACAGGAACTAATTTCTGTCATCTCTGTATCTGGCTTTCTGTCATTTCGGGAATAATTAATCTTCAATATCAATATAATTGTATAGACCGTAATTTGTCATATTATCACTTATTACCCGTATGTTTTCTTTACTAATTTTTAGAGTATTAAAAAATATAGAATCAATATTCTTTGCTATGCATAGGACTTTATTATTATGTATTTCGCTAAGCTTATCAATTTGGCAGCCATCAACACATGCTTCCGGCCTTGTTTGACTGGTACAATCAATGCAATCTTCGCTATAAATAGTTTTTTCGCATGTATTTAAATATTCTTTTTCCAACAAAATTATTTCTTTAATTTTTTGCTCGATAGTTCCTCCGGGTGCGAGAATTTCCATCAATGGAATTGGTACATTATCATGAGTATCCGAATCAAAGAGATTTATGCAGTTAAACTTTGTTTGCATATACCATAAAAAAGCAGATGATTTTAACCAGCCTAATAACCCATATATTGATAGCTTCTTTGCTGCCATATCATTAAGAGTTAGTAAGAATATATCAATTGGGGTATGTGCCAGATACCACGAATCGCCTTCTATAATATATGCTGCTCCGAAATTCGTCAAAATTAATTTTGGGCCTTTATATTCTTTTAGATCGTCTATTGAAATATCTTTAGAGCTAAAGCATGTGCAACTACATCGTAGATATACATCTTTGTAATGTGGACCACCCGGTAGATGCTGAGCGTATAAATAATAAACGTTTCCATAAGCCTCGCCTTGTTCATAGTTTTTAATTAGGTGGGTCTCTAGCTGCTGGCTCATTAGATTATTATCGACATAATCAATCTCGAAAACATCCCTTATAGATATGGATGCCTCATTAATTTTTTCGATTGTTTCAAATTGTGATATGGGATTTCGTATAGTATTTAGTAGATTAATTGTCTTATCTATAGTGAAATTTTTACTACTATCTAAAGTTTTCAAGGACTTTATTAATTTTTGTTTTACAATTCGCTCAACTTCAAATATAGTCGCCTTTTTTACCTTATTTTTTTTATCATAAATAAATACTTCTTCACCATCCTTTATGCACCATAAGTGCGATGGCTCAGATAGAGTTTTTACTATTGCGATATTACAACTATTGCCTAATGTTTCAATTCGAATCTTAAACTTATATAAGCGAGAGTATGATGATAGCAACCTAAAAGCTTTATCGACCAGTTCTTTAATTTTTTCTTCATTTAGGTTTATGCCATGACATGTCAACTGTGGTTTTTCACAAGCACCGAGAATTATATTACTAATACCTGAAGTGTTCAAATGAGCACATAAATACCTAGAAATTTCAGTAACAGTATCTTCAGTGTACTTTTCGATAAAAGCATAATTTTCATCTTGGCTGATTATACTTTCGATTTCTGATTTTATTTCCGGGCTTTTTATTGTTTCGGAAGGATTTTGTAATGCTGTAAATACTCCGTCGAAATCAAATGATCTCAATTTTATTAATGAATATCTACTTCCTATCCCGCTTAAAGAGTGGGAATCAGAGGCATTTAAAAAGGCAGGCAGAGGGATTCTCTTGTATGCCGGATCATGAAAGTAAAGATCAGTTATCCTTTGCTGCTGAACGGGGCTATTACAAGTCAAACACATTAAATGCTCATTCTTAAATATAGAAGCTCTATATTGACCACGTAAATCGTTATATATTCCTTTATCGCTATCTACATGTGGAGCTATTATTATAGAATCATGCAATTTGGGCTCATCTAATATTTGTTTAACATCTGTTAAAATATCCGATAATGAATCCTTTCCTGCTAGTTCATCCGAATACCCTATATCTTTTAAGTATTGTTTTAAATTACTAATGTTATCAGGATTGCAAATAATAATAATATGTATTCCTGGGTTTACGGTAACCTCAACACCAGGCAATATCAAAAGATTTTCAAAGTTTTTTATTTTCAACTCCATTTCGGTAAGCAATGATGTCATTTCAAATGAATTTACATTATACTTTCTGAGTATCTCGAATTCGGATTTGAGTTTTTCTTTTAACGATACAATCCTTTCATATCCAGCTAGAGTATTGTGATCTGTGATTGCTATTATTTCTAATTTGTTCTCACATGCTGTTTCGATTATCCTATAGTAAATATCATCGGCGTCACTATCCTCTTGATAACAAACCGATGAAGGCGTATGAATATGCAAATCGATTTTATAATAATCTTTATCCATAATTCCAAACCCTTTCTACATAAACAAACAAAAAACAATAAATTATTCTAATGTTTACCAATTAGAGTTTATCTTTATGTCTTACTAATTTCAATCAAATATTTAATAAAAGTTATATAAACACACAATTTAGTATAATTATGGATTATATTAATAAAAATCTTTAGTATCTCATGATTCTCAGTGATCCCACTTTTTAAGCACTGTTCATTGATACTATTTTTCCATGTGGTTTAAGAACTCTGAAAAACTCTTTTAGATAAGGAAAGAAGGTTTCTGAATCGAAATGTTACAATTCAGAAATCTTTTATCATCCCACATCTACCCCTAAATAATATCCTGAGGGAAACTAGCGGGCAGATTACACTAACACCTCAGCCAAATCAATTATTGAGCTATTAAAAATTAAAATGTTTCGTCAAATTACTTGAGACCAGATTAACAAACCACCTGGGAGGAATAAGCCGGTGAAATAGTTTTGGTGGAAATTCCATATGGGATTACTTTGCGTGTTGTTAATGTTGATACATGTAAAAGGCACCCTTTCTCATAAGGATGCCTTTCGTTCATATGGTTAAAGGCGGTTCCGATGATTCAACGATAACATTCCAAGCTATGGAACATGTTGCTTCAAAAGCCTTTTAACCTCAATAATATTATGATTCAATAATAAAATAATATACTTGGATATCCTTCTCGCAGCAATTCAATACTGCTCTCAAATGTTTCCGTCGTAATATCTTTTGTTTAACGTAACCCTCCCTCTATGACTGGTTTGAATTCAATTTCGGCGGAACTCTGTTTCCGGCTATCTGTTCGATTTTGTTTGCAATGGTCAGAAGCTTTTCATTTGTTGAAGACGTAAGGCAGATACCGAACGGCATGCCGTTCTGGTACAGGCCGTAAGGCACGGTGACGATAGGAAACCCGGTAAACTGCATGACAAGATCATTTTGGGTCAAAATGCAGATGTCAATCTCCTGCATGGATTTGAAAACAGCTTGATGCACATTACCCCGGTCCTGCAGCAAATCCCTGTAAACAGGTTCGCTCATATCGCCCCGGGTTTTCTGTTCTGCATCCAGGAGAAGAGATTGGCCGTATCGCAAGGCTCTGTCGGGATCCAGGTTATTAAAGTCAATCATATCCTTCAGCGTTCGTATCGAGTAATCGTCCGGCAAATCGGCCAGATACCGATTGATCGAATATTTGAACTCGAGAAGCTGTATCTGCTTCAATGTCTCCTGCGGAACCTTCGGAAGCCCGAGCGGTTTCAGTCTGGCTCCCGCTTTCTCCATCAATTTTAAAAAGGATTCGGTCATGGCTTGTTCCTCAACGGTTAAATCATTGAAATTGGTCTGGTTAATGCCGATAACGATCCGGCCCATATCGACTTCTTCCAAAGGAACGGAAACATGTTTTAATTCGGAAAGAATAATAATGGAATCCATGACGGTCCGCGTCATTGACCCTATCGTATCCAGGGTAAAGCTGATCGGTATGATTCCCTTTTGGCTGAAGGTTCCGGCCAAGGGACAAAACCCGACAATTCCGTTTTTGATTGCCGGAGACATAACGGAACCGGCCGTATCAGTTCCGAACGCGGCAGTGCAGAAATTGGCCGTTACGGAAACGGCGGAGCCTGTACTGGAACCCGACGGATCCGCGCTCTTATTGTAGGGCGAAATAACCGTTCCTCCCCGAGAACTGTATCCTGCCTTCATGCCGTCTGACATGAAATTAGACAACTCTGTCATATTGGTTTTGCCCAGGATTATTGCGCCTTTCTCCCGTAGGGAAGCTGTAATATCTGCATCAAAAGGTGTATGAGAATCGGCTAACGCAAGTGAGCCGGCTGATGAATGCATCCGGTCCGCAGTAGCGATGTTGTCTTTTAACAGAACTGGGATTCCGTACAATTGACCGGTATCTTTGGAACGGCTGCGATCCATACTCTCGGCAATTGAAATTGCATCCGGATTGATTTCAAGAATGCTGTTAAGCTTGTTCGGTTCCTTCTGATCATACTCGGAAATTCTGTTCAGGTACTCCTGAACCAGCTCCTTGATGGATAGCTTCCCGCCGTGGTACATTTTCTGTACTTCAGGTATTGTTAATTCATTAATATCAAGCAATAGACTTCCCTCACATTCATTTTATTCCGATATCTGTCAGCAGCTGAAGTTCATTCAAAACAGATGCCTTGAGGCATTATAATTCCGCATTATTATTACCGGATCCCTGCTTTTTTATGAAGGTGCAAACGGAAGGCGTAATCTCTTTTCATTTTTTCAGTAATATGCTAGAATTTAGATGCAACCTGGCAATAATGGTATCAGAGAGCAGAATTTTGATATTATAATAAGTCATAAAGGAGTAAAAAATGCGGCTGAATAAATATATCGCCCAGTCAGGCCTCGCCAGCAGGCGGAAGGCGGATGAGCTGACCCTGCAGGGAAGAGTTAAAATCAACGGAGCAGTTATGAAGGGACCCGGCTATGACGTGGCAGAGAATGACATGGTAGAAGTAAACGGACATGCGATCCGGTATGAGGCAAAAAAAGTATACATCATGCTGAACAAACCCAAAGGGTTCATCACTTCTGCAGATGATGAAAAAGGCAGACCTACCGTTATGAAGCT
Organism: Anaerovoracaceae bacterium; assembly: GCA_036677845.1. GTDB lineage: Bacteria > Bacillota > Clostridia > Peptostreptococcales > Anaerovoracaceae > Anoxybacterium. The sequence goes on along the minus strand of JAVBVR010000030.1, from coordinate 120,074 downwards.
GGTTGCTGATATTGAAGAGCGTCTGTTTTCGATCGGCAGGCTCGATTACAATACATCGGGCATGCTTCTCATGACCAACGACGGAGATTTGGCCTACAAGCTGGCTCACCCGAAGCATCAAATTTTTAAAACCTACCGTGCCAGAGTTTCGGGACAAATATCCGGAGAGCGTCTTTCCAGACTGCGAAACGGCGTTGATATCGGAGGCTATGTTACCTCCAAGGCTGTGGTGAATGTGATCAAACAGGCAGAACGCTCTACTATCGTTGAAATAAAAATATCTGAGGGAAAGAACCGGCAGGTGCGCAAAATGTTTGCCGCGGTCGGAAACAAGGTTCTGGATCTGGAGAGGATCGCCATCGGAGATCTTTACCTCGGACATTTAAAGCAGGGGCATTACCGCAAGCTGACCCGGCAGGAGATCGAATACCTGAAAAACTGCTGAGGAGCGGCAGATCAAATGCCTGAAAATGATGAAAGGAAAGTAGCGTGGATAATCTGATCACAAAACCGACCGAGCTTGTTCTGAAGCTGCTGAGTGAATATATCACACAGGGGGCTGTCGTTATTGACGCCACAGCAGGGAACGGTCATGATACGGCGGCTCTCGCAGGGCTTGTCGGCAAAGAGGGAAAGGTATATGCCTTTGATATTCAGGAGACAGCGATTCGGAACACGAGAACCCTTCTTGAGCGAGAGGGTTTTTTTAGTGAATGTGAGCTGATTCACAGTTCGCACCATCTTATGAAAGATCGTATCCCGGAGAAGGAGCAGGGTAAAATCTCGGCTGTGATTTTTAATCTCGGCTATCTTCCCAACGGGGAGAAGGGGAAAACGACGCAGCCTGAAATAACCATGCAGGCTGTGGAGCAGGCATTGGAAATGATCCGTCCGGGAGGAGTTGTAGCAATAACCATATACACCGGACACCCTGCAGGAGCGGAGGAAAAAACAGCGCTGCTTCGTTATGCAGAGGCTCTTCCAACAAAGGAGTACCACGCCGTATCCGTTACCATGATCAATCAGAAGAACCAGCCCCCTGAACTGCTGCTCATTACAAGGAAATAAAGATAAAAAATTAAAGAGGAGACAAGCAATGAAGTGGAAAGAGCCGGCGCCGAGAGAATATTACGCCAAATATGAAAGAATTAACGTAAAGAATGATCAGGGGTGGTTCGAGGTATACCGGCTGCCGGGAGATGTGTTTGCAATCTGCGAACCTCAGCATTTTCAGGAAGTAAATTCGTACCTGATCCTGGGCATGGATCGCGGGCTGTTATTTGATACCGGAATGGGTATCAGGGATATCAAGGCGGTGGTTGCGGAGCTGTATCAAGGTGAGATCACAGTGGTAAACAGCCATTTCCATTTTGACCATGTCGGAGACAATTTTCGTTTTGACGCCGTACATATTTTTGATGATCCCTATGCAAAGGCAATGGCAGATCACGGATTGGGCAGAGAGGGCTTTGGAAATCAGCTGGATGAAGATATGTTTTTATATGATTATCCAAAGGATTTTGATCCGAACCGGTTTCGGATTAAGCCGTACCGGACAAGGATGATTCATGACGGAGATACCCTCGACCTGGGAAACAGAAGCCTGACGGTAATCCACACACCGGGACACAGCAATGACAGTATTATGCTGTTCGATCAGAAAAATAAGATTCTTTTTACAGGCGACACCTTTTATTTGGGGGCGTTGTACTGCCATTTCGACTGTGATGAATTCGGAAAGTCCGATATTAAGGACTATTGCCGAACGATGAAAGGTTTGCCGGACCGATGCCACGATATACGGGCGCTGTACTGTTCGCACAATGATCTCATAGCAGGCCCGAGTAAAATAGCTGAGGCTGCAGAGGCGCTGCAGAGCATCATGAACAGTTTTGCAGAAACGGCGGATCCGGTTAAAGCAGCCCACGCCTATCTGGAGGACGGGAAAAAGTTAAAGGAATACCGGTTTGACGGCTTCTCGATCGTCGTCGGAGATCATCAGGGGCCCGGGGGCATAACACGACGGCGTGAAGGTTTGGGAGCGTTATAGAATAAAGTAAAAAGCCCGGGTTCGCATGGAGCGCCGGGCCTTCTACCGATGGGAAAACTATGTCAAAAAACACATGCTTCTATCTTGCCTGGAATAACTTTTCTTCTATTACTTGAATCCTCTTGACTCTATTTCCTCTTGCTATCCTTTGGCGTTACACAGATGCCTTCCGCTCTGCAGACAACAATCGGCTCGTCCAGATAATCCGCTGCGGAAGGGCTGATGTCGGGACGTGCCGCGACAACCTTCTTCGCTTCAAACCTCATTTTTCTGGAAGTATTCCCCACTTCATAGATTTCACCGTAAGCTTCAATATAATCTCCGGCATAAGTAGGAGCCAGGAACTGAATGTCGGTATATTTCAGGAACAGTCCTTCGTCGCCGTCCAGCTTGATCAGCAATTCCGTTGCAACGTCACCGAATAAATGGACCATATGCGCACCGTCTACCAGGCTTCCGCCGTAATGGGCGTCCTTGTGCGACATTCTCAAACGAATTGTTGATGTAATCTTTTCCATACCATTTTCTCCTCTTTTAAAACTCTTCGATAGTATTTTATCCATTATAAAAATAAATTGCAAATTGCGTGCCAATGCGGTATCCTTGTATTAAGGGAAAAATGAACCGATTTCGCATCACTTGCCCGCCGGTGGCGATTCGGATTCGGCATCATGGGAAGGTGGAAAGCAATGGACAACAATTACGGCGTTAAACGGGTGCTTGAACCGCAGCATGTACTGTCTACCTCTGCATGGAAAGTGGATAACAACAGGGATATCTATCCCAATGAGATAAGAGTATCGATTAAAAAGCTGCATATTGAGGGAACCAGCTTCAAGCAGATCTGTATCGAATCCAACAACAACCCGGAAAAAATCAAGGACAGGATCATTGATATCGTCATTAAAAGAGGTAAGCTGCACAATCCGGTTACCGACACGGGAGGCTTGCTGTACGGCGTTGTGGAAAAGATCGGGAATGAATACGAGAACAAGAAAGGATTGAAGGTCGGGGATGAAATCATATGCAACGCTTCCCTTGCAGCAATCCCGCTTTATGTCAGCAGGATCTCAAAGATCGATATGGCCTATAACCAGGTGGATGCTGAGGGTTACGCAATTCTTTTCAACGAGTTTCCCATTGTAAAAAGACCGGAGCACGTCCCTCTGAACCTTCTGCTCTTTGCATTTGACGAATCGGGGACCATGTACACCGTAAGCAACTGTGCCAAAGATAAGAAAAACTTCCTGATCGTAGGAAGCAACCTGCTGACCAATTCTCTGTTCGGCTTTGCCATACGCAAGGTGGCGGGTCCTGACGCCCGCATCGTGTGCCTGATTGACAACAAATCCGAAGTTCTGCTGAAGGGAAAAAGCATCGACCTTCTTTTAAATAATGTCTTTTCGGAAATCTATTATGTGAACATATTAAAACCGATGAAATGCCTGGAAAAGTTAAGCGCTGACTCCATGTTCGACCTGACCGTAAACTGTGCCGACATCCCTGGAGCTGAGACCATCAACATTCTGGCAACAAGGCCGGGAGGAACGGTCTGCTTTGCAAACCTGATCAATAACTACAATATCGCCTTGTATCTCACGGAGGCCATTTCCCGACAGCTTGAAATCCGCTGCGCCGACGGTTATCTTGAGGAATACGACGAATTTGACATCCAGATCGTGCAGGACCTTGCTCCTTTCGTAGAAAGAGCAGTGATTACGGAAATGAAGGTCGAGGATGACATCGCCTATCCCCTGGGACGTTCCAAAAAAGGTTTTGAGCTCCAGGGATACCGAAAAAGCCTGGTGGAAGACTTTATCTGTGAAAGCAGAGCGATGACCGCGGTGCTGGATGAAATTCTAAGTGTGGCAAAATATGACTGCAATGTGCTGATTACGGGAGATACCGGTGTCGGCAAGGAGAAGGTCGCCTCTATTATACAAAAAAACAGCAACCGCAGGATGCAGCCTTTCGTAAAGATCAATTGCGCTGCAATAGCCGACAATCTCATAGAATCGGAATTTTTCGGATATGAAAAAGGCTCATTTACGGGAGCCAATATCGCAGGCAAAAAAGGGTATTTCGAGATTGCCGACAACGGCATCATCTTCCTGGATGAAATCGGAGACCTTCCGTTGGACCTTCAGGCAAAGCTTCTTCGTGTTATTCAGGACGGCGAATTCTTTCGCGTGGGCGGTACGGAACCGATCAAGACAAATGTGCGGATCATATCGGCAACCAACAGAAACCTGGAAAAGCTCATTGAAGAAAAGAAATTCCGCAGGGATCTTTATTACAGGTTGAACGTATTCCCGATCCGGGTGCCGTCTCTGGATGAAAGAAAGGCGGAAATCCCGGCTCTGGTGGAATATTTCATGGGCAAATATACTGAGAAATTCGGGATAAAAAGGATCATGGCTGAGGACGCCATGGCATATCTGAAGGAATGCAGCTGGCCGGGAAATATCCGGGAACTGGAGAACGTGGTTCAAAGACTGCTGATCACTTCGAGAAGTGAAACGATCACCGTACTGGATGTGATGAAGGAACTGCATACCGACCTCTTTGACAAGGTGAAAACCCTCTTTGAGGAAACTCCTTTCGGAGAGGCGGAAAAGATCAATCTGGACGACATGGTGGGCAGCTTTGAGAAAAATATCATTCAATATGCCTGCGAGAAGCACGGTTCCACAAGAAAAGCGGCAAGAGCCATCGGGATCAGCCAAACACAGCTGATAAGAAAGAAAAATAAGTATAATATTGTTTGAACAACGTCGGGGATGGAAAGCATGACAGAGGATAAACTAAAGCATGCAGACCATCCTTTTGTTATATGCTGCCTGAATCCGACTAATGTCCGACTCCTCCGTGAACCGATTTTGGTTCAGGCAAAACATACGCTTTGAACAAAATTGATTCAGGGCCTGCCGGCAGACGGGAAACTTTCAACAAACCGCTCTTGGCATACAATTTGCTATATATAATGGCAAGACAATGCGTTCAAATGCCGGCCTGCCCGATCCTGCGTACAGGGACTAAAACCAGTTTTGCCTGACGCGAATCAGGATTTTGGCTGCTTAATGAATTTTAATTGAATGAGTAAAACCAGGAGGAAAAGAAAATGAAAAAAGGATGCCCATACGGTACACACAGAGTTATCTCACCAAAAGGAGTTCTGCCACAGCCGGCTGACGTCATCGACAATACGATGGAGATTTACGACAACGAAGTTCTGATCGATGTCCAGACACTGAATGTCGACTCCGCGAGCTTTACCCAAATCGAAAAGCAGGCCAAAGGCGATATCGAAGAGATTAAGAAAATTATGCTTGGAATCGTTGCAAAGGCCGGAAAGCATAAAAACCCTGTGACCGGATCAGGTGGAATGCTCATCGGAACGGTTAAGGAAATCGGACCCGCGTATGTGGGAGACCTGAAGGTCGGCGACAAAATTGCTACGCTGGTATCTCTTTCCCTGACCCCTCTTGTAATTGACGAAATTCTTGAAGTAAGACCTGATATCGATCAGGTTGACATCAAAGGCCAGGCGATTCTGTTCCAAAGCGGGATCTATGCCGTATTGCCGAAAGACCTGCCTGAAACCCTGGCGCTGTCCGTTCTGGACGTTGCCGGAGCACCGGCCCAGACGGCCAGACTCGTACAGTCGGGCGATACCGTAGTCGTCATCGGCGGCGGCGGTAAATCCGGACTCCTTTGCCTGTATGAAGCAAAGAAAAGAGCAGGCGTTACCGGCAAAGTCATTTGTATCGGCGGAAGCGAAAAGAGCACAGACAGAGCCAGAAAGCTCGGATTGGCCGATGCATATTTCGCTGCGAACGCTACAGACGCAATCGGAATCTATAACAAAATTATGGAGCTGACCGACGGAAAGCTTGCTGATGTGGTAATCAACTGTGTAAATATTGAAAACACAGAAATGGCCAGCATTCTCGCCTGCAAAGACGGAGGAACCGTATACTTCTTCAGCATGGCAACCAGCTTCACAAAAGCTGCGCTGGGAGCGGAAGGCGTAGGCAAAGACGTCAACATGATCGTAGGAAACGGTTATTGCAAAGGACACGCCGCAATTTCCCTTCAGGTACTGAGAGAATGTGAGGCGCTTAAGGATCTGTTCGCAGAAATGTACGCGTAAGCTTGTCAAATTTGCGAATAGCTGTGTTGCTGTGGCGCAAATGCGCGTTTCACGTAGCGTCGAGTACGTTCCAATGCGCTTTGCACCACGCGCCGTGCTCTTCACAAATTTTTCTGCGCTTTGTGTAATTAACAAAGCTTAAGCTTGTCAAATTTGTTTGTTTATTTAATCTAAGGGTAAGAACGTAACGATTTATGAAATCCAGAAAGAAGGAGAACGGAATGTCAGAAAGAAGAAATTGGAGACACATCGAAGCATGGAAGAATGTTTCAGATGCGGAATGGAACGACTGGAAATGGCAGGTCGCAAACAGAATCACCACCGTGGAAGAGTTGAAGAAAATTATCAATCTTACACCACAGGAGGAACAGGACATTGCTGAGGTAGTGAAAAACTTCCGGCTGGGAATTACCCCTTACTATGCATCTTTGATGGACGCAGATGATCCAAGATGTCCCGTAAGAATGCAGGCAGTTCCGGTTATTGAGGAAAACCACAGAAGCGAAGCAGATATGCTGGATCCGCTTCACGAGGATGAGGACTCTCCGGCCCCTGGATTGACTCACAGATATCCAGACAGAGTTTTATTCCTGATTACAGACCAGTGCTCCATGTACTGCAGACACTGCACAAGAAGAAGACTTGCAGGGGAAACAGACGGCGCAAGAAGCATGGACGACATCAACAAATGTCTTGACTATATTAGAAAGACTCCTGTGGTAAGAGATGTTCTGCTCTCCGGCGGAGACTGCCTTCTGGTTAACGACGACGTCCTGGAATACATCTTCAGTGAATTAAGAAAGATTCCTCACGTGCAGATTGTCAGGCTCGGTTCAAGAACGCCGGTTGTTATGCCGCAGAGAATCACCGACGACCTGGTCAACATGCTCAAAAAATACCATCCGGTATGGCTGAACACGCATTACAACCACCCGAAGGAATTGACCCCGGAGGCGACGGAAGCCCTGAGAAAGCTTGCCGATGCAGGTATTCCGCTCGGAAATCAGTCCGTACTGCTCAGAGGTGTGAACGATTGTCCTCATATCATGAGAGATCTGGTACACGAGCTGGTCAGAAACAGAGTGAGACCGTATTATATTTACCAGTGCGATCTGTCCCTGGGAATCGAACACTTCAGAACTTCTGTTGCGGCGGGGATCAACATTATCGAAGGCCTGAGAGGACATACCTCCGGTTATGCGGTTCCAACCTTTGTAGTGGATGCACCCGGCGGCGGCGGTAAGATTCCCGTCATGCCGCAGTACATGATTTCCCAGTCGCCTGACAAGGTGATCCTGAGAAATTACGAAGGCGTGATCACTACTTATACTGAGCCGGCCGGCCTTCCGAAGCTGGATTGCACCTGTGACTACTGCACAGGGAAAAAGGAATACCATTATGAAGGTGTGGCGGGATTGCTCAACGGGGAAAGAATGTCAATGGAACCGCAGCATCTGCTCAGACATGAAAGAAACAAATAGAAAATTTAATATTATGCATCTGCCGGCAGGTTTCGAAGGGAAGCTGAAGGCAGATGCATCTGTTGCGTTTATATGGAGAAAAGCATGGGTCTACTAAGCCAATTGAAGCAGAAATACAATACCCTGTCAATCGTAGGAATGGCTAAGAATGCAGGAAAAACCACAGCGCTCAACTATCTGATCGAAGAAGCGATGGATGACGGCGTTGTTTTGGGTATTACGTCAACGGGCAGAGATGGCGAAAGCACCGACCTTGTTACCGGGACAGACAAGCCTCGGGTTTTTCTCGATACGGGAACCCTCGTCTCTGTGCCCGTAAACCTGTATGACCTTGCGGACGCCGGCCTGGAAATTTTAAAAATGACCAATTATTCAACCGCCCTGGGGCAGATCATGCTCTGCAGAGTTGCGGAAAGCGGTTATGTCCAGATCGCAGGACCGGTAAATACAAGGGATCACAAAAAAATGTGCAGAGAGATGATGGATTACGGTGCCGAAATGATTTTGATCGACGGTGCTGTTGACCGTAAATCCATCGCAGCGCCGGACACCTCGGATGCCATTATTCTGTCAACGGGTGCAGTGCTTTCACGCAGCATGAAAAAGGTCGTGGAGGAGACAGCCCACATTGTGGGGCTTTATCAGCTTCCGGAACTGGAGAACGGAACTGTCAGGAACCTGATTCTCAACCGGGAGGAGCCGGATAAAATCATGCTGGTCAAGGGAAATACCATTAAGACCCTTGAACTGAAAACCGGTCTGGCGGCGGGGAAATATCTGGATGAAGCCATCGATGAAGAAACAGGCTACATATTTATACCGGGAGCATTGACCAACAGCGTGATTTCCGATATTCATCCGGCTAAATTAAAACAGGTTGAATTTATACTCAAGGATCCGACGAAGATTTTTATTGATTCCATGCACTGGCTGCATCTGAGAAAAAAGGGGTTTCGGGTAAAGGTTCTGGATAACATTACCGTTGCGGCATTGACGGTGAATCCCCATGCTCCGACAGGATATTCCTTTGAGCATGATGCATTGCTTTCCGCAATGAGAAACGCAATAGAAGGGATTCCGGTCATTGACGTTAAGCTGGGAGGTGCGCTGATTGAGACTGTCTAATGTGAAAACAAGAAGTGAAACCGGCCTTGAATATGTCATGCAGAATCTTAATGTTCTGACTCCCTTCGGGAAGAAGCGCATGAAGGAAATTATTCCGTTCATGCCCGGCGAGGAAGACAGACTGAACGGCGAGTTTCGCAAGCTGGAGGAATTGCTTGCTCTGACCCTGGAAATACCTCAGACCGCAGATCTTCTCGCGGAAACCTTTATGGACATGAAGGACATCAGCTTTACCATCGAAAGGAGTAAAAACAACGTCCTTTCTGTGGTAGAGCTCTTTGAAATAAAGATCCTTCTTCTGAAGATGAAAAGGATCGTCGGACTTCTGGAAGCGGCGGAACACAATCTCTCAGAGGAATTTGTGCTCTTAGACACCATGGAACTCCTGGATAGGCTGGATCCAAGGAAAGACAGGATGGACACCTTCTATATCTACGATGACTTTTCCGAAATGCTGGCCGATCTCAGAAAAAGAAAAAGAGAACTGGAAATCAGGGTGAGGAAAGCACAGAAAGCAATCAAACAGCTGATCCTGACCAGATATGGAATTTCATTGACGCCGAAATTTGACTACTGCGTCTCCAAGTCGAATAAAGAGCTGGTGAAAATAATCAGGGAAATCCCGGAATTGATGCAGGGGGATGAAGATTATCTGTCGGTTACCTTTGTTCTGAGAAATACTGATGAAATCAGCGACCTCATTCGTGAAATGGATCTCCTTGCGGAACAGATCGAGGAAGAGGAACTAAAAATTCAGGAGGAGCTGTCGAAAGAGGTCTACCGGTTTCATGATATTCTGCTGAAAAACTGTGATAAAATTGGAGAATTGGATTTTACTCTTTCAAAGGCAGTCTATGCCAAATACCATCATTGCGTAAAGCCGCAGCTGATGAAAGAGCATATCATTGAAATTGAAGAGGGACGGCACCTGGTTGTGGAAGAAATTCTCAATCAGAAAAGCAAGCCGTATTGTCCGGTCAGCATAAAGCTTCTTGATGGAGTGACCTGCATCACAGGAGCAAACATGGGAGGCAAAACCGTATCCCTGAAGCTGGTTGGTCTGGTTGCCATGCTGACCCAGTACGGATTCTTTGTTCCGTGCAGCTCCGCCAAGGTGGGTCTATCCAATTACATCCATCTCCTGATCGGGGACAGTCAGTCGGTACAGCGGGGGCTTTCCAGCTTTGGAAGCGAGATGGAGGAGCTTAAGGAAATCTTGGATAACAGTAAAGACAGGTCACTTTTGCTCATCGATGAGATTGCAAGCGGCACAAATCCTATCGAAGGGCTGGCGCTGACCAAAAGCCTGGTAGGCTATCTCAAGGAAAGACCCTATATCAGCCTGATTACAACCCACTTTGACAGCGTTACGGTAGGAGAAGGCATTAAAAACATGCAGGTGAGGGGCCTGGCCAATGCGGATTTCGGCAGGCTGGAAAAGGAGCTTCGCTACGCAAACCGCAGAGAAAGAATCGAAATTATACAGAAATATATGGATTACCGGCTTTATCATGCGGAAAACGGGGAAGAGGTCCCGAAGGATGCGTTGAATATTGCCAAAATGCTTGGAATATATGACGAGATTATTGAGAATGCGAGACAGCACCTGAACGATTCACAGTGATCCTGCATTATTTGTAATCATCAGTTATTATTTAGGAGATCGAAAACTATGAAAGAAAGAAGGAAAAAGGATGAAGAGTAAGTTGAATCTCGACCCAAAGATAATTGACAGCGCCAGATCCTGCGCTGCAAGAATTGCTCAGAGCATGCAGACCTTTATTGACAGACATACGACGGTAAGCACGGAAAGAACGGTCCTTAGGCTTTTGGGAGTGGACGGAGTGGATGATGTTGATACACCTCTTCCCAACGTGGTGGTAGACGCCATCAAGGACGGAGGCGGTCTTCCGAAGGGAGTTGCATACTGGATCGGAAACACCATGGTCCAGACCGGCCTTGATCCTCAGGCCATTGCTGAAAAAATAGCCGCCGGCGAGCTGGATATCATGAAGCTTCCTATGGCGAAAAAAGAGGAAGCAGAAGCAAAGATCCTACCTCTGGTAAAGGAAGCTCTTGAGAAGATCAAGGGTCAGACAGAAAAAAGAGAGAAATACCTAGCAACCATCGGAGAAGGCAGACAGCCTTACCTTTATGTCATCGTTGCGACGGGAAACATCTATGAAGATATTACTCAGGCTCAGGCTGCCGCAAGGCAGGGGGCGGATATTATCGCGGTAATCAGGACTACCGCACAGAGTCTGCTGGACTATGTGCCCTACGGGCCGACAACGGAAGGGTTTGGCGGAACCTACGCGACCCAGGAAAATTTCAGACTGATGAGAAAGGCCCTTGACGAGGTGGGCGAGGAAGTGGGCAGATATATCAGACTCTGCAATTACAGCTCCGGCCTTTGCATGCCGGAAATCGCAGCCATGGGAGCCATCGAAAGACTGGATGTTATGCTGAACGACGCCCTTTACGGCATCCTGTTCCGCGATATCAACATGCAGAGGACTCTGGTCGACCAGTATTTCTCCAGAATCATCATCGGATACTGCGGTATCATCTTCAATTCAGGAGAAGACAACTATCTGACAACAGATGACGCTTATGAGTCGGCCCATACCGTGCTGGCTTCCCAGTTCATCAACGAGCAGTTTGCTGTTCTTGCAAACATCAGAGAAGAGCAGATGGGCCTCGGCCATGCTTTCGAAATGGATCCGGATATTGAAAACGGATTCCTATACGAGCTGTCCCAGGCCATCATGGCAAGAGAGATCTTCCCGAAGGCTCCTCTGAAATACATGCCTCCCACCAAATACATGACCGGAAATATCTTCAAGGGACATATCCAGGATGCGCTGTTCAACATGATTGCCGTTTGGTCCGGACAATCCCTGCAGCTGCTCGGCATGCTTACGGAAGCCATTCACACTCCCCATCTTCAGGACAGAATGCTTTCCATAGAAAATGCAAAATATATCTTCAATAATGCCAGAGCAATCGGCGAGGAAGTGGAATACAAACAGGACGGGATCATCCAGAAGAGAGCGCAGTTCGTACTTGACGAAGCTGACAAGCTGCTGCATGAAATCGAAAAGGAGGGTCTGTTCTCGACAATTGAAAAGGGCAAGTTCGGCGGCGTAAAACGTCCGAGAGACGGAGGCAAAGGGCTGGCCGGCGTATGCGTAAAAGATGAAAACTATTTCAATCCGTTCATTCCATTGATGCTGGGAGGTGCAAAATAATGGGTTCTCATACAACACATACCGCTTGTGCAGCGGCGGATCTGGATCTGACCAAAGTGAAGCCGTACGGCGATACCATGAACGACGGTATGATGCAGCTTTCTTTTACACTTCCTGTTCCCTATGGAGAAGAGGCTAACGAAGCTGCAAAAATACTTGCAAAAAAAATGGGTCTCGACGAACCCGCTGTCGTATACTCCAAGGACATGGTTGGATTCACATACTTTGTCCTGTACGGGAAATGCCAGCACACCGTCGATTACACGACGATCAAGGTTACCAAGGTAGACGTTGATGTAATGGACCGGCTGGAATGCGAGAAATATATTGCGGAAAACATCAAACGCCCGGTCGTAATCGTAGGAGCCTGCTCCGGTACCGATGCGCATACCGTCGGCATTGACGCCATCATGAACATGAAAGGCTTCCACGGTCATTACGGCCTGGAACGTTATCATGGCATCGAAGCGATCAACATGGGCAGCCAGGTTCCAAATGAAACACTGATTGCGAAGGCCATCGAAGTGAATGCGGATGCGATACTGGTATCTCAGATCGTTACCCAGAAAGACGTACACATTGCAAACCTGACAAACCTTGTTGAGCTGATGGAAGCGGAAGGAATCCGGGGTAAAGTGATCCTGGTGTGCGGCGGACCCAGAATATCCCATGAAATTGCACAGGAGTTGGGATATGACGCCGGCTTCGGCGCCCACAGTTATGCCGAAGATGTGGCTTCCTTCGTACTGACCGAAATCGTAAAGAAAAAACTGGTATAAGACGACGAAATTCTGTCAGCGGGGAAAAAGCTCCGGACAGAATGTTAAGGAGGATATGCAATATGAAAAACAAGATTATGACGGCGCAGGAAGCGGTTGCTCCGATTCAAGACGGCGCAACCATCATGGTCGGCGGTTTCATGGCCTGCGGCACCCCTGAAATCCTCATCGATGCCCTTGTGGAAAAAGGAGTAAAAAACCTTACCATCATCTGCAATGATGCAGGTGTACCGGGACGCGGAGTCGGAAAGCTCCTGACAAACGGACAGATCAAAACCCTGATCGCATCTCATGTCGGACTCAACCCCGAGGTGGCGCAGCGAATGAACACTGACGTACCGGAAGACAAACTGGAATGCATCCTGGTTCCCCAGGGAACGCTGGCCGAAAGGGTCAGAGCGGGCGGAACCGGCCTGGGCGGATTCCTGACTCCCACGGGAGTGGGAACCATCGTAGCAGAAGGCAAGCAGGTTATCAACATTGATGGAAGAGATTACCTTCTGGAAAAACCTCTGAAGGCCGACGTGGCGCTGATCAGAGGTTCGGTCACCGACAAATTCGGCAACACCACATACAACGCGACAACAAGAACCTTTAACCCGATGATGGCAGCCGCCGCGGAATACGTTATCGTGGGTGCCTGCGAAATCGTAGAGGTCGGGGAAATCGATCCGAACAATGTGGTAACTTCCGGTATCTTCGTGGATGCAATCGTAGGAGGTGAAAAACCATGGCAGATATAAAGGAAATCATTGCGGCAAGAGTTGCTAAGGAACTGAAGGACGGAGATGTGGTCAATCTTGGAATCGGGCTGCCTACCATGGTGGCGAATTTCCTTCCGGAAGGCGTGCACATCATTCTTCAGTCCGAGAACGGCATCATGGGTATGGGCCCTGCCGCCGAGAAGGGCAAGGAAGATGTTGACATCATCAATGCGGGAGCGCAGTACGTAACGATTAACACGGGCGCAATGTATTTTGACAGTGCAACCTCTTTCGGGATCATCCGGGGCGGTCACGTGGATGCTACTATATTGGGTGCCTTGGAGGTTGATCAGCACGGAAACCTGGCGAACTGGATCGTACCGGGAAAAATGGTTCCGGGAATGGGCGGGGCCATGGATCTGGTGGTCGGAGCCAAAAAGGTAATCATCGCCATGCAGCACACCCAGAAGGGCGCTCATAAGATTCTGAAGGAATGCAGACTGCCGTACACCGCAGTCGGCGTGGTGGATATGATCATTACCGAGATGGGAGTCATGGAAATCACCCCGGAAGGAATCTTGCTCAAAGAGCTGCATCCCGACTACACCGTGGAGCAGATTCAGGAGGCAACCGAGGCAGAGCTGATCATCAGCCCCGAACTGAAGCCGATGATCTAGATTTAGGAAAACAGCCCAGGCATGACGCGGAAGCGAGCTCACAGAAAAGAAAAACACACAGTATAGAAAAATAAGGAAGAATCCTGAGCCGATTTATGTTATCTTATAGGGAGACATGATCGGCTCTATTAATTTATGAATAAAGCCGGAAGGCCGGGTAGAGGAGCGGCATGCTCCGTCGTAAGAAGAGGAGGAAAATAAAATGGCAACGACAGCAGATTTTATTGAATACGTCTGCGAGCAGATAAGAGGCGTGGGAGCTTTAAGATCAAAAAAAATGTTTGGAGAATATATGATTTACGTCAATGAAAAGCCGATTCTGCTGGTCTGTGACAATATTGTATTTGTCAAGAAGCTCGAATGCATCGAGAAGAAAATGAAAGACGCCGCGACAGGTTTTCCCTACAGCGGAGCAAAAGAGCATTATATTCTGGATATCGATGATGCGGAATTTGCTCGGGAAATTATATTCATTCTTGAGCCCGTGACCGCATTGCCGAAGCCAAAGAAGAAGGGAATAAAGAAAGAAAGCGGAAAAAAGGCATAGTGAAGTCATAATCCTTCATTTGCGCCAGGTTAAATTAATCTTACATATCTCTGAAACCCATGGTTCTGCATAATCATAAGGTTTCTGCATAAAAATCCACGGCAAAGCAGAAATGGGAGAGAAAAGTGAACTTTAACTGAAATTTTGCACAGAAGGGGGTGCGGATCCCCGAAGACTACTTAGTTGAGGAATCAAACAACAAACTACCGGCTCTGCTTAGCCGGTAGTTGATTAATTTATGGTACATTCCGTGTTATGCTGTCCGGGTATTATTTAACACAGGCATATGTCATCTAAAGCTTTTTCGATTCTGCATAATCCTCTTTCAATCAGCTTGATTGCGTTGACAAGATTTTCTTTCGCCTCACAGATCTGCCCGCAGCATATGTCTTTCAAGACACTGCAGAGCTCTTTCAGCCCACAGCAGATATCCCGGATCCCTTCTTTGATTTCGCATCGTGTCTCGCGGCTGATGAAGCAGCGCAACTCACACAAGGCTTCTTTGATATCCCGCAACCCTTTTTTAATATTATGGATTCCGTTTACGACATTGATTTGCGCCTTGTATTCGTCTCCGCGACGAAGGTCTTTCAGGGCATTGCAGAGATCATCAAGGCCCTGGCGAATAAGGTATTTCCCGTCCAGAATATCTTGAATACCCTCCAACCGGTTGCCGCAGCCTACTCTATCTGAAATCATGTTACATTCCTCCAGTCTTCTATAATGGTACCTTTTATAGGGGTAATACATTATATGAAAAACTGTGCAGTATGTAATGTGTTATACCGGATTTATTATGAATTAAATAAAAAGTTGGTGATCTGTTTTCACTGGAACGGGTTTTGCGGGAAAGGGTGGACATGGTGATGAAAACAAGTTAGAATAATAGCGCTTAAAGATGTCCTGCAGCGCGCAAAATAAGTTGCGGCCGGACGGATTTGAGTAAAATCTCGTAAGGCGGGCTTTAATGATAAACATGAAAAAAATGCTGAATTTTTCCTATGGTGCCATACAGGGAACATATTGGATGTACTACGGCGCTGTTATGAGTTTTGCTTCCGTTTTTCTTTTAGGCAGGGGATATACCAATTCCGGTATAGGAATGATTCTTGCTGCGGCGAATATACTGGCTGTGCTGATTCAGCCGCTGCTGGCCGACGCGGCAGACCGGAGCAGAAAAGTCTCCCTGATTCATATTGTAGGAATTATCTGTTTCGGACTTGCCGCGGCAACATTATCTTTGTATCTTTTCCCGGCACGGGCCCTTGCGCTTACAGCAATATATATTCTGATTGCAGCCCTCCATACTTCTCTGCAGCCCCTGGTCAACTCCATGGCGTTCTATCTCACCGAAAGCGGCTGCAGGATCAACTTTGGTGCGGCGCGCAGCGGAGGATCCGTTGCATATGCCGTGTTATGCGCCGTTTTAGGAACTTTGGTTACGCTCTGGGGGATCAACGTCATCCCTGTGACGGGAGCCGCAATGCTGGCCCTCCTACTGATCTCTCTGGGAATTACGGCGAGGTTATATCAAAAAGAGATTTCTTCCTCTGGAGTAAAGAACAGAGGCGCTGCGGCGGATGAAAAAGAAGAGGCCATCAATCTGATGGCCTTCGTGAAAAGAAACAAGGCATTTATCGTTTTTTCCGCGGGAATCGTGTTCGTCTTCTTTCAAAATTCGGTGTTAAATACCTATTTGCTGCAGATTATCACAGCAGTGGGCGGAACCAGCGAGCAGCTTGGGAGAATTTTTTCCTTTATGGCTCTGCTTGAGATTCCGGGACTGTTTTTCTTCAGCAGGATCAGAGCGTGTTTCAGCTGTCAGCATCTGCTGAAAATTTCGTCCGTCGCCTTTGTCGTTAAGATATTTTTAATTTATACCGCGTCGTCGGTTTTTCTGATCTACATAGCGTTTATCTTCCAGCTCATATCCTTTCCTATCTTTCTATCCGCTTCGGTACATCTGGTTGACGAAGTGATGGACAGAGGAGAGGCGGTGAAAGGCCAGGCCTTCATCACGGGAATGATCACGCTAAGCACTGTCTTTGCAAGCCTGGCGGGAGGATTTATCCTGGATTTCGGCGGAGCATCGCGCCTGCTGCTGATCAGTACGGTTCTCTGCGCAATGGGAACGGTGATCGTCTTCCTTGCAGCTGGACGAATCAGGACGAAGCTATAGCAGTTTTTCAATATGAGGAGCCAATTCCTCCGGAGTGACTGTCGGCGCGAATCTTCCGATTACGCTTCCATCCCTGTCGATGAGGAATTTTGTGAAGTTCCATTGTATTTCGGTCTCGGCAACAGAAAAGGACAGCCCCTTCAGTGTTTCCTTCAAACCTTCTAATCCGCCGTTGTCGATATGTTCGGGAGCCTGCTTCTTCAGGAATTGATACAGGGGATGTGCGTTTTCTCCGTTTACCTCTATTTTGTCGAAGGTTTCAAATTCGGTTCCGAAATTGATTTTGCAAAAGCTGGAGATTTCCTCTGAGGTTTCCGGAGCTTGGTTTAAGAACTGGTTGCAGGGGAAATCAAGGATCTCAAATCCCTTATCTCTGTATTTTTTATAAAGAGCTTCCAATCCGTCATATTGGGGTGTAAAGCCGCAGCCTGTCGCCGTATTGACGATGAGCAGAACCTTGCCCTCATAATCTCCTAAAGAAATCACTGATCCGTCGATTTTTTTCACATTAAAATCATAAATATTCATGGGTATTCTCCTTTACATTTATTGTTATGAGAATTTTACCCGTTTCGGGGACAAGACAAACCAACAAAAATCAATTATTGTGATTTAATCTGCCCGCTGCAGTTTTGATCAGACTGACGCAGAATTCGATTTCTCTCGGTAATTTCTAACTCTGTCTTGTCTTCCGAAATGCCTGGTGTATAAACGTGATGAAACAGTCCAGGTTTTCCCTGGACGAAAACATGACCCGCGCGCCGGCGGCATTGCCGCCGCCTTTTCCGCCCCAGACATGGGCGTTGTCCTTTACCAGCTTTCCACAGTCATGTCCGCCTGCTGATGCCAGAATCACGATATTTTCCCGTGTGGAGATCAACACTGCAAGCGTTGAAAACTTATGTTCGTTTAAAATCTTTGCAATTCCTAATAGGTCGTTAACCTGAAAGTAGGGATACTCGCGGATCACAACCCCAGAATCTGCACCACTCTCGAGAATTTCACCGGCAGCCTTTGCAATGAAGGTGCTTTTCATCAGATGAAGCTCCTGGCGGACTTCTCTGTTTTTCTCATCCTGCACTTTCATCTTATCCAGCAGGTCGTTGTCGTCGGAAGAGTATTTCTGATTCAGTACCGTGATGATGCGATGTTTGTTCTGATAGTCTTTCAGTGCGTCCTTCCCTGCGTTGAAATAAACCCTTGTCATACCTTTATAGTTTTCCAGCCTGAATATTTTCAGCAGCCCGACCTGGCCGGAGGTTGCGGGATGGGTGCCGCAGCAGGCAACACAGTCTGCAGGATTGCTTTCTTCGCCTACGCATACGATGGAAATATCATCGTCAATGGCCAGAGGCTTTCTGAGAGGCAGCCTTTCCGCTTCGGAACGGTCCTGGAAATATCGGGTTGTTACCGGGACGTTTGACCAGATCACTTCGTTGGTCAGATCCTCAATCCGCTGTGCCTGTTCCCAGGTAATCCCGGGGATGTCGATATCGATGGTCATATAGCCGCTTCCCATGTGAAAGCCTCGATTGACGCCGCCGGTTTCCCGGAAAAAAATACCGGACAAAATATGCTCACCGCAGTGGCGCTGCATGTGGTCAAATCTCCGGTTCCAGTCCAGTACACAAAGTACTTTTTCCCCGGAGTCCCACCTTTTTGTATGAGAGCTTCCGCCAATATAAGAATTACCGCCGTCATCCTGATCCATCGGGAGCATTCTATGATAAATCTCGCCGTCCTTTTCAAAGACATGGGTCAGCGTAATTCCATCAATGGTCCCCAGATCACAGGGCTGCCCGCCTCCCTCCGGAAAAAACACAGTGCGGTCAAGGACAAGCAGGAAAGGGTCTTCGGCTGTGCCCGATCCCAGAACTCTGAGAATTGTGCTTTCACAATCCTTTCTATAAACATCTTCCTGAAAAAGTTTCTTCGTCATCGTACAAGTCCTTTCTTTTGATTCTTTCCATACCAGCTTAACCAAGTTAATCCTGAATATCAAGTTTGTTATCTGTTTAGGTTTTACTTTTCTATAAAAAACATGGAAGTCGCGGATATTTTTGACCAGAATCAAACCATACCTAAAAGAAATCATCATGAAACCGCAAAGTAATTATAAAAAATATAGCACTTTTTGTCGGCAAGAGATATAATAGGTTTGAGACATTCCGGCCCTTCATATACATTAACAGGGAGGGAGCGGCAATGAAAGTTAAATTATTCGGCAAATATCCAAAATGGAAAGCGGCCTTGGCGTTGTTGGCTGCTGTAGTCTTGATTTGGAGCACTCCTGTGTATGACGCCGTGGTCACCAAGGTACAGCAGATAACCAGTTCTGACATCATTTTGATTGATCCCGGCCATGGCGGAATGGACGGCGGTGCATCCAGCGATACAGGTGTCACGGAGAAGGATATCAATCTTGCCATTGCATTTTATATCAAGGAATTTGCTGAAGCCGACGGTTGGAAAGTTGTCATGACCAGGCAAGAGGATATCGGTCTGGGAGATGCCAAGAGCAAAACCATCCGCAGCAAGAAGACGGCAGATCTGATCGCCCGGAGGGAAATGATCAAGGACATCAATCCGACAGTAGCCGTCAGTATACACCTTAACAGCTTCAAACAAGATCGTTCTGTTCGCGGAGCGCAGACATTCTATCCTGAGGGACAGGGAGAACAGACCATACTTGATGAGAGTAAAAAGTTTGCTGAAATTGTTCAGGACCAGCTGGTAACAGGAATCGCCGACGGAACGGATCGGGTTGCTTTGGGAAAGCGGGATGTGCTGATGTTTAAAAATCCGCCGGTGCCTATGGTGATCGTCGAATGCGGATTCCTCTCAAATCCGGGAGAGGCAAAGCTCCTGGAACAGGAGGAATACCAGAGAAAGCTTGCAAAGTGTATCTATGACGGCATCTTAATCTATACAGGGAGGGAACCGGGGACGCCGATGCAGACGATAGACAGCCGGGGTTGAATCTGTTTCTCCGACAGGAGACGCTTTTTAGCCGGGAGTACCGGAACAAGGTTTTCGATATCAACGGCAGTATCTGTGGATAAGTTTGGGATTGACATTTTTTAATAAACTGGAAAACATTGAAAATTAAAGAGTTAATCAATACGTTTTTATCCACAGGAGCCTTTGGATAAAATGGGATGCAATGATCTGGCATGTTGTGGATAAGCGTGAAATTTCGTGATTTTACTACTTTCAGGTTGTTGAAAAAAGTTCGCCGACAGACAAACATAAGTTTACATAATATGAACGAAAGGAAAAAGCCATGCTGAAGGAGAAGAATTATTATAAGGAAGGACTGCCAGTCAATGTAATTACAGCAAATATTATGGAATATCCCATACACTTTCATGACGATATTGAAGTGGTCTACGTCCTCGAGGGATCGGTCGGACTGAAGAACGGCTATTATTCCTATGTCCTGAACCAGGGGGACATTTTCATATTGAACGACAGAGAAATTCACAGCTTTTATCATACCGACCAGCCCAATATGGTTATGATGCTGCAAATGGACATTTCCTTTTTTTCAAAATACTACGGCAACCTAAAGAACAGTTTTTTCGTCACTGATATGAAGGATGAAGATGATGAAAACCTGGAAGCTCTGAGAAGCCTGTTGGGACGCATCATGGTTGATATTCTGGATAAGGGCTACGGATATGAGTATAAGGTGATCGAAGGAACTCACAATCTGCTGGCAAATCTGCTGGCAAACTTCCAATACTTCTGCATGGAGGACGGGAAATTTGTAAATGAAGCGAAAAACATCGGCAACAAGGTCCTTGCCGGGCGGCTGAACCGGATAACCGATTATATGTATGAAAACTATGCTAGAAGACTTACGTTAAACGAGATAGCAGAACGGGAGCATCTCAGCATTTATTATCTTTCCCATGTGATAAAAGAAGCCACAGGCCTCAGCTTTCAGGAGCTGCTGAGCTTTATAAGGGTAGAGGAATCGGAGAAGCTGCTGCTCGGAACCAATAAAAAGATCGGCGCCATTTCCGAAGAGTCCGGTTTCTCTGCGATTCGTTACTATATCAAGTATTTTACAAAATGGTTCGGGATGCATCCTTTGGAATACCGAAAAAAGTATACGGGAAAAGTCAGCAGCAGAGAGATCCATGCTCAGTATATCCTGTCAAAACCCGACGATATCAAAAGGGCGATTAAAAATCAAATAAAGGAGCTCTTTATGGCGGACAACCAGGAAAAAGGATCCACCCTGACCATCGTTTCCCTGGATTTGGATCAGCCGAAAAAACTGAAAAAGACGTCAGAAGGTGGAATCGGAGTACTGTTCGAAAAGAGCAGCATGCATCCGGCAGCTTTTGCCTATCGGATGCTGACAGCGCTGAACGAACATGTGATTATCGAGGACGAAAATTACATCATATCCAGACCGCATAAAAGCAATAACGATAAGGAATCCTTCAGCATCCTGTTCTATAACAATACGGAAAAGATCCGACAGATTGCCGACAGAGATCTTACGCTGGAAGAAACAGTAGAAGAGCTTAGCAAGTTCGATGACCGGGCCGAAATCCTGATCAAGATATCCGGAATATCAGGTGAATACAAAATGAGCCGGTATAAATTTTCAAAGGACAATATTCTCATGAGCTACCGGGTAAAGCTGGGCAATTCCCATGCAGTTCCGAAAAGGCAGAAGCTCACGAACCGATGGGCCATGACGCCTACGGTAAGCTTTTCTACCGTAACCGCTGTGGATGCACTGAGCATCCAGTCGCATCTCACGGGTTTCGGCGCCGAACTGATTCTTATTGATCATATTGATTAGAGTAAAACTCGAAGGGATCCGGCTCCGGTAAATCGAGAGCCGTTTCCTGTACGGTAAAAAGCAGCTGCAAGCTTCCTTCCCATCATGGAGGCCTGCAGCTGCTTTTTATTGTGCGAAATGATTAGTTTGTGGTTCATGCGCTGAAAACGGGCCAAAAACAGCAAATAAGTACTTTTATTCAGCAAACACATAATTGAATATTCAGAATACGTTTGTTACCATAAGGCTGTAGAAAAAAGGGATTAACACCCTATGTTATATGGAGGTACAGTATGAAACTTTTAATTATCGGAGCAGGCGGCGTCGGCACTTCTGCTGC
This sequence comes from Anaerovoracaceae bacterium, assembly GCA_036677845.1. Classification (GTDB taxonomy): domain Bacteria; phylum Bacillota; class Clostridia; order Peptostreptococcales; family Anaerovoracaceae; genus Anoxybacterium. Next base: position 97,987 of record JAVBVR010000030.1, on the reverse strand, counting down.
CATGATCATCAGCAGAGCCGGAAAAGAAGGCGAGTGGGCCGAGAAGATCGTCGTATCGGATTACAATTTTGCAAGAGCCCAGGAAGTTGCAAAGATGTGCGGAGGCGGCCGATTTATTGCTGAGAAGATCAATGCGAAAGATAAGGATAACATGAAGGAAGTGATCAAAAAACATGGAATCACTTTTGTAATGAATGCGGTAGAACCCGATTTCAATGAAAACATCTTTGACACATGTCTGGAATCCGGCGTCGGTTATCTCGACTGTGCAATGACGCTTTCAAAGAGACATCCGGAAAAACCCTATGAATTGGCTTACATAAAGCTGGGAGATTATCAGTTTGACAAGCATGAAGAATGGGTAAAGGCAGGCAATATGGCTATCGTGGGATCCGGTGTAGAACCGGGGATGGCGGACGTATTTGCGAAATATGCCGCAAAGCACCTGTTTGATACCATCGACGAGGTAAACGTCAGGGATGGAGACAACTATCAGATTCCGGGATATGAGGGAGTGGCATTTGGTTTCTCCGTTTGGACTACCATCGAAGAATGCTTGAATCCTCCTGTTATCTGGGAAAAGGGCAAGGGATGGTACTGCACAGAATCCTTCTCCGAGCCTGAAATCTTCAACTTCCCGGGAGGGATCGGCGATGTTGAGGTCATCAACGTTGAGCATGAAGAGGTTCTGCTCGTTCCCAGAGTTATTGATTGCAACAGAGTGACCTTTAAATTCGGTGTGCCAAGAGAAATGAGACAGCTTCTCAAGGATCTGGAAGCCTGCGGAATGGATTCTGCAACAAGAATGATCAAGGTTGGCGACAGCGAGATTTCACCGAGAGACTTCCTGGTTAAGGTTGTTCCGAACCCCATCGAGCTGGCTCCGAAAATGATTGGAAGAGGCTGTGCAGGCACCTGGGTAACGGGAACCAAGGACGGCAAGAGAAGATCCGTATACCTCTATCAGGTAGCAGACAATCAGGTATGCAATAAGAAGTATGGCACCAACTCTGTAGTCGCGCAGACAGCTGTGGGACCGGTTATCATGATGGAGCTGGTTGCCAGGGGGATCTGGGACCTGAAGGGCGTTCACGGACCGGAATCCTTCGATCCCGATCCATTTGTGGAGAGGCTGGCAAAATATGAATTCCCTGCGGGAATCAGAGAAATGGATTCCGAATATGCGGATGCACTGAACGAAAAGAGACTTCTGGATGCGCTGCAGGATAATAAATAAAATCAAACATCTCAGGCAAAAATAATAAAAGCGGCTCTTGGGTAAACTCAAAAGCCGCTGATTTTTTTAGAGCGGTAATCTTTCAGCTTTTATACTTCAAAAATCCCTGCCGCCTTTTTCATGATTTCGGAAACGGGAAGATGCTGGGGACAATGGTCTTCGCAGGCCCTGCAGGCCTTGCATACCGAGGGTAATGCCTTCGGATGAACCCATAAATGAAAATCCTCCATTATCTTTTCATTTCCCTCATAGACAAACCAATCGTTGTATCGACCGATGATATCAGGGATATTGATTTTGAGCGGACATGGCATACAGTATTGACAGCCGGTGCAGGAATAGTGAATCAAATTATTGTAGGCTGCAGCTACGTTTTGGATGACCTGGTGCTCTGCTTCTGTCAGGCTGCCCGGATCCGCCTCGCTGAGGATCCTGATGTTTTCATCCACCTGCTCCATGGTTGACATGCCGCTGAGCACGGTCAGAACCTCCGGAAAATCGGCAACCCACCGGAGAGCCCATTCCGCAGGGGTTCTTTTCACCGGCGCCTGGTCCCAAAGATCCCTGATGCTCTGAGGAAGTACATCGGTAAGCTTTCCGCCCTTCAGCGGTTCCATAATGACAACCGGGATATTGAGGGAGCCGGCCAGCTTGAGACCTTTCACTCCTGCCTGGAATTCCGTATCCATGAAATTCAGCTGGATCTGGCAGAAGTCCCATGGGAAGGCCTCCAGGACCTCTTTGAACACATCAAACTCATCGTGGAAAGAAAAGCCAATGTGCTTGATTTTTCCTTCTGCCTTTTTTTGTTTCAGAAAATCCAGAGCATTGTATTTTAAAGCCCTTTTCCAGACAGGCACTGTGATATTATGGACCAGGTACATGTCGATGCAGTCCACGTCAAGCCGCTTCAGCTGATCGCAAAAAATTCTTTCCATGTCGTCCTCTGTTTTTGCCATCCAAAGCGGGAGCTTGTCCGCTAAAAGCACCTTTTCCCGGTAGCCGTCCTTCAATGCCTTCCCTGTTACGACTTCACTGAATCCGTCGTGGTACATATAGGCAGTGTCAACATAATTGACGCCTTCGTCAATGGCTGCCCGGATCATCCGAATGGCCTCCGTCTCGTCTATTTTTGAAGAATCCCCGTCTATGACGGGTAGCCTCATGGTTCCAAACCCGAGAAGTGAGACTTTTTCTCCGGTTTTATTGAAGGTTCTGTATTTCATTCCTGTCACCTGCCCTTATTATTTTGCCGCCATGCGATCAGACAATAGATGTCATCAATGACGACCAATCTAAAGCTGCCATCATCCGGCCAGACTATTTATTGCATATATCCATAACATTTTACCATATTAGAATAAAAATACGATATAATAATAAAGAATAAAAATAATTAACTGAAAAGGCGGCAAAGACCGGTCAAAAAATAAAGACAATAAGAAGCAGAGCAGAAATGAAAAACTAATTAATAAGAAGCAGAAATGAAAAACCAATTAATAAGAAGCAGACAAGAAGCAAAAAATTGGAGATTGGAAGGCAGCGATGAAAGAAATACTGGATAACTATTTAAACAAGGCTTTGGTTAACTACGATCTGCCGGGACTGGCGGCAGGCATTTGCATCGGATTGAACGCGGATACCGGAACGGTTCGCAAGAATGGGTTTGTTTACCGCAACGCAGTGGGATATCGCGATTTGCCCGATAAAAAACAACTGCATCCGGAGCATATCTTTCATATGGCATCCGTTACGAAATTATTCGTAGGTACGTCCATCCTGCAGCTTTGGGAAAAAGGGATGGTTGACCTGGAAGGGCCCCTGACGAATTATCTGCCCTGGTTTGAGATGAAAGATGAAAGGTATCGTGAAATTACAATCCGCCAGATCCTCAGCCATACGGCGGGAATGCCGGATGTAAAGGATTACCTGTGGAATAAGCCGGAGACCGATGAAGGCGCGCTGGAGCGGTATGTAAGATCTCCGGAAGTAAAGGATGCATCCTTGCTTTGGGCTCCGTCGGAAGGGAAATTTGCCTACAGCAATATCGGTTATGAAATTCTGGGAACAGTCATCGCAGCTGTTTCGGGAATGTCCTTTGAAGAATATATCAGGAAGAACATTTTTGAACCTCTGAAAATGAAGGACTCCACCCTTCTTACCTTTGAGCGGGGCATCTATGACGAAAACGGACCGGATGACAACCTCTGCACTCCTCACGAAAAGGATGCGGAAAACAGGATCGTAAGATCGATGCATTTTCCGTACAACCGTGCCCATGGGCCCAGTTCGACCCTCACATCCAGCATCTTTGATCTGGACAAGTGGGGCGCGGCGCATCTGGAGCGCCGTCTGCTGAAGAAGGAAACCTATGAAGCGGCATGGAGCAAGCAGGCGCTGGTTCCGAACAACGGGGAACACATCTGCCTGAGCTGGTTCCGCAGGGAACAGAACGGCTACGTGCTCTATGGCCATGAGGGGACGGACGACGGCTTCCGTGCCAGCTTCTGGATCTGCCCGGCGCTGGAGCTGTCCATAACGGTATGCGCTAATATTTCCGGCGCCCCCGTGAAAAAAATAAATAAACAGATCTTTGATATCGTTACGGAAAGCCTGTAAGAACGACTTCGGCGACAGAGATTAGCCGTGACAGTGAAAGAAGCCCGGCGGCAGCCGTGCTTCTTTCAACGATACGGAGTAATTAGTACTTTATGAACCTGGAACCGGGTACGCCGCAGATACTGCATTTTTCCGGTACTGATTTTTCAATGTTCCCGCAGACAGGACACAGGTAATAGAAGACTTCTTCTGTCTGATCAATGTTGTCCAAAGCTTCCTGATAAAGCCCGGCGTGTACTTCCTCCGCCTTCATAGCAAAAGTAAAGGTCATAATTGCTGCTTTGTTGCCCTCTGCTTCGGCATCCTTTAAGAATTCCGGATACATATCCTTGTATTCGTAGGTTTCGCCCTCGACGCCGGCCTTAAGGTTTTCCGCCGTGGAGCCGATCTTCCCGGCAACCTCAAGATGCTTTAAAGCATGTATTGTTTCAGCATCCGCTGCCGCACGGAACAGCTTCGCGGCGTTTGTTTTCCCCTCCGCCTCCGCCTTTTTCGCAAAGGCAGTATACTTTCTGTTTGCCTGGGACTCTCCCGCAAAAGCTTCCATTAAATCCTTCAGTGTTTTTTCCATTTTCAAGTTACCTCCCAATTATTCTAATTAATTTTAAACAATTTATACCGAATCAATGCTTTTCTGACAGGCACATCGGACATGTGCCTTTGAAATAGACATTTTTATCCCTGATTTCGAACTGATTCAAACTGCCCGAGGACAGCGAATCAATATCAGCGTCGAAATCGTAAATGATTCCACAGGACTCACATTTAAAATGACCATGGTTCTCCGCTCTGATGTCATAGCGGATTTCATTATTCTCAATATTGATTACGCGAACCAGACCTGCATCCACCAGGGTGTTCAGCGTGCTGTATACGGTTGTTTTCGAAAGGGTCGGGATTTCCTTCCGCAGTCCCGTATAGATCTGCTCGGCCGTGGGATGGATCAGATGACCGGCAAGAAACTCCAGGACCTTCAGCCTCTGGTGAGAAAGACGAATATTCTTCCTTTTTAATTCACTTAATAAATTTTCATAGAGCAACGTCATATGTCTCACCTCCCGAAAGGCGGTACCTCTATCTGTAATCACTTCAATCTTGTAATGGTTACGACTTATTTATGCCCCCTGTTTTTATCTCTAAACAAAAAATATGGAATATATTTAAAATTGAATCGACGACGGCAACCCGACCGGCAGAAAAGACGGCTCTTTGTCTTCTAAGGCGAATATGACGAGAGCAGAAGTAGCTGTTATCATCCAAAGATTGTTAAAGAAGTCAAACCTGATTTAGAATCATAAAAGCACCAAATAAAAACGCGCAGCAGCTGCATGAAATATCACCGGGGCTGCGCGTTTTAATATGCTTAAGCGTTAGTTGGATCGATGTATGGCTGGACATTTTATTAGAGAGCCTTATTACGAATTCAGAAAATCAAGAAAGTCCGTGAAATCATCGAAATCACTCTGGATGAATTCATAAAGGATTGGTTCCTTGAATTCATATTTTGCCGTTGGGATGATACCGGTGCAGACCTCGCTTCTGCTCAGAGTTCTCTCAATTTCATGAATTTCATTAAGGCCGTATGCCGCTATGATAAGCTGACCGAAATCCGTCGCATAGTAAAGACCGTGAATGTCTTCGTTCAGTCGGAAGATCTTTCTGTTCACATGGTCGTTGTTCTTATTGAATTCCAGATATAAACGGCCGTTTTCATGAATCGTCTGCATGGTATTTGAGGATAGATTGGAAAAGCGCTTCAAAAACTCGTCCATTTCCGTCAAGATTTCGTAAACGGTAATAAACTCGGGATGATTGAGCATCATAGCAGCTTCTGCAGAAGTGACAAAAAAAGAGGACCGCTTTTTTGTGCCGGACACCTTTCCCTCTTGAAGGCAGATTTCAGAAACCACCAGTTCATATTTTCCATCATATTCGATCAGGGATTCGCAGAGATAAGAGCACCCGTTCTCATCGAAAAACTCCTCAATTGTGTTTTTACACAGGGTGGCGCTCTCTTCTTCCGCCAGTATATCTAAAGAAATATCACCCGTCACCAGATAGGCCGCTGCTTCGAAATCCCTGCCAAAGACTCTCATTAGAAAATAATTGATCAGCTGATACTCTGATAAAATGGGTGTGCATAATTTATCGACCAGGATATCATTTTCACTTTTCGTTAATGTGATCGGGTTTTCCAGCAGAAAGGCATACTCGTTCTTCCCTTCGGGAAGAGAAATAGATAGTGTTTCATTCATTGCGACATACTTCTGAACCAGGTAAGTCGCCTCGCGTTCGTTTATGTTGACTTTGTTGCCCCCAAGCCCGCCGATGAGGGCCTGTTCCATGATCATCAGTGCCTCGGAGTCGCTGCCGAGGAGGCTTTTGTATGTTTCGAAACCGTATTCTTCTGCGTCAAAATAAAAAAACTGATGAAAATCCGATACCGCTTCCGTATTGGATAATTCCCAGTGAATGTACAGGCCGACTACCCCCATGAGCCTGGTATCCGTAATAAAACCTGAAAGAAATCTTCTGCGGTTGCTGCTCAAGGCCGCCGCCGCTCCTCCCTTGATGACGGTAAACTTTCTTTCTGTCAATGAATATTCCTCCTCAATTCCCCCTGATAATAAAAATCCTTTGTAGGTTCAGTATACCCATTGACAATTAAAAAATCAAGGATTATAATATCTCTCATATAAAACTAAATAATACCTTATCAAGAGCGGCTGAGGGAATAGGCCCTGTGAAGCCCGGCAACCTGTGTATCTATGAGATAGATAGAAAAGGTGCTAAATCCTACGGAATATTTATTCTGAAAGATGAGGATAGAAATAAAAAAGCAACCTCTTCAATTAGAAGAGGTTTTTCTTGTCTGTAAAGGGTATTAGATAGTAAAAAAGACACAATCTATAGAAGATGGAAGCTGAAAATCAGTCGAACCCCTCGCGGGTCTCGCTGAAAAATGCACGAAACACAGGAGGAAAGAAAATGAAACGATTATTTACATCAGAATCCGTTACAGAAGGACATCCGGATAAAATCTGCGATCAGATTTCAGACGCCATACTGGATGCTATTTTTGAAAACGACCCTATGGGAAGAGTTGCGGCGGAAACTACCGTAACCACAGGCCTGGCTATGGTTGTGGGAGAGATAACCACCGATTGCTATGTGGATATACCGAACCTGATCAGAAAGGTGATCTGTGATATAGGATATACGAAGGGCGAGTACGGCTATGATGGAAATACCTGCGCTGTTATGACTGCGATCCATGAGCAGTCCGGTGATATTGCCATGGGTGTCGACAAAGCGCTGGAGTATAAGGAAGGTTCCCTGCACGACAATCTGGAAACCATAGGAGCCGGTGATCAGGGGATCATGTTCGGATTTGCCTGCAATGAAACACCAGAACTGATGCCGATGCCGATCTCTCTCGCCCATAAGCTTGCAAAGCAGCTCAGCGATGTGAGAAAGTCCGGAAAATTGGCCTATCTGAGGCCGGATGGAAAGACGCAGGTTACCGTTGAATACGATGACGAAAAAGTTGTGAGAGTGGACACGGTTCTGGTTTCGACGCAGCATGACGAGGACGTAACTCAGGAACAGATCAAGAAGGATATCATCAAGTATGTCATCAATCCGATCATTCCGGATCATCTGCTGGATGCGAATACAAAGTATTACGTCAATCCCACAGGCAGATTCGTCATCGGAGGACCAAACGGCGATTCCGGGCTGACAGGAAGAAAAATTATCGTAGACACCTACGGCGGCTATTCAAGACACGGCGGCGGTGCCTTCTCCGGCAAAGACCCGACAAAGGTGGATCGTTCCGCAGCATATGCCGCAAGGTATGCCGCCAAGAATATCGTGGCGGCCGGACTGGCAGACAAGTGTGAGATTGAGCTTGCTTATGCCATCGGGATTGCAAGGCCCGTATCCGTTCTCGTTGAGACCTTCGGAACGGGAAAAATTCCGGAAGATAAGATCGCCGAGCTGGTCAACAGGCATTTTGACCTGAGACCGGCTTCCATCATCAAAGACCTGGATCTAAGGAGGCCGATCTACAGACAGGTCGCCGCTTACGGTCATTTCGGAAGAACCGATATTGATCTGCCGTGGGAAAAGACGGATAAAGCAGATTTATTGAGACAAGAAGCGCAAAGCATGATAGAATAGGACGACTGAATCACAGGGTAGGCAGTCAATTCATATAATGAGGGATTGGCTGCTTATCAGGCACAGTCTGGAAAGGAATGATTATAGAATGGGAATTAAGGTGGCAAAGTTCGGAGGGTCCTCTGTTTCCGACGCAATTCAGCTGGCGAAAGTCAAAAGGATTGTTGAGGCAACTCCGGAAAGAAGGTTTGTAGTAGTTTCCGCACCGGGAAAAAGATTCAATGAGGATAACAAGATTACGGATCTGCTGTATTTATGCAAAACGCATATCGATCATAATGTACCCTATGACCAGGTTTTTCAGGTGATCTGCGACAGATATGTGGCGATTGAATTTAACCTCGGTGTCAACGTAAATTTACAGAAACAATTTGATGAAATCAATCAGAACCTGAAGGCTGGTGCATCGGAAGATTACATAGCCAGCCGCGGGGAATATCTCAACGCATTGCTTATGGCGGCATACCTGGGCTATGATTTCGTTGATACTGCCGGGCTTGTCCAGTTCGATGCCAAAGGGAGATTTCTCAATGAAAAAACCAACGAAGCCCTGAAGGCTGAGCTTGCAAAACACGAAAGGGCCGTTCTCCCCGGCTTCTACGGGACCTATCCCGACGGGAGAATCAGAACATTCTCAAGAGGAGGCTCGGATATAACCGGGTCACTGGTTGCCCGGGCGGTGGGGGCGGATATCTATGAAAACTGGACGGACGTATCCGGCTTTCTGATGGCGGATCCCAGAATCATCCCTCATGCCAAGCCCATCAGCACCATATCTTATAAGGAATTGCGCGAGCTGTCCTACATGGGCGCTTCGGTGCTCCATGAGGATGCGATTTATCCCGTCAGAGCTGCCGATATTCCGATCAATATCCGGAACACGAACGAACCGGAAGATCCGGGCACCATCATAACGGCAGAGGCCAGTGGCAAGGAAGACACAATTATCACCGGGATTGCAGGACACAAGGACTTTACGGTCATCGGCATCTATAAAAACATGATGTCAGCGGAAAGGGGGTTCGTGAAACGGCTTCTGGAGATCCTCGACGACTACGAGGTTCCTCTGGAGCATATGCCCAGCGGTATCGACACCATTTCCATTGTTGTTTCCGACAAAAACCTCAACGGAAAGCTTGAAGACATGCTGGAGGAGATTCAAAGAAAACTGCAGCCGGACACCATTGATATCTTTGAAAAAATGTCCTTGATCGCCACGGTAGGAAGCGGCATGGCAAAGCGGCGCGGCGTATCCGCAAAGCTCTTTACCGCGCTGTCGGAAGCCGGTGTAAATATCAGAATGATCGATCAGGGCTCCAGTGAAATGAATATTATCGTAGGCGTGGAAAACAAGGACTTCGAAACGGCCATTAAGGCCATCTACAAGACCTTCGTCGAAGACCATACCCCGCTGCCCGTATAAGCTGTTTTTAAGGAGCTGTATCAACCTTTGAAGTAAGCCGTTTCGGAGACGGTCCTCAGCAGAAAAATCGCTTACCGCTGTCAACCCAAAGCCGGTGTCGAACAGAGTCGAAACCGGCTTTTTGAAAGAAAAAGGTATCCGTTTTTCCAGATTTATTCCTGAATGACTTTTTCCGCAAATGTATTGTTCACAACGATGCCGTGAGGCGCGGTTTTTGCCAGCTCGCCTGCAGAGGTCATGACATTCTGCAGCTGGTCGAAGGTTTCCTTTTCCAGGATCGGATCTTCTCTCCAGGCGCCGATATCCTTGTATCTCTGGACTACGGTCGTAAGTAATGCAACGTCGGTATCCGGGAAAGAAGGGGCCACAACTTCAGCGATTTCTCCCGGGCTGTGTTCGGCTACCCACTGCTGCCCCTTGTAAATCGCCCGGGTAAAGCGTTCTATGAGATCAGAATTTTGTTCAATAAAGCTTTTTTTCGCGAAGTAGCCCGTATAGGCAATTTCTCCTGCTTCTTCTCCGACGGAAGCAACGATGTAGCCCTTTCCTTCCGCTTCCAGCATGGAGGCGGTGGGCTCAAACAGCGTCACGTAGTCGCCGGTTCCGCCGGTAAAGGCACCGGCCATCAGGGCAAACTGAATGCTGTTGTCAAGATACATATCTTTGTACGGGTCAAGACCGTGGCTCCTTATGACATATTCCAGAGCCATATACGGAACGCCTCCTTTCCGTCCGGGAAGGATGTGTTTCCCTTTTAACTTATCCCAGGTGAATTGGGGATCGGGTTCTCTTGCCACAAGGAAAGATCCGTCCCTCTGGGTCAGGAGTGCAAAGACCTGCGTATGATCCTCTTTTCCTTCGTTATAAACATAAATAGATGCCTCGGGACCGGCAAAGCCGATATCCACATTGTCGGACAGCACGGCAGACATCACCTTGTCGGCCCCTTGCCCGTTGGACAATTCGATTTCGATGCCCTCCTCCGCGAAATACCCCAGGTTCATTGCGGCATACTGCGGAGCATAAAAAATGGAGTGGGTGACTTCGCATAGAGTGATCTTTACTGCTTTTTCCTCTTCTTTGGAGCAGCCGAATAAGAAGGGGACTGCTAACAAGATACATAATCCCAGGCATAGTATCTTTTTTGTTGCCTTCATCATGAATCTCCTTTCTGGATTCAAATTTATATTCCATGATTATACCAGCGCATCGCGATCTTCTGCATGAGCACTACGGCCTCATACATCAGAGCTGCGACGACGGCCAGAATAATCACGCTTGACATGACCAGGTCCATCTTAAAGACCTGCCCTCCATAGACGATCAGGTATCCGAGGCCGGCCTTGGAAACCAGAAATTCACCTGCAATGACACCGACCAGGGAGAGGCCGATATTGATCTTCAATGAATTGAAGAGGGTTGCAATATTATATGGGAATACCACTTTTAAAAAAATCTGTGCTTTTGTCGCTCCAAAGGTCGAGGCCATTCGAATGTACTCGCTGTCGGTATGGCGGAAGCCGTTGAGCATTTCCAGGACTGTTACGATAAGAGAGATCGCAAGTGCCATAAAAATAATAGCTTCTGTGCCGGCGCCTACAATGATGATGATTACCGGGCCCAGCGCAATTTTCGGCAGGCTGTTCAGCACCACAAGATAAGGTTCGCTTACCTTTGCCACAAAGCTGCTCCACCAGAGGATGACCGCCAGACAGGTACCTGTAATCACCCCCAGGATGAACCCGACCAGAGTCTCGTAAACGGTTACCCACACGTGACTCATCAGGTCGTACTGCGTCATACTGATAAAAGTGGAGCCGATCCGGGAGGGCTGGCTGAGGATGAAGTTGTCGATCAGGTTGAATTGTGCGGCGAATTCCCATGTGACGACCAGCAATAAGAGGATCCCGATCCGACAAAAGGTCACCAGCCTTTTTGTCCGTTTACGGCTTTTGAGATAGGCGGCTCGTTCCGCCGATATGTCATTTTCATTCATTTTTCACTCAACTCTTTCCATATGTGATTGAAGTATTGGCTGAACTTGGGATTATTCCTGCAGTTCAACGGAGTGCGGTTCTCCACTTCGAAATCAATATTGAGAACTTCTTTGATTACTGCCGGACGCTCCGAAAGGATAATGATCTTGTCGCTCATACTGATGCTTTCCGGTATGTCGTGGGTAACCATTAAGGTTGTCACCTGCTCCTGCCTTAAAATTCGAAACACATCATCTGTCACATTCAGCCTGGTTTGATAGTCCAATGCCGAAAAGGCTTCATCCAACAGTAAAATATCCGGATTAATCGCCAGAGTGCGGATTAACGCAACTCTTTGTCTCATTCCTCCGGATAATTGAGAGGGGTATTTATCACGAAACTCGTGAAGTCCGTATGTTTTCAGCAAATCTTCCACACGTTTCAGGTTCTCTGCTGTTTTTCTGTTTCGAATTTCCAAACCCAGCAGAACATTCTTGTAGATCGTCCGCCAGTCCAGAAGATTGTCTTTCTGCAGCATATAACCGATCTGGGGAGAAATTCCGTCGATCAGTTCCCCGTTGATATAGACTTCGCCGCCTGTCGGCTTGAGAAGGCCGGAAATGATTGAGAGCAGCGTTGACTTGCCGCAGCCGCTGGGGCCTACAATACTGATGAATTCTCCTTTTTTGACTGTGAAGCTTACGTTTTTGATGGCGGTTATCTCTCCGTTTTCCGCCTGATATTTCTGTTCTATGTTCATAACCTTCAATACGTCCATCGTCTCACCTCTCTTATTTCATCAAATCAACACTTGCTCTCTGCTATCTTATGATATAGTCTAATAAATGGTGTAACCCTTCCGCGGCAAACCTCCCATTCCACACTTTTTTGATTTTTCTCGGAATGTATGGTATAATGATGATTTGGTATGATAACCGGTATCAAAAAACACAATTCTGCAAAAGTTAACATAAAGAATGAGCCAGTAATATAAGGGGTAACGAGTGCTTGGCAGATTGCAGTGAAAAGAAAGGATCAAGTCAAAAATGGGATTCATGGAAAAAATCTTCGGTGACCTGAATGTCAAAGAAGTAAAAAAAATTGAAAAAATTGCAGACCAGATTGAAATGCTGGATGAGAAGATGCAGACCATGAGTGACGGAGAGCTAAAGGCTAAGACCGCAGAGTTCAAAGAGAGGCTTGCTGCCGGGGAAACTCTGGACGATCTGCTTCCGGAAGCTTTTGCGGTATGCCGGGAAGCGGCATGGAGAAGCCTTGGTATGAAGCACTTCAGGGTGCAGCTTATCGGCGGCGTTGTCCTTCATCAGGGACGGATTGCCGAGATGAAAACGGGAGAAGGAAAAACCCTTGTGGCGACTCTGCCCGTGTATTTAAACGCACTGGAGGGGAAGGGCGTACATGTCGTAACGGTAAATGATTATCTTGCAAGGCGTGATATGGAATGGATGGGGAAGCTATACACCTTCCTCGGCTTATCCATTGGCTGTGTCGTCCATGGAATTTCCAATGATATGCGAAAGGCTGCCTACCAGGCAGACATTACCTACGGAACCAACAACGAATTCGGTTTTGACTATCTGCGGGACAACATGGTTATTTACAAGGAAGACATGACGCAGCGGGAACTCAACTATGCCATCGTCGACGAGGTGGACAGCATCCTGATTGACGAAGCGAGAACGCCTCTGATCATATCCGGACAGGGAGAAAAGTCCACGGATCTATACCAGATTGCCGACAGATTTGTCAGCTCATTCCGGCTGGAAGAAGACTTCACCATGGATGAAAAGGATCGGACTGTATCGATGACGGAAGAAGGCGTGGAAAAGTGTGAAAAATTCTTTAAGATAGAAAACTTCTCTGACCCGGAAAACATGGAAATCAACCACCATGTGATGCAGGCCCTGAAAGCCAGAAACCTCATGAAGAGGGATGTGGACTATATCGTCAAGGATGATGAAATCGTCATTGTTGATGAATTTACGGGGCGGCTGATGTTCGGAAGAAGGTACAGCGACGGACTGCATCAGGCGATTGAGGCCAAGGAAGGCATGAAGGTAAGGCAGGAATCCAAAACCCTTGCCACCATCACGCTGCAGAACTATTTCCGCATGTATCAGAAGCTTGCGGGAATGACAGGTACGGCCAGAACCGAGGAAGAGGAATTCAGAGACATTTATAATATGGACGTCGTCGAAATCCCGACGAATAAACCCATAGCAAGAATCGACAAGGAAGATTGCATTTATGCGACGGAAAGAGGGAAATTCAATGCGATTGCCGATCAGATTGAGGTGCTCCATCAGGCGGGGCAGCCGGTACTGGTGGGAACTATTTCCATCGAACGTTCCGAAATCATCAGCGCCCTTTTAAAAAGGCGCGGAGTAAAGCATAATGTATTGAACGCAAAACAGCATGAGAGAGAGGCGGAGATCGTTGCAGAGGCAGGGAGGTTCCAGGCCGTTACCATAGCAACCAATATGGCAGGCCGCGGTACGGATATCATTCTCGGGGGAAATCCTGATTTTGAAGCAAAGAGAGAAATGAGAAGACTGGGCTATGAGGACAGTGCGATTTCTTACGCATCCAGCTTTGTGCCTCTGGAAGACCCGGAACTCATTGAAGCAAGAAAGATTTACAATCGGCTTAATGAACAGTATAAAGCGGAACGTGCGGAGGAGCAGCAAAGGGTAAAGGAGCTCGGAGGCCTGTACATCATCGGTACGGAGCGCCACGAGTCCCGAAGAATTGATAATCAGTTGAGAGGACGTGCAGGACGACAGGGCGACCCGGGGTCTACGCAATTCTTTATTTCGCTGGAAGACGAGCTGATGCGCCTCTTCGGCGGAGAAAGAATCCAGGGAATTGTAGGCAGGCTGGGAATGCAGGAGGATGAGCCCATCGAAGCCGGCATGCTGACAAAATCCATTGAAAATGCACAGAAGAAGGTCGAAGGCAGAAACTTCGGCATTAGAAAATATGTTCTGCAGTATGACAACGTCATGAACAAACAAAGAGAGATCATCTATGGAGAACGCCGCAGAGTGCTGTTCGGAGAGGATTTAAGAGCTCACGTCATGTCCATGGCAGAGGAGCTGATTGACGAAAACCTCGATTTCACCACAGCAGGCTCCAAGTTTGCCGAGGAATGGGATCTGGAGGCTCTGGAGAGCTCTCTGCGAAAAATCTGCAGTGCTCTCAAGGGATTCCGTTATACGGAAGAAGAGATAAGGAACCTTGACCGGGATACGCTGAAAGATGAGATCATGGAGCAGTTTGACGAGGCGTACCGTGCGAAAGAGGTCGAGATCGGCGCTGACAGAATGCGTGAGCTGGAACGGATGATTCTCATCCGGGTCGTCGACAACAAGTGGATGGATCATATCGACGCCATGGATCAGCTGCGTCACGGAATCGGCCTGCGTGCGCTGGGACAGATCGATCCCGCCAGGGCGTATGCGTCCGAAGGCTTTGATATGTTTGATCTGATGATTAAGAATATCAAAGAGGATACGGTGAAGTTCTGCTTCAACGTAACCATCCAGACGGATACCGCCAGGAAGCAAATTATGGGCACCGGTGAAGGCCGCAAGGAAGATTTCATCGACACTGCCAACGAGGATCAGGGCGACTATGCCGGCGGCACACCGGCCGCAGTGAAAGTTCCGGAGCGGGAACGGAAGCAGGAGACCGTAAGAAAGGGCGTCACTGTCGGAAGAAATGATCCCTGCCCGTGCGGAAGCGGATTAAAGTATAAAAAATGCTGCGGGAAAAATGTAACGGAATAGTGCTGTCAAAAGTATTTTCACGAAAACCGCCTCCTTTCAGATGCTCCGCATCAAAGTCGGTAAGAGGTTTCACGGTTTTCTTAGAAAACACTTTCCCCAGCCGGTTTCAAAAACAACCTCGGGGGTTACGGAAAACGATGAATGGGCACTCGGGTTAACAAAAAACACAAGTCATAATTCAACAAGGTAAAATAAACAAATTAAAAATAAGGAGTTGAGGAAATGGTTGAACTGGATCAGATCAAGTATGAGCTGACAGACCGGGCACAAAATCTGAAAGAATTGGGTGAGTCCCTTTGACGTCGCAGGACTGAAGAGGCGTTTGGACGAAATCAACAGAACGACGGAAGAAGACGGCTTTTGGAATGATCACGAGAGTGCCCACAAGCTGCTGAAAGAAAAGAAGAATATCGAGTCGAAGATTGAGGAATTTGAGAACCTGATCAAGGATTTTGAAGACATCGGCATTTTGATTGATCTTGCCCGTGAAGAGGAAGACCATTCCATGGTGCCGGAAATACAGACGGCGTATGAGGATTTTAAGAAAGAATATGAGGAGCTTCGGATTAAAACGCTGCTGAACGGAGAGTACGACGGCAATAACGCCATCATTTCCATTCATGCAGGTTCCGGCGGGACCGACGCGCAGGACTGGGCGGAAATGCTGCTTCGCATGTATACCAGATGGTCGGAGTCCAAGAGATATAAGGTAAAGATACTGGATTATCAGGATGCTGCGGAAGGCGGAATTAAAAGCGCCACCCTGCTGATAGAAGGTGATAATGCATACGGATATCTGAAAAACGAAAAAGGTGTTCACCGGGTTGTCAGAATATCACCCTTCGATTCCTCGGGAAGAAGACATACTTCCTTTGCTTCCCTGGATGTGACTCCGGAGCTGGATGATAACATAACCGTGGATATCAATCCGGATGACCTGCGAATCGATACCTTCCGCTCCAGCGGAGCCGGCGGACAGCATGTCAATAAAACGGACTCGGCGATCCGGATCACTCATATCCCGACCAACATCGTGGTTTCCTGCCAGAATGAGCGGTCCCAGCATCAAAACAAGGAAACGGCAATGAAGGTCCTTATGGCAAAGCTGATGGAACTGGCCCAGCAGGAACACAAAGCAAACCTGGATGAGCTGAAGGGGGACTACAGCCAGATCACCTGGGGCAGTCAGATCCGTTCCTACGTGTTCCACCCCTATTCCCTGGTAAAGGATCATAGAACCAATGCGGAAGTAGGTAATGTTTATGCGGTTATGGACGGCGAGCTCGACTACTTTATCAATGAAAAATTGAAACTGAAAGACCAATGAGAATAAAAAAATCGGAGCGGCGAGTTTGCCCGCTTCTAAGGAGATTCCATGAACATAATAGAGAAATTAGCACAGGAATTTAAATTAAAAGTGTCACAGGTGGAAAACACCGTTCAGCTCATAGACGACGGAAACACCATTCCTTTCATCGCCCGGTACCGGAAAGAGGTAACCGGCGCTTTGTCCGACGTAACACTGAGAGAGCTGGATGAGCGTCTCGCCTATCTCCGCAATCTGCAGCAGCGGAAAGAGGAGGTTATCCGGATCATCGAGGAGCAGGGCAAGCTTACGGAGGAATTAAGGGAAGAAATTCTTAAGGCGGAGGTGCTGCAAAGGGTTGAAGACCTTTACAAGCCGTTCAAACAGAAAAAGTCAACCAGAGCATCCAAGGCAAAGGAAAAGGGACTGGAGCCTCTGGCAATGATCTTCTGGGCGCAGGAGCTGGAATCCGGCACACCGGAAGAACTGGCGGCACCGTATGTTGATGAGGAAAAAGGCGTTGCAAATGAAGCGGATGCAATTCAAGGCGCCCTGGATATCATCGCCGAAATGATCGCGGACGATCCCGAACTGACCGCCGCCGTAAGGGAAAGAACCCAGAGGGCAGGCCTTATTTCTTCAGAAGCGACGGATCCAACGGAGAGCACCGTTTACGATCTGTATTATGAATTTTCCGAGGGAATCTCCAAAATCCCGGATCATAGAGTTCTGGCAATCAACCGGGGAGAAAAGGAAAAGAAGCTGAAGGTGAAGGTGCTTGCCCCGGTGGAGGAAATCTACAGGGATATGCAGAACTTTGTCATCGTCAATGAAAAGTCCATTTTTACAGTCCTTCTGAACGAGGTCATTGAGGATTCGTACAAAAGGCTCATGGCGCCTTCCATCGAAAGGGAAATGAGAAACCTCCTGACCGAGCGGGCGGAAAAAGAGGCGGTAAAGGTATTTGCAAAAAATACGGAAAAGCTGCTTATGGTTCCTCCTGTGAAAAACGCAAGGATTATCAGCATTGACCCGGGATACCGAACCGGCTGCAAGGTGGCAGTTCTCAACGAGACGGGCAAGCTGATGGCTTATACGACCATTTACCCTACCGAACCCAAAAATGATGTTGCGGGCACGGAAAAGACCCTACTGAAAATTATTGAGAAATACAATTCCAACGTAATCGTCATCGGCAACGGAACCGCCTCAAGAGAGACGGAAGCTATTATTGCCAATTTTATAAAAAAATACAGTCTTGATGTAAGCTATACCATAGTCAGCGAAGCCGGCGCATCGGTATATTCCGCCTCCAAGGTGGCTACGGAAGAGTATCCTGATCTGGACGTGACCACGAGAGGGGCCATGTCTATCGGCAGACGGCTTCAGGATCCGCTGGCCGAGCTGGTCAAAATATCTCCCAAGCATATCGGTGTAGGGCAGTACCAGCATGATATCAACCAGAACCTTTTGGATAACGCGCTGACCAATGTCGTGGAAGACTGTGTAAACCGCGTAGGAGTGGATTTGAATACGGCATCTCCCTCCCTGCTTTCCTATATTGCCGGCATCAATTCGGGCATTGCGAAAAATATAGTGGTGTACAGAGAAGAAAACGGGCGATTCCAGAATCGAAAAGAGCTGATGAAGGTGGCAAAGCTTGGTGAGAAGACCTTCAATCAGTGTGCGGGATTCATGCGGATCTCTGAAGGAAAGAATCCCCTGGACAGCACCTCCGTTCATCCTGAATCCTATGAAGCGGCAGAGCTTATGCTGAAAAAGCTGGGCATTGATAAATCCGAAATTGCAAAAGGCGGCGCAAAGCAGATTGAAGATATGATTCTCAAAATGTATCCTGTGGAAAAGAAGCAGCCGAAACCGGCAGGAAGCGGACTGGCGGCGCTGGCGGCCCTGCTGCCCGATGAAAGGGAGAATCGTGGAAATCTGAGCAAAAGTATTGAAAAGCTTGCGGCTGATATCGGTATCGGCGTAATGACCCTGACGGATATTATCAGTGAAATAAAAAAGCCGGCCAGAGACCCCAGGGAGGATGCTCCCGCTGTAGTGTTCCGGAATGACGTTCTCACATTTGAAGATTTGAAGGTGGATATGGAGCTGACCGGAACGGTCCGGAATGTGGTTGATTTCGGGGCTTTTGTCGATATCGGCGTTAAAAACGACGGTCTTGTTCATGTTTCGCAGCTCAGCAACAAGTATATCAAGCATCCCATGGATGTGGTTGGCGTAGGCGACACGGTCAAAGTGAAAATTCTGAGCATTGACTACGACAGGCAAAAGATTGCGCTGACAATGAAATTTTAAATAAAACGGCGAAAATCTAAAATCTCAAATCGAGTTGAAATCATAATTATCTCATATCTGGTTATATTAAGAGAGAAAGAATGGATTTGAGGAGGTTGGGATTTGAAAGATATCGCCGTTGAAAAAGGCTTGTCCGATGTAAGTGGCTATTTGAAGCAAAACGGATATCAAGTCAGTGAGGTGGACGTTCATAAAAAAAGCAATCGCGATTTAATTGAAAGCTTTGACGTGGTGGTTCTGGCGGAAATGGACAATGACTTCATGGTCATAGAAGATACTTCGACCAATGCGCCTGTTATCATCGCGGCAGGGCTGAGACCGGAAGATATTCAAGCTCAAATCGAGTCTATTCCGGGATCGAACTGATCACGCCGGGTACTTTTTTATAATTTGGAATCAAAAACGGCTATAGAAATAGTCGTTTTTCTATTGAAGGGAAAACAGGGGTAATAATTGTTGTCATCAGGTGGTCAAGACCGTTTCGTTGTGGTACAATTTTCTAAAACAGAATAATGGATTTATTATAACGTACAAGAAGGTGAATCAATGGAAAGCAACTTAAAGATCGTATCGCCGAGATATCAGCAGATTGCAGTGGACATAGCCGGAAAAATCGTGGACAGGCGCTATGAAATCGGCGGCAAAATCTATGCCCGTTCCGAGATGGCCATACAATACGGAGTATCTCCGGAAACGGCCAGAAAGGCCATCAATGTCCTGGCAGATATGAATATCGTCGAGGTGGCAAAAGGAAGCGGAGTTATTATCAAATCCTATGAAAACGCAGTAAAGTTTATCAAGCAGTTTAAAGATATCGAGACCCTTCACAACCTGAAGCATCAAATACTCAGGAAAGTAGACAGGCAAATGGAAGAGTACTTTCTGCTGAAAGATCAGGTGGAAGAGCTTGTGGAGAGGATTGAGCATTTTAAAAGCACAAATCCCTTTGTTCCGTTTGAAATGCAAATCACCGCCGACACACCTCACTTGAGCAAAACCTCATCGGATGTTAATTTCTGGCACAACACGGCCGCTACGATCATCGCAATCAAGAGGGATAAGGAAATGCTCATGTCGCCCGGACCCTATGCACAATTCACAGAGAATGACGTCATATATTTCGTGGGTGACGAAAGTGCCTACGAACGAGTCCACCACTTCATGTATCCATAAGCCGGAGGTTTAGAACATTCAAAAAAGTCTAAATTTCAACATTCAGACCCGCACTGAACCGTGCGGGTTTTTTATTGCCGGTTTGACAAAGTAACAACTTTATGATAAAATACAGATTGTTACTTTGCAGAGGGGGTTGTTATATTGATAAAATTTGAAAACGTAACGAAGAGCTACGGACAAAATATTATATTAAAAGATTTAAGCTTCTCCATTAAGCCCGGGGAGTTTGTTGTTCTCATCGGTCCCAGTGGCTGCGGAAAGACAACGACACTAAAGATGATAAACCGTTTAATTGAGCCCGACAAGGGCAGTATTTATATTGGTGAGAAAGACATTACCAAGGTGAACCCCGTTGAACTGAGGAGAACGATTGGTTATGTGATCCAGCAGATCGGCCTGTTTCCCAATATGACGGTTGAAGAAAACATCGCTGTTGTGCCGAAGCTTTTAAAATATCCGAAAGAGAAGTGGCAAAGCATAGTAAGGGAGCTTCTTTCACTGGTAGGCATGCCATATGAGGAAAACGCCCATAAGTATCCTTCGCAGCTTTCGGGAGGGCAGCAGCAGCGGATCGGCGTGCTTCGTGCGCTGGCGGCTTCTCCGCCGATCGTATTAATGGATGAGCCTTTCGGAGCGCTGGATCCTATTACAAGGGATACACTGCAGGACGAGGTGAAACGGATTCAAAGAAAGCTTAAAAAGACCATTGTCTTCGTTACCCATGATATGGATGAAGCGATCAAAATGGCCGACACCATCGTATTCATGGATTCAGGGAGAATTCTTCAGATGGCGTCACCGGAGGAAATGCTGCGGAATCCGGCAGATTCCCTGATTGCGAGTTTCCTGGGCAAGCATCTGGCAAATACAGGCGTGACACTCACCGCTGCAGACTTTATGAGAACCAAAGTAACCAAGGTTCTACATACGACAATGACGCTCCAGTCCATTGAACTCATGAGAAACCGGGAAGTAAACAGCCTGGTGGTAGTCAATGAAGACGACACATACCTGGGTACTGTCTCGATTGAAAAACTCAGGACACAGGGAAAACCCGGAAAGGAAATTGGCGAACTGATTACCGGTGAGGCTCCCGTTGTCAACCCTATGGACGATGCCAGGGAAACATTCGATAAGCTGCTGACCTCGCCGACTGGCTATGTGGTTGTTTTAAATGATGATGCCACGGTTGCCGGTCTGATTACCAAAACCAGTATGACAAAGGCCATGGGAGAGGTTTTATGGGGGGAGATGACGTCATGAGCTGGATCGAATTTATGCAGAAGAACCAGACCGTTTTGCTTGACTGCCTGATCCGTCATATCGAGCTGGTTGCTGTTTCCGTGTTGATGGGAATTTTGATATCCATACCCTTGGGCATCTTTTTGTCCCGGCATAAGAAAATGGCCGGGCCGGTATTGACCGCCGCCGGAACCATGCAAACAATACCGGGACTGGTCATGCTCGGATTTGCCCTGATTTTGTTTGGAATCGGAATGTTCCCGGCGCTGGTTGTGCTGAGTCTCTATGCGTTGCTGCCGATTCTGAGAAATACCTATACAGGAATTACGGAAGTCGATAAGAGTTTACTGGAAGCTGCGAAAGGAATCGGTATGACCAATGCACAGACCCTGTTCAAGGTTGAATTACCTCTGGCCCTTTCCTCCATCATAAGCGGCATCCGGATTTCTACCGTCTATATCGTCAGCTGGGCAACCCTGGCTGGATTGATCGGTGCGGGAGGGCTTGGAGACCTCATTTGGACCGGATTGTCCACTTACAATAAAAATTTTATTCTGGCCGGTGCGATTCCCTCCGCAATTCTGGCGTTTGTTCTGAGCGGTCTGATTGGAATTCTGCAGAAGTTTTTGACACCGCGAGGATTGAGGGGGGTTAGAGCATGAACGGGATTGGAAATCTGATCATTGAGCATATGTTTATTGTTTTCATAGCGATCTTGATCTCTGCCTTGATCGGAATTGCGCTGGGGGTAGCCGCCTATTGGCTCCGCTATGTCGACAAATTGATTTTATGGATTGTCGAAATCATACAAACCATACCCTCGCTGGCTCTGTTAGCGATGCTTATGATTATCTTCGGACTTGGAAACACAACAATCATCGTCGGGCTGGTGCTCTATGCACTCATGCCCATTGCCAGAAATACACATACCGGACTTTCTGATGCTCCGCCTTTTATGAAAGATGCGGCAAAGGGTATGGGAATGACCAAATTCCAGAGACTGGTCAGGGTGGAATTGCCTCTGGCTTTCCCTCTGATCTTCGCCGGCATTAAGATTGCCCTGGTCAATTCCCTTTCCATCGCTGTTATGGGAGTGCTCATCGGAGCGGGGGGACTGGGATACCCTATTTACAGAGGAATTCAGACATTAAGTATGCATTTGATTTTGGCTGGGGCTGTTCCGGTAGTACTTATGGCATTGGTTTTTGACTTTTTTATGTCAAAAATTGAGCGCAGGCTTATGAAAAGAGCCTGATAGAAAGCTTGATCTGCAAGCTGAAGTTATTGAGAGTGACAGGAGGAAAAGAAAAATGAAAAAGACCATATTCATATTGTTTCTGGTTCTGGCGTTATCCCTGAGTTTGTTCGGGTGTTCCGGGGGGGACAAGGTGACCATCGGTTCCAAGGATTTCGGGGAAAATGTAGTAATCGGAGAAATGATGGCCCAGCTCATTGAACAGCACACCGACCTGAAGGTGAACCGAAAGCTTAACATGGGCGGAACGTTTGTCTGCTTTGAAGCGATTAAAAACGGAGATATCGATATCTATCCGGAGTATACGGGAACCGGACTCACAGCTCAATTGAAGATGGATGTCATCAGTGACCCGGATGAAGCGTACCGGACCGTTGCGGAGGAATTTGACAAGCAGTTCGGCGTGAAATGGCTGGAGCCCTTCGGGTTTAATAACACCTATACTCTGGCTGTAACGGATGCTGTTTATCAGGAATACGGCCTTGAAACATTCAGTGATCTGGCCGAAGTATCGGAAAATTTGGTATTCGGAGCTGAGCATGAGTTTTTTGACAGACAGGACGGCTTTGACGGACTTATCGAGATGTATGGCATAACATTCAAGGGTGAGCCCAAGAAAATGAACGTATCTCTGAAATATCAGGCGATCGGAAACGGAGACATGGATGTAACGGATGCTTTTGCCACAGACGGCCCGATCAAGAAATTCAACCTGAAAGTCCTTGAAGATGATAAGGGCTTCTTCCCGCCTTATTATGCCGCTCCGATTATCCGCAACAAAACTCTTGAATCGCACCCGGAGCTGGAGGAGGTTCTGAATATGCTGGCAGGAAAAATTGATGATGCAAAAATGACAGAGCTGAATTATAAGATTGACGTGGAAGGACAGAGCGTCGAAACTGTGGCAAAAGAATTTCTGCAGTCGGAAGGACTGCTTTAGAGCCTTCGTTAAGCAGGGTTCGGATTTTCGCTGGATTTTCGCTGGATTTTCGCCAAATTTTACGCGGGGTTCAGATTCAACTTTTCATCCGTTTCAGTTTATGGTACAATAAGGCCCAAATTCATGGGCAAAATAAGACTTGCTATATAGAAAAAATAAGGAGTTGATGGCTTGAAAGTTAATGTCACCTGCGTACAAATGGAGCCTGTTCTGCGCGGTTTCCATAAGAATATGGAAAAAATGCGCGTGCTGATCGAGCGGGCAATGTCTGAGAAACCGCAGACAAATTTATTGATATTTCCTGAACTGATCACTACCGGATATGAGTGCGGCAAAGATTTTATAGAACTTGCCGAGACGGTGCCGGATGGAAAGAGCATGAAAATTGTCGGTGCCCTTGCAAAAGAATATAAGGTTCATATTGTATACGGGTTTGCTGAGAAAGATGCCAACTATGAGGAAGTGCTGTATAATTCTGCCGTACTCATCGACGACGCGGGAGAAATCAGGGGCTTATACCGCAAAGTCCATCTTTTTGCAAAAGAAAAAGAGTATTTCAAACCCGGCAATGCCTATCCCGTCTTCACTACCTCTGTCGGGAAGCTCGGAATTATGATCTGCTGGGATGCGGCCTTTCCGGAGGCTGCGAGAAGCCTGGCTTTGAAAGGTGCGGACCTCCTTGTGGTGCCGACAAACTGGGAGAAGGCATATCTGAGCAGTATTGAGACAAACAATCAAATGGATTGGGACCTGGTCACGCGCGCAAGGGCGATGGACAACTGCATCCACTTGGCATCGGCTAACCGGATCGGCCATGATCAGACGTTAAGTTTTTTCGGCAGGAGCAACATCATCGGACCGACAGGAAATACCATTGCCGAACTGCTGGAGGAGAAGGAGGGCTTGATCTCCGCGGAATTGGATTACTCTCTGCAGGCCAGGCTGAGAACAGAATACTATACGTTTTATGAGGACAGAAGACCGGACACCTATTCAGACCTTACAAGGAATTATTAAGGCGATTTCCGATTATAACCAGAATTGTTAAGAAAGAAACCCTGTGCCTTCAGGCGAGAATAAAAGAAAGAGCAATTAAAAAAATGTTAATTATTTGACATTCTCCTTAAGAGGTTAAAACCTTGGAATTGCAGGCTTGTTTGCTGAAACAGCAGACGAGTCTGCAATTTTTTTTGCACCTCGTAAAAAAAGATTGACAACTATGTTTTTCAGTTTTACAATATTGATTGAGAATAGGAAAATGCCGAAATAATTAAGGACCAAAAACGTTATAAGCTTAAATTATACGCAATCATACTAAAATATACATAATTGTAACGGAAATGATCGGTCTGTTGGGTATAAAACCAAAAATATTTCGACAAATAAAGGAGATATTATTTTTTAAACCGGATATTCCGGTTTTTGAAAAAGGAATGTTAAGGGAGGAGTCAAAATGATTATCGGAGTACCAAAAGAAATCAAAAATAATGAAAACAGAGTGGGAATGACCCCGGGCGGAGCAAAATCATATGTAAAAAACGGACATAAAGTTATCATCGAGACCCGTGCGGGTGAAGGCAGCGGATTTACAGATGATGAATATAAGGCGGCGGGCTGTGAAATCTATACCGATGTGAAAAAACTGTTTGCAGATGCAGACATGATCGTAAAGGTAAAAGAACCTCTTGAAGCGGAATACGGACTTTTTAAGGAAGGCCAGATTTTATACACCTATCTGCATCTGGCCCCTGCTCAGGAGCTGACGGAAGCATTGCTGAAGGCCAAGGTGAAAGGAGTCGCCTTTGAAACGGTACAGCTTCCAAGCGGTGAACTTCCTCTTTTGACTCCAATGAGCGAGGTTGCAGGAAGAATGTCCATTCAAGTCGGAGCAACCCTGCTTCAGAAATATAACGGAGGCCTCGGCGTACTCCTCGGAGGTGTTCCGGGCGTGGCACCTGCCGAGGTTGTGATCGTAGGCGGCGGCAAAGTAGGAACCAACGCGGCCAAGATGGCAGTCGGAATGGGCGCCAGAGTCACTGTTCTCGACATGAGTCTTGCGAGACTGGCCTACCTGGATGACATCTTCAACGGAAGAATCACGACTCTCGTATCCAATGAAAACAATCTGGAAGAATCTATTAAGAAAGCTGACCTTCTGGTTGGGAGCGTACTGATCCCGGGTAAGGCGGCGCCGAAAGTTATCAGTGAAGATATGGTAAAAAGGATGAAGAAGGGCTCGGTAATTGTGGACGTTGCCATCGACCAGGGCGGTTCCATCGCCACCATCGACAGAGTAACGACTCATGACAATCCCTCTTACGAGAAGCATGGAGTGGTGCATTATTCCGTGGCCAACATGCCCGGTGCCGTTCCGAGAACATCCACCATCGCGCTGGAGGGCGCTACACTTCCCTACGGCCTGATGATCGCCGACAAGGGTTTGGAAAGAGCAGTTCTGGAAAGCCAGCCTCTCATGAAGGGATTGAATGTATATGACGGCAAACTCACGTATAAGGGTGTTGCCGACAGCCTCGGGCTGGAATATACCGATCCGTACACATTGATAAAATAAAGTAGAATAACTGCGCTTAATTGAATCGTAATTCATTGGAAACCTGCTGAAGGGTTAAAGTCTTTCTGCGGGTTTCTTGCATATAGTTCTTTGCGTCTTGCATATAACGCTTCGCGTCCTTGCTTACTTACAACGGAGATGATAGAATGTTATAGAAAATGATGACATCAGAAAAATAACAAGGAGAAGTAACATGGCAAAAATCAATACCGTGCTGTTCGATTTTGACGGCACTATCATGGATACAAATGAGCTGATTCTGCAATCGTGGCAGCATACGTTCCGAACCGTTGAAGGAAAGGAAAGACCCAGAGAGGATATCATCGGAACCTTCGGCGAACCTCTTTACGTCACAATGGAGAAGGTTCTTCCCCAACTATCGGTGGAAGAGGGTGCGAAGATTTACAGAAGCTACCATCATGACAAATTTACCGAGCTGATTGAAATCTTTCCCGGAATTTTAGATTTGCTGAAAGAATTGAAGGCAAGAGGTTACAAAACGGGGATTGTGACTTCCAGGCTTCGGCATACAACGGAACTGGGTCTTGAAAAATATGAAATGGAGCAATATTTTGACACCATCGTTACCTGCGACGATACGGACAGACACAAGCCTGATCCTGAGCCTGTCAAGATTGCACTGGAACGGCTCGGATCAATGCCGGAGGAAGCGGTCATGATCGGGGACAGCATCTTTGATATATTATGTGCAAAGGGTGCGGGTGTAAAATCCGTCTTAGTAAGCTGGGCTCTGGCCATCAGTGATGAAGATAAAACGGGGAACAATAAGCCTGATTACATCATAGAAACAGCGCAAGAGCTGTTTGAAATACTGGAAAATTAAGTGATTGAAGTTCCTATAATAAATTATAATGAAAGGCAGGAAGTAAGATGAAATATGCATTTATCATGAATTCCGGGACGCTGAATCCGGAAAACTATTCGGTGCCTTATGAGGATGAGGGAAACCACTACTTTTTCACAGCGGTCCACGGTATGGATATGGCCCGTGCACTGGTAATCCAGCTTGCAGAAGACGGATATGAATTGATAGATCTCTGCGGCGATTATGATGCGGATAAAGCTGCGGATCTTAAAAATGCTTCCGGTGGAAGGATTGAAATCAACTATGCTAAATACAGTGAGGCTGAACTTGCAAAATTCAATGCACTCTCCTCAAGCGATCGATACGGGATCATCGTTCTGGGCTTTAGCATGAGCAAAGATCCTGTCAGGCTGGAACTGACAAGTGAGGAGTACAATACCTATATTTCTATCGTCGCTGCGGAGGAAACGGCAGTGCTGGAAGCAAAAAGAATGGCGGAGGAAGGAATCCACTTCATCGAGCTTTGCGGTTATTTTAGTGCTGATAAGGCGGAAAAGATCAAAAAGGCCGTCGACTATAAAATTCCAATCGGCTATTGCGGAAAATAAAACAGTGGCGGTAAAAATAGCGCTTGCCAAGGGTATTCTCTTGAAAACCGCCGACTGCAGCCATTGTTTTATTCCGTTTTAAAACTCATGACGATGTTGAACGAAACATCGTCTTTTGTATTGTTAAAACCTTGAAAGTAATTCATATTTTCTTCGGAGGCTTTTTTCATCGTGAAACTGTCACCGGCTCGAAGCTCGGACAGGAAATAAATATCCATACGCCAGAGATCCTTCAGCTTTTCCTGTTCCTCTTCAGAGAATGAATCATATGCAAACTCTCCATAGCGGCAATTATTCACATGTCCGAGGCAATCGATCTGGCTGGCCAGCACGGTTCTCTCCATAACGGGTGTCAGCTCCGTATCCATTTTAAAGCTTGGAGACGCATCGAGAAGAAAGATCTCGGTCGGTTCATGCATGGGAAAAGGAACTTCCTTTTTACGGAATACCGTTCTTTTTTCTATGTCGAGCAGCACGGAATGAGTGGACCCCTTGAACATCACGCGACCGGCGCCATCCTTGATTAATAGTTCACGCCGGAAATACGGCCCCCTGCGCTGGGAAAACCAGGTGTTCCCAAACAGTGCCATGCTCTTTTCAATGGGTGTGACCACTTCGAACGACATGGAGATCAATGCCCATGCCAGGCCGTACTTCATGGTATCGTCCACGTCCAGATTCAGTTTGAATAAATGACGCTCGGCCATCTGTTCGAAAAGGATCTGGTAGGCATAAGGTTTAAACTGATTATATTGATTTAAATAAGATGCGGTTGCCAGCAAATCATAAACACATTCTTTTTCTGCTTTCATCGGATACCCCTCCGCGCTTGTCCGTTCTGTTGAATGATGTACTTATGGCGGTTTAATGCCGGACACGCGCCTATACCATAGTATCACAGTTTGCCCGGGAAGAAAAGGATTTCCATTTCGGATTTCGTTCCAGAGAAAAATATAAAACCGTTTTGACATCGGTGCTTTTCGGGTAATATAGTAACAGGAATCAAAAACAGTTGGGAGGAATGATAAATGAAAGTGTTAATGGTTGGAACAGGCGGAGTCGGCGAGGCAGCTGCGGTTATCGCAAGCCGGAGAGATCCCAAGGGAGAGTGGCTGGAGCTCATGGTGTTAGCCAATCGAACACCGGAACGGGCGGAAAAGGTTTCTGCAAAAATTGGAGATCCCAGATTTCCCGCGGAACAGGTTGACGGGACCGATAAGGCAGCGGTGAAAGCGCTCATCGAAAAATATAAGGTGGATCTCCTGTTCAACGCCTGTGATCCCAGTCTTAACGAAAGTCTTTTTGATACGGCTTACGAATGCGGTATCCATTATATGGACATGGCCTTGAGTCTGGCAGTACCCCATCCGACGGATCCTTACCACAAGACGAATATTAAAATGGGAGACTACCAGTTTGCAAAGCACGACGACTGGGTGAAGAAAGGCCTGCTTGCTCTTGTGGGCATCGGTATTGACCCGGGTGCGGTGAACGTGTTTGCCCGGTTTGCCCAGAAGCATTATTTTGATGAGATTGATGAGATCAGCATCAAGGACGGGGGAAACCTGGCGGCGGAGGGGTATGACATCACCTTTGGATTCTCCATCTGGACCACCATTGACGAGTGTCTGAATCCTCCCTATAAGTGGGAAAAGGACAAAGGGATATACACCGTAGAGCCCTTCTCCGAACCGGAGCTGTTTACCTTCCCGGATGGGATAGGCGAGCAGGAACTGGTAAACGTTGAGCATGAAGAGATGGTAATGCTCCCTCGTTTTATGGGTGATGCTGCAAAAAGGATGAGCTTCAAATACGGTTTGGGACGAGAGTTTATTACAATGCTGAAAAACCTGAAGGCGCTGGGGCTGGACGACAAGCATGGAAAGGTCAAGGGTACAGACCTTTCTCCGAGAGATGTTGTGAGCATGGTTGCGCCGAACCCCGTGGATGTGGCGGATAAGATCAAAGGGAAGTGCTGCGTGGGAACACAGGTTACCGGTATCAAGGACGGCATGGAACGCAAAATTTTTATTTATCAGACCACCGACAATGAAGAGGAAATGGCAAGGATCGGCTCCGGCTGTGTAGTGGCCCAGACTGCATATAATCCGGTCATGGCCCTGGAGCTTCTGGCAAAGAGAAAGTGGAGCGGCAAAGGGGTTCTGGGTCCGGAATGCTTCGATCCCGACATCTATATCAGGCTCGCGGACGAGTATGATTACTATATGGGTGTTATGGAGATGGAGTCGGAATACAAGAAGCAGCAGGATAAAAGAACATTGCTGCAGACGGCAGAATCCTAATAATCTAAATGCAACAGATTGCATTTCTATCCCTAAACAGATTGCAATTCTAGCACTTCTTTGCGCAAAAATAAGTACCTGTTTGAGAATTTCCGGTCATGGAAATCAACCGAATTGCAAAAAAATGCAGATTGTTATAAATTAGAATCAGCAAAGTACCGCAGGTGCTTTGCTGAACTTCATCTCGCTTAGCAAAGCGGAGCCTCGCGGTTGTTTGTCAGGGAAAATCCCGAAAATTTAAAATCGTTTGGAGGCGAAATTTTGAAAATTTTAATGGTGGGAACCGGCGGAGTCGGGGAAGCAGCAGCAGTGATTGCAAGCCAGAGAGATCCGGATGGAGAATGGCTGAAGCTGATGGTACTGTCCGACTACAATCTGGAAAGAGCGCAGGCGGTTTCAGAGAGAATTGCCGACGCCAGATTTCCGGCTGAAAAGGTTAACGCAAGAAACAAGGACCAGGTGAAAGCCCTGATTGAAAAGTATCAAGCGGACCTTTTATTCAATGCCTGTGACCCAAGCTTTAACGAAACCCTGTTTGACGTTGCTTATGAATGCGGAATCCTTTATGTGGATATGGCTCTTTCTCTGGGGGTACCTCATCCGACGGATCCTTACGGGAAGACCAACGTAATGATGGGGGATTACCAGTTTGCAAAGCATGAGAACTGGGAAAAACGTGGACTGCTGGCTCTCGTTGGGATAGGGATGGACCCGGGAGCGGTAAACGTATTTGCAAGATTTGCACAGAAACATTATTTTGATGAGATCGACGAAATCAGCATCAAAGACGGAGGAAACCTGTCAGCGGAAGGATATGACATCGTATTCGGCTTTTCTATCTGGACGACCATTGATGAATGTTTGAATCCGCCGCTGAAATGGGAGAAGGATAGGGGAATTTATCCCGTTGAACCTTTCTCCGAGCCGGAGCTGTTTACCTTTCCCGACGGAATCGGCGAACAGGAGCTGGTGAACGTGGAGCATGAGGAGCTGGTGATGCTGCCCCGGTTTATGGGTGATGCTGCCAAAAGGATGAGCTTCAAGTATGGTCTGGGACGCGACTTTATCACCATGCTGAAAAATCTGCGGGCATTGCGGCTGGATGACAAGCAGGCCAAAGTGAAGGGAACAGACCTTTCTCCGCGGGATGTAGTCGGAATGATTGCACCGGGTCCGGTTGAGGTTGCGGACAAGATTAAGGGGAAATGCTGTGTCGGCACACTGGTGACCGGAAAGAAGGACGGATTGGAGCGCAAGGTATTTATATACCAGACTTCGGACAATGAGGAATTGATGAGACGGATCGGCTGCGGCTGTGTTGTAGGGCAAACCGCGTTTAATCCGGTTATTGCGTTCGAACTGCTTGCAAAAGGGAAATGGGAAGGAAAAGGAGTATTAGGTCCTGAATGCTTTTGTCCCGACGAGTTTATCAAGCTGGCAGACGAATATGATTTTTACATCGGTATGATGGAGATGGAGTCGGAATATAAAAAGGTTCTTGATAAAAAGGCTCTCCTGGATGCCGCTCAATCGTTACATATAGAATATATATCATAAAAACAGCCCGGTAAGGAGAAATTGAAATGAGCTCTTTACCGGGCTTGGATTTTACTGATTAGACCGTTTGTCGCTGCAAAAGAAAGATGATATAATGGGGACGGCGGGAAATACCGACGCTGTCAACAAACGCGGGCAAAGGAGAAATCATGCTTCATATTTATTACGGCCGTGAGGATCTGGATAAGGAAAAGTTTCTATTTAACCGAATCGACGAAGAATTGAAACAGGGTTGCCGGAGAGTCCTGCTCCTGGTGCCGGATCAGTATACCCTTCAGGCGGAGCGAAACGCTTTTGCTTACCTTGATGCAGAAGGCCTTATGGACCTTGAGGTCATGAGCCAGTCCCGACTGGGTTTTAAAGTACTCTCGGAAACCGGAGGCAGCGCCAAGGTGCCCGTTGATAAATATGGCAGGCATATGCTGCTTGCAAAAATCCTTGCGGAACAAAATGACTGCCTCGAGGCATTCAAGGGGATGACCAGAAAGGCATCCTTTATCGAGATGGCAAATAATCTCATCTCTGAAATGAAACAGTTCAACGCTTTGCCCGGGGACATTCTGGACATCCTTCGGGAAACAGAAGAAACCTCCATACTACATAGAAAGCTGAAGGATATCCATAGAATATACGAAAGATATGAAGCCCTCATATCGGGGAAATACTTAGACACAGAGGATTACCTCAATCTTTTTGTCTCTAAAATCGGACAATCTCAATTCATCCGGAGCTCGTCGGTCTGGATCAGCGGGTTCGACTATTTTACTCCCAAAAGCTTAAATATTATCGAACAGCTGATGCTTACCGCATCAGAGGTCAGCGTTGTGCTGACCGTCGACAGTTCCTCCGGAACAGCCGGCTGCCTGATGCCGTCCGCTAGCAGGGACAGCGACCTCTTCGATCTGACCAGGAAAATCATGCACAAATTAAAGAGGATAGCGGAAAATAACGGAATCCCCTATGAGGAAGCCCCCGTTGGCGGCAGTTATCGGATCCCGGCGGGAGATCAGAAAGGAGAAAAGGCGCCGCCTCTTGTCCATTTGGAGCGGGAGCTTTATGCACAGCCATACCGGAGAGGGACGGCGGGGGATTCCATTACCCTTTGCCAGGCTGCAAATTTTTATGCAGAAGCAGAGACGGCAGCTGCTCAGATTATCCGGCTGACCAGGGACGAAGGACTCCGCTATCGGGATATCCTTGTCATCTGCAACGACATGGAAACCCGGGCATCTGTAATCAAAAGGGTTTTTGCCGACTACGGAATCACCGCTTTTCTGGACAAAAAACGGGATGTTCTTCACCATCCTTCCATTGAGTTTATTACTGCTCTGATCGACATTACAGCAAAAGGCTGGCTATATGAGGACATCTTCCGTATGATGAAAACCAATCTGACTCCTGTTTCCCCTGAGGACTGCGAGGATTTGGAAAACTATGCGGTCAAGTACAGGATCAAGGGAAGCCGCTGGAGGACAGGCTTTACCTACGGCGCGAAGACAGAAGGGGAAGAGGCATTACTGAGAATCAATGATATCAGAGCTCGTGTTTACGAATACATTACAGCGTTTGAATCGGGATTCAAACAGAAAAAAACGGTTAGGGAAAGAACTGCCGCGATCTATGAATTTTTAACGGAAAAGGCGCAGCTTCCCGAGAGAATAGAATCTCTGATCGCATACCTGATACAGGAAAACCAGTATGAATATGCGGAAGAAGCTTCCCAGATCTGGAGCGTCATTGTCGGGATTTTCGATCAGCTTGTTGAGCTCATCGGAGACGAGGACATTACGGCAGAAGACTATGGTACAATTCTGAAATCGGGTTTTGAAGCAGTAGAAATCGGTCTTTTACCGCCGACCATCGATCAGATCCTGGTGGGAACTATGCAAAGAACAAGAGCGGGCAATGTCAAAGCGCTTATCGTTCTCGGCGCCAATGACGGACTGCTTCCGGCCGCTGCCCTTTCGGAAAGTCTGCTGAATGAAGACGAAAAAGCTGCGCTCTATAAGAAAGGGATTGAAATCTGCAAGATTGACGATCTGCGGGCCAGAGAAGAAAGGTTAGCCGTTTACAAGAATTTTTCCAAACCGTCCCGCCTTTTGTGGATGGGCTATTCCGCGTCAGATCTGGAGGGAAAGGAGAGCAAGCCTTCCATTCTGTTCGATAAGATCCGCAAAATCTATACCGACGTCAAGGTAGGCAAGGACATCTTAAACGAGGGAAACCCCCTGGCGCTGATCGAGTCGCCGGGCAGTGCGCTGAAACATATGACGGAGGCTTTCCGGGAGGCCATGGATGGCAAACCGGTCGGAGAGGAATGGATAACAGCCTGGCAGTGGTATGAGAACAATCTGGATAAGCGGATTGAGCCGGTAAGGGAAGGACTTCTGTTCACGAACAAACAGGAGAAAATTAAAAAAGATATCATTCAGAAGCTTTACTGCGGTGATATTGCTCCGATCTTGTCGCTTAGTCCGTCCAGACTGGAGCGATTCTCCAGATGTCCGTTCTCTCACTTTATCAACTATGGGTTAAAGCCGGACGAACGCAGAATTTTTGAAATCGCCGGAAGGGAGATCGGCGATGTTTACCATCAATGCTTTATGAAATTGTCGGAGAGGCTGTCCGTACCGGGAATGGATATCACGGACCCAAAATCCCCGTGGATGTCTGTCACGAGAGGACAGTGTCAGGAGCTGATCGATTTCTTCCTTGAGGAGGCCGCGAAGGAGTACCGGGAAGGGGTTCTCGTTCAGGGAGAAGAGGAGCGTTATCGCGGAGAACGGATGAAAAAAGTCTGCGGGGAAGCCGCATGGGCTTTGGTCGAGCATGTACAGACAGGCCGTATCCGGAATATTTTCTTTGAGAGCGAATTTGGACGTGCGGTCGGGAAGCAGTTTCCCCCCGTCGAGGTAAAGCTTGGAGGGGAAACTGTTTATATTGAGGGAAAAATTGACCGGGTGGACATTTTGGCCGGAAGGGATGAAGATCCAAACCGCTATATCAAGATTATCGATTATAAATCGGGGCGGGAACGGTTCGATACAGATGAAGCCAAAGGGGGCTGGAGACTGCAGCTTATGCTTTACCTCAGAGCGGCCCTGGGAGCAAATTCCCGGGAAGCAAACAGAGACAACCCGTATAAGCCGGCAGGTGTATTTTATTTTGAGATCGCAGAGCCCCAGATCGATATTACGGAAATTGCAGAAGAAGACTACGCGGATAAGGTAAAAGCGGAGCGCAGAAAAAAGTTCAAGCTTGACGGAGTCGTTCTGGACGATGCAGGTATCATCGAAAGCATTACGGGCGAGTTTTCCGGCTACTCGGATATCCTGCCCGTAAAGAGAACAAAGGAGGGCTACGCAGGAACCACAGATAAAAAGCTGTTAAAGGAAGAGGAATTTTCGGGTCTGCTGGATGCGGTCAGCCAAAAAGTGGAAGAGCTTTGCACGGAACTGGCCGAAGGCTCCGTTGATATCAAGCCGAAAAAGGTAAAGGAGGAGACCGCTTGCAGATTCTGTCTTTACAAGAGTATCTGCTGCTTTGATCTGAGTTTTGAGGGCTGCTCCTACGATATTGTGAAATAATCACTGAAAGGCGGCTTATAGCCTGACTGAACTGCGGTAAATTTTATAATTGAATAAGAGGAAGGTTATGAAGCAATTGATAAGAATTAAAGAATTAGACATGATGTGGAAGTATGTAGTATTTGCCTATCTTTTGTTCTGGGTCATGGTACTTGGAATATGCGGCCCAGCTTCAATAGTATTTCATGCAACCAATTTAACGATGCGGTGGCTGGCAAATCTATGTGCCTGGTCACCTACGTTTGCATTGCTGATAATGTTCAAAAAGTTAAAACCCAATCTGTCATTAAAAGATTTTTATCGCAAGGCGTTTAGCGGAGAGATAAAAATAACATTATTAATTCTAACGGCATTCTCAGTTATCGGCGGAACGCTACTATCGGTATGGATTTTAGCTGTTGTGGAACAGAAGAATTTTTCTTCTTTTTTTACTCTGGGAATGTATTCTTTACCATTGTCTTTCCTGTTGTCTTTATTGTCGGGACCAACAGGAGAAGAGTCGGGATGGAGAGGATACCTTCGCTGTGAACTGGAAAATCGTTATGGATTTATAAAGGGTTCATTGGTGTTAGGGGTTGTCTGGGCATTCTGGCATACAGTTCTTTGGTTTATAGACTCGGATTTTGCGGGAGCAAGTCTTATTCCGTATATTATTTCAAATGTGGTGGTAATGACTTCTCTGGTTATCATTATGAATGTCATCTTAAAAAGAAGTAATAATTTGTTCTATGCAATATGGATACATCTCTGTTTTAATTTTTTATATGGATTTTTAGCAGTAGATATCTGGTTCTATGTCATACTTTCGATAGTATACACAATAATTGCAGCGTGTTACCTCTTATATTATTTGAAATATATGCGACCCCTATATGGGAATGAACGTGCCTAAGGCCGCGATACCACTTCATTAAATATACGCCGGTTTTTATTACATTTTCATTTCAAAACCATTATTATTCTGAAATATGATCTGTTTACCTAAAAAAATGGCGGGAGGCGGAGAATATATGTAATAGTGGATAATAATCCGGAAAATAGAGTATCAAAAGGGAGGTATATTTATGAAAAAAGCATTATCCATGATATTAACGATAGCTTTGGTGCTGGCGCTTTTCAGCGGGTCCGCCCTGGCCGTCAGCGGCAACGGAAACGGAAACGGCAATGGCAAGGATAAGGTGAAGGCGTCAGAGGAACTTAAGGAACACTGGGGAAAGCATGCCATTGAAAAGCTGCAGTCCAAGGGAGTCCTTAAGGGATATGAAGACGGCTCGATCCAGCCGGACAAGACGCTGACCCAGGGAGAATTGGCAGTGATCATAGCCAGGCTGCTTGATGCAAAACACGGCGATGATGATGATCAGGATCTGGAAGAAGAGGATTCGGACGATGATGATGGCCTTAAAGGAGTTCCCGGATGGGCAAAGAAAGCCGTCAAGGAAGGTGTGGATAAAAATTATCTCAACCTGAAGCGGTTCCATTCTGAAGTCCAATGTACAAGAGTCTATGCATGCGTCATGCTTGCGAAAGCATTGGAATTGAAACCGGTCGACTTAAATAATGATATCCAGAATCCCTTCAAGGACAGACTGAAAATCAGCGATGAGGATTACGGCTACCTTCTGGCTCTTTACAAAGCTGGATACATTAAAGGATATCCGGACGGCAACTTTAATCCGAACACGCATCTCACCCGGGCGCAGATTGCAGCCATTCTCGACAAGCTTCCGGATGATGACGAAGTTACGGATGACGATAACGAGCCGACCTGGAGCAAGAGCAGCTTTGTAACGGCGGCTGCGGTTTATGCGACAAGCGTGAAACTGGAATGGTCGGCGGCAAAGGACGATGTAAAAGTTGTAGGATACAAGGTTCGTTATAAAGTGGATGGAAAAGAGAAGGTAAAATATGTCGCGGGAAGAACGGCTACCATTACGGGACTGGAACCCGATGAAGATTATACCTTTACCGTTCAGGCAAGAGATGCGGCCGGAAACTGGAGCGATGACGGTCCGTCGGTGGACATAACCACTCTGGAAGAGGATGAAGAAGATACGGCTGAGCCGACCTGGCCGAAAGGAGCAAAGCTCACAATCAGTGCTTCGACATCGGGGATCGTGACCATCATCTGGCCTAATGCCACGGACAATGTGGGAGTGGACTCCTATCAACTCTATCGTGACGGGCAGCTCATCAAAACACTGGATGGAGATGTCAACAGCACGAACGTACCCGGACCGGATTCGGATACCAAATACACCTTTAAGCTGAGAGCCGTCGATTCGGCAGGCAATGTGAGCAGCAGCCTCACAAAAACCTATTTTACCGATTAAGAAGTGATGGGGTACAAGGTTTTTTATTGGGGTGTGCTTTAACAACACTCGATTTCACCGAAAAAGAGGCAGTGGATTATAAAAGTAGCTACTTTACGAAGGACTATTTTTAAACTGCCTCGCCTCTTTTTTTGCCTCTTTTTTACGTTTTCAATCCATTGACAACGGTTTTCAATAGTGGTAATATCATAAAGTGTCACTTAGTAAGAGACTTATGCTTCCGTGGCTCAGTCGGCAGAGCAGCGCATTCGTAACGCGCAGGTCGGCGGTTCGAATCCGCCCGGGAGCTCCATAAAAAAATCATCTCCAACCGGGGATGATTTTTTTATTGTATCTATGGCTGACTCGAACCGCTGATTGGAGGGGTTCGGTTCTTAGTCTTGTGCCGTTTGCCGGTGGGATGTATAATAGTTTCAGTCGTACAATCGTTTTGGTGCGCATCTTAAGGAGGGAGCCGGCATGAGTGTGACAGTAGCTGATATCCTGAAACTGCCGTCCCTGCGGAACGCCGAGGTCGTCGGCGGCAGGGGTGGCTTGCAGAAAACCGTTTGGTCGATTTCCGTATTGGAGACCGTCGACCCTGAGCTGCTCAATAACGCCTTGTTTCACAACGATGAGTTTTTCGGCGGCGAGCTCGTCATCACATCTTTTGTCAACATCAAGGACGATGTGGAAATGCAATGCCGGAACATAAGACGTCTGGCGGAGGGCGGCGAAGCCGGACTCATCCTGTTTTATGTCGGCGCTTTTATGAAGGATATAGATGAACGGCTGATACAGCTTGCCGATGAATGTGATTTTACGTTGATCTGTATGCCCAGAAACAGAACGGATCTTCGCTACGGCGAGGTCATCAGTGATGTCATGGCGGCTATCTTTAAGGATCAATCATCGGGAGGATCTCTGGTCGTCGAACTTTTGGAACGTGTTTCCCGATTGTCCAAGCATCAGCAGACTGTTGATACCGTCGTTAAACTGCTTGCCGATCACCTGCGTGCAACCATAATCGTTGCGGACTCTGAGAGAAATGTCCTGAACGAAGCGGCCTGGCCGCGCACCCAAACGGATATCCATCGGAATGTGAAAAACTTTCCGAAGCAATATAGCCTGACCTCTCCGGTATCCTCTCCGGAAGGACTTATTTACGGTGCAGGGATCGATACGGAGGGAGGACGCGGCCTCGAATTATTTATCCTCCGTGAGAGCGGACCTCTTCCCGAGCTGGTTCTCCGCCAGGCGGCAGAGACCGTGCAGCTGGCGGTTGGCCTGTGGAGCCGGCAGCATGACAGGGCTGTGATCTCTGAGCTTGTCAAAGCCATATTGCAGGACGAACCGATAAAAATGCGAAGGCTGGCGGACTTGTTTCACATCGATGTCGCTTCTGTCAATGCCATGTGGATTGCTGCGGCGGAGGGAAACACTGTATTTTCTTCCGAACTTCCCGATATTGTACGTGAGCTTGCCCGACAGTACTGCAAGACGGCGTTTGCCGATATTTTTGAGGGCGATCTTGTCCTGTTCATGGACGGGCCTGACTCAATACAGGATGCAGAGGCCCTGAAGGAAGCATTCCTGGAGTGCCTTCCGAGAGGTGCTGTGCTGGCGAGGTTTTCGAATCTTAAAGATACTTCGGCAGTCCGCGAAGCATTTCTGGCAAGCCGGGATTACGCGGCGGATGCCGGCAGGGTCTTTCCGGAACGGGCCTGCTTCTTTGGTGAAGAGATTTTCTTTGTCAAGACTTGCCGGCAGAGGATAGAACAAGGCGAGGCGGCAGTAGCGGAGGCCCTTAACCCATTGGATTCTTTGCGTGGAGCGAGGGATGCAGACGAACTAAAGCGAACACTTGCCGTTTATCTCCTCGATACGGAACGCGGAGTGGGCGAGACTGCGGAGAAGCTTTTCCTGCATAAAAATACCATCAAGTACCGGCTCAGATGCATATCCGACAATCTTGGATATCGTGTCGGCGCGATGCCCCCTTCCATCAGGCTCTATGAAGCCGTTGCCATTGAAAGGCTGCTCCGGTCATAGTCAGCTTTGCTCTCCGGCATAAATGTATCTAATCCCTCATATTTGTCTCTCGAGACAAATATGAGGGATTATTTTTTGCCATTAAGCCAATGAAAAATAGGTTTCTTTTCTATATACTTATACTCAAATTACATTGAAATGGAAAGGAGCATTTTTTATGGAAGAGACTAAAACTGGTTTTGAAGTCGGCTCCGAAAGTCGGGAGAGCTGGTGGTCGATCACTTTGGTTTGGGCCGGTGCGATGATTTGCGTTGCCTGCCTTATGGTCGGCGGTTTGCTGGGATCCTATCTGACTCTGGGGCAATGCGCTCTGGCAATCTTAATCGGATACGGAATTATTGCGGTATATATGTGTTTTATCGGGATGCAGGGCTGTGATCTGGGTCTTCCCACATCCGTCATGGCGGGGTCATCACTGGGAAGGAAGGGTGCGAAATACATCATTGCTCTGTTGCTGGCTATTGCCTGTATCGGCTGGTTCAGCGTTCAGTCAGCCGTCTGCGGCCTATCGTTTAGCGCCATGGTAGCAAGCATTTTCGGCGTCAACATCCCGACCTGGATCAGCATTATTTTCTGGGGAATCATCATGATGCTGACAGCATGCTACGGCTTCAAGGGCTTGAAGCTTTTAAACACCGTCGCCGTACCGCTCCTCGTTATCGTCTGCGTTTACGGCCTCATCCTGGCGCTTGTAAAGAACGACGGTATGAACCTCATTTCTGCCTATGTCCCCGCAACGAATATGGGGCTTGTCTTCGGCATCAATTATACCATCGCAACCTTTGCTCTGGGAGGTGTCATTGCAGGTGACTATTGCCGTTTTGCCAAAAAAAGAAGTGACGTCATCAAGAGCACTGTTCTGGGGGTTGTCCCGATTGGCTTCTTTATTATGATGATTGGCGCTGTACTTACTGTGGTAACAGGGATATACGACATCAGTCAGGTATTTATCTCCTTCGGTTCCGTCGTGCTGGGAATTCTCGGCCTCCTGGCCCTCATCTGCGGCACATGGACGACGAATGTCACCAACGCGTATACCGGCGGAATTTCGCTCTCCGTATTCCTTGGTTTCGATGAGACAAAAAGAAGGATTACGACAGCCATTGCCTGTGTGATCGGCATCGTTGTGGCACTCATCGGCGCGCTGGGCTCTGCCGGGTTCTATACGTTATTCCAGAGCTTTCTCAGTCTGCTCTGTGCCATTATCCCGCCTCTTGCAGGGACGATGATCGCGGATTATTGGATCATCGGAAAAGGGAGCAAGGAGGATTTCAGGATCAGGCCGGGAGTCTACGGCCCCGGACTTATCGCATTTCTGCTGGGTGTTCTTGCGGCGTTTATTACCGGCGGCACCTTCGCCGGATATTTCCCGTCACTGGTGGCAGCCGCGCCGTTTCTCAATCTTCCTTTCTTTGTCGGGCCAATCAACGGGATTATTGTGTCTCTCATTGTTTACTCGGTAATCGGCACGTTTTACAAAGGAAAAACAACAGCCGATGCTGAGCTTGTTAAGGAGTAGTTGAATTGCGAAATATAGGTTTAAAAGAAATTGAAGATATTGCCCTCGGAGCAGCGC
The DNA here is from genome assembly GCA_036677845.1 of Anaerovoracaceae bacterium. Taxonomy (GTDB): domain Bacteria; phylum Bacillota; class Clostridia; order Peptostreptococcales; family Anaerovoracaceae; genus Anoxybacterium. The sequence continues at coordinate 57,107 of JAVBVR010000030.1, read as the reverse complement.
TGCTTGGTGCGGGCGGGGGCGGCGACCCGTATATCGGGAAGCTTGTGGCGATCGGTGCCGTAAGGGAATGCGGCCCCGTCACGCTGCTCGATCCGGAAGAAGTCCCTGACGATGCGCTGATTGTTCCCATCGCCATGATGGGTGCGCCTACTGTTCTGAATGAAAAGGCAATCGGCGGAAGCGAATATCAGACGCTGCATGATATGATCTCCCGCTTTTACGGCAAAAAAATATACGCATTTATGCCCATCGAAGCCGGCGGTGTCAACAGCATGCTGCCCATCGCGGCCTGTGCACGCCTCGGCCTTCCGCTGGTGGACGCAGATGGTATGGGCCGCGCATTTCCGGAGCTTCAGATGGTTACCTTTACCATTGGAGGTATGAGTGCTACGCCTATGGCGTTGACAGACGAAAAGGGAAACACTGTCCTGTTTCAAACGATTACGAACAAGTGGACGGAGGAGTTGGCGCGAGCGGTTACCATGAGCTGCGGCGGCTCGGTTTCAGTATGCCTTTATGCCATGGATGGAAAAATGCTCAAAACATACGCTGTAAAGAATATCCTGACTCAGAGTGAGAAACTGGGACGTACGATAAGGGAATTAAAGAACAGCGCTGACGATTCGCCGGAGGAGACGTTTTTCAGAGAAACGGGAGGATATCGGTTATTTAAAGGCAAAATCGCCGATGTTCGGCGCGAAACCCGTGGGGCCTTCAACTTCGGGAAAGTCATGCTCGAAGGAATCGGTGACTGCAAAGGGAAGCAGGCATACGTCGAATTTCAAAATGAGAATCTTACTGCCGCAGTAGACGGTGAGATCGTGGCAACGGTACCCGACCTCATCTGTATCGTCGATGCAGAAACCTTTACTCCTGTGACCACGGACGCCCTGAAATACGGGAAACGTGTATTGATAGCTGGCCTCAAGTGCTTCGAGATGTGGCGCACACCGGAGGGTCTTGACCTCGTCGGCCCGCGTTATTTCGGCTGCGATACAGATTATATACCCATAGAAAAACGTGCGGAAGGAGCTGTCCACCATGTATAAACTTGGCATTGACGTCGGTGGGACGAATACCGACGCCGTCATAATAGACGGCGACAGAAAGATTATTGCAGAAGTCAAATATCCAACCAGCAGTGATATCTATGACGGTATCCTCGGTGCGATTGGCCGCGTGTTGGAGCTTTCTCAGATTGACCGCGGAAAAATAAGCCAGGCAATGCTTGGCACGACTCAGTGCACAAATGCCATCGTCGAACGGAAGAATCTGGCGTCTGTGGCAGTTCTGCGCATCGGAGCTCCCGCAGCGGCAGGAATCCCTCCGATGACGGATTGGCCGGAAGATTTACGACGGTACATCGTGCACGCAGAAATGATCGGCGGCGGATTTGAATGTGACGGAAAGGAACTTGCGCCTTTCGATGAACACGAGGCAAGGACTTTCTTTGAAACCATCAAGGGTAAGGTAGAGGCTGTCGCAATCTCCTGCGTTTTCTCTGCCGTGAGGAACGATCATGAACGCAGGGCAGCGGAAATATGCCGGGAAATGATAGGCAATGAAATCCACATCACTGTTTCAAGCGAGATTGGCTCCATGGGCCTCATCGAACGTGAAAATGCTGCAATATTGAATGCCGCCCTGTGCAAAGTGGCGGAACGTTTCACGGACGGCTTTGCCCGTTCGCTTCAGGAACTCGGTGTTATCAACGCCGATGTATACCTCTCGCAAAACGACGGCACTCTCATGACAATGGAGTACGCGCGCCGTTACCCGATCCTGACGATTGCCTGCGGCCCCACAAACTCAATACGGGGAGCCGGTTATCTATCAAAGCTGGAAAATGCCCTCGTGATCGACGTGGGCGGAACAACGACGGATCTCGGCGTCATCCAGAACGGCTTTCCGCGTGAATCGAGCATTGCAGTCGATATCGGCGGTGTTCGCACAAATTTCCGTATGCCTGACGTGGTGACGATTGGCCTCGGAGGCGGCTCAGTCGTCAGGGTGAAAGAGGATGGTTCTGTCACAGTCGGACCGGACAGTGTGGGATATCGAATTACGGACAAGGCGCTTATCTTCGGGGGAGACGTTGTCACTGCCACCGATATCGCTGTTCGGCTCGGGCTTTATCAGCTTGGAGATTCATCCCGCACCGCAGTCATCGATGAGACTGTGGCCATCAAGGCGCTCGACAGGATGCGCGAACTGGTCGAGGACGCGCTGGACGCAATTAAAACCTCCGGTTCTGAAATGGATGTGATTTTGGTGGGCGGCGGGTCGATCATCCTGCCGGAAAAACTTTCCGGTGCGAAATCTGTCACAAAGCCGCAGTATTTCGGCACCGCCAACGCTCTGGGCTCAGCAATATCCAAGGTCAGCGGCACTTATGAAAAGCTGATCGATTATGATAAATTACCCAGGGAGGAGGCTTTGGAGCAAGCAAAAGACGAGGCAGTCGAGATGGCAGTTAAAGCGGGAGCCACGCGCGAAACAGTCGAGATTGTCGACGTGGAAGACGTACCGCTGGCCTACTATCCGGGCAACACGAGCAGAGTAAAAATCAAAGCTGCTGGCGAACTCGGGTAAGCAGCTTGCTGTAATGCTGTTTCATTTTGCGAAGTATAAGGGAATTGATGTCACAAATGTTGTTGATGTGAAGCAGAGGGAGTAAGATGCTCGCCGCTTGAGACGAAAGAGAATATAGTGCGATAAAAAACCCTGAACTGTATCTGTAACAAGTTCAGGGTCTTTCTGCTTATAGCGTTGTTAAATCATTCAACGGAAAGGCAGGCATGGACAAGGGCCTTACCGCGATGGACATCAGCAATATGGGATTGTCATCCGCCGCGATTCGATTGGAACTGAGCGTTCCGCATAAGCGGCACCTGTGAATGACGGCCCATTCTCCGCCCTTGCGCACCCAAACGCTGACGGGATCCATGATTCCATTGCACAGGGAAGCGCGGTCACCCGGTTCGTCATCCAAGTGGATGCTCGACAAGCATTTGGGACAGTGGTTGCGGTGCAGGCTCCCGGCGCCCGCCGGAACCACGAGCGTTCCGCAAACTTTACAAACAAAACTCTCCGCACAGGCTTTGTGCTGGTAATTTTCTCTTATGCTGCCGCTCTTACGACTTGCGGATTCCGGAGCATTTTCTGAAATTCTCTGGTATGCATGATAACGGACTCTATTTATGCTGCCCGCCCGGACTGCCTCTATGACCTGACATCCTTCTTCATGGGTATGCCTACAGTTGCTGAAATGACATGTTTCTGCCAGTCCGGCTATTTCGGGGAACACGAAGTTTCGCTCTTCTTCTGCGACTTTTCGCAGTGCAAAATCCCGAAACCCAGGAGTATCAATCAATAGGGTTTCCTCAGGTCCAGCATGCAGTATGCTGGAATGGGTATTGCTTGCCGGATTCTTGTGGTGGGTGTGGCTTTTCTGTAGCATGCGGTTGGTGGTGTTTCCCTGTAATATGCTTAAAATCTCCTGAATCAGGGACGTTTTTCCGCAGCCCCTGTCGCCGATCACGACGGCGGCTTTGCCCCTGACCGCTTCAGCCAGTTCTTCTTTCATTTTATGAGCCGGCCCCGCAAACACAGAGTCTGCGGTTGCGCGATACAGAGTAAGCTTATCGCGCAGCAATGCCTGGGCCCTATCTCCGATCATATCCCATTTGCTGATATACAGCCCCGTATCAATACCGGATCTCCTGCCGGCAATCATGGCGGCCTCCGGAAAACCGGCTTGATTGAGCAGATAATCCGCAGTGACGACCACCAATAGATATTGGACGTTGGCGGCGATCAATACTTCCTCCCCCGGAGAACGCCGGTCTCCCCGGTATAGGGAAGTGATTCTCGGCGCGATGTTTAACAGCTTATATTGCTCATCCCCGGCCGGCACGATCTTAACCCGGTCGCCGACTGCCAGAGAATTCCTGTTTGCAGCCAGGGAAGAGGGGACCAGGCAAGGAACTGATTTTCCGGCAATTGACACCTGTACTTGTTTATTGTTTATATTTGCAACAACCGCCCATAACGGTGGCGGATCAGTATCAAAAGCAATGTTGGATTTTTTTTCTTTTTTCTTCTTCAATTTGGATTCCTCCTGAAAAGTATTGCGCTATAACGAAAAAACTGAAATAGTGTACCGTCAGCAAGCACAAAAAAACCGCTGGCATGAGAACGCCTGCGGTCAGGAAACCAAATCATATCAAATTAAGGCTGAATCAAAAGATCAGGCCCGGTTTTCCCGGAGGCTGTATGCCGACAGTACACCATATGCTATTGCCCTATTCACAACGATTGCCGACACAAAATTCACCCTTTCCAATAAATGTTATAACCAATTCATTATATTATCAGGGGATCCATCCAGTGTCAACAGTTTTTTTGACTCGGATGCTATTTGATCCGGATGCTTTTTTGACCCGGGACTATTGTGAGGCTAAATTTACTCAACCGATTTCATTGACAATATAAAGGAAGAATGCTAAAATTTTTTTATACTGACTGGTCAAAATAAACGATTAAGGAGAATGAAAAATGCCAAAGGTTGGGATGGAACCCGTAAGGAAGGCCGAGACGATTAATGCTGCATTGGAGTGCTACTGTGAATTTGGGATCGATAAGACGACATTGGATCTGGTCGCTCAGAAAGCAGGTTTTTCTAAAGGGATTGTTGCATATTATTTTAAAACAAAGCGCCAGTTGCTGCTGGAATGTTTAAAAGCTTTTATGGGTGCCTATCAGTTAAAGATCGGAAGCCTCATGAAAAAGGATATGGCCCCCGCCGACATGATCAAAGTGATCGTGGACATATCGCTTCCGCCTCTCAATGAAGAGACCGATAATGAAATTAATGTTTCAGCCCTTGGTGGAGTTGAAAAGATAAGTCTGCCGGAGAAAAAGATTGCGAGCCTGTTTGGTCAGTTCCTTTCCAAATCATCCAATGATGAAGAAATAAAAACCATACTGAAAGAGCTTTACCATTCGGATGTGGAAGGGATTACTCAGATGCTGTTATACGCCAAGAATACGCTTGGAACGGAAAGTATAGACGAAAAAAAATCAGCATATGCGCTTCTGGCCTTGATTTATGGGTTAAGTCTCTTCAGGATTATTGGATTTATGCCACCGGAAGCCGAAGACAATCGAGACGTTGCGTTTCACTATATTCATCTTTTACTTGGTACCAATTTGTAATCCGAAAAAACAATATTCAAAAAAGGGGGGGAATCATGATGATCACATACGATGAAAGTGGTAAGGGGATATTCGAGGAAACCCGTCATGTCCGGATCATCTTTTTTTCAGGGACCGGAGGAACGAAACGGATTGCAGCCGCCTTTGAAAACGAGCTGAAAGGTCGCGGTCTGGACGTTTCTGTCATAAACCTCGGAAAATCCCGGCAGGAAGAAATGGATCAATCCCGGCAGGAAAAAATAGATCAATCCCGACAGGGAAAAAAAGATTGGCAGGAAGAGCAGTATCGGGATCGGGCTGAAGGCCGGGCAGAGGACAGGGCTGAAGGCAGGGCGGACTTGAATATTCTCATCTACCCCGTCTACGCAATGGATGCTCCAAAACCTGTCTCCGACTGGATCGAAAGCCTGGACAGCAGCGTACCGGCCGGTAAAATTGCGGTCATTTCCGTATCGGGCGGCGGAGAAATGTGGCCGAATAAGGGATGCAGAAACGGCTGCTGCAAAGCATTGGAAAGCAAGGGTTTCCAAGTAATATACGACTGTATGATGTGTATGCCGGCCAATGTTCTGGTCTCATACAGCGATGATCTGGCAATGCATTTGATCAGAGTGATTCCGGAGAAAGTATCCCGGATCACCGGGGAACTTCTTAAAGGCAAAATTCATCGCACGCGTTTTCGAAAAGGTATTGTGCTCAACTGGATCTCCCGTACAGAGAGAGAGAACGCAGGGAAATTCGCACAGAGATTTCTGATCTCTAATGATTGCACGAGCTGCGGCTGGTGTGTGCGAAACTGCCCTGTGTCAAATATTGAAATCACCAAAGGTGCTTCCAAACCGCATTTTTTAGACCGGTGTGTGATCTGTACCCGCTGCGTTTATGGCTGTCCGGCACATGCAATTAAGACAAAAAGCTCCGTCACGCTGAAAACCGGTTTTGATCTGGACGCGGTGGAACAGCGTATGAAGGACGTGGAACTTCAGCCATTCGAGAAATTTTGCAAAGGTTGGCTGTATAAAGGCGTGAAGGACTATTTGCTGGATCGTTACTGATTACGTATGGTTGGTCCTTGAACCAACCTTTTCTGTTCTTAGGCTGAATAATTCTGGAATAAAGATAGAAATTCAGAGCAAAACAGAAAATATGCCGATGAATCGGCGGAATGCGCAAAAAAATTACGCCACGCGATGATTCTTCTTTAATTATTGCTTTTGGTTGCAGGATAAACTATACTAATTAAGGAAATATAAAGTATTTTATTATGAAACGATATAAAAGGATATAAAACGGTATAAATAGAATTGTACCAGGATTGGAGTGTGGATTCGTGGACAGGAAACAGCTCAAAGGAAACCTCTTGCTGCTGACAACCGCTACTATATGGGGATCGGCTTTTGTTGCTCAGAGAGTCGGAATGGACTTTGTCGGACCGCTGACATTCAACTGGACGAGGTTCGCGCTGTCTGCGCTTGTTCTGATTCCGGTTATCTCCTTCATCAACAAAGCAGCAGCTTCAAAGACGCAGCGAAACGATTCGGAAAAGCGTGAGCTGACCCCGGAAGAGGAAAAGGGAAAGAAGAAACAACTGATCATAGCAAGCGTCGTTTGCGGCTGTGTATTATTTTGTGCAAGCATCTTCCAGCAGGTGGGCCTGGTGTCCACATCCGCCGGTAAAACAGGCTTTATCACGGCGTTATATATCGTACTGGTGCCGATCTTCAGCGTTGTTCTGAAACACAGGCCCGGGCTAAAGTGCTGGATCGGAGTGGTGCTGGGCACGATCGGGCTCTATTTCTTATGTATCACCAGCTCCTTTACCATTGCTCCCGGAGACTTAATTGTGCTGATCGGTGCGGGGTTCTGGGCGGCTCATATTCTGGTGATTGACTATTTCGCACCAAGGGTATCCGATCCGGTCAAAATGTCCATGTACCAGTTTGTCGTCGTGGCAGGAATCAGCTTGATCGGCTCGTTGATTTTTGAAACAATGTCTATTTCTGCGATTATAGATTGCGCGATTCCGATTTTATATGCAGGAGTATTATCCGGAGGAGTGGGATTCACGTTCCAAATCCTCGGCCAAAGATACACAAATCCGACAGTGGCATCTCTGATTCTCAGCCTGGAATCTGTCTTTGCCGCAGTCTTCGGTTTTCTGCTGCTTCGGGAAATCATGTCGCCGAGAGAAATCGCAGGCTGCTTTCTCATGTTCGGCGCGATCATAATCTCGCAGCTGCCTGACAGGAAAAAACCGGAAACCATATGAATCACGCAGCATAAATATGATCAACATGCGAATAGCATGAGGAGAATGTATAAAACTATAAGAGTAAGATAAATAAGGAGGTATTTTTATGAGGATTTCTAACAACTTGACCGAATTAGTCGGAAATACGCCGTTACTTTATCTTGCCCAGTACAGCAGAAAGGTTGGAGCTGAAAACGCAAAGCTTATCGCGAAACTGGAATACTTCAATCCTCTGGGAAGCGTGAAAGACAGGGCTGCATTGGCCATGATCGAGGATGCAGAAAAGAGCGGCAAACTGAAACCAAACAGCGTTATCATAGAACCGACCAGCGGCAACACGGGGATCGGCCTTGCCTTTGTGGCAACGGCGAGAGGCTATCGCACCATCCTTACCATGCCGGAGAGCATGAGTCTCGAGAGAAGAAAACTTCTGATGGCACTTGGTGCGGAACTGGTTCTTACACCTGCGGCAGCCGGTATGAAAGGCGCGATTGAGGAAGCGGAAAGACTTGGGGCGAAGATGCCCGATTCCTTTATCCCAGGACAGTTTACCAATCCTGCAAATCCCAGGATCCATAAGGAAACCACCGCAGAGGAAATTTGGAAAGACACCGACGGGCAGGTGGACATCTTCGTTGCCGGCGTCGGGACAGGCGGGACGGTAACCGGAGTCGGCGAGGGATTGAAGGAGAAAAGCAGATTCATCAAAATTGTTGCTGTTGAGCCGTATGATTCTCCGGTTTTATCCGGAGGAGATGCGGGTCCGCATAAACTCCAGGGTATTGGCGCCGGCTTCGTTCCCGCGGTGCTGAATGTCAGTATACTGGATGAAATCATCAAAGTGAAGGCGGAAGATGCCTTCCTGACCACAAGGCTGCTCGCTCAGGAAGAGGGCTTGCTTGTGGGAGTATCTTCGGGAGCGGCGCTGTTCGCAGGAACTCTTCTCGCCAAGCGGCCGGAAAATGCCGGGAAGAATATTGTGGTACTGCTGCCGGATTCCGGAGAGCGTTATTTATCGTCAGATCTTTTTATCTGAATCACGTATTACCAATGCTTATTGAATCAAAGGAGTGTGTAATCTATGGAGCAGCAGAGGCGTGGATATGGCCTATTCACAACCATTGCTATGATCGTAGGAATCGTAATCGGTTCCGGTATTTTCTTCAAGTCCGACGATATGTTGGGCTACACCGGCGGTAATGTAGGACTTGCCGTTCTGGTATTCTGTATCGCCGCATTTACAATCGTATTCGGATGCCTGACCTTCAGCCAGCTGGCCGCGCTGACGGACAAGCCCGGCGGTGTTATCACCTATGCCAACGAATTTGTCGGCAAACGATGGGCCAGCATGTTCGGCTGGTTTCAGATCTTTATCTATTACCCGACCTTGACGGTCCTGATTTCATGGGTGGTAGGCATCTATGTCAGCCTTACCATGGGATGGGAAATGGATTTCTGGAGATTTTTCGTGATCGGTCTGATCTGGTTCTTCATCTGTTTCGGATATAACATCCTTTCCGCGAAAATCGGAGGATGGTTTCAGGAAGCATCAGTAATTATCAAGCTGATCCCCTTATTTGCAATCGCCATTGGAGGACTGGTATTCGGTGATCCCATCGCTGCGATCCAAAATCCCTCTCCGGAAGCCATTCAGGCGACAAAAACCCTTGGCTGGGTTGCTGCAATCGGCCCTATCGCCTTCTCCTTTGACGGCTGGGTCGTTTCCATGGCTGTTGCCCATGAGGTGAAAAATTCCAGAAGAAACGTTCCGAGGGCGCTGGTTGCCGCACCGTTGTTTGTACTTGCGGCATACCTGATGTACTTCCTTGGAATTACCGGATATCTGGGTGTGGAACAGGTCATGGAACTGGGTGATGCATCTGTTGCAACTGCGGCGGAAAACCTCATCGGGCCTACCTTCGCAAGCATTATTTATATCTTTGTAACCATATCCGTAATGGGCACAGTAAATGGAGTCATTCTGGGTTATATCCGCCTTCCTTATTCCTTGGCGCTGCGAAATGCCATCCCGTTTTCCAATTCTCTCAAGAAAGTCAATCCCAAGCTGAATATGCCTGTGAATTCGGCTTTCTTTGCCATAGCGATCAGCGGGGTCTGGTGGGTGATTCACTGGATCCAGAACGAATACCATCTCTTGATCAACGGGGACATCGCTGAGATCGCCATCTCCGTGAGCTATCTGCTTTATATCATACTGTACTATCAGGTATTCAGGCTATGGAGAGAGAGAAAAGTCAAGGGTGTCTGGTACGGCGTGATATGCCCGTTATTTGCAACCCTTGGTTCCCTGTTTGTGCTGATCGGCGGACTGACAAATCCGCAGTTCATCATATTTGTAATTATTTGCATGATTGCAATCATCGGCGGTTATCTTTACGGCAGAAATGCACGCGAGGATGTTGTGCTGTAGAGTTATCTCACGGGACAGTGTTTATCGTTAAGCTATGCGAATTGTTGCCGGAGGCGCGTGACTTTTAAATGCGCTTCCGGTTCGATGAGCATAGCTTTTTGCATAACAGTCTTTTCCAGGCATCGTTTTGAAATGCGATGGGCCCCGGGTTGCTATTTGGAACTGAGGACGACTCCCGCAATGACGATGATCCCTCCGGCGATTTGAGTTATCGTTACCGTTTCGTGTAAAATTGTGACGGAAAACAGCAGCCCGAATACGGGAACAAGATTCATAAGAGAAACGGATACGCCGGCCGACAGCTTTCTTAAGCCGGTATTGTAAAGCATAAATGCCGCAACGGAACAGCCCGCGCTCAGATAGATGAGCGCTCCGAGAGGGACAATGCCGGGGACATGGTATTCGGCTCCCTCCACAATAACAAAGGGAAGGAACAGGACGCTTCCGGCCAGCATCTGGTAATAGGTCAAAGTCACCGCGGAGTAATCTTCCATAAGTTTCCGTGATATAAAATTATAAAATGCCCATACGATTCCGGCACCAAAGAGCAGCAGGTTCCCGATCAGAGATTTCGGACTTCCTTCCACGGTAACCTGTGTGAGAACGGCCACACCGGCAAGAGCCATCATGACTCCGCATATTTTTTGCACCGTAGGTTTATTGTGAAAAATGATAAACTCAAGCGACATGGTCACTGCGGGAAAGGACGCCACAATCAATGCCGCATTGGAGGCGGTTGTCATGCTGACTCCAAGGTTTTCCACGGTAAAATAAAGAGTCAGTCCAAAAAAACCGCTTGCAACAGCTTTCAACCTGTCTTCTTTCTTCAGCACCTCCTTTTCACCGGAAAACAGTCGTATAACCCGGAACATAATCACCGCCGTCACCGTTCTGACAGCTCCGAGCTGGACCGGGGCAAATGCTGCATACGCCAGCTTTGTCGCGATAAAAGATGCACTCCACAGCAGAACGGCACTTGCCGTAGCCAGATAATATCCTGTTATTGTCTTTGATTTTTCCATCATTTACCTCTTATTTCCTGATTGCCGCAGAATAGTGGCTACCAAGGTAACCACTTTAATGAAGTTTACCAGATCCTCTTGAGAAATGCAAGCAGATTTGGTAAAATATTCGTTACAATAGTAGCGACTATTATGGATAGGGAGAGAGTATGAAAGATATAATATTGGAAACCTTGAAAAATCTCAATTTTACCGAGTATGAGGCCAAGGCGTACTTGGCGTTGCTTGAGGAATCCCCCCTGACTGGATACGCTGTTGCTAAAAATTCGGGGGTGCCGCGTTCCAGAATCTACGAAATTCTAGACAATCTTGTCCTGCGTGGTGATATCCTGGTCAGTCATGGGAACACTCCGCAATATGTTCCCGTACCGGCGAAAAAACTGATAAAAAACAGGCGCACGAAGGCAGAAGAGAATTTCAAACTGGCTGAGAGGTCACTGGAACAGTATGGCAACGCGTCAAAAAACCGTGAGAACATCTGGAATATCACGGGCCATTTCGAAATACTGGACAAGGTGAAAGAATGCATTGGAGCCGCAGAAAAAAGAATTCTGCTTGAGGTCTGGAAAGAAGAGTATCAGGAATTGGAGACGGAGCTTAAAAAAGCGTCGGAAAAAGGCGTGAACATTACGGTGATCGCTTACGGGGAGGTTGAATCCGGCTTTGCAAGTGTCTGCCGTCATGATCTCAGTGATGAGATTACAGAGGAATACGGCGGACGCTGGGTTGTTGCGAGTATTGACGATTCTGAGGTGGTGGCTGGCATCGTCTCGCTCGGAAAAGACAGCCGCGCCGCGTGGACCATGCACCAAGGGCTGGTCATGCCCATAACGGAAGTGATGATCCATGATCTTTATATTATGGAAATCATGGAAAAACACAGAGAACTGCTGGAAGTAAGCTTTGGGAAGGATCTCATAGACCTGCGCCGGAAGTATGCGATCCATCCGGACCATAAAAAGCATTACGTGTAATTAAAACTCATAAACGCAGAATCATCAGTCCGCTTTAAAAGAGTTCTGATAGATTCTGTAAAGCCGAACCAGAACGACGAGCTGCGCATAGGAGCCTGCGTCATCCTCAAGATTCAGAAGCGTACGTATTTTGCCGATCCGGTAGCGGATTGTGTTGCTGTGCTGAAACAACCTTTGGGCGGTCACCTTCATATCTCCGTTGCTGCCGATATACTCCAGCAGAGTCTCCAGCAGCCTGGATCCGTGCCTCTCATCATAACCGGTCAGCTTTGCCAGCATGTTTTCGTAATATCTTTTTACCCAGGGGCTGCCCGCCAGGGGCAACAAAATCTGGTCAAGACCGGTATCCTGATAGCGGATCCAGCCGTCCCGGCCTGCCTGACAGCCGGACTCGAAGGCATACAGGCTTTCCCGGACAGCAGTCCCCAAGTTTTCCAAGCCCTTTGAGGGGTGGCTTATGCCTATGAAATTCAGACTTTTCCGCAGACCCGACTGTTCCAGAAAACGCATCAGCTCCGTTTGCGTTTGCGCCTCTGGTTTTTTCGTCGTGAAGATCACCAGGATGCCCTGCAGATAGTCGATGATCGAGTAAACCGTTTCTTCCGGGTCAAGCTGCGGTGCAATCAGATTCAGCTGCGGTGCTTTCAGATTCAGCTGCTGTGCTTTCGGATTCTTCAGCTGCGGATTGTTCTCTCTGGAAGAACCGTAACAGCATATGATGTTGGAATGGAAAAACGGATTGATCTCCCTGGCTTTTCTTTTTCGCTGCTCTGAGGAATGGGCATCATCCAGGAGAAATTCCATCTGTTCGTCGTGATTGAAATCCCGGTGATCCGTAAGAATTGAGTTCCTGATCGTATATATGATGTCGTCGAAAAAGGTTTCCGAGAAAAAGAATACGGGTACCCGCCTGGCATCGGAGTAGGCCTTCAGCTTTTCTGATAAATCCTGAAAATAGATCTCCTTGACAGCAATCGCACTGACCTTTTGATCGATCAGCATGCGGATGCTGTTTTCCGCCAGAGCGCTGTCGCTTCTGGCCAGAGAAAGGGTTGTAACGACGAATTCACCCTGGCCGAAGTTCTTTTCCACTTCATTGGAGGATTCCCACTCAAAGATACCGGTGCCGGATACCTGATTATAGAGGCCGCCGCGGCCGGAAGCCAGTCTGAAATTTCGAAACAAGGGAAATGAAAGAAGTTCCATCACCGTTAACATTGCCGAACCCTCCTTTCCGAATCTAAGTTCAATTATACGAAATACGGGGGCATCTGTCCAGCGATGGCCCTGTCGGGCATTGTAAAAATTACAAAAACGGGGTTTATTTTTTTCAACTGCTACAATTGAAACTCCTGATTTTCGATGATAAACTGAGGAAAAGAAAGAGAAAAAACAACTATAACCGTAATAAATATTATGTAAAGGAGTGTTGCGCCATGAAGAATTTCAAGTTCCATGTAGACTATGTCAGAGAACAGTTCCCCTGTCTCAGCAAAACGGTAAACGGCAACCCCGCCGCATTTCTTGACGGGCCCGGGGGATCTCAGGTACCGAGATCAGTTGTGGAAAGAATAAACGACTATCTTTACTATCATAACGCCAATGCCCACGGTGTTTTTGCAACATCAAAGGAAAGCGACAAATTGTTTTGGGAAGCGAGGATTGCGTTTGCTGATTTTTTAAACTGCGAACCCAGAGAAGTGGCCTTTGGATCCAACTCCTCCTCCAATAATTTCAAACTGGCTTTCGGCCTGTTGAGAGACATGAAGCCAGGTGATGAAGTGATTATCACGGAAATCGATCATGAGGGCAATCGCTCTCCGTGGAGAATCCTGGAAGAGCATGGCATGGTGATCAAGTGCGTCAAGGTCAACCCTGAAACCCGTACGCTGGACCTCGGGGATTACAAGAGCAAACTGACGGCCAGGACGAAAATCGTAGCGATTAACTGGGCCTCCAATGCGACGGGTACGATTACCGACGTGAAAACCTTTGTGAAACTGGCCCATGAGGTTGGCGCCTGGACTATCGTCGACGCAGTGCATTATGCCCCGCACAAGCCGATCGATGTAAAGGATATCGATACGGATTTTCTGGTCTGTTCCGCCTATAAATTTTTCGGACCCCATATCGGGATTCTTTATGCCAAGGCAGATGTGGGCGAAAAGATTAATGCCATCCGTGTAATGGCCAACGACAATACGGAAATTCCAGACAAATTCGAAACGGGTACGCTGGCGATGGAGCTTGCCTGCGGTGCAGCCGCGGCCGTGGATTTTATCGCTGATATCGGAAAAGTACATGAGGAATATTTCGAAGAAGAACTGAAGGGAATGGAAGGCAGAAGGAGGCTGGTCACAGCGGGAATGCTCGCCATTGAAGCCTATGAAGAACCGATGGCGAAAAGGCTGCGTACCGAGCTGGCGGCAATCGACGGCGTGACCGTGTTCGGTCCGCCGGAGGGGACCCCGAGAACTTCTACCGTATCCTTTACCGTCAGAGACTCTCATGCAAACGACGTGGCGAAGTATCTGGGCGAGCGGGGAATCTTTGTCTGGGACGGAGACTTCTATGCCATCCATATCGTCAACCACATATTCGGACTGGAAGCGCAGGGAGGCCTGGTCAGAATCGGTCTGGCTCCATATAATACAGCCGAGGAAATCGATAAGACAATCCGGGCCGTAAAGGAGTTTTGTGCCAGAAGGTAAAAAAGGAATAAAATATGAGGGAAATAAACATTGCCATGCTCGGATTTGGAAATGCAGGCCGGGCGTTTGCAAAACTATTGCTGGATAAAAGGGAAGCGATCGGGAAAGATTATCACTGTGACGTTAAAGTTACAGCCATCGCGACAGGCAGCAGGGGAAGCCTTGTCAATGATGCGGGCGTTGATCTGGAGAGAGCCCTTCAGAGTATGAATATGCTTCGTCGGTTTGATGCGGAGAGCCCCGACTTTTCGGGGATGAGTTCTATGGAAATAGCCGGGAAAGCAGAGTATGACGTCCTTGTAGAGGTGACGCCTCTCGCCGTTTTTTCAGGGCAGCCAGCCATCGACCATATCAAGACCGCTCTGAACCGCCGAAAACATGTCATTACAGCAAACAAAGGCCCCATCGCCTGGGCGTTTAAAGAATTGAGCAGCCTGGCAGGACAGCAGGGCGTCCGGTTCTACTATGAAACCACCGTGATGGATGGAACCCCCGTATTCAATCTTGTAGAGGAAACACTAAGCCTGTGCAGGGTGACTGAGGTGAAGGGCATTCTGAATTCCACCACCAATTTTATCCTGGAAGAACTGGCAAAGGGCAAGGATTATGACGCGGTGATCCGGGAAGGACAGGTGCGTGGCTTCGTGGAAGCGGATCCCTCTCTGGATGTGGACGGATGGGATGCGGCGGCCAAAACAGCGGCTCTGCTGAACGTGCTCATGGGGGCAGATATTACACCGGACCGGATTGACCGGACAGGCATCGGAGATATTACGGTCGAATCATTAAGGGAAGCTGAGGCGCGGGGAAAGACAATCAAGCTTCTCTGCCGTGGATTCGAGGAAAACGGAAAGGTCATCGGCAGAGTGGCGCCGGAGGAAATTGACAAGTCAGAGCTGCCGGCGATTATAAAGGGCACTTCTTCTGTCCTGTCCATTACAACAGATTTGATGGGAACCGTTTCCGTCGTTGAACATGACCCGGAAATTGAGCAGACCGGCTACGGGATTTTTAGCGATCTGATCCGGGTTATAAAAAATTTGAATCCGGACGATTAAATCACATACTCCGGACTGTAAGCATGATTGGGAAAGCGGCTGACGGCCGCTTTCTTTTAACGTGAGTCTTAACACTCGGCCCGATTCATCTCAGAAGCCTGCCCGATTTATCATAACAATATGCCCGATTCGAAAGCCCTATGGTGTTGATTATACTGCTATTAAATGGTAGAATAGCTTATCTAAGAAAAGCGGAGGGAATATCTCATGAACAGCTCCAGATTTAAAGATGAGGAATACGTCCACAGGCCGATCCGGGACCTGAAGGATATGGTAAATACAAGTGCTGCCCTTTATGCAGACAGAAATGCGTTTCTGGTTAAGGACGCGCCGGGCGGAAATTACATTCCGGTCAAATTCAGCAGATTGAAAACGGATATCGATGAACTGGGAACCGCTTTTATGGATCTGGGATTGGCCGGCAAAAAAATAGCGGTGATCGGGGAAAACCGCTATGAGTGGGTGATAACCTATCTGGCCGTTGTAAACGGGGTCGGTGTTGTCGTGCCGCTGGACAGGGAACTGCCCGCCCGGGAGGTTCATAATCTTTTAGAACGGGCGGAAGTCAGCGCTATCGTATACTCAAGCAAGGTGGGCACAGTTGTGGAGGAAGCGATTCAGGGACTGGAAAGCATAGATTATGTCATCAGTATGGACGCTTTGGATCATATGGACAACAGACTTTCTCTGAAAAAGCTTCAGCGTACCGGAAAACGCCTCCTTCTTGAGGAAAAACGATATTTTTTAGATGCGGAAATCGACCGGGAAGCCATGTGTTCCCTGTTATTTACTTCCGGAACCACCGGTATGGCAAAGGGCGTCATGCTTTCTCATAAAAACCTGACAGCCAATGTCTATAACATGTCCAAATACGTCAATGTTTCAAATAGCTGGACCGGACTGTCCGTACTGCCGATGCACCACACTTACGAACTGACCTGCCACGTGTTTACCTGTATTTATCAGGGGTGCTGTGTGGCCGTTTGCGAAGGGTTGAAATACATCGTAAAAAATATGGCGGAGGCAAAGGCGACGGTTATGCTCGGCGTACCGCTGATCTTTGAGTCTATGCATAAAAAGGTATGGAAACAGGCTGAGGCAAGCGGCAAGGCGGATAAAATGAGAAAGGCAATCCAGCTTTCTAAAACCCTTGGTAAGTTTAATATTAAATCCACAAAGAAACTGTTCAAATCGGTCCATCAGGCGATGGGAGGACATATGCAGATGTTTATTTCCGGAGCAGCTGCCATTGACCCAGCGGTGATTGAAGATTTCAACGCAATGGGTATCACCATGTTTCAAGGCTATGGCATGACGGAAAACTCCCCTATTATCGCGGTAAATAAGGACCGGTATTTTAAACCGGCCTCCGTCGGCCTGCCTATGCCGGGCACCGAAATCAGAATCATCGATCCCGATGAAAACGGCGTGGGCGAAATCATCTGCAAGGGTGACTCTGTCATGCTGGGATATTACAACAATCCGGAAGAAACCGCCAAGGTTCTGGTGGACGGCTGGCTCCATACCGGAGATTACGGATATTTTGACAAAGACGGATTCCTTTATATTGCCGGCAGAAAAAAGAATGTCATTGTGACAAAGAACGGGAAAAATATCTTTCCGGAAGAGGTGGAATTCTATCTGAGCAAAAGTGACTATATTCAGGAAGTCGTTGTATGGGGCTTTGAGGATGAGAAAACCGGAGATACTGTCGTACAGGCGGAAATCTTTCCGGACTATCCCTCTCTTGAGGAGAAATTCGGTAAAGTTTCAGGTGATGAGCTGAAAAGGATCCTGAAAAAAGAAATCGACGAGATCAACGAGCACATGCCGCTCTATAAAAGGGTGAAGCGGTTTGAGATACGAGAAGAAGAGTTTGAGAAAACGACAACAAAAAAAATTAAAAGGTATACTGCAAATCATGTTTAAACCAATAAAGGAGGAGGAAAGGAAATGGATTCCAGCCAGTATAAGGCAGTCAAGGAAAGAGAAATGGAATATGCTCTGAAAAGGGTAGAAGACGTCAAAAACAGCAAAGACAAGTATGTCATATACCGTGACATCAGACCGATTATCGACCTGAAACAGATGATTGAATCCAGCGTTGAACTGTATGGCGACAACATTGCTTTTCATGTCAAGGACAAGACAGGGGAACCGTATCGCGGCATCACCTACAAGGAAGCGAAAGCGGACATGGATGCACTGGGAACTGCTTTGATTTCCCTGGGCCTGAAAGGGAAAAGCATCTCTATCATCGGAGACAACCGGTATGAGTGGGCGATATCCTACCTGGCAACAGTTTGCGGAACCGGAGTCGTAGTACCCCTCGACAAAGAACTGGGCGCTTCGGAGCTGGAACAGCTGGTGAAGGAAGCGGAAGTGGAATGCATCATTTATACGAAAAAATATGAAGCGATCTTTCAGGATATGAAAGAACGCGGCGATACAAAATTAAAGTTTTTGATCAATATGGATGCAGAAACCAGTGACGAGAATGTGCTTGCCTGGAGAGAAATCACGGATGCCGGCAAGGTGCTCATTGACAGCGGGAACAGGGATTTTCTTGATGCCCAGATCGAAAGAGACACCATGAGCATCATTCTGTTTACATCCGGTACGACAGGCATCGCCAAAGGCGTGATGCTTTCACACGGCAACATTGTGGAGGACCTGATGGCCTCGCCGACACTGCTTGAGGTCCTTCCGACGGATGTATTTTTCTCGGTGCTCCCCATCCATCACACCTATGAATGCACCTGCGGATTTTTAATGCCGCTGTACCGGGGAGCTTCCATCGCCTACTGCGAAGGGCTCAAATATATTGTGAAGAATTTGTCGGAAGCGAGGCCTACGATCTTTCTGGGAGTCCCGCTCATTTTTGAAGGGCTTTATAAAAAGATCTGGCAGAATGCCAAAAAATCCGGCAAAGCGGATACGCTGAAAAAAGTCATAGCGATCAATAAAAGGACGAAAAAAATAGGAATCGATTTGGCTCCGGTTTTCTTCAAGCAGATTCACGCCCTGTTCGGCGGCAGAATGAAGGTCCTGATCTGCGGCGGCGCAGCCATCGATCCGGACGTACTGCAGGGAATCCGGGATTTCGGAGTCAACGCGGTGCAGGGTTACGGCCTCACAGAGTGTGCGCCCATTTGTGCCCTCAATCCCGATAAGTACCCCAAAAATGATGCGGCCGGTTATTCGCCTCCCGGATTTGAACTGAAAATCCACGATCCCGACCCCGAAACGGGAATCGGCGAGATTTGCGCCAAAGGCGGCAATATCATGCTGGGTTATTACAAGAATCCCGAAGCGACTGCTGAGGTGCTGAGAGACGGATGGTTCCATACAGGGGATCTCGGATACATGGATGACGATCAATTTGTTCATATTACAGGAAGAATTAAAAATGTCATCATAACAAAGAACGGCAAGAATGTTTATCCGGAAGAAATCGAAAACTATCTCGGAAAAATTCCCTATGTACAGGAAAGCCTGGTCTGGGGCAAGGACAGCGAAGAGACGGGAGAGACTCTCATTTTTGCCAGCATCAGAGCGGATTATGAAGAGGTGAAGGACGCCCTGGGCGAAAACTTTACGGATGAGGAAGTCGCCGCTCTCATCTGGAAGGAAATCGATGTTCTGAACAAGCAGCTTCCTTTCTTCAAAAAAATCCGGAAGATCGATGTACGCAAGGAGGAGTTTGAAAAGACAACCGGCAAAAAGATCAAACGCTTTGTCGACGCCAACAAGAGCGTCGGCTCCGATAATATGTAGAAATGGCGCCGGAAACGATGGCCGGCGGTAGGCAGAACATACATCTTTATTTAATCAAGAGGAGACAGAACAAATGAGCAACACGGAAACAAGGTATCCCATGGTGGAGCTGGATCTCGCAAAATTCAGAAACAATATCGACCAGGCTGTAAAACGCTGCGGCGAGCTTGGAATCGGCCTCGCTGGCGTGATCAAGGGGTTCACGGGAATACCGGAAGGGGCAAAGCAGTTTGCGGAAGCGGGGGCTGACTTCATCGCATCCTCCCGGCTGGAGCAGATTCAGGGCTGCATCGATTATGGTATCAAAGCCACCTATATGCTGATCCGGGTTCCCATGCTGAGCGAGATCGAAGAGGCGGTCAGAATTACCGACATCAGTCTGAACAGCGAGGTCGAGGTTCTGAAAGCCCTGAACGAGGAAGCCCTGAAACAGGGAAAGATTCACAGAGTTATCTTAATGATCGACCTGGGAGACCTCAGGGAAGGCTTCTGGGATAAAAAGGAGCTTCTTGATGCGGCTCTGATGGTGGAAAAAGAGTGCGGCGGGCTATATCTGGCGGGAGTGGGAACCAACCTGGGCTGCTACGGATCCATCATGGCAACTCCGGAAAAGATGAACGAGCTGATCGCCGATGCGGAAATGATTGAAAATGCCATCGGGAGAAAGCTGGATATCATATCGGGCGGAGCAACCACTTCATTCCCGATGGTGCTTAACGGAACCATGCCGAAACGAATCAACAATCTGAGAATGGGCGAGGGGATCATTCTAGCCAAGGATCTCAGGGATCTCTTCCGCCTTGATATGAGTTTTATGTATCAGGACGCTTTTACCTTGAAGGCACAGATCATCGAGCTGAAGGATAAGCCGAGCTACCCGGTTGGGCAGTTGTCCTTCGACGCTTTTGGGAATGTGGGGACCTATTTGGACCGGGGCGTCAGAAAGAGAGCGCTTCTTGGAATCGGCAAGGTCGATATCGCTTATCCCGACATGATCTACCCGAGGGATAGGGGCGTCGAGGTGATGGGAGCCAGCAGCGACCATTTGATCGTGGATATTGAGGACTCGGAAAAAGAGTACAAGGTAGGGGATATCTTGGAATTCGATCTTTGCTATGCAACCATCGTCTTTGTGACCAATTCCCCGAATGTGAGAATCGTGTGTAAATAAATCATTCGTAGGAAAAGGGAGCCGTGGGCTCCCTTTTTCAGCAGAACTGAAAAAGTTGGAGTAATAATATGTTGCGTGTAGCCGCTGCCGTGATGAAACAGGAAAATAGAATATTGATTCATTAGCTGCTGATGAAAGAATAGATGGTAAGGAGGAAAATAAGATGAGCGAATGTCTGAAAAAACGGTTTGAAGATTCCCGGAGCAAGAAGATCGTATTTGTTTCAAGCTGCCTTCTGAATACGAACAATAAGGTGGTGGGACTGGCCAGATATCCCGGAATGTGCAGGGAGGTATTTGATACACTACATAAGTACGATCTGGGCATTATGCAGATGCAGTGTCCGGAGACTCTGTTCATGGGAATTCAGCGCTGGTGGATGACAAAGAACCTGTATGACAATATCGGCTTCCGGAAGCATTGCAGAGAACTGGCAAAACAGGTTGTGGACTATATGGAAGCGTATGTACAGGTCGGATATGATACGGTAGCGGTCTTAAGCTGCGATGGTTCGCCCACCTGCGGCGTAACCCTGACGAGCTGGGATGAAAACTGGGGAGGCTGTCCGGTCGACCTGGACTATAACGAAGCTCTGATCGAAGGAGAGGGTGTTTATATCGAGGAACTGAAAAAAGAGATTCTCGAAAGGGGCTTGAAAGTACCTCCGTTTTATGGTCTGGCTCTGGACGACGAGTCTGCCGACATGGATAAGATTCTGTCCGATTTCGAGGCCTTTGTCAGAAAGGTTTGTGAAAAATAAAATATTATTTAACTGAACAAATACGATATGGCGGCAGAATGCCGCCATATCGTATTGTTTGGTTTTGTTGTTGTATGATTCTAATTGTTTAGGGAGATTCTATCTACTGAGCCTGATACATTCCATGACTGCTCATGTACTGATACAGCTGTTCGCCATGATCCTGTTCTTCCTTCTGAATATGCTGAAGAGCCTGTTTGATGTTTGGCTGTGTCATTTCAAATATGCTTGTATTGTAAGCACTGGACACATGTTTTTCAGTTGTAAGCATATCCTGCAGCAAGTATTTATCAGAACCGCTGCTGTTTGAGCCTGCCTGACCCAGGTTGATTTTACCTGCCGCCTGATTCATCTGGCCTCCTGCCTGGCCGGAATTCGTGCCCTGAGAGGACTGTCCCTTGCCGCTCTGACCTTGACTGCCGCTCTGGTTCTGCTTCTGTCCGCCCTGTCCCTGTTGACCGGAGCTCTGCCCGCCGCTTTGTAACAACTGGTTTACCGTATCGTAATGCCCCTGTTCTACATCCGCAATCCCGCTGAACAGCTGGCTCAGCTGAGGATCCTGCGCCTGCTGTGCATAGTTCCGGTACTTTACAACACAGAGTTCTTCTTCGCTTTTCAAATCTTCCAGAAGCAGTCGCTCTTTTTGACTTAATTGTCCTTGCAAATTACTCACCTCCATGCCTTAGTTTGTGGGATCATCATTAAAAATATGCGAAATCAGAAAAGATTGTTTTTTTTAATAATAAAAGATTATTTTTTTATTGACAGGATATCTCGACTGTGATATTTTATTACCAATGGTAATTACCAGTGGTAATAAAATCGAAAAAGAAATGGGGGGCGATCAAGCTGCATACAGGGAAAAAGAATATAAACAAAGCTGTTATTATAAAAGTAACATTAGAACTAATTGAAGAAAAAGGCGGAATAAAAGATGTCAATTTAAGACTAATTGCCAGAAGAATCGGATGTGCACACACAAATCTTTATAATTATTATGAAAGTCTTGATGAAATACTATGGGAAGCTTTGGGGCAGGCACTGACTGAGATGATGAGCTATTCCGATAAAGAATTCGGAGAGGATTGTGAATTTTATTCGCTGATATCGAAGCACATAGAATTCTCCATGAAACATCCGGGCTGGTACAGATTAATATGGCTGGAGGATATAGGAGGGGAACCTTCTGAGGAAATCGCTGAAATTTTAAGAAAACCAGGTGAAAAGTTTGTCAAGGAGGTCATGAAAGCCCGGAGTGATGAGCTTGCACAGGAAGAAGCCGGTATCATCGCGGATATCATACACGGATACTTACACGGTGCTTTATGCAAGTGGATCAATAAGCGAACTCCTTCATGTACGAAATTAGAAGCGGAAGAAACTATTCTGACAAACGTTAAAAAGATATTAGAAATGAAAGTATAAACGGTTTCAGGGAGGATATTGTGATTCATTCAAAAAATATAAAAACAATTATACTAATCGTAATTTTATGTTCTGTGCTTGATATAGTATTTCATGCCGGTGCGTCTCAGTTCTTGACGATCACGCCGGATGGATGGAACCAGAGTGTTCTTGTGAAAATAATCGGATTTCAGGCTACAGTAATAATATGGGCGCATATAGCCTTTGGAACAGCTGCATACTTTTTCATTCGGTTTCAAAGGTATGTCTCGGGAAGAGCATCTTCAAGAGCACTAAAATTTGGCATCATAATCGGTTTGATATGGTTCTGGGGCAATATAGAGAATTATGCCATATCCGGGATGGCTTTGACTCATGAGATCATTATGGCTATTTGTGACGGGGTTCCTGTGGTGCTCCTGGGATACCTTCTGAGCAGAATCCCCACAGTCAGAAATATGAATCATGCAGAAAATTCGAATAGGGAGATTCCAGTCAGCCGGCATTCCGTGATGACAGCTGCTACCATTGGAATAACCTTTGTGATCTTCCGGTATATAGCCTACATGACAGAGCTTATTTCCTCGGGATATGAGACAAGGCCGACCGCCACACTGGTATGGACAATTATTATGGGAGTAATTACAGGAGTTCTGTATTTAAGCGTGCAAAGCTCTTTCCGATATGATTCCCTGCTGAAAGGGGCGGTCAAACTGGGTATGCTGTTCGGGGGGATCTGGCTATCCTTCAGTATCATGATTCCCCTTGCTTTCGAGGGATTTCTCATAGATATCGTATTAAGATGCTTTATTGATATTTTAGCAGTCGGTTTTAGTTATTATCTGTCCAATTCGCTTAATATGAATAAGTCTTCAATCCGAAGAACAGGGGCTGCTTCATAGACAGCCCCCCCATAATAGACTGTTTACCACTTGCCTTTTCCCATATGCCCTGCCATCTCAGCCTTGGATCTCTGCTTGATGACCCAGGCTTCATCGACTGCTTTTCTGAAAAGATCGACACATGGAGGATCAAGATTGATTTCGATGCCTTCCTTCGCCAGGGCTTCTATTTTCATAGCCAGCCGGACGATCTCCATATGAATGTCATTCGTTCTGTCCGAAGCATATACCTTTTTTGACTCCTCGTCGGAAAGGGCACTGAATTTTTCTGCCGGTGCGCCGCATTTCGGGCAGGTATCCGGGGCCTTGTCCCCCTGGTGAATATAGCCGCATACTGAACATTTCCACAACATGTTTTATTCTCCTCTCGTTATCTGTATTTTTATTTCACATGGTATATTATATAACCTACTTGCACGGATTCAATCAAGTTATCTGAAAATAATCCAAAAAATGCTTTCTCCGCCCGAATCATTGCCAGATATATGCATATATCTCGGAAGCCCCTATAAGATGGCAGTTATTTCATTTCCGGGCGGCTATCATTTTCTTTACATGCTATTTACTTTTTCTATGGAATTGGTATAATAGAAAGGGTTGTCTTTCGCTGAAAAATGCAGAAGGACAAGCAGGATAGTTTATCATAGTTGTTTAATCAAACAACAATTTAAGGAGGACAAGTAATGAAAAAGATCTCATTATTGCTGGCGGTCGTATTGGTGCTGTCCGCATTCCTGACAGGTTGCGGCGGCGGGACTGCTGATGAGGGAAAACCAGATGCCTCTGCAGTTAAGAGCATCGCGGTGGTAGGCGACACGATCAAAATCGGCGTTTTCGAACCGACAACCGGTGAAAACGGCGGCGGCGGAATGCAGGAAGTTCTTGGAGCCCGTTTTGCTAATACCGTAGCTCCTACTGTAACGATCGATGGAAAAGAGTACAAAATCGAATTGGTCGAAGTTGACAACCAGTCCGATAAGACTGCTGCCGTAACAGCTGCACAGTCGCTGATCTCCCAGGGCGTTGTTGCTGTAATCGGCTCCTACGGTTCAGGCGTATCGATTGCTGCAAGTCAGACTTTTGTTGAGGCAGGCGTTCCGGCGGTGGGTGCATCCTGCACAAATCCTCAGGTTACTCTTGGAAATGACATTTATTTCAGAGTATGCTTCCTTGACCCGTTCCAGGGCACTGTAATGGCAACCTATGCCACCGAGCAGGGCTTTAAGAACGCTGCAGTCATCGGCCAGAACGGCGACGACTACTCCACAGGTCTTGCCGGATACTTCAAGCAAGCATTTGAAGCACAGGGCGGAACCATTGTTGCAGATGAAACCTATCAGACGAACGAGTCGGATTTCAATGCGATTCTGACAACGATCAAAGCTGCGAATCCTGACGTCGTATTCATTCCCTCTTCCATTACCACAGCTACTTTGATTCTGCCTCAGATCAAGGCAAACGGAATCAGTGCCCAGGTACTTGCCGGTGACACATGGGAAAATGCTACGATCATTTCAAATGATTCCATAGGCGTTGCATTCTCAACATTCTTTGATGAAAATGACACCAGCAACCCGATCGCTGCAAAATTTGTAACAGACTTCAAGGCATATTTGAATTCAGATCCCAAGAATATAACCTATAATGCCAATACTGATACCGTTGCAGCGGTTTCCGCTCTCGGATATGATGCGTATATGGCTATTTACACTGCTCTCCAGTCATTGGACGGAAGCGGTGCGGAACAGCTTAATTCCATGATGATCCGTGACGCTCTCACAAAAGTAAGCTTTAACGGTGTAACAGGAGCGATCTCATTCGACGATAACGGGGATGCGATCAAGGATACTGCCTATATCAAGACGATTACGGAAGAATCTGTTAAGACCAAGGAATTTAAGTTTATTAAGACTCAGACAGTAGAATAACATCAGCAGGCCCAAGAGGGCTTGACGCGGAAAATTTTTTGCAAAATATGTACGATAACGCGGCGGGGGGTTTATCGACCTCCCACCGCTGTTTATGCAGTTTGCAAAGATGTGTCAAGCTGCGAGCTTGGTACATCTTTGCAAACTAATAATTTAATCTAGGAGGCAAATACATAATGACTACAACAGCATTTTTACAATACTGTCTGGCAGGCATTTCAATCGGCGGCATTTATGCCCTCATTGCGATCGGATATACAATGGTTTACGGTATTCTGCGCCTGATCAATTTCGCTCACGGCGATATTTTTATGATGGCGGCATACTTTATGATCTTTGCCATGGTCGATTTCATGATACCCTGGTATATCTCCGCGGGCATTGTGATCATAAGCACGATACTCCTCGGTGTTCTCATAGAAAAGCTTGCGTACCAGCCGCTGAGATCCGCACCGAGAATGTCCATTATGATTTCGGCCATCGGCGTATCCTTCCTGCTTCAGAATCTCGCGACCTATTTGTTCTCTGCATTGCCGAAGCAGTATCCGTCGATTCCTTTGCTGAACAAAACCCTGACTTTTGGGGCGGTGTCCACCTCCGTGGTTACCTTTATCACGCCGATCATCACCATCGGAGCATTGATCATTCTGATGGCGATCATCAAGAAAACAAAGATCGGAATGGCAATGCGGGCCGTGTCCAAGGACTTTCAGACGGCCAAGCTTATGGGGATCGAGATCAATACCGTTATCAGTGTTACCTTTATCATAGGATGTTTTCTGGCGGCTCTGGGCTCCATGCTTTACTTTACTCCGCGTCCGTCCGTATTCCCGCTTGCAGGCTCGCTTCCGGGGCTGAAGTGCTTCGTTGCGGCAGTTTTCGGCGGAATCGGAAGCATTCCCGGCGCTGTGCTCGGCGGATTCCTGATCGGACTGTCCGAAACTTTTATCAAGGCGGCAGGGTATTCGGAATTCAGCGATGTTTTCACATTCATTCTGCTGATTGCCGTGCTTATGTTCAGGCCAACGGGTTTGTTTGGCGAAACTTTAGCGGAGAAGGTGTAGAATATGAAGAAAAAGACAAAAATCATCTGTTCCATCCTTGCAGGACTTGCAATTGCGGCTTTTATCTTCTATGTCGGTGAAGAAGTCCCCAGCTCGTCGATGCTGCGGACCGTACTGCAGCTCGGCACGATCTATGCGCTCGTTGCGGTTTCCATGAATCTGCTGAACGGTTTCACCGGACTGTTTTCCCTCGGGCAGGCAGGCTTTATGGCTATAGGAGCCTACACCTACGCGGTATTGACCATACCGGTGGCAAAAAAGGCCAATGTATATTACCTTTACGGAGTCACCGATTCGCTGGCAAATGTCGAGCTTCCGCTATGGCTCGGCCTGATCGCCGGAGGATTGCTGGCAGCCCTGCTCGCAGCCCTGGTAGGCGCTCCGGTACTGCGTCTTAAGAGCGACTATTTTGCCATTGCCACCCTCGGATTTTCCGAAATCGTCAGGATCCTTGTGGGGAGTTCGCCTTTTAACCGTATCACCAATGGATCTCTGGGGCTCAACAGCATTCCCGGAAATCCTTCCTATTATACACCTTTCATCGTTGCAGCGATCTGCATAACAATCATCGTGCTTCTCCTTACCAGCTCCTACGGGCGGGCCTTCAAAGCGATCCGGGAAGATGAGATCGCGGCAGAGGCAATGGGGATCCGGCTTGCGACCCATAAACAGATGGCGTTTATCATCAGCTCATTTTTTACAGGGATCTCCGGCGCTTTGCTGGCAATGTATCTTGGGGCGATTACATCGACCACATTCCCCATCATGCTGACCTATAACATTCTTCTGATTATCGTGATCGGAGGCATGGGAAGCGTTACCGGCAGCATTATTGCTGCATTTCTGGTAACAGCGGCAAAGGAATGGTGGCTGCGCTTCCTGGATCAGACCATGATGATCGGAGACTTTCAGGTGCCCCTTCTTCGCACCGGATTCAGAATGGTCGTTTTTTCGATCATCCTCATGCTGGTGGTTCTCTTCTGGAGAAGAGGGATCATGGGACAGAAGGAATTTTCCTGGGATGGCCTGATCAATTTCTTCAAGAGGATCAGAAACAAATTCTCGGGTAATTCTTCGAAAAAAGGAGGTGCTCTGAATGGATAATGCAAAGCCAAGTGTACTTCGTCTGGAAGATATTACAATGCAGTTTGGAGGAGTCGTTGCAGTAAACAACCTGAACCTTGAGGTCCGGAAAGGTGAGATCATCGGGTTGATCGGACCCAATGGCGCCGGCAAAACCACGGCGTTCAATGTTGTTACCGGCGTGTATGCGCCGACCAACGGAGCGCTCTATCTGAATGATAATTTGATTATAACCAGCCACCCCCGCGGTAAAATGAAGGAGCTTTACCAAGGGGAAAACAAGGGAAAATATACGAAATCGATACTCCTGACTCCAGACCGGATCACCAAAATGGGAGTCGCCAGAACGTTCCAGAATATCAGGCTTTTCAAAGACCTCACTGTTTTTGAAAACGTATTGATTGCAAAACATATGAATATCAAAGCGAATATCTTTTCTGCCACCTTCCGGCTTAACCGCAGGGAAGAACAGCAGATGAGACAGGAATCTATGGAGCTTCTTCGTATTCTCGGCCTGGATAAAAACAAGGACGATATCGCATCCTCGCTGCCTTACGGCAAGCAGAGACATCTTGAAATCGCCAGAGCATTGGCCACCAAGCCATCTCTGCTGCTTTTGGATGAACCCGCGGCAGGCATGAATCCGCAGGAATCCGATGAACTGATGCATTTTATCGGCAGGATCCGGGACGATTTCGATCTTTCCATTCTGATGATCGAGCACCATATGCAGCTGGTCATGGGAATCTGCGAAAGGATCTATGTTCTGGATTACGGAATTAATATTGCGGAAGGTAATCCGGCTGAGATCCAGAACAATCCGCGTGTAATCGAAGCTTATCTGGGGGTGGATGAATAATGCTGGAAATTAAAGATTTAAATGTCCATTACGGTGGAATTCACGCCCTTAGAGGCATCAGCCTGAACGTAGAAGACGGCAAGATCATTTCACTGATCGGGGCAAACGGAGCAGGGAAGAGCACGACGCTGAAAGCGATCATGAGTCTGATCCAAAAATCCTCCGGCTCTGTGATTTATAACGGAAAAGACATTACCAATGATAAAACAAAAGATATCGTCAAAAGCGGCATCGTACTCACTCCGGAAGGAAGAAGAGTATTTCCGGATCTGACGGTGGATGAAAATATTGCCCTGGGTGCATACACAAGAAGAGACAAGGCTGAAATCGCCAAAGACAGGAAGTGGGTATTTGAACTTTTTCCGCGGCTGGAAGAAAGAAAATGGCAGGCGGCGGGAACCCTTTCAGGAGGAGAACAGCAGATGCTTGCGGTGGCTCGTTCCCTGATGGGCCGTCCTAAGCTCCTGATGATGGACGAACCTTCCCTCGGACTTGCGCCCCTTATCGTAAAGAGCATATTCGGGATCATCAAGGAAATCAACAAGGCGGGTGTGAACGTACTGCTGATCGAACAGAATGCAAAGGCAGCTCTGGAAATTTCCGACTACGGATATGTAATGGAAACCGGAGTCATCACGATTTCGGGACCGGGGAAAGAACTGCTGGTCAACGACCAGGTCCGCAAAGCATACCTGGGAGAGTAACAATGAACCCAAGATGAAAGCGTCATCGTCAGGTACATCCTAACTTCCGTGCTTTTTACTTTTCAGATGAAATGGGTATAATAATATGAGTTGTCTTCTGCCGCAAAAGAACGGCGGCCGCAGGCAGTATACTTAATTCAAGCTGCGTTTTGCGGCACAATGAAGGAGAAAAAGCAATGAAGAAGGTCTCATTTTTGTTGGCCGCCGCGCTGATGCTGCCTGTACTCATGGCAGGCTGCGGCAGTGACAAGGCCGATGACGCAAACGTACTGACTGAGACAATCAAAATCGGCGTATTTGAGCCTCTGACTGGTGCAAATGCCGCAGGCGGCGAACTGGAGAAGCAGGGCATCGACCTCGCCCATGGACTTTATCCCAACGCGACCATCAATGGGAGGGAAATCCCTGTCGAACTGATGTACGTTGACAATAAATCAGACAAGATCGAATCTGAAAACGCGGCAAAAAAGCTAGTGGACGATTTTGGTGCAGATATCGTGCTGGGCAGCTGGGGAAGCTCCAATTCGATCGCTGCAGGACCGATCTTTAAAAATGCGCAGGTGCCTGCAATCGGAACATCCTGCACAAATCCGCTCGTAACCCTCGGAAATGAATATTACTTCAGAGTATGCTACACTGATTCGTTCCAGGGAAAAGTAATGGCAAACTATGCATTCAAGGAAGGCAGCTACAGGAAGATCGCTGTTATCCAGGAAGTGTCCAGCATCTATTCCGTAATGCTGGCCAAGATCTTCATGGAAGACTTCAGGCTGCTGACGGCAGATGACAACAGTATCACAAGCGTAGGCGGCTACAACACCGGCGACAATGACTTCAGGGTTCTGCTTACCGCGATCAAGGACTCTGACGCTCAGGCTATCTTCTTCCCGGGCAACTTCACGGAATCCGCTCAGATCATGAAACAGGCCAGACAGCTCGGAATCACAATTCCGTTCTTGGGCGGCGACACCTGGGAAACACCAAAATTAATCCAGATTGCCGGAGATGCGGCCGAAGGATCTGTTTACTCCAGCTTTTATGATTCTGCTGCCCCGCAGACGGTAAGAACAAAGGAATTTCTTGATGCTTATGCGAAGAAGTACGGCAAAGATGCTATCGCTTCCGGCGTAACCGCGCTTGGATTCGATGCTTACCTGCTGGCGCTGGAAACGGTTCAGAAGGCCGGAACGGCAGACGGATCTACCCTTAGAAATACCCTTGCAAAGACGAAGGATTTCGAAGGATCGACCGGGTATATCACCTTTGATGAAAACGGGGACGCGATCAAGCCTGCTGTTATCAAGACCATTCAGGGCGGCAAGTTCGTTTATAAATCCTTCGTAGAACCATATTAAACCAGATTTAAGATTAGAAATTCAGGATATTATAGAAAAAATTTTGAAGCAGATCTTGGAGAAAACAATGCAAAAGATACAAAAAAAATCCGCAGTGCTTATTGCGCTCATAATACTATGCATTTGGCTACTCTCAGGCTGCACTACCTTTGAGAACTTTTCGGAAACATTTCTTTCAGCGGATGGAAACCAGTCAGATGTGATACGAATCGGTGTGTTCGAACCGATGTCGGGCAAGGAGAAAAAACATGGCGAGCTGGAGGTACGGGGAATCGAGCTTGCCCACGAGCTGTTTCCGGAAGCCTTGGGAAAGAAAGTGGAGCTGGTCTATGCGGACAATAAATCCGACGTTGACGTAGCCGCCTCCGTTGCACAGGACCTTGTTGAAAAGAAGGTGTCCGTCGTGCTGGGAAGCTATGGGAGTACGCTGTCACTGGTGGGAAGCGAATACTTTACGAAGGCGAAAATTCCGGCCATCGCCGCCACACCGGCAAATCCCCTCGTAACGAGCAGCAGTGATTATTACTTCAGAACCTGCTTTGTTGAATCCTTTCAGGGCGTGGCACTGGCAAAGTATGCGGTGGAACAGGCAGGCGTCAGTAAGGCGGCAATTTTCCGGGATGCGGACGATGATTATGCCGCTGCCGTTTCTCAGACCTTTTCCGACAAGATGGTCCAGCTGACCGGTGATGAAAATGCCGTAGCAAAGGTGATCGAATACTCTCACAAGCGAACGGATTTCAAAAAACAGCTCCAACTTGTGAAGGATTCCGGAGCAGGCGTCGTTCTTCTGGCCAGCAAAACAAAAGATGCGATCAGGATCATGAAACAGGCACAGGAACTGGATATCCACATGACTTTTCTGGGAACCGACATCTGGGAGAACGAGGATTTTGTTGAGGAAGGCGGGACTGCCGTGGAAGGCGCAGTCTTCTCTACCTATTTTGATCCGGAAGCCGCAATCACAGAGAACACAGAGGTATTTTTAAAGGCATATCGGAAAAAATACGGGGAGAAAGAGGAGCCGCCAAGTGACGTGGCCCTTGGATTTGATGCTTATCTGCTTGCAATCAACGCTATCGGAACAGCAGGAACCTCTCTGGACGGCGAAGCGATTCGTGATCGGCTGGCTGCCACGAAGAATTATCCGGGTGCCTCCGGCAATATAACTTTTGATACGAACGGAGATCCCATTAAATCCGTGGTGATTAAGACCATTTCAAATGGTAAATTTGTTCATATACACACAGTAGAGCCTACATGGCAATAGGAGGAAAAGATGGAACAAAATATCAAGGATGCAATCGAAAATATCAGACCCTTTCTGCAGAGAGACGGCGGAGACGTGGAGTTTGTGGAATATACGGCAGATAAAGTCGTTAAAGTCAGACTGCAGGGTGCTTGTCACGGCTGTCCGGGAGCACAGATGACTTTAAAAGGCGTGATTGAAAGAATTCTGAAGGAACAGTACCCGGAA
The DNA here is from genome assembly GCA_036677845.1 of Anaerovoracaceae bacterium. Classification (GTDB taxonomy): domain Bacteria; phylum Bacillota; class Clostridia; order Peptostreptococcales; family Anaerovoracaceae; genus Anoxybacterium. The sequence goes on along the minus strand of JAVBVR010000030.1, from coordinate 24,959 downwards.
ATTGCAGGAGTAGAATCCGTTTAAGAATCAAACAAGGAGTAAATCCTGGAATATGAAAAAATATTATGGCGTCATATTGGCAGCATTGATCATAGCGGCGGGACTGTTAGCAATACTCCCGCCTCTTTTGCATGAAGACATACCGGCCCCGGAGCCGGCTCCGCCTCAGGCTGAGGAGCGGGAGGAGGCAGTTTCCCTCTATATATCAGCAGTAGGAGACGTGATGGTACATAAATCACAAATTACTGCACAGTACAATGAAGCTGCGGGAACTTACAATTTTGACAATAACTTCGAACATATCAGAAAATACATTGAAGAAGCTGATCTGGCCCTCTTTAATCTCGAGACTACCTTCGCAGGAGGCACTTATACGGGGTACCCCATGTTCAACGCCCCGGAAAGTCTGGCCGAAGCATTGAAGAAGGCTGGTTTTGATGTGGCTCTTACGGCCAACAACCATATTATGGACAAAGGCCTCTCCGGTATGAAACGAACTCTGGAAGTCTGCAGGGAGGCAGGATTTGCGACTGCAGGCACCCGCCTGGACGGGGAAAAGGATTACCTGATTCTTGATGTAAAAAACGTAAAAATCGGTGTGGTGGCATATCTTTATGAAACGCCGTCAATCGGTTCCTCTCCCACCATCAACGGGAATGCGATCTCTGTGGAAGCCTGGAAGCTTTTAAACACGTTCAACTACAACACGCTGGATGAGGATCTGGATAGAGTAAAGCAGAGCATTCAAAATGCCAGAGCCGACGGTGCGGAAATCGTGGTCTGCTATTTCCACTGGGGAGAAGAATATCAGCGTTCCCCCAATGAATACCAGCAGTATATGGCAAGAGAGGCGGCAAGCTATGGGGCTGATATGATATTTGCCTCTCATCCTCATGTCATTCAGGGTATGGAAATGCTGACGGACGATGCCACGGGCAGAAAGGTTCCCGTTTTTTACTCTATGGGCAACCTGATATCCAACCAGAGAACCGAGACCCTCGACAACAGGTTTACGGAACAGGGCATGATCGCCGAGGTAAGGCTGGATTATATGAAAAGCACCGGTCAGATTCTTTCCGTCAAAATGAGTGCAGTCCCTTTATGGGTCGACAGGTATAAAAGAAACGGGAAGTACATCTACACCGTTGTGCCGCTGGACGACGCCATGGCAGACAATTCGTCCCTGCTGGAATCCGGACATCTGTCACGGGCCAGGCAGGCACTGGAGGACATGAAAGCGCTGCTGGGGGAAGAGTATATCAGGACCGTGAAAAGTGAACAATAATGAAGGATGCTTTAATGGGTTGCGGGAAGCAGCCATATATATTGTATCAATAAGGGAGGTTCTGTATCATGGACAGGAAATACCTGGATCTGATTGAAGATTACCGTGAGGAAATGGTGAAAAGTCTGCAGGAGCTGATCGCGATAAAAAGCGTGGCTGCCGAGCCTGTCGGCGATGCACCCTTCGGGCAGGGTGTGCAGGAGTCTTTTGAATACATGCTGCAGAAAGCGAAGGCAGACGGATTTGATATCGAAAACATCGACAACTACGGCGGTCACATCGAGTTCGGCGGCTATCTTCTGGATGAAGAAGGTGAGATGGTCGGTACCAGCGACGAGATACTCGGTATTCTATGCCACCTGGATGTGGTTCCGGAAGGAAAAGACTGGGACTATGATCCCTTTGGCGGAGAGCTGGTCGACGGTAAAATCTACGGGCGGGGAGCCATTGATGACAAAGGCCCGACCATAGCCGCTTACTATGCCATGAAAGCATTAAAAGACGCCGCAGTCGTTCCGGAAAAGAAAGTCCGCATGATCCTCGGACTGGACGAAGAAACCGGATGGAAGGGAATGGACTATTACCTGAAACGGGTGAAGCATCCGGATTTTGGATTTTCTCCCGACGGAGATTTTCCGGCCATTCACGGGGAAATGGGCCTCATGATTTTCGATCTCGTCAAGAAGACCGGAAAGACCCCGGCCAACGCAAAAGGCGTTGCTCTTAGAACCATGACGGGCGGCAATGCTCCGAATATGGTTGCTGACTATGCCAGAGCAGTGATCAAAGCCGATTCTTATGATGCCATAAAAGAAAAAATCGCGGAGTTTCGCAAAAATACGAATTTTCAAATCAATGCAAAGGGGATCGGCAAGAATCTTGAAATCACAACCCAGGGCGTATCGTCTCACGGAGCCAGACCCGGCAAGGGGCTCAACGCCATCTCCATCCTGATGAAATTCTTTGACGGCATCAGTCTGGATAATGAGGATGTCCGCGACTTCATCGATTTCTACAACAACCACATCGGATTTGATCTCTGCGGTGATTCTATCGGCTGCGGTTTTGAGGACGAGCCGTCCGGCAAATTAATCTTCAATGTGGGAATGGTCAATATCGACAGTGAATCCGCCACGATAACGGTCAATATCCGATATCCTGTCACCATGAGCGACGAAGCGGTATACGAATCGATCCTGCCCGTCGCAAATAAGTATAATCTTGGTATCGTCAAAAGGGAGCATAAGGCCCCGATTTTTATCGCAAAAGACGATCCAATGATCTGCACCCTCATGGATGTATATAAAAGACATACAGGCGATGTGGACTGTGAACCGCTGGTCATCGGCGGCGGAACCTATGCAAGGGCAGTCAAGAACACCGTTGCGTTCGGCGCGGATTTTCCGGGAGAACCGGAGCTTGCCCATCAGAAAAATGAATATATTACCGTGACCAATCTCATAAAATGTGCCAGAATCTTCGCTGACGCCATATTTGAACTGGCTGAAGGAAAGGTCATTCGTGAGGAACAGATGTGAGACGTCTTATAGAGCTGTTTTTCAGGGGTCTTGCAAGCTTTTCACAGTTTTTGGAAAATGCAGCTGCTCGAAGGCAGAAAAAGTATGCGTATTTCTTTTGCGTGCTGCAGATCATGGTGAGCTTGTTCGCGATCTCTATCGCCATAATAAGTTTTGTTCTATACTATGAAAAACTGTCAGAACTGAACTTAATCCTGTTTGCGATCCTGGTTCTTGCTCTGTGTGTTTTCATGCTGGGAGCATATATCCATATGATCATCACCCGGGATATGAGAGATATTCGCGGCCGGTACACAAATGAAAAAGAAGATACTGCCAAAAAAACAAAATAGAATTCTGACTTAAAAAAGAATTTTGAAGTTTGACAGATCGAATATTTGGGAATATAATAAATCAGTAAAATCTGTTTCAGGGCGAGGCGCAATTCCTCACCGGCGGTAAAGAGCAGTATGCTACGAGTCCGCGAGCCATCAGGCAGAATCGGTTTGATTCCGATACCGACGGTATAGTCCGGATGAAAGAAACACAGATGGGAAAGTTATCCTGTAATGTGAATTGAGCCTTGAAAGCAATTTCGAGGCTTTTTTATTTCCGTCTGAGCAGCCGATTTTTGTATCAAAATCCCTGTTCGGCAGAACCTAAGGTAAGCATAAATCTCCTGGAAAACAGATTTCAATAACGATGAATAGAAAGGAATGAAAAAAAATGAATGCACAGAATAAAACAATCAGAATCGCAAAAATCTCTATGCTGGTAGCGATTTCCGTCGTTCTGGTGTACGTTGTACATTTCCCTATTTTTCCGATGGTGCCGTTTTTGGAGTATGATCCCGCCGATATTCCAATCTTTATCGGAACCTTTGCTTTCGGCCCTTTGGCCGGACTCATGCTGACAGTGATAACTGCTGTTATACAGGGAGTGACTGTCAGCGCTGCCAGCGGACCCTATGGAATCATTATGCATATTCTGGCGACCGGTTCGTTTGTATTGGCAGCCGGACTGATTTACAGGGGAAGTAAAAGCAGAAAAAGGGCAGTTGTCGCTTTAGCGACAGGAGTGGTAACCTGGACAGTAGTTATGGTGATCGCCAATCTGGTTGTCACACCGCTTTTTCTGGGGGTTCCGGTTAGCGTAGTAAAAGACCTGATGCCGTATATCGTCGGTTTTAATTTGATTAAAGCAGGTGTGAATTCCATCATTACATTCTTCTTGTACAAGCGAATCTCCAGCTTTCTGCATAAATAAAACGACCAGGATACCATGGCTGCATTCTACATGCAGTCATGATTTATTTTTGTCCTGCACTCTGACTACGGGAGGAAAAGTATTTCATATCAAAAAAATATATGTTAAAATGAAAAACATGAGAAAATTAAGAATTAAAAATGAACTGGATACCAAGCGGTTTGGGATAGCGCTTGCACAGAAGCTGAAGCCCGGCGACGTTGTGGCCCTTATCGGTGATCTCGGAACAGGAAAGACCACATTGACCAAGTCCATTGCCGAGGGCCTGGGCATCAGAGAAATCATTACCAGTCCCACCTTTACGATTGTGCAGGAATATACAGAGGGGCGGCTCCCTCTGTATCATTTTGATGTCTACAGGATCAATGACCCCGAGGAGATGTACGAGCTCGGTTATGAGGAATACTTTTTCGGACAGGGAGTATGTGTGATCGAATGGGCTGATCTGATCCGGGAATTCATCCCTGAGGACAGCATCACGATCAGGATCGAATACGGGGAGAGAGAAGACGAGCGGATTTACTATATTGAAAACGGATCAAACAACAGATAAGAGGAATAAAGATGAACATACTTGCAATAGAAACCACGGGCGCCGAGGCCTCGGTCGCGGTCATCAATGAGAGAGAAGAGGTTTTTATGGAGACTTCTGACCAAAAATTGAATCATTTGCAGAATTTGATGCCTATGACCGATATTTTGCTGAAGAAACGAGGAATGTCGATAGACGATATTGATTATATTGCAGTATCCGAAGGGCCCGGTTCGTTTACCGGAATCCGTATCGGCGTATCTTCCGTAAGAGCTCTGGCTCAGGCGCTGGGCCGGGAAACCATCGGCGTGCCGACATTGAAATCCTTTCTTTATCATGACCCGGAATACAGAGGAGTCGTTTGTCCGATTTTCGACGCGAGAAGGAGCCAGATCTACGGTGGGGCGTATCAGTGGATCTCCGGCGGTCAATATCATGAGGTCGTTCCCGGAGCTGCCTATGGTTTGCAGGAATTTCTTGAGCTGCTGGACAGAGCGGTTCAGATCCCGTCTGATGTTACTTTTTTCGGGGACGGAGTTGCGCCGTACCAGGGGCAGATCCTGCAATGGAGGGACACATCGTTAAACGACAATATACGCGTTGAATTTGCAGATACCGACATGAGGCTTCAAAAAGCGTCCTCTGTTGCCAGAATGGCGCTGGCACTGTACCGGGAAGGAAAGGTCAGAAATCTGTATGATCTGAAGCCTGTATATATGAGAAAGGCAGAAGCCGAAAGAAAGCTGGAGGGAAACGCCTAATGGACCTGGTAATCAGGCAAGCAGAAGAGAGAGATATTAAACCAATGGCAGAGATGGATCTTCTCTGTTTTGCCGCACCGTGGAGCGAAGAATCCTTTGCGAAGGAAATTCGGGAAAATCGGCTTGCGTTATACATCGTTGCTGAAATCGGCGAAAGGATGGTAGGTTACGCCGGACTCTGGTGTATCGCAGATGAAGGCCATATCACAAATGTGGCAGTACATCCCGGATTCAGAAGGCGGGGAATCGGTGAGGCCCTGGTTACGGTTCTTCTGGACCATACCGAAAAAAACGGCGTTTTGAATCATACCCTTGAGGTGAGAGCTTCCAATGATGCAGCAATATCATTGTATTCAAAATTCGGTTTTCAACCTGCAGGGTTAAGAAAAAAATATTATGAGGATAACGGAGAAGATGCTATAATTATGTGGCGTAAGGTTTAATTTCCTCTCATAAATTTTTCCTCGAGAGAAAATACTAAGTGTAAAGCTTAGTGATCTTGAGAGGAGAAACGTTAATGAAAATCAGAAATAACTACTATGAAGACTATCATGACCTCAATGACGAAATGCTCACGGTATCAGCACAGTGCGGCAGATTTTCAAGGAGAAATGATGTTACCTCCTTTAATATGATGGATTACCAGTCCTGCGAAAACTGCCGGCATATGACGGCGGACAACAATTGCCTCTTGAACATGCAGAGCAGGTTTACTAATATGGAGTAAAAGTGGAGACAGAATGAAAGACGGTCAGTTTATAACGTTGGGAATAGAATCGAGCTGTGATGAAACCTCCGCCGCTGTCATCAGCGGAGGCCGCGATGCCCTTTCCAATGTCATCTCATCCCAGATCAAGGTTCACCAGGTATTCGGCGGGGTGGTGCCCGAAATTGCGTCCCGCCATCATCTGGAGCATATCAATACGGTGATCGGCAATGCGCTGGAGGAAGCGAAGCTCACACTGAAGGAAGTCGATCTCATCGGTGTAACCTACGGCCCGGGTTTGGTGGGTGCTTTGCTCATTGGACTTGCGACGGCAAAAGCTATGGCCTTTTCTTTGGACAAGCCACTTGTGGGGGTTCATCATATACAAGGACATATCTGCGCCAATTACCTTGAACACAAAAAACTGAAGCCTCCTTTTTTAGCCCTTGTGGTATCCGGAGGCCATACCAATATCGTAGACGTTGCGGACTACAACTGCCATGAGGTTCTGGGGCGCACCAGGGACGACGCGGCGGGAGAGGCTTTTGACAAGGTTGCAAGAGTACTGGGGCTGGGATACCCCGGAGGTCCGCTGATTGATCAGGCAGCGAAAAAGGGAAATCCTCATGCGGTGGAATTCAAACGCGTCTACCTCGAGAAAGACAGTCTGGATTTCAGCTTCAGCGGAATCAAGACAGGAGTCTTGAACTATTTGAATACGCAGAGATTAAAAGGGGAAACGGTGAACGTCAACGATACGGCTGCCAGTTTTCAGCTGGCTGTCATAGAGGTCATCGTCAACAAGGCTGTCATGGCCGCGGAGCGGATGAAAAAGGATAAGATTGTTCTGGCCGGAGGAGTGGCAGCCAATAGCCTGCTGAGGGAAATGCTTAAGGATGCCTGTGACCGGAGAGGTTTTGAATTATATTATCCTTCACCCGTCCTGTGCACGGACAACGCGGCAATGATCGGCTGCGCCGCCTACTATAAATATAAAGCGGGTATGGTTGACGATTACTATCTCGACGCTTATCCGAATTTAGCACTGTAAAGGAGCAATATTTCTATCACTGCAGCGCTCTGCAGTCATTTAATTGGGAATTATGATTATACTATCGGCAAACAACATTACGAAAACATACGGTGTGGAACCCATTTTGACCGGCGTCTCCTTTCACCTCAATCAGGGTGAACGGATCGGCATTGTCGGTGCAAACGGCGCAGGCAAGACCACTCTTCTCAACATCCTTTCCGGCAGACTTGCAGCGGATTCGGGTGATTTTTTTGTGTCCGCAAATACCGGAATCGGGTATCTGAGACAGAGCGACAATTTTGAGTCCGAGAAGACCGTATACGAGGAAATGCTGTCAATTTTCTCCGAAGTTATTGAAATGGAACAGGAGCTGGAACGATTGTCCCATGAAATTTCCGAGGATTCCGGAAAAGGAGTCGACGTTACCGTTAGGCTTCACGCATATGATGACTTGCTGGAAACTTATAAAAACCGAAACGGTTACGGATATAAAAGTGAGATCCATGGAATACTAAACAGCATGGCGTTCCCGGAGGAATTCTTCCATAAGCAGATTTCTCTGCTGAGCGGAGGAGAGAGGACCAGGCTGGCGCTGGCGTCGCTTTTGCTGAAGAAACCGGATCTCCTCCTGTTGGACGAACCGACCAACCATCTGGATATCGGTACGCTGAAATGGCTGGAGCAGTATCTCAAGTCCTATGCGGGAACCATCGTTGTCATCTCTCATGACCGTTATTTTCTGGATCAGACGGTGACACGGATCTTTGAAATCGAAAATCACAGGCTTGTTACATATGAAGGAAACTATACCGCGTTTGCTGAAAAAAAGCGTTTGAAGGAAGCGGAGGAAATCCGGAAATATGAAAACCAACAGCGGGAGATCCAGAGACAGGAGGACATCATCCGGCGGTTCAAGCAGCACGGGACCGAGAAGCTTGCAAAAAGAGCACAGTCCAGAGAAAAGAGGCTTGAGCACATCGAACGTATGGATAAGCCTTCCACCTCCCAAGGGAAAATGAAAATCCGTTTGAAACAGAATTATCAAAGCGGTAATGACGTACTGGCGGTCAGAGAACTATCCAAAAGCTTCGGCAGCGACACCCGCAGACGGCAGCTTTTCCGGAGTGTGGAGCTGGATGTGAAAAGAGGAGAGAGAATATGTCTGGTAGGGCCAAACGGTATTGGGAAGACGACTCTTTTAAAAATCATCATGGGAGAAGTCGATGCGGATCAGGGTTATATCAAGCTTGGTCATAACATAACCTTCGGATATTATGATCAGGAGCAGAGCCGGCTCGAAAACGGCAGCACAGTCCTGGAGGAAGTCCACTCTGCCTACCGGCTGTACAGCGATACGGAGGTTCGCAGCCTGCTGGGCAGGTTTCTTTTTAAAAACGATATGGTTTTTCAGCCTGTTTCTTCTCTGAGCGGAGGCGAAAAGGCCAGGCTCGCGCTTTTGAAACTCATGCTGTCCGGCGCAAACCTGCTGATTATGGACGAGCCGACCAACCACCTGGATATTGCCTCAAAGGAGGTTTTCGAGGATGCCTTGCTGGACTACCCGGGAACGATGATCGTCGTTTCCCATGACAGGTATTTTCTGAACAGGGTGTCTACCCGCATTGTTGAACTGCGCGAGGATGGCGTCACCAACTATATCGGCGGATATGACTATTACATGGAAAAGAAGCAGTCACTCGGCTCCGGGAAGAGTTACCTGGAGGAGCTGGGGCAGAAAGCCGCATTCGACTCGTCATCTGCCGAAACCGTCTCGTCATCCATGGAGGAGCGGCGCAGAACAAAGGAGGCGCAGACACAGCAGAAGCGACTGGAAAGGGAGCGAAAACGTCTTGAGGATTCCATTGCAGAGACAGAGGAAAAAATCGGGTGGATTCAAAGCGAAATGTGCAGGGAAGAAGTCTATTCAGACCACAAAAAAATTGCCTCCTATCAAAGTGATTTGAACCGTTTGAAGGAATTGATCGCAGAGTCATATGAGGCCTGGATTATGCTCCATGACCAGAATTAAAAAAAAATGAAAAAGCTATTGCAGTATTCAATACAGTAACTTATAATAGGTTTGAGCATTGGAAGAACAGAAAGCTAGAACAGTTTAAATTGCTTGAAAACATGGAGGTAAAACATGACATTTGAAAAAATAAGAGAAATTATCGTTGAGCAGTTAGGTGTAGATGAATCAGCCGTTACTCCTGAAACGAGCCTTATGAAGGACTTGGAAGCGGACTCTCTGGATGCAGTCGAAATCATCATGGCGATCGAAGATGAGTTCGAAATCGAAGTTCCCGACGAAGAAGCCGAAAAATTCCAGAATGTCGGAGATATTGTAAAATACGTGGAAGAGAAGATAAACTAATACATTTTAAGAGAAGCCCGCATGCGCGGGTTTTTCCTTTTTTGTATTGTACGGGCAAAAAAAAAGTGTTATAATAACATATTATATTTTAAGATAAGTGGGTAAAAACATGAAAGATCATTCAAAGATTTCAAGCGCAGTCATCAAACGGCTGCCAAGATACCGCAGGTATCTCTCTGATCTTCAGAAAAAAAATGTAGACAGGATTTCATCGAATGAACTGAGCAATTTGATAGGTTATACAGCATCCCAGATCAGGCAGGATCTGAACAATTTCGGAGGCTTTGGGCAACAAGGATACGGATACAATATACAAAGCCTTTACAATGAAATCAGCTCGATTCTCGGACTGGACCAGGAATACAAAATGGTAATCGTCGGAACGGGAAATCTGGGTCAGGCGATCGCGAACTATACGCATTATTACAAATCCGGATTTAAGGTCTCCGCTATGTTTGATGTAAATCCGAAACTCATTGGCTTAAGAATCAACGATATCGAAGTTCTAGACTATGAAAAGCTGGACGGTTTTATGAAAGACAACAGTGTGGATATCGGCATTGTGTGTACAAACAAGGACAGCGCGCAGGAAGTCGTGGACAAGCTTTGTGACGGAGGCGTTAAGGGCATCTGGAATTTTGCGCCGACGGATCTCCACCTGCCGGAAGGAATTGCGCTGGAAAACGTGCATCTGAGTGACAGTCTTCATTCTCTGGCCTATTACATCAACCGGAACAAGCATATGGAATAGGAGTCGTACTGCCTGCGGGCCCGGATACATAAGAACCGGAGAAGAAAATGTGACAACTGAAAGCGCAATAAAAATAACCGTTTCTCATGAAACGGTTATTCATTCTTCAATAGGGTTTTTTTATAGTAATAATCTAACCTTCTACTGGAGCATCAACGGGGCATGCATTTGCACAAGCGCCGCAATCGATACATTTATCAGCGTCGATGACATATTTGCCGTCTCCTGCAGTAATCGCTTCTGTTGGACATTCCGGCTCACAAGCTCCACAGCTGATGCAAGTATCATTAATTACATATGCCATAATAAAATCCTCCTTAAACAATGAATTAAACAAGCAGGATAATTATATCAGAAGGTTGTCAAATTAACAATACAGTTTTCATAATTTGATAAGGCAGAATGAAATATATTAGCGAGGTGAACGATGAAAATCTACGGGTTGGTCGGAAAAAGCGGTACGGGCAAAAGTTATCAAGCCATGAATCTGTGCAAGGAAATGAATATCGACAGCATTATCGACGACGGCCTGTTTATATACGGCAATTCCATCCTTGAGGGAACTTCGGCGAAACGTCAGGACACAAAGGTTGCCGCTATTAAAACGGCTCTTTTTACCAACGAAGAACACCGGAGAGCGGTATCGGAAAAAATCAGGGAAGTATCTCCCGAATCCCTGCTGATTCTGGGCACTTCTGAAAAGATGATCCACCGGATCGCCGAGCGGCTTGCGCTGAAGACGCCGGAGCGAATCGTATCGATTGAAGAAATTACATCGGACGAGGAACGGGAGACGGCGCGAAAACAAAGGCAGGAACTGGGGAAACACATCATTCCGGTACCCACATTTCAGCTGAAACGTGAATTTTCCGGGTATTTTCTTGATCCTCTGCGTATCATCCGTGGCTGGAGAGGCGGCAGGGCTTCCATATCGGAAAAGACGGTGGTTCGTCCAACCTACAGCTATCTTGGAGATTATTCCATATCGGACAAAGTCATCGGAGACGTGATATACTATCTTGGGAAAAAGACGGAGGGCGTAGATTCGGTGACTAGGGTTTCCATTGAAAACAACGGTGACGGTATGAGAATAACCATATCCCTGATCTGCCGGTTCGGCTGCCGGATCATCGACGTCGCGAAGGAGCTTCAGAGGCTCACTGCAAAGAGTGTCGGAACGATGACAGCGTTTCACATCAAGGCGGTGGATGTTGAGATCAGGGGTCTGAAATGAAGATTAAGGAAGAGAATAATAAAATCATTCTGGAAGGCATCAAAGATTTTCATCTCGATCATACCTTTGACAACGGGCAGTGTTTTCGCTGGAACAAGGAAGAAGACGGCAGCTATACCGGTATTGCCTTCGGAAGGGCAATCAATATCAGCTGCATCGGCGAAACCGTAATAATGGATAACGCTTCCATGGAAGACTACCACCGAATCTGGAGGAATTATCTGGATCTGGACCGTGACTACGGTGAAATTAAAAAAATGCTGTCCGAAAAGGACAAAGCCATGCTGCATGCCGTATCTTACGGATCTGGTATGCGGATTCTCCAGCAGGATAAATGGGAGACCCTCATCTCCTTCATTCTTTCTCAGAACAATAATATCGGAAGGATCAAGAAGTGCGTGGAAGGCCTTTGTGCCGCCCACGGTACCCCTATGGGGGTTTACCGGGGAAGCATGCGGTATTCCTTTCCGAAGCCGGAGGACCTGACGATGCTGAGCCCCGAAGAACTGGATGCGTGCAGGCTGGGATATCGTGCAAAATATATCATTGAGACGGCTAAGCAAATTGCCGCGGACGGCGGAGCAAGGCTGGAGCGCATGGGCCGTGCATCCGCGGAGGAAGCTTATGAATACCTGCTGGGATTGAGCGGAGTAGGGCCAAAGGTGGCAAACTGCATTATGCTGTTTTCCATGGGCAAATATGGGAGCTTTCCGCTGGATGTCTGGATCAAAAGAGTCATGAGTCAAATCTATCATATTGAAGAAGGCAACACCAAGCGAATGCAGGAATATGCCGCCTCCTACTTCGGAGAGTATGGAGGTATTGCGCAGCAATACCTGTTCTATTACATGAGGAATACCAGTGGAACACATGAGGAATACCAGTGGAACACATGAGGAATACCAGTTGAAAAATCTGGACAAGCTAATATCTGGAAGAGCGGTCAAAGGAGGAGAATAAGAAATGCTAGGACCAATTGTAAACGGAGCTGCAATTCTAGTCTGCGCTCTGGCGGGAAGGTTTTTAATCAGGGGCCTGTCAGGCAGATTCGAAATCATCATTAAAAAGGCCATCGGCCTGTCTATTATTTACATAGGAATTTCAGGTGCCATGGAAAACGAGAGGGTCATGCTTCTCATCGTGAGCATGGTGGCGGGAAGCATTATCGGAGAGTGGATCGATATCGATAAAGGGATGAACCGGCTTGGGCTGTGGGCTGAAAAGAAGTTCGGCTTCGGGGAAGGAAATTTTTCCAAAGGCTTTGTCAGCGCAAGCATCCTGTTCTGTACCGGCTCCATGGCCATCGTCGGTGCCATGCAGAGCGGTCTGCAGGGAAATCACGAAATGCTCTATGCCAAATCCATACTGGACGGAGTAATCTCCATTGTATTCGCATCCACCATGGGAATCGGAGTGGCCTTTTCCGCAGTACCGGTATTCCTATACGAGGGAGCCATCGCTTTGGGTGCCGGGTATATCAAAGATATGCTGACGCCCGAAATTATAACGGAGATGTCCGCTGTAGGAAGTCTTCTGATCGCGGCGCTTGGATTCAACTTTCTTGAGATCAGGGAGATCAAGGTTGCCAACATGATTCCTGCTATTTTTCTGCCGTGGCTTTTCATCGCATTAGAGACCATGATTTTTTAAATTCGAAAGAAATTTTTAACAAAAACCTATTGACAATTCAGGCTCTTCGTATTAAATTAGATTTAGCACTCACCCATAATGAGTGCTAACAAGATAATAATGATATCCATATAATAATTTGTGCACAAATAACAAACAAGGAGAGGAGATTGAGAGAATGAACATCAAACCACTAGGCGACAGAGTTGTTATTAAAAGATTAGAGGCAGAGGAGAAAACCAAGAGTGGTATCGTACTCCCCGGGCAGGCGAAGGAACAGCCCCAGATGGCTGAAATCATTGCAGTAGGACCCGGAGCGACAGAAGACGGAAAGACCATCCCGATGGAAGTAAAACCGGGAGATGTGGTCATATTCTCCAAGTACGCAGGCACCGAAATCAAATATGACGGCGTAGAGTACAGCATCTTGTCACAAAGAGATATTCTTGCGATTGTAGGTTAACACGCAGGGCATAATCTTAAAACAAATTGGAAAGGAAGATAACAATCATGGCGAAAGAAGTAAACTATGGCGAGGACGCCAAAAGAAAACTGCAGGCGGGAGTTGATAAGCTTGCAAATACAGTAAAAATAACGCTTGGACCAAAGGGAAGAAATGTTCTTCTTGAAAAGAAATTCGGATCACCGCTGATCACCAATGATGGTGTTACCATAGCAAAGGAAATTGAGCTGGAAGACCCATTTGAGAATATGGGCGCTCAGCTTGTCAAGGAAGTTGCCACCAAGACCAACGACGTGGCTGGAGACGGAACGACAACTGCCACGCTTCTTGCTCAGATTATCATCAAGGAAGGTTTCAAAAATGTGGCAGCAGGCGCTAATCCAATGATTCTGAAAAGAGGAATCAAGGGCGCAGTCGATGTGGCCGTCGAGGAGATCAAGAGCATAGCACACAAGATAGAAACGAAAGAAAATATTGCCCAGGTTGCTTCCATTTCCGCGGGAGATGAGGAAATCGGCGGATTGATTGCAGAAGCCATGGAAAAGGTTGGAAACGATGGAGTCATCACCGTAGAAGAATCCAAATCCATGGGAACAACCCTGGAAGTCGTCGAAGGTATGCAGTTTGACAGAGGATATTTGTCCGCATATATGATCAACGACCCGGATAAAATGGAAGCGGTATTGTCCAATCCATATATTCTGATTACAGACAAGAAAATCTCCAACATCCAGGAGCTCCTGCCCATTCTTGAACAGATCGTTCAACAGGGCAAGAAACTGCTGATTATTGCGGAGGATGTGGAAGGAGAAGCCCTTGCCACCCTTGTAGTCAATAAGCTGAGAGGAACCTTCGATTGCGTTGCAGTAAAGGCACCGGGATTCGGCGACAGAAGAAAGGCAATGCTGGCAGACATCGCAGCATTGACCGGCGGCCAGGTAATCTCCGAAGAGCTTGGTTACGACCTGAAGGAAGCAACCCTCGATATGCTTGGAACAGCAAATACAGTAAAAGTAAACAAGGAAAATACTGTCATCGTTGACGGCGCTGGAGATCCCAAGGAAATTCAGGCAAGAATCACGCAGATCAAAGCCCAGATCGAAGAGACCACTTCAGATTTCGACAGAGAAAAGCTTCAGGAAAGACTTGCGAAGCTGTCCGGCGGCGTAGCTGTGATCCAGGTTGGTGCTGCTACAGAAACAGAGCTGAAGGAGAGAAAGCTGAGAATCGAAGATGCGCTTAACGCAACGAGAGCAGCTGTAGAAGAAGGTATCGTTTCCGGCGGCGGAGTTGCTCTGGTCAATGCGATTCCTGCGGTTCAGAAATATGTCGAAACCCTTTCCGGCGACGCCAAGACCGGCGCTGCCATCATCGTGAGAGCGCTGGAAGAACCGGTCAGACAGATCGCTGAAAATTCCGGATTTGAAGGTTCCGTCGTCGTTGCCAAGATCAAAACTAGCGATAAAGGCGTCGGCTTTAATGCGGCAACCGAAGTCTATGAGGACATGATCAAAGCCGGTATTGTAGATCCTGCAAAGGTTACGAGATCCGCCCTCCAGAACGCCGCTTCCGCATCCGCAATGCTTTTAACCACAGAAGCAGGCGTGGTGGAAGTGAAGAAGGACGAACCCGCAATGCCCCCGATGGGCGGCGGAATGGGCGGAATGGGCGGAATGATGTAAGCCCCTCCCGATATTTTTAAATTAAGTCCCTCATCCACAAAAGATGAGGGACTTTTTGCGCCCATATTATGATATAATGTTGAACAAAAATAGAACCTGTCAAAGGAGGGAAGGAAATGGGTATACATAATGTGGATTACGAACAGATACTAAAACAATCACCGAACGGCATCGTGTTCACAGACAGCAGTTTTCGGATCAATTACTTCAATGACGCTGCGGAACGGCTGACAGGTCTGAACAAAGATAAGGTGGTCGACCAATGTTTTTTTGACATTTTTCCTCAGATGAAACCATTTCGGGAAACCCTTCATGAGGACAGGATTAACAGAATTACCATCAACGAAAACCACCTATGCATACGGAATTTTGAAAACCTGGATGAGGACGGAAACGGACGGAACAACAGGGTTTTCATTATGCACAACTATTATGATGATCTGGCGCTTGCAACCGAATTGGAAAGGACGGAGCAGGTCATGGAGGAACTCCAGGAAATCATCGAGGGTTCCTTCGACGGGATTCTGGTTACGGACGGCGAAGCAAACGTGCTGCTTGTCAACCAATCCTACGTAAGAAACACGGACATTAAAAAGGAAGAGCTGATCGGGCATAATATGAAGGAACTGATCAATCCGGTCTGGATGAAAAATTCCGTAGCCCTTTTGGCCATTGAGCAGCGTCAGCCGGTATCACTTCATCATACAACGAAGCACGGGAAGAATATCATGGTAACCGGCACCCCGATCTTCGACAAGAATAATAATATCAAGAAAGTTGTGATCAACTCCAGGGATATCTCTGAAATATATGAATTACGGGAAGAGCTGTCCAAGGCAAAGGAGATGGAAAGGATCTATTTTCAACAGTTCTCCGACGCCGATGAGGCGGAGGTCCCGGACAAAAACAGCGATATTGTTGTTGTTGATGCAAAAATGAAAGAGATTTTTACCCTGGCCAGGAAGATCAGCAATTTTAATACTACAGTTCTGATAACGGGAGAGTCCGGTGTCGGAAAAGAGGTCGTTGCCAGTTATATCCATAACGAAAACGCAATCAAGAAGGACATGCCTTTTGTTGCGGTTAACTGTGGTGCGATTCCTGAAAACCTGCTGGAATCCGAGCTTTTCGGGTATGCCGACGGGGCGTTTACCGGTGCGGCAAAGGGGGGGAAAGCGGGATTGTTTGAAGCAGCAAACGGCGGGACTCTGTTTCTCGATGAAATCGGTGAGATGAGCCTGAACCTTCAGGTCAAACTTCTCAGAGCGCTGGAGACCCATGCCGTAACAAGGCTGGGCTCTCTCAATTCTGTACCGGTGGATATCCGTGTTATTGCCGCCACAAACAAAAATTTGCTGGAGAAGGTCAGAGAGGGAAGCTTTCGGGAAGATCTGTTCTACCGTTTGAATGTGGTAAGTATCGTAATTCCGCCGTTACGGGAGAGAACAGACGACATCGCTCCGCTCGCGCTGAAATTTATCCACAAATTCAACCGGCAGTACGGACAGGATAAAAAGTTTACCTATGAGGTAATGCGGGAGCTTGAGAATTACTCCTGGCCCGGGAGTATCCGTCAGTTGAAAAATGTCATCGAGAATATGGTGATCGTCAGCAATAACGAATACCTTCAGCTGAACGATCTGCCGTGGTTCAACTGTGACAATGCAGAAGAAATGAAAAAGGAATCCCCGTCGCTGCAGGATATCCTGTATCATTTTGAATTCCAAATCCTGTCCAATGCAAAACGAAAATACGGCTCCAGCAGAAAAATGGCAGAAGTTCTGAAGGTTAATCAGTCTACAATTGTAAGAAAATTGAATAAATATAATTTGTGATGCATATCTGATTTACACGTCCGATATCGAGATGCAAAGTTGCATCGAAAGAGAATAAAAATTGAATACCGCAAGGAAAGGAAATCAAGTCCGAACCGGCGCCGGCAAATAAGATCAATCTAATTTGCAAGCCTTTTCGGGCTTTTTTATTTTTTCGACAAAAAAATCACAGACTTGGCACGGCGTTTGCGCAGACAGTATCCGGAGATTAAATCCCGGACAGAGGAGGTAACAGCTTTGGATAATGAGAAGACATCGAAGCAATTGCTTGGTGAGCTGCTGGATAAGCACTATGCCGATGCGTTAAAAGCAAAGGAGGACGGCGGGGTCGTCGCATGGTCGACTTCCATAGCCCCCCAGGAGCTGCTTGAGACCATGGGGATACATGTGGTATATCCGGAAAATCATGCCGCGGCAATCGGAGCGCGAAAGCATGCCCAGGAATTTATCAATTACTCGGAGGGAAAAGGATACTCGGCTGACATTTGTTCCTATGCAAGAGTCAATCTTGCATATATGGAAATCCAATATTGTGAGGCGGCCAATATACCGCTGCCGGACCTGATCTTTTGCTGCAACAATATCTGCAATACCGTTATCAAGTGGTATGAGAATATCGCCAGGGAACTGAAGATCCCAATGATTTTATTTGATATGCCTTTCAACCATGAGTACGAGGTCAGCGATCAAAATGTCAGGTACATCAAAGCGCAGATCATCAGTGCCATTCATGAACTTGAAGAGATCACTGGACAGAAATTCGATTATGACCGTTTTTCTGAAGTGATGAAGATTTCTTCGGAAACATCGAAATGGTGGAAAAAAGCATCTTTGCTGGCCAGTGCAAAACCGTCACCGATGAATGGATTTGAGCTGTTCAATTATATGGCCACCATCGTCTGCATGCGCGGAACCAGAGAGGGCTTGGAGCTTTTTAGGCTTTGGCATGACGAGCTGAAGGCAAAAAGCGAAAAAGGAATCGGGCCCTGGAAGGACCAGGAGGAACAGTACCGGGTGATGTGGGACGGCATAGCATGCTGGCCTTATCTGGGAGATACATACAAAGTCCTGAAAAAGTACGGAATCAATATGGTTACTTCGACGTACCCCGACTCCTGGTACATTGTATATGATGAGAACGATATCGACGGTATGGCAAGAGCATACAGCTCAAACTATGTCAACAGGAATCTGGACTTCGGCACGGACAATATCGTCAGGATTGTCAATGATTTCAAACTGGACGGCATTGTTTACCATTCCAACCGCAGCTGCAAGCTTATGGATTTCAGGCAGTTTGAGGTGCAGAGACGGGTTGAGAGAATCACAGGCATTCCATCGGTCATCTTTGACGGCGACCAGACAGACCCGAGAGCTTTCTCGCTGGCCCAGTATG
This sequence comes from Anaerovoracaceae bacterium, assembly GCA_036677845.1. Lineage (GTDB taxonomy): Bacteria > Bacillota > Clostridia > Peptostreptococcales > Anaerovoracaceae > Anoxybacterium. Next base: position 6,495 of record JAVBVR010000030.1, on the reverse strand, counting down.
AAACAAGAATCCAAGCATTGCTTGAGATGATGGAAGCAAGAAAAAAGGGAGGAAGATAGAATGAGAGACGCAATCAGTCTGATTCATGAACTGGAAGCCATGGGACAAGACCCGAAAAACTCTGTTCTGTCCACGATGAAGGAAACCGGAAAAAAAGCAGTCGGCTGTTTTCCGATTTATACTCCCGAAGAAATCGTGTATGCGGCCGGTATGCTTCCGGTGGGCATGTGGGGAGGACAAACCTCAGGGACATTATCGGACAGGTACCTGCAAACATTTTGCTGCTCTGTCATGAAGGCCAATACGGAACAAGCCCTGATGGGAATGTATGATTTTTTATCAGCAGTTATCATTACCGCGTACTGCGATACGCTCAAGTGTGTGATTGAAAATTGGAAGACAGCTTTTCCCAGAATGAATATCATCCCTATGGTATATCCGCAGAACAGAAAAACCGAAGCGGGCAGGGTGTACCTCCGTGAAGAGTTTGAACGTGTAAAGAGAGAGCTGGAGAAGGTGGCGGGAAAAAACATAACCCTGTCAGAACTGGAAGAAAGCATTGAAATCTATGACGATTACAGATCCACTATGCTGGAGTTTACTGAGCTGGTGCAGCGGCACCCAATTCTGCTGAATGCAAAAAGCAGGCATCTGATCATAAAAGCAGCTTACTTTTCGGATAAGAAAATATATACAGGCAAGATAAAAAAGCTGATTCAAGAATTAGAAAAACTACCTCAGGAGAAAACGGGGAAGAGAAAGATAGTATTATCCGGCCTTATGGCGGAGCCCGATGGGCTATTGGATATCCTGACCGAGAACGGGATGTTTGTGGTAGCCGATGATCTTGCCCACGAAACCCGCCAGTTCCGTACCATCGCGCCGAAACAGGGCGATGCATTGCAGCGGATGGCCGAAAGAATTGCCATGCAGGACGGTTGTGCATTTCTGTATGACAAGGATAAAACCAGAGGCGAGCTGCTGAGGGAGCTGGTAAAGAACTATGAGGCGGACGCGGTCGTAATCTGCCAGATGAAATTCTGCGATCCGGAGGAGCTGGATTACCCCATACTCAAGAAAGAACTGGAGACGGAAGGCACGCCGCTTCTTTACCTGGAAATCGAACAGCAGATGGACACGCTGGAGCAGCTGCGGACAAGAATACAAAGCTTCAGTGAAATGCTTGCATAGTGAATAAGGAGATTCAAATGTATTTAGGGTTGGATATCGGTTCCTCTTCATCAAAGGCGGTCATCATCAATAAAGACGCAATGGTATGCGGGGAAGGCATCGTAAATACCGGCACAGGAAGCAAAGGCCCTCAGCAATCCGTTGATAAGGCCTTGCGGCAGGCAGGTTTAGAAAAGGATCAAATCAAAAAATGTGTGGTTACCGGCTACGGAAGACTGATGTATGAGGGGGCCGACAAGCAGATTACGGAAATAAGCTGTCATGCCAAAGGTGCGAAAAGTCTGTGGCCTCCGGCAAGTACTATCATCGATATCGGAGGACAGGATGCAAAAGTGATCCGCGTTTCTCTGAACGGTATCGTTGAAAATTTCGTTATGAATGAAAAATGTGCTGCCGGAACGGGAAGATTTCTGGAGGTAATGGCAAGAGTGCTGGACTGTGACATCCATGAACTATCCGGTCTGGCGGCCAGGGGCAAACCGGGTGTAGTAATCAGCAATACTTGTACCGTCTTTGCGGAATCGGAAGTCATATCCCAGCTTGCTTCCGGGAAAAAGATCGAAGATGTGGCCCTTGGAGCCCACAAGTCGATTGCTCAGCGTATTGCGGGCCTTTGCAACAGAATCGGTATCGCCGACGCGGTGGTAATGACCGGGGGAGTCGCTCTGAACCATAATGTGGTGACAGCAATCGAAAAGGAAATCGGGCATCGGATCGTTCGTCTGGAGGATCCGCAGGCGATGGGAGCATTAGGGGCCGCAATTTTTGCGCTGGAAATGGATCAGGGGCCAAATCAAGCATAACCGCAGTCGTGGCTGCAGAAAGAGAGGAACAAGATGGAAATTAAAAAAGTTGCTATGGTAGGCGGAGGAACCATGGGAAATCAGATTGCAATGCAGGCTGCCATTTCCGGTTATGAGGTCACCTGTTATTCCAGAAAGGCTGAAACCGTGGAAAAAGCGGAAACCTTCTCCAAAGGATGGTTCGCGAAAAGTGTTTCAAAAGGAAAGATGACTGATTCGGATGCCGCAAGCATTCAAAACAGGCTGAACTTTACAACAGACCTGGCTGCTGCGGTGAAAGATGCGGATCTGGTAATTGAGGCGGTGGTTGACGTATTGGAAGTGAAGAGGGACATTCTAAAGCAAATTGATGAGATGACTCCGGAACGGACGATTTTTGCAAGCAACAGTTCCTATATCGTAAGTTCAAAATTCTGCGATGTTGTTTCACGACCGGATAAGGTGCTGAATCTGCACTTCTTCAACCCGGCGCTGATAATGAAGCTGGTCGAAGTGGTGAAGGGACCCCACTGCAGTGAAGAAACCATTGAGACCATGATTCAATTTGTAAAGTCCATGGACAGAATTCCTGCGGTGGTAAACAAAGAGATTTACGGCTTTATTGTCAACCGGGTTTTCAGCGCGATAACGAAGGAGGCCTGCTATATGTATGACCAGGGCGTTGCTTCCTTTGAGGATATCGACCGCGCGGTCAAGTACGGGCTTTCGCATCCCATGGGGCCTTTTGAACTTCTTGATCTTACGGGGATCGATCTGGAATATGACGTGCTGACCGAAAAGTACCGGATGACGGGAGAACTTTCGGATAAACCCAGCCCGGCCATCGTGGAACGGTATGCAAGAGGCGAATACGGCAGAAAGACGAAACAGGGATTCTACAAGTATGATTAGCAAGGACCGATTCATTTAAAAATGCAACGGAGGTCGAAATGAAAAACCTGATTCTTGAAATTGTTGACTACCATATTGGTATTGTTACAATCAACAGACCCGATGCTTTGAACGCTTTGAACCGGGAAGTGATTCGGGAGATAGACGAACTGGTGGAAATGATCGGGGATAACAGAATGCTTTCGGTGCTGATCGTCGGGAGCGGAGATCATTTTGCTGCGGGAGCGGATATTAAGGATATGGTGGAATTGAATGCGAAGGAGGCGGAAAAATTTTCGTTTGCCGAAACCTTCAATAAGGTTGCAGAACTTGACATACCGACCATCGCCGCGATAGAAGGATTTGCCTTGGGAGGCGGTCTGGAACTGGCCTTGGCCTGCGATCTTCGCATCGCATCCAAAACCGCGAAGATGGGTTTTCCGGAAATTAAACTGGGCATCATGCCCGGAGCCGGCGGTACCGTAAGGGCGCCCAGGATGATCGGTGAGGGACGCGCCAAAGAAATGATCTTTCTCGGGGAAACGGTAAGCGCAGACCGGGCAAGCGAGATCGGCCTGGTTAATAAAGTGGTTGAACCGGAACACCTTATGAAATCTGCCATAGAGTGGGCAGAAAAACTATGCAGGAAGTCTCCGGTTGCGCTCCGAGCTGCGAAAAAAACCATTCGGGCGGGACTGGATGAGAATAAAATCGATCAAGCGGTAGAAATTGAGCAGAAGAATTGGGCGGAGCTGTTTGGCACCGAAGACCAAAAAGAGGGAATGCGGGCCTTTATCGAAAAAAGAGAGCCTGTTTACCAAGGGAAATAGCAAAAAAGGAGGAAAAGAGAATGCGAAATGTTGTTATTGTAGCCGGATGCAGAACACCCATCGGTACGATAGGAGGTCAGTTCAAATCAATTACCTCTCTCGATCTGTCAATTCCGGTCATGCAGGAGCTGGTGAAGCGTTCAGGGGTTGATCCTGCCCTGATTGACGATGTGATCTGGGGGTGCAACTACCAGAGAACATATAAGGAAAACAATCTGGCAAGAGTAGCAGCGGTAAAAGCGGGGCTGCCTGTCAGTGTGCCGGGCATCACCATACACAGAAACTGTACCTCGTCCATGTCATCGATACAAATGGGATACTATCAGATCAAGGCAGGAGATGCCGACTGTATCATGGCAGGAGGAGCGGACAGCATGAGTACTGCGCCGCATATGATGTTTGATTGCAGATACGGCAAAAAATTCGGCCACAGTGAGCTCAGAGATTCCATGTGGGACTCCCTGACCAATCTTGGTGTGGGCCCGGCAATGGGAATCACAGCTGAAAACGTTGCTGAAAAGTATGGTGTATCCAGACTGGATCAGGATGAGTACGCGCTGCTAAGCCAGCAGAGAGCGATAGCCGCTATGGATGCAGGGAAGTTCAAGGACGAAATTGTTCCAGTGACTATCCCGGGGAAAAAAAGCGACGCTGTTTATGAAACTGATGAATATCCGAAAAGAGATATTACGCTGGAGGGTCTGGCAAAACTGAAGCCCGTCTTCAAAGAGGGTGGTACGGTTACGCCCGGAAATGCTTCCGGTATGAATGACGCAGCTTCCGGAGTACTCCTGATGGAGGAAGAGAAGGCGAAGGAACTGGGCCTTCCCATTCTTGCAAGAATTCTGTCCGTGGCAACGACCGGCGTGGAACCGGAAATCATGGGAATCGGTCCTGTGAGTTCTTCACGCAAAGCGCTGGAGAAAGCCGGTTTAAAAATCGACGACATCGATCTTTTCGAAATCAATGAAGCGTTTGCCGCACAATGTGTGGCTGTTGAAAAAGAACTGGGAATCAAGAGGGAAATCCTCAACGTGAACGGCGGCGGAATTTCTCTCGGACATCCGGTCGGCGCAACGGGAAGCAGGATCCTCATCACACTCCTTTACGAGTTGAAACGTCGCAGCAGTAAATATGGACTTGCCACTCTGTGCGCGGGAGGGGGAATGGGAACTACGGTAATCGTAGAAACAATTTAACTATGACAGAATCCTATGACATGCAAGGTTAAGGAGAGAAAAGAAATGATGAATGTAAAGCAGCAATGTAAAATGAGCGCACTCGCAGCTGAGTACACAAAGAAGCTTGTAACGGCAGACGAGGCGGTGAAAGTTGTAAAATCAGGAGATCGTGTGCATTATGGCCTGTTCTGCGGGATTGTCAGGGATTTGGATATTGCCCTGGCGAAAAGAGCAGAAGAGCTTCATGACGTGCTGGTATGCGACACAATTTGGGCATACGGAGAACCGCCGGCAATCCTTCAGGCTGATCCGGGAGCGAAACATTTCAAGTATTTAAGCACCCATATGAGCGCTCTGGACAGAAAAATGAATAAGGAGGGCAGATGCTGGTTTATTCCGGTGCAGTTCCGGGAAAATCCGAAATTATGGGCTGAAAATGCAGGCGACATCGATGTGGCAATGCTGCAGGCTGCTCCCATGGACCGATACGGAAACTTCAATTTCGGACCGCAGACCGCGGAGTACTGGGGTATCTTTGCTGCAGCAAAGAAAATTATTGTAGAGGTAAACGAAAAACAGCCGGTGGTACATGGAGTCCAGAACAGCATCCATATTTCACAGGTTGATATGATCGTTGAAGGCTCCAACGGAGCGCTGCCTACTCTGGTTGCAAAGCCCGCCAGTGAAACGGAGAAGAAAATCGCCGGACATATCGTTGAAAAAATCCGGAGCGGAAGCACGCTGCAGCTGGGTATCGGCGGAATGCCCAACTATGTCGGCTCCATGATCACGGAATCAGACATCAATGATTTAAGCGTACATACGGAAATGTTTGTGGACGCCTATGTCCATCTCTACGAAGCCGGCAAGCTGACCGGAAATAAAAATATCGACAAGGGCAAGATGGTCTTTACCTTCGCAATGGGTTCCCAGGACGTATATGACTTCCTGGACGGCAATCCCATGGGGTATATGGCGCCGGTTGACTATGTCAATTCCCTCGAAGTCATCGCGGCCAATGATCAAGTCGTATCCATCAACAGCTGCCTGCAGGTAGATTTATTCGGCCAGGTGAATTCTGAGTCGGCAGGCCTTCAGCATATCGGCGGTACGGGTGGGCAGTTGGATTTCGTAATGGGCGCTTTTAAATCCAAGGGCGGGCAAAGTTTCTTATGCACTCCGTCCATCAGAGAGAACAAAGATGGAACGAGAGAATCTTTAATCATGCCAATGCTGCCTGAGGGTTCAATCGTTTCCGCACCGAGAAGTGCAACCCACTACATCGTAACGGAATTCGGAGCAGTCAATCTCAAAGGAAAATCAACATGGGAAAGAGCAGAGCTTTTAATTTCCGTTGCTCACCCCGATTTTCAGGATGAACTGATAAAAGAAGCCGAAAAAATGGGAATTTGGAAAAATAGCAGTAAGGTTTTGTATTAAAATTCGACAAAAAAAGTTATATAATAAAAAAGATCAAAAAGTGGAGGAAAAAGATGAAAAGACTAACTGCAATCATGTTAATCACACTATTGACTCTGACTAGTTTACTGACCGGATGCGGCGGCGGCGGAGCCTCCGAAAAACCAGATGCTTCAGGTGATGATACGGTCTACACTCTGA
>JAVBVR010000029.1:0-28518 GCA_036677845.1 Anaerovoracaceae bacterium | reverse complement strand
TACATGAGCAATCCGGCCGATTTGAATCTGCTCGTGAGTGATCCCCAGAGCTTTGCCAGAGGAATCTATAATGGAATCCTGACTTATTTCGGCCTTTCCTGACAAGCCCTAACCTGAAAGCCGTTTCAGCGATATCGCAGAAGCGGCTTTTTATTTTTGTAAACGGTTTTTTTAATACACGCTTGACGATTTACTTTAGAAGTGTTATATTGTACATATCGTATATATACATTATTTATCGAATGGGAAAGTTGAGGCGAATCCATGGATATCATTATTAGCAATGCAAGCGGCAAACCCATCTATGAACAGATAACCTCTCAGATAAAAACCATGATACTGAATGGAACGCTCAGGGAGGGTGAAGCGCTGCCTTCCATGCGTCTCCTGGCAAAAGAACTGCGGATCAGTGTCATAACCACGAAACGAGCATATGAAGATTTGGAGCGGGACGGCTTTATCGATACTGCCACCGGCCGCGGAAGCTTTGTCGCCGGAAAGAATATTGAATTCGTCAGAGAAGAGCATCTGCGCATGATAGAAGAAAAAATACAGGAGGCTGTCGGTCTGGCGAAGACCGCCGGAATCAGCCATGAGGAAATAACGGAAATGCTGAAGCTGCTCTTTGATGAGGATTAATGATAAGCTGCAGGGACCTAAGATAGGTCGGAATTGGAGGTAAGAGGTGATCCAAGCAATTGAAATCAAAAATTTGTCTAAAAGATTTGACAGATTCCATCTGAATCATGTAGATTTAACCCTCCCAAAGGGAAGCATCATGGGCTTCATTGGAGAAAACGGCGCGGGAAAAACCACAACCATCAAGCTGATGCTGAATCAGCTCAAGGCGGACTCCGGATCCGTCAGAATTCTGGAAATGGACCATATCAAGGACGAGAAAAAATTAAAGAACGACATCGGCGTGGTCTTTGACGAAAGCTATTTCCATGAAAATATCAAGCCGAAGCATATTTCCGGAATAATGGAAAAAATTTATACCCGATGGGACGCGCCGCTTTTTATCGATTATCTGAACCGGTTCAAGCTGCCCGTTGATAAGAATACAAAGGACTTTTCGAGGGGTATGAAGATGAAGCTATCAATAGCAACCGCCCTTTCCCACCACCCGAAGCTTCTGATCCTTGATGAAGCCACCAGCGGTCTTGATCCGGTCGTCAGAAACGAGATCCTGGATCTTTTTCTTGAGTTTATCCAGGATGAAGAGCATTCCATCCTGTTTTCCTCACATATTACCAGCGATCTGGAAAAAGTTGCGGATTACGTAACATTTCTCCATGAAGGAAAAATAATTTTCAGTGAATCCAAAGACAATCTGCTCTATGATTACGGTATGCTGCTTTGCGGAGCCAGCGAATCCAAAACCGTTGATAAAGGGGATATCATCGGTCACAGGGAAAGCAGATTCGGTCATGAAATCCTGCTCAGAAACAAGGAACAGATGAAGAGAAAATACAAGGGGTTTACCATAGATCCGGTAACGATAGAAGACATTATGCTGTTTTATGTGAAGGGAGAAGAATTCAAATGATCGGCTTGCTGTTAAAAGATTTGTATACCATGCGTCAATACGCGAAAACCATGTTATTTATGATCGTTTTATTTGCGGTGATCAGCTCGGGTCTTGACAATCCTGCCACCTTTTTTGAGGGATTCATTATCCTGATGTGCATGATGATGACAATCTCCTCCTTTTCTTATGATTCTCTGGCAAAATGGGATCGTTATGCCCTATCCCTGCCGGTTTCAAGAAAAGAGGTCGTCGGGTCCAAATACCTGCTGTCCATCGTGCTCTGTCTGATCGGCACAGGGATTTCCTTTCTGATTTCCGCGGTTGTCCTTGCGATAAAACCGGTAGCGGGGTTTGGGATAACGGAACAGCTCTACGCGACTTCAGCCATCGTCAGCGCTGCCATGTTCTTGACCGGCATCCTTCTGCCGCTTACCTTTCAGTTCGGGGTTGAAAAAAGCAGAATATTCATGATTGCCGTCCTGGCAGTGCCATCGGCTGCCATCGTTGCCCTGGACCGAATCGGAATCCAGATGCCGGCAGAAGAATCTCTGCTTCAAATGGTTAAGCTGCTGCCTGCTGCCGCCATCCTGTTGTATTTTCTTTCTTTTATCCTGTCGGTACGCATCTATGCGGGAAAGGAATTCTAAAGAAACGGTATCCGGAAGTTACGATTGAAAGAGATTCTACTCTTCCGGCTCTTCCGGAATCTCGTCGCCTACCAGGGGTATGGCGACGATGATGTTTTTCGCATCCTCCAATGTTTCTTCGGGGACGTAGATATCAATGGGATATGCACTGTTGGAACCCATGAAAATCTCGAGAAAATTGCTGGCGCCCCTGAATTTTTTTATCGAGGGAATTCCCTCGCTACGCAGCTTTGATTCCAGAATGTCCGCCTCAAAGCTGTCCTTGGCGGTACAGAGATAGACTCCATCCCGCCATTCCTTACGCTCTTTTTTTTCAAACATCATCTCATCCCCAATCAATAATCGTGAAACGTTCTGCCCGGACTCAAAGATTTACCGGCTTTTTGTTAAACTGCTTTCTCAGCGATTTCCTTCAGCAGTCTGGAAGCAAACTCATCCACCTTCATAGTGCCCAGTTCACCTTCCTTGCTGGAGCGAACCGCCAGTTCTCCCGCTTCCATTTCCTTTTCTCCGATGACTCCGAGATAGGACACTCTCTCGTTTCTGGCTTCTCTGATCTTGTAGCCGATCTTTTCATTTCTCACATCAACTTCCGCTCTGATCCCTGCATCGGACAGTTTTTTGCATACCTCTTCCGCATAGTCTGAGAACTTTTCTGTCACCGTAAGCAGTTTCACCTGCACCGGTGCCAGCCACAGCGGGAATTTTCCTGCAAAGTGTTCCGTCAGGATGCCGATAAAGCGCTCGATGCTGCCGAAGATTACCCTGTGAATCATAATCGGCCTGTGTTTTTCTCCATCCTTGCCGACATAGGTCAAGTCAAATCGCTGGGGCATCTGGAAGTCCAGCTGGATCGTTCCGCACTGCCAGGTTCTGCCGAGGCAGTCTTCCAGGTGGAAATCGATCTTTGGGCCATAGAAGGCGCCATCCCCTTCATTGATGACAAAGGGGAGCTCCTTATCCTCCAACGCCTCTTTCAGTGCGCTGGTTGCCATATCCCACTCTTCCTGAGTCCCCATGGAATCTTCCGGTCTTGTGGAGAGCTCGATATGATATTTAAATCCGAAGATGCTGTATACATAATCAATAAAGTCGATGACTCCGATAATCTCATCCTTGATTTGTTCCGGCAGCATGAAAATATGCGCATCGTCCTGAGTGAAGGTTCTGACCCTCATAAGCCCGTGCAAGGCTCCCGAAAGCTCATGCCTGTGAACCTGGCCCATTTCTGCGACCCTCATCGGGAAATCACGGTAGCTGTACATTTTTCTTTTGTAAGCCAGCATTGCGCCGGGACAGTTCATCGGCTTCACAGCAAAATCACCGTCGTCGATCTTGGTAAAATACATATTGTCTTGATAATGATCCCAATGTCCCGAGGTATGCCAGAGCGCCTCACTCAGGATCAGCGGAGTCTTGATTTCCTGATATCCTCTTTCCCGGTGAGCCTGCCTCCAGAATGCTTCCAGTTCGTTTCGGATGATCATTCCCTTTGGCATAAAGAACGGGAATCCGGGACCTTCTTCGTATATGGCAAAAAGATCCATTTCCTTGCCGATCTTGCGATGATCCCTCTTCTTTGCTTCCTCCAGTTTTTCGAGATATTCGTCCAGCTGCTTCTGCTTCGGGAAGGAAGTCCCGTAGATTCTCTGCAGCATCTTGTTCTTCTCGCTGCCTCTCCAGTACGCTCCGGCGACGCTCATAAGCTTGACGGCTTTCACCGCCCCTGTTGACGGCATATGAGGTCCCGCACAAAGATCGGTGAAGTCCCCTTCCTTATAAAAAGAGATTACAGCATCCTCTGGCAGATCCTGAATCAATTCAACCTTATAAGGTTCCTGGTTTTCCTCCATAAATCGGATCGCTTCCTCTCGGGGAAGCTCAAATCGTTCCAAAGGATAATCAGCCTGAACGATTTTTGCCATTTCCTTTTCCAGATTTGCCAGATCTTCATCGGAAAAACGATGCTCCAGATCAAAGTCATAATAGAATCCGTTGTCGATGGCAGGGCCGATTCCCAGCCTGGCCTCCGGGAAAAGCCGTTTTACCGCCTGCGCCAGAATATGGGAGCTTGTATGTCGAAAGGTATGATTTCCATCCTCATCTTCAAATTTCAGAATTTCAAGTTCACAATCCTCATACAGCTTGAAATTCAAGCTCTGCGTCTTGCCGTTCACCCTGCCTGCCACTGCCTCTTTTGCAAGCCCGTGATGGATCGACTTGGCCACATCCAAGATTGCGGAACCGTTTTCCACTTCTTTTACACTGCCATCTTTTAAAGTTACTTTTATCATAAATTACCTCCTGGTTGCTAGATACGTTAGCGCGTTTATGCCAGAAATGCCTGTGCTGTGACACGTCTTAATATATCAGAACAGTCACAGTTTGACATTCAATCTGCCTGATATTATAATGCATAGGTAGAAAATTTTCGGCTGTGGAAAATCTTCTTACATTCTAGTAAATTGAAACAAGGCGCGGGATATTGAGCGCCATGCTATAATTATATGCCATAGGATTGATTTGTCAAGGAAAGGAGCGGAAAACGGCGGGTATTTCAAATTCGACGGGTTCCTATCGAGTCACATGAAAATTGTATGTATCGGAAACAGCATCGTCAACGGATTTCCCCACAGGCGCAGCCAGTGCTTTGCCAGCCTGTGGAGGCAAACCTCCGGCTATGGAATCATCAATAAAGGGGAAAACGGAGATATCACTCCCAATGTATATGCGAGGTTTACAAAGGACGTGATATCCCACAAACCTGCTGCCGTAGTCATTTTCACAGGTACCAACGACTTTATCCATCAGGTCTGCACTCCCGAGGAAACCATGGGCTGGCTGGATAAGATGTCTGATCTCGCCAGATTGAACTCCATCGATGTGATCATGATGACCCCTCTCCTCATTGATGCACCCATGGCGGAAAAACTATGGATTCCCGGAGTCAATTATACTGAAGTCAACGAAAAGCTGAAAACCCTACGCAGCCTGATGCTGGAATACGGTAAAAAAAACGGCGTCAGAATTATTGACGCCCAGAATCTGTTTCTTCAATTCTATACGGAGGAAAACGTCAACGATTATTTTATCGACGGGCTCCATCCGACGGTTTTGGGTCATGAAGCTATCGCCAGATTTCTTCCGGATTCACTCCGTAAACCTGGACAACCTCCAGAAGATCGCTGTTAGCGATGTCCTTGGGAGTAACCAGCCAGGAGCCGTCGGAATCCAGGTCATACCCGAAACGTTCATAGGGATACCACACCAGATGGGAGCATTGGGTTTTTTTGATTTCCCCCGGCGCTTTAACGGGTATTCCCGTTAGCAATCCATAGGGAACGCCAACAATCTCCTTTTTCGCATATGCAGCAATCTTTTCCGAATCACCCGCTTTTTTCTCGGTCTTCAGGCGAAGCTGGATATAGCTGGGATAGGTCTTCCATTTGACTGTATTTTGAAGGAGCGATGGATTGCCCAGCAAGATCGCTTCCAGTGTCTCTCCTTTTTCAGCGTTTGTTACGATGGCCGCATGGCCGTGACGCCATCCCAGTGAGTGGGTAGCCTTTGTAATCAAAATGTCGCCGTTTTTCAGATCGGGGATTTCAAAGCCGGATATCAATTTTCCGTCTTCGTCCCGCATCCTTTCTTCGCGGACGATTACTGCTATCCTACGGCAATCATACTCTCCCGAAGCAAAGAAGTGTTTCTGATAATTCTCGAAGATCCTCTCCCGTTCATCTATGTCATTCTTCCGGAGCAGTTTTTCTGCCGCGGGACGCCCCAACCCGGTCTGCCTGAAAATCGTATCATAATCGGTTTCCGTCAGTTCCTTCTTTTCAACAATGTTTCCAAGTTCAAGCATCGGGTAGTCAGGCCGCCAGGTCCCCTCATCTTCCACAAGCCAGTTTAAAAGCTCTGTCAGCAAGGCGGCCAGTAACAAAATGACAACTGCTTTTTTCATCCGTCTCATGATTCTTTTATCCCAGTGCTTATCTCCGCTCCTGTTTTGAAGCATACACCAACCTCTTCTCAAAAAACTCCGCATTATGCATTTGATGTTTTATATATTTTAACATTTTTCAGTTTTCTATGTAAGTATCTTTCATACGCAGTCCAACATAAGACGCAGGCAGCGGGCAAAATATTGACGGAATTCGCAAATCTCTTTGCCAGACGGATAAATGAAGTATAGAATAGAACCATAACAACATACAGAACGAACTTTTTAAAAAAGAAAGAGAGAGACTTCGCAGATATGATCGATTTGCATATTCATACTACTTCATCGGATGGTTCCGACGAACCGGAAGCGATTCTCAGAAAGGCTGATCAGCTTGGCCTGCAGTATATCTCCATCACCGATCACGATTCCCTTGGCGCTTATGAAAAGCTTTGCGGCAAAAACCTGTCCCGCCTTTTCAGAGGTAAAATCATTCCCGGCTGCGAATTTTCAGTGGTCTACAATAAAATGCCTATCGAAGTGCTGGGCTACGGCATCGATTTTGATGTAATCCGTTCATCCGGCTTCGTATCGGAGGAGCGCTTCCTGGAACGGGAGAACCAGTACATTGCCAAAATGAAAGAAATTTGCAGAAATCTTGGGATCAGGATGACAGAGTCCTTATCAATCCTAAGCGGAAAGGCCTTTGCAACCCAGGTCATTCACACTGATTTGAAAAAATACCCTGCGAATAAAAAACATTTCCCGGAAGAAGTCTGGAACAGCGTAAACGCATTCTACAGAACCTGCATCAACAATGAGGAAAGTACCTTTTTCTTGAACCAGACAAAAGACTACCCGACAGTGGAGGAAATCACCGGCCTTATAAGGAAGGCGGGCGGAAAATCTTTTCTCGCCCACCTTTACGGATATTATGCAGATAACCATGAAGAATTTCTACAATCCCTGACTATCCTCAATGCGCTAGACGGAATTGAGTGCTACCATTCCCTTCACGACACGGGCAAAACAAACCTTCTTCTGGACTACTGCAAGGATCACAATCTTTACTCATCGGGAGGAAGTGACTATCACGGAAAACTGAAACCTTCCGTCTTAATGGGGGAAAGCAGACACGGTGTAACAATACCGTTTCAGATCCTGAAGCCATGGCTTCCATTTGTCCTTTCGCAGTAACCTACTGCGGCAGTTCGTATTTTGCTGCTCTTTTTATTTCAGTGACCTTTAGAAATGGAAGCCGGAACAGATCCCCGGTGGCAGCCGTCAGCTCCACCGTAACAGAAGGATTCATCTCGCTTTCATCGGACCCGCTCCCGGATGCTCCGCCGCCTTGTTCGCTTGAAGCTTGCTCGAAGCCAAGATAATCATCCTGAAAAAACACCTTGTATGAGACGATGCTATCTCGTGGAAGCGGCATCTCATTTTTTGATTCTTCAATCATATATTCGATATATTTTCGACCCTCTTCATAATAAAACCGAAGCCGGCCGTCGGAATAGGCCGTCTCGTCATAATAGAGCGCCGCACCTGCGGCGCATTCCTCGGCTACTGCCTTCAGAAAGACCTGGCATCGCACATAGCGCCCCATATCTCCCTGATAGGTCAAAAAACTGATATTGATGATCAAAAGACCGAAAAATATGATAAATACTTTCATATCCCTTACTCCCGGATCCTCTCACTTGCAGTCCAGCTTTCTATGGTATACATCGTCCGGTTTTCATCATCGGAGATCCCGAAAAACCGGTTCCCTGCCATAAGCTTTTCGACCGGCACGGATACCTTATAATAGATCAGCTCCCGCTCGTCAAAGACGGAAGTGCGGTATTGAGGGACCTCTTCCAGTACAATTTCCATGTCATCTTCCTCAATACCGAAATTCCGTTTTATCTTATCAACCATCTCTTTTCTGATATCCGCAGTAAAGCAGCCTTCTTGCTTTGCCTGTTCCTTGGCCTGATACACACACTCCTGAAACCGGCTTATACAATCGTTGTTCTGCTGATCCAGAGAATACTGGAGAAGGAACACCAGGAGGATCGGTAGAACCCCCAGCATTACGATGAATTGCTTCATGACAACCTCCGTCAGGGCGTGCTGGTACGAATCAGGATGCCCTGCTGCCAGACTTCACTGACCGTACTGATTATAGAATCGCTGTCCGACCCCATGATCATATTATAGATAGTAATACCCAGCATAATTGTACTGCAAAGAACGATAAACTGTTTCATTCCACCCTCCATTCCCTATGTCAACGATTGTTCAGACAGCCCCGGCCGAGGTGATCTGTACAATTTTATCGTTGGCATTGTCTGATATTTTTTCGGCGCTTTTACTGAAGTCACCGACGAGTCCGGCAATGGCGATTCCCAGAAGCACCATTGCTATCATAACAATAATCTGTTTCATTACATTTCTTCCTTTCATCAATACTCCTGAATACTCCTATATAAATCCCTGAAGCATCTCCTTTTGGCCGATAAAATAAGCCACATAAATGAAATTAATAAAGATGATCAGAATATTAACAACAACGGGCAGGTAAATCAACTCACTGATTACCTCATCCCTCCTCTTCTGATCTGTCAGCCGTGCGGCCTTCATACCCTTTTCATAAGAAAGCAGCGTTTCCAGCAGTTCGCCGGGTTCAAGCCGGTCCCATTGGATCAGCAGTGCGGCAAAATCCCTGCTTGCCGGTGTACCTACCTTTTGAGAGAAGAGTGCGGCCGCTTCTTTTGGCTGGTTGATCCGAAGCAGATTCAGCATTCTTATAAAGACAGGCTGAAGCAGCCCGCCGTATTCCGACAGCTTTTCAATGATTGAGTCGGCACTGCAATTACTTCCTTTTGCAATCGACGCATGGTTTCTCAGGAATGTTATGGTTTCAAAGATCTCCCTGTCCATTTTCTTTTGCCGATAGATTTTGATCCGGCGATAGAATCTTTCAAAGAGACTTCCCCTTTTACGGCTTTCCAGAAAGGATTCCCAATTACGGAATTTCAGAGTATTGTCCCTAATTCCGCTTCTCAAATAAGCCCGTTGCTTCAGGCTCCAGTTCCATACCCCAAATCCCATTATGAGACATACGCCTGACGTGAAACAGATCGCAAAACCTGCTGCCACCATGATATCTCCGTACATGAAAACCTCCTCAATAATCAAATCGCCGATTGGTTATAATCTCGATCAATGCCAGATTGATCAGAAATAAGAACAGGATCAACAGAATAAGCAGAAAGCCTTCCTCCGTGCAAAACTGGTTTTTTAGTATCTTCTCAGCAGGCATTCCCAGGTATCTGACTGACATGACAACAGTTCCCAGATACATGGCCGGTGCAAGGAATAATACCATACGGACCGATTCCGAGTTGAGCCTTCTCCTTTCCTCAAACAGTTGTCTTGCTTCTCTGAGCTGGATCTGGATGTCTTCCAGAGCCAGGGTCACATTGATCCCGCTTTCCGCCGAAATGCGGATGCAGTTGGCAAGCATTCTGCCCCAGTTTGTATTGACCCCGTAGGCAAAACGCTCTGTCGTCTCTTTCATAACCTGCGGATTTCCCGTATTTCGAAGCTCCAGAAGAAGCTTGAATAGCAGCTTGCTGGTCGCCCTTGTTCCTTCTGATAAGAGAATCACTTGCTCGATGGTTCTGTAGATGTTGAGGCCGGATAATCTGTACTGGCAAAGAAATTCCGCGATCAGTTTCTCACCTTCGTAGCTGCTCTTTCTGCGAATGGTTTCCACCCTGACGCGCAGAAGCAGATAAGGCAGCAAAGCCGAAAGGGCAGCCATAAGGATGGAAGATGGAACAGTAACCGTTTGAACACCCGCTGACAAAATCAGCAGAAATATAAGCACAGTGGATCGGATAAAGGTCCTTGGGTCCGCCGGTTTTTTCATCGAGATGGATAGCACCTTGCGCAGATGCTTCTCCAGCGGTGTTTCAGGTTTCAGTGCATTTCTCCTTGCCTTCAGACGGTTATGCATTTTTATTTTCGCAAAGCCACAACGAAGCTGATCTGAATAGATCACCCAAATGCCAACAAAGAATAAAAAGTATAGCGTTGATAAAACCATGATAAAGATCAGTTTGATCTCATTTGATTCCGTTGGCATCCTCAATCCTTTCCTCGACCTCTTCAGCGGAAGCAGATTGTTCCGTTGACGACAGTGCATACAATTGCTTAAGAAAGATTTCCAGCGCTTCAGCATCTTCCTCTTCACCGATCATCAGCTTCTCTCTGCTGACGACATTTTCCCACTTCCAGTCATCGGTTCTGTGGTTGTATCTGCAAATTTCCTTCATTGAGATTTCTCGCGTTTCACAATGAATCCCAAGTTCATAGATACTATTTAACCGTTTCTGATTTTTATTTTTCAGCTGTATGAAGTGAAAGACATAATCAAAACTGGCGGCTACCTTTTTTGCGGTGCTGTCAAGGCTCCCACCACCCAGGCTTTTTACGATTTCAAAGGCAACGTCATAGGAAAAATCAAGCGGATCTCTGGTGTGAAAGGTGATTTTCATCCTTCTGGTGCCCTTGCTGGCAATTTTGACTGCGGTATCAAGTGCGATACCGTCCCGTGCTTCTGCAAGAATAAAATAGTCCGCGTCGCTGCGCAGAAGATTTTTTGATATATGCTTTAACTTTTCATTATCGGCAATCAGCTGCAGGATGGGAGCTTCGGGCATCAGGGAATGGATCGGTATCTCCGGATCCGTTTCAACCATGACCCCCTCCAGTGTCCTGTCCTCATAGCTTTGCCAGGTGGAGAGAAAAGTGGTTTTAGCTGTCCTGACCGCACCTGTAAAGGCAACGTTGAAGCCCAGCCTGACCATGGATTTGAACAGCGGGATGGATTCCCCTGGTATGGTTCCTCTCGCCGCCTGCTCCTCGAAGCTGTAACTCGGGATGATATACCTGCGAAAGATGATGACATCCTGATCTCGTTTCGTCATGGCTCCGCCAAAAATCGTCACTCTGGTGCCGTCGAGCATATAAACTTCATGAAATTCCTTATCCAGCCTTTCTTCAGGAGTAAGGAGAAGAAAGGCGCGGATCATCTGTTCCCGCCTGTTCTTTGAAATTCTCTGGGGCTTCAGGCGCATCCGCCCTTCTTCCAGAAAATAAATTCGTTCTCCGATGATCTTCGCAGAGCTGCTGTCTCTGAACCCTGCGGAAAACCATTCCGACACACCGGCCAACCCCCAGTTCTCCTGATAAATCCCATCCTCAAGACTGTCGTACCATTCGGGATAGACGGAATTCTCCGCTCCGTATTTTCTGACCAATTGGCGAATCCTGCTTTTAAAATAAGAGACTTCATTTTCATATCCGATAATCGCTTTTTTCTGAATGCGAAGAGCGAAATCAAGATTTTCCCTTCCTTCTTCCCATTCCCTGAGGAATTCGGTATTGATCTTGCTGCAGAGTTTCTGAAAATCCAAACCTCGCTGGTTGTCAGCCTTTGTCCGGAATTTTAAGTACTGATCTAAATAAAACTTTTCCATCGATTTTTCCTCTGGCCCTGTACTTCCGGGAATCCCCTTTTTCTCAGGATGTGATTGGCAAGAACGGTAATATCACGCTGATAGTGTTCGTTTTTGTATTGCAGAAGTGTTTTGCTGTCTATTTCCGCTTGGTTCGAATATCCGCCCGAAGCGATTTTTAGAAATCGATCCTTATCCTCACCCAGTCTGTCTGCGATATACGGAAGGCCATAGGGATCCAGATCAAAGAATTTATTAATTACATAATTCGATATTTCGAAACCTAAGTCTGCCAGTACCGCCCTGTTCTTCTCAAATCTCTTTATGACAGACTCCTGCTGTGTCACAACAAGAAATATCTCGTCGGATACCGACAAAGCGCCGACGGCAAGACCATTGTCCAGCTCATTTCCGCTGTCTGCTATGACCAGATCAAATTCAGGAGCTGCTTCTTCCAGGAGATATACTCCCATATCGGGATGATAGCAGCGGGCTTCCAGTTCATTGGAGACTCCTGCCATGATATAAAAGTTCCCTTTGTGGGTGCAGGTATTCAGAAAGTCCTTTCCGTTGATCATTCTGTTATCGATATGAAACTTCATCGCATCAATACCGACCGGAGTTTCTCTGATGTACTCCGCACTTTCTCTTCCGTTCACGGCAATGAAGAGAATTTTAAGATTGGAGTGATTCGCAGAAATGATTTCGGCCACGGATTGAGCTACCATAGTGGTTCCGACTTTATGATCAGCCCCTTGAAAGGTATACAGATTATGAATCAACCCGATCCCCCCTTTGGACAAGAATCAGAGCCGCGGGGGTTGCCCCGCCTTCCCCGCTGACACTTTGAACCAGGTATTCATATTCACGGAATGTTGATATGATCTCTATATGATCGATGACCGAGGTGCTGTCCGGACGGCACAGAATATCTTCGCTGCCGCAGGATCCTTCCGATTCGCCCGCATCTCTGACTTCCCGTTCGGCAGCATCCTTCACATAGGCGACACGAAATGTTCCCAGAAAGCCTAATCCGTTGGTACCATAGATATCTACAACATCACCCCTCCGCAAAGCGCTGCTTCTCATCACCACCCAGTCGGGGTCAATGACAAAGATGGATTCATCCTGCTGCAGCCGAAACGTATTTTCACGGAAATAGTCTATGATGATCTGGCCATTTTTTGCAATAAACTGAGAAGCCCTTTTCCCTTGAAGAAGCTTCGTATCTATGGGCTTCAGGGCTCCTTCCAGCAGATTTTTCTTCGGAACGCTTATTGTGAGAAACATATCGCTATTCACCTCTGTTCCTTTTTGTATCTCTGCTGCGGCGACCAGAACTTTATCCGTCAGAACCGCCTCCCGCCCTTTCCATTCCCAGAACAGCAATCCGGCGACAGCGGAAAGAATCAGCAGGATTCCCACTATAGATCTTATTTTTTTCACGAAGATACCCCTTTCGCTTTTGCGTTTACCATATTTTGTAATTTAATAATATCGATGCATTTCCCAATTGTCAACCATATTTTACATATTTTTACATATCTCGGTTAAAAAAAGGCTCGGTTATTAAAAAGCTCCGAGCCGCAGTTTTGCTATTTAATTAGTTCCAGCAGGTCCTTCACCCGTTTTGGGATATCAGGAGCACCGAAGACGGTAGAGCCTGCAACCACAAGCTCAACGCCTGCGTCGGTCACGGTTTTGATGTTTTCCAACGTGATCCCGCCGTCGACGGAAATTTCGAGATTCGGATTTCTTTTATTTTTCCGTTCTTTCAATTCCCTGATCTTCTGAAGAGAATAGGGGATGAATTCCTGCCCGCCGAAGCCGGGGTTAACCGACATGATCAGAACCACATCGAGATCCTCAATGACGGCGTCCAAAGCGGAAACCGGCGTTGCAGGGTTGAGTGATACGCCTGCCCGTATTCCAAGAGATTTGATATGCTGGATGGACCGGTGAAGATGGGTGCAGGCTTCCGCGTGTACGGTGATAATCTCCGTATTCTCCGTAGCAAAATCCTCCAGATACTGATCGGGGTTTTCGATCATCAGATGTACATCAAAGGGAAGCTTCGTCTTTCCGAGCAGACTTTTCATCACGTAGGAGCCGAAACTGATATTCGGGACAAAATGGCCGTCCATCACATCGACATGGATGACCTGCGCTCCCGCTTTTTCAATGAGTGCGATCTGTTCTCCCAGTTTTGAAAAATCAGCAGATAAAATGGATGGTGCCAAACGGTTCATATGCTCTCCCCTTTTCTTTTTCAGTACTTTCTCTTTTCCTGTATTTCTTTATATTGATTCACATAGGATTGATACCGTGATTTATGGATTCTCCCTTGCTTCACGGCCTCCCTGATACAGCAGCCCGGCTCTTTGATATGCCTGCAGTCATCATACCTGCAGCCTCCTATGAGCGCTGCCATTTCGGGATAAAAATAGTGCAGCTCGTCGGATTCCGCATCCAGAATATCAAAGGATGTAAATCCCGGTGTATCAAAGACCATCGAACCAAAATCCGTCTCAAACAGTTCCACATGCCTGGTGGTGTGTTTTCCCCGCTTGGTTTTTTTGCTGATATCGCCCGTTTCCGCCGTGTGCCGGCTCTGAATCCGGTTCAACAGGGTCGACTTGCCCGTTCCTGAAGGTCCGGCCAGAGCGCATTTTTGATCGACCAGCAAGGCGGTCAGCTTCTCAATCCCCTGCCCGGTCTTACCGCAAACGCTGACCAGCGGGTACAGATCCCGGTATATTTCTTCAATCTCATTTCTTTTTTTATCGGTCACCAGATCGATTTTATTGATACAGATAATAATATTCGTTTGATTCTTCTCCGCCATCACGAGAAATTTATCGATGATGTCCGGATTCGGATCGGGTTTTGCGGCCGCTGCAACGATGACAAAGCAGTCCACATTGGCGACAGGCGGGCGGATAAAGAAATTCTTCCGCTGCATGATTTTATTGATTACAGCCTCGCTCTCATCAATTGTTTCTATGATCACTTCATCGCCTGCATAAGGAGTAATTCCGTCCTTTTTAAAAATTCCCCTCGCTTTGCACTGATATATTTTGTCTTCAGCCTTAACGTAATAAAAGCCTGCAATACCCTTAACGATGATTCCCTTCATCAATTAATCTCTCCGGTGTTGAAATTCACATTTTTCTCGAGAACTACGTCATTGTCGAAAATGACTTTTACCGTCCCCGCTCCGTCTCCGTTCAACGAAAGGATTTCAGAACCGTCACTCTTGATCCTTTGTTCTCTGTTGATGATGGTTCTTACTCCCGATTCATCGGAAATCACAACGGTCAGGTAGAATACTTCATTGTTCGCCCTGCCGAAATCAATAGTCAGCGGGATGGATCTGGAACTGGCCGGCGGCTGATCTCCCGTGCTGATTTTTAAATTCACACCGGTCTCCTTATCAACCATGGTTCCCGGTTCATACTGCTGCCACATCACAGTATTGATCATATATGCCGTGCTCATTTCATGACCGACCGCGCCGATTTTCAGCCCCGCTTTTTCCAGTTCTGCTTTAGCGGAATTAATGTCCATGCCTTTAACATCCGGCATCGGCACCTGCTCCACCGCCCTGCCGAGGCTTACAACAACATCGACTTTCGTGCCCGGAGCGGCTACCGTTCCGGCTTCCGGAGTCTGACGGATGACCACGTCCTTCGGCATATCGCTGTTCTCCATAGCGACGCCGCCCAGCTCGTATCCGTAGCTTTCAAGAACAAATTTCGCATCGGTCAATGTTCTGTTTACCACAGGCGGCACGGTACCTTCCTTCACTTTACCCTTGCTGACGTTTACTGTTACAGTAAAGCCTTCCTTCACCGTCATCTCAGCATTGGGATCCTGGGAGACAATTTGCCCCTCCTCAAACTCGGAACTGGACACTTCATCGCCGATCTCCATTTTCAGTTTGAGCGCTTTCAGTTCCTTTGCCGCTTCCTCTGTCGTCATCCCGATGAGATACGGCACGGCAACCTCTTTTGCCGCTCCGATGTGCCCGATTGCGGACAGAATCAACTGACTGACCGGGATCGCGCAAACCAATGCCAATATAATAGCGGCAACCTTTATCTTATTTATTCTAACCTTTTTTTTGGTTTTTCCATCTTTTTTATTGTTATCCTTGCTTCTCATCTCTTCAGAAATCTCCCCCCCGGAATCGACTGCCTTCATCACTCTTGTCGCGTCCAGATCAATGCGTGTATGATAATTCGAACTGAATATCGGGCCAGGCTCCATATCAATGCTATTTAATGCGTCGTACATCTCATTGGCTGATTTAAACCGGTTGACCTGATACTTGTTCGCCGCCTTTATAATGATCTCTTGGAGGGCAGGGGGTATACCCGGCGCATACTGTGACGGCGGAACGATCTCGTCGTTCATATGCATCAGGGCGACCGCTACCGGGTTGTCCGCATCGAAAGGCACTCTGCCGGTTACCAGTTCATAAAGCACGATACCAAGAGAATAAATATCGGATTTTTCATCCACATATCCGCCTCTAGCCTGTTCCGGTGAAAAATAATGAACCGACCCCATAATGGTCCCCGTATTACCAACAATGGTTCCGGAGTTGACTGCCTTCGCAATTCCGAAATCGGTGATTTTTGCAGTCCCCTCCCGGGTGATGAGAATATTGTGCGGTTTTACATCCCTATGTATGATGTGGTTCTTGTGAGCAAAGCTGAGAGCCAGTGCAATCTGCTTTACAATTTCGACCGCCTTTTCAAACTCCATCGGTCCTTCATTCTTGATAATATCGCTCAGAACCTGTCCTTCAATCAGTTCCATGACAATATAATGAATATTGCCCTCCTTGCCGACGTCGTAAATATTTACGATGTTGGGGTGGGTCAAGCTTGCCGCAGCCTGGGATTCCCTCCTGAAATTTTCGATAAACTTGAGATCTTTTGTAAATTCAGGTTTGAGAATTTTTATTGCAACGAAACGATTCAGCAGACGGCAGCGTGCCTTGTACACGACCGCCATGCCGCCATCGCCGATTTTTTCAAGTAGTTCATACCTGCCAGCAAGAATTCTGCTGCTCATATTAGTCTTCCTCCTGTCTATAACGCATCTTAATAATCTGAGGCCGTTATATTTTTAAACAAATTACTGTGATATTGTCATTTCCGCCATGACCATTGGCAAGCTGTACAAGCCTGCGGCTCAGCGTGCTCATGGAACTTGCGGCGGCTGCCATGCCGCAGATCTCTTCAGCAGACAGTTCTCCGTAAAGTCCGTCTGTACAGAGAATAATAACATCGTCCTTCAATGTGTCCAATCGATAAAAATCTGGAAGGACTTTTTCATCTCCTCCCAGAGCTCTTGTAATCATGTTTTTCTGCGGATGATACTCCGCCTGTGCTTTCGTAATAGAGCCGTCTTTCACCAATTCGTTTACATAGGTATGGTCCTCGGTGATCTGGCTGATCTGTCCATCCCTGCAAATATAGGCTCTGCTGTCTCCTACATTGACAAAATACGCAATGCTGTTGGTAATATGGAGCAATACAACGGTGGTTGCCATGCCGGCGTTTTCCGCCGAAAACTGTGCCGTCTGATAGATCGCACGATTTGCGCTGTTCATGCAGTCCAAAAAATAGCGCTTCAGTTCCTCCTCGTCTTGAATGCCATGCAAAGGTTTCTTCTTTATGTATTCTGCGATGATTTTCACTGCCATGGAACTTGCAAGCTCCCCGGAGTTTTGGCCCCCTACACCATCTGCAACAATATAGATTTCTTCCTGCGGCATGACAAAGAGAGAGTCCTCATTTCTGTCTCTCTTTTTTCCTTTATCCGTTTTGAATCCGACTTGTGTCATAAAGTTCCCTCTACCTCTTTGATCCCCATACTCTAATCCACTGTACATTATACATAAAACAGAACGATATGTCAAAACCACAGCTGTTAGTCACAGCTGCTAGTCACAGATCAGACATTCATCTCTTTTCATTCTGCAGATGAAGAAACCGTCCGTATTGTTGACATTGGGGAGGAGCTGCAGTTCCTCCTCCTTAATAAAGTTTCTGTTTTTTTTCAGAAAATCCCTGACAACCTGCTGATTCTCGTAGGGAGAAATGGTACAGGTACTATATACCAAAATTCCGCCCGGTTTCACGTATTGGGAAGACGCCGAAAGGATCGCAAGCTGCTTCTTGGGAAACTCGTCAAATTCTCTGGTTTTCTTTTTATACTTGATCTCCGGCTTTCTTCTGATGACACCCAGTCCGGAGCAGGGAGCATCCACCAGAACCCGATCCGCCTTTTCAATCCTGGAAGAATCTACCCGGGTGGCATCCCAGGTTCTCGTCTCAACAATGGTGATTCCAAGCCTTTGTGCCTCCCTTTCAACGATTGACAGCTTTCTCTTATAAATATCCCATGCAGCTACGTTTCCTCTGTTATTCATTTTTTCCGCAATGGCAAACGTCTTTCCTCCGGGAGCGGCGCAGACGTCAATGATCATTTCACCGGTCTGAGGATCCAGCATGTTGACTGCCAGAAGGGAACTCTCATCCTGGACAGAGAACATGCCGCTTTGATACAGTTTTCCGCCCAGGAGGCCCCTTCCTTCCACATGAAGCGTCTCTTCGCATAAAAGACCGTCTTCTGCATGAAAGCCTTTCGCAATCAATCTTCTCTTTAAATCCTCTCTTGACGTCTTCAGCAAGTTTACGCGGATAATTAGAGACGGGGTCTTATTACCCGCTGCAAGCAGCTCCTCTACAAACTCGGGAGCATACTGCTCAAGCCACAATTCTATGATCCACGGCTCATAAGAATATTTAACCGATAAATAACGGATTTCATCCTTGGCACGATCGGGAAGGGCAACTTCTTTTCCGGCCCTGAGGAAGCTTCTCAGAACACCGTTAATAAACCCCTCCCTGCCTATGCAGTATTTCTTGGCCAGTTCAACGCTCTCGTTGACTGCCGCATATTCCGCTACTCCGTCAAGAAATTTCAGCTGATAGATACCAAGCCTCAAAACGATCAAGTCGCTTGGTTTCAGTTTTCCCATCGGCGTTTTGATGAAGTGTTCAATGATATAGTCTAAATAGATTTTGTTTTCCAAGACTCCGTATACCAGTTCCCTGACAAAGGCAGGCGCATCCGGCCTTCCGCTTTTGATCTGATGATTCAGGGCAATGTTGGAATAGGCTTGCTTTATTTCAACGTCCATGAGTGTCAAGTAAGCGATTCTTCTGTTCTTATCCATTTCAACGACGCCCCCTCAGCGCTAATATTCTCAGAAGAGTTGCGATGGAAGCTGCCAGTGCGGCGACATAAGTCAAGGCAGCCGCTGACAGTACCTTTTTCGCGCTTGCAGTCTCCTCCGTATAAATGATACCTAATTCATTCATCTGCCGGATCGCTCTGTTGCTGGCATTGAATTCCACCGGCAGGGTAACGGCCTGAAACAGCACTGCCGATGCATAGCATATGATCCCGATGTTAAAAAGCATATTTCCCTCGAAAAGATTTCCCGCGCTGATGATCATCAGCCCGACGATCAGAATCGGCCAAGCCAGATTGGAAACCACCGACACCACCGGGGCCAAAAAATTCCGGAAACTCAGCGGCTTATATCCGTTGGCATGCTGTATGGCGTGCCCCGCCTCATGAGCTGCGATGCTCACGGAGGCGATGGAAGGATCGTTGTAAACCTGAGGAGACAGTCTCATGACCCTTTTTCTCGGATCATAATGATCTGACAACCGCTGCTTGGTCACCTCAATTGGCACATCCCGAAGACCGTTGCTGTCAAGAATCCGCCTTGCCGCCTCGGCTCCGGTCATCCCTCGTCTGTTTCTCACCGTCGCATATTTGTTATAGGCCGAATTCACCTTGCTTTGTGCATAAAAGGTAAATATCATCGCCGGTATTAAAATGATAATCGTTGGGTCAAACATTCCGAAATACATTATTCTCCATCCTTTCTGAAACCCTTTGTGCTGCTGTCCGCCCTGGGTTATAAGCTATTCTGGCCGGCCTAAAACTTCGCCGGCCTCAATCTTATGCCCAGCCAGAAACTCAGACACTTGCATTGATCTTTTCCCTTGCATCTGTATTTTTTTCAAAAGCAGCGTACTTCCCCCCGCAGCTACTTTGATTCCTTCTTTTAAAACCTCTATGATCGTTCCGTCAGGCTCGTTCACCTTTTCGGCAAGCGCATCCGCTTCCCAGAGCTTCATGCGCTCTCCTTTGTAAATGGTATAGGCTCCGGGCCAGGAATTAAGTCCGCGAATCTGCCGCTCGATCTCCTCCGGCCGTCTGCTGAAATCCACCCATTCGTCCTCCTTTGAGATCATCGGCGCATAGGTCGCTTTGCTCTCATCCTGCTTCGTCCGTCCGTTGATGCCCAGCTCGATGCAGGGCAGTGTTTTTACAAGCAGATCAGCGCCCATTTCAGACAACTCGTCATGAAGCTCTGCTGTTGTCTTTTTTTCGATGTGTGTCGACCGGGCAGCGATCATGTCCCCCGTATCTAGGCCTTCCTCCATATACATGAGGGTCACCCCTGTCTTATCTTCTCCCTCAATAACGCTTCTGTGAATCGGAGCGGCTCCCCGATATTTCGGAAGCAGAGAAGCATGAATGTTGATACAGCCGAGTCCGGGGATCTGCAGCAGTTCTGGAGGCAGAATTTTCCCGTAAGCAGCCACTACGATTAAATCGGGACAAACCTCTTTGATCCGTGCGATGAAATCCTCATTTTTCTTGATATTATCCGGCTGAAGAACCTCAATTCCCAGCTCCAGCGCTTTTTGCTTAACCGGAGAATACTGAATCTTCTTCCCCCTGTCCCTCGCCTTATCCGGCTGCGTGACCACCAGTTGTACATGATATCCGTTTTCCTGCAGCTTCACAAGCGGCGGAACAGCAAACTCCGGTGTTCCCATGTAAACAATTCTCATCTTTTCACCTGTCTTCATCGCGGTCGTGATCTGCTTCTCTGATATTGGTGGCTTTGTCTGTATAAAGAATCCCGTCCAGATGATCGTACTCATGACTTAGAACGATGGGAAGGAATCCGGTTCCCTCATAAACTGTTTCCTGTCCGTACCTGTCCAAGCCTCTCATTTTGATATAGGCGGGTCTTTCTACCGTGCCAATCATGCCGGGAATGCTGAGACAGCCCTCGTCTTCTGTTTGAACACCTTCGGTTTCAAGGATTTCGGGATTGATCAGTTCGATGATCTCTCCGTCAACTTCGGCGACAAACATCCTCTTGAAAATGCCCACCTGAGGGGCTGCGAGACCTGCCCCGTTGCTTGCCCTCATGGTTTCCAGCATATCATCCAGCATCATTCGGATCTTATCATTGACCTCGGTTACTTCCCGGGCTTTTTTTCTCAAAATCTCGTCGCCTTCCAACACAATATTTCTTAAAGCCATTCAACTTCTCTCCTCAATTACATTCCTATAAAAAACTATATGGATTTACATCGATAGAAATGAAATATTTTACACTTCTATCAGTATTTATTCCCGTTTTTATGTCGTTTAAAATTTTGATGTATTCCTTTCTTTTACCGGGGAAACATTTTATTAACAGCTGAAAGCGGTACAGCCCCTTGATTTTATTCATAGGCGCCGCCTGAGGGCCGAAAACATAACGTTCTTCACTTCTGCCTGCAGTTCTGATGAAATCCGCCGCAACCTGCCTGCAGATCTCATAGGCTTCCTGTTCCTTCTCCGATGAAAGGACGATCTGGATCAAATCACTAAAGGGCGGATAGCCGATCTGCTTTCTGATTGCCGTTTCCGCCCGGTAGAATGCCTCATAATCATGGGTAGCAGCAGCGACGATGGCATAATGATCCGGATTGTAGGTTTGAATCAGGACTCTTCCCGGGTCTTCCCCCCTGCCTGCTCTCCCCGCTGCCTGGGTAATCAGCTGGAAGGTTCGTTCGGCAGACCGGAAGTCGGGAACGTTCAGGGTGATATCCGCAGAAACAATTCCCACCAGTCCGACATTGGAAAAATCCAAACCTTTGGCAACGAGTTGCGTACCGATCAATATATTAGTTTTACCCTTTCTGAAAGAGTTTAAAATCTTTTCTGTGCTCCCTTTTTTTGCAGCTGTATCCAAATCCAGCCGTTCAACAGTATATTCCGGAAAAATTTCCTTTGTGACTTCTTCCACCTTCTCTGTTCCGGTACCGAAATGCTTGATGTATCTGCCTCCGCATACGGGACAGACAGACGGAATTTTTTCCCGGCTGCCGCAAAAATGGCAGATTGCCTCGTTTTTTGATTTATGGTATGTAAGGGATATTCCGCATTCACCGCATTTCATCACATAACCGCAGGATCGACAGGAAACAAAGGTGGAGTAGCCTCTTCGGTTCAAGAATAAAATCACCTGTCTCTTTTCTTCCAGATTCCGTTTCATCTCCTGATAAAGTGCTACACTGAAAATTGATTTATTTCCGTTTTTCAGTTCCTCCCTCATGTCAATGATGCTGACAGAAGGAAGAGGAGTTTTATTAAACCGTTCTGTCATGAGAATTTTCTCATACTCACCTGTTTCAGCCTTATAAGCAGAGACCAGAGATGGCGTAGCGCTTCCCAGAAGTACGACGGCCTGATTCCTCTTCGCCCGCATGACAGCAACCTCTACCGTGTCATATTTGGGAGTCATATCAGATTTGTAAGTCGTTTCGTGCTCTTCGTCCAAGACGACGGCACCGATATCGGATAGAGGCGCAAAAACTGCGGAACGCGCTCCAATCACGATCTTCACCTCTCCGTTTTTGATTCGCATCCATTCGTCGTACCGTTCCCCCATGGACAGCTTGCTGTGAAGAACGGCAATCTGGTCCGGGCCGAACCTCCCGATAAAGCGCTCGACGGTCTGGGGTGTCAGTGAAATTTCCGGCACCAGCATGATGGCAGT
Source organism: Anaerovoracaceae bacterium (assembly GCA_036677845.1). Lineage (GTDB taxonomy): Bacteria > Bacillota > Clostridia > Peptostreptococcales > Anaerovoracaceae > Anoxybacterium. Next base: position 5,945 of record JAVBVR010000029.1, on the reverse strand, counting down.
CCTTCCTGCCGCTATGCACGCTTCAATGACCTGCAGGTAGATTTCTGTCTTTCCGCTGCTCGTTACCCCGTGCACAAGGCAGACCTTGTGTTCGCGGTTCCTGATGTACGGGCGGATTGCCTCCAATGCGCTGCTCTGCTCCGGAGTCAGCGTTTTCGATTTTGTTTGCTCCGCCTCGAGATCTTTATAAGGCGTTCTGATTCTGCCTCTTTTGGATGAGGTTCCCGCAGGTGTAAAGCACTTAATAGCGTCGATATACCTGCAGAGATAGCGTCTTTTCATCCAGATGCACGTGGCAACCGCTTCTTCGCTTAACGAGATGTCGGGATCGATTCCTGCTATGGACTTTATGCCCTTTACCTCTTCGCTCAGTCGATCCGCTACCTGAAATACATAAGCATCCTTGATGCGGTTTCCTTTCGCAAAGGGCACGAAGACCTTGTCGCCTGTTCTGACACTGTCGTTCTCGCAGCGGTAGGTATAGAGATTATCCGTATGATCCGTATTGTTGTCGATTACCACATTTACATATTTCATTTTTATCCTTTTTTCATCTGACAATTTTTTTGCTTACAGCAGAAAGATGTTGTTTTCCTTGCACGCTTCCACCATATCCTCCGGCCAGACGGAAACCTGAACTTCTCCCACATGGGCTTTTCTGAGGAAGAACATGCACAGCCTCGACTGTCCGATTCCTCCGCCGATGCTGTAGGGAAGCTCTTTGTTGATAATAGCCCGATGGAAGGGGAGCTTGGCCCTGTCCTCAGCATTGGCCGCTTTCAGCTGCTTGGTCATAGAATCCTCATCTACCCGGATTCCCATGGAAGAGATCTCAAAAGCGATACCCAGCACATCATTCCAAAGGACGATATCCCCGTTGAGTTCCCAGTCATCATAATCGGGTGCTCTTCCGTCATGCCTGATGCCGGACTTCAACTGTCCGCCGATTTTCATGATGAAAACAGCCCTTTTTTCTTCGGCGATTTTATCTTCTCTCTCTTTTGGAGTCAGCTCCGGATACAGATCCTCCAGTTCCTGCGTCGTAACAAAGAAAATTTCGTTGGGCAGTTCTGTCTGCAGTCCTCTGTAGATCCTGTTGACATAGTCACCGAGATTTTTCATCGCATTATAAATGGTGATTACCGTTTCCCTCAAATATTCCTCTGTCCTGTCCGACTTATTGATGGCTTTCTCCCAGTCCCACTGGTCAACGTAAATGGAATGCAAATTGTCCATCTCTTCGTCTCTTCGGATCGCATTCATATCCGTATAAATCCCTTTTCCCGGCTCTATCTGATATTTTCCCAGGGCCATTCGCTTCCACTTTGCCAGGGACTGCACGATTTCCACCGGTTTTTCGTCCATATCCTTCAGGGTAAAGGTGACCGCCCGCTCCACTCCGTTCAGATTGTCGTTAAGACCGCTTTCCGGATCAACGAACAACGGTGCTGTTACTCTTCTGAGATTGAGGCCGTAAGCCAGCTCCTGCTGGAAAAAATCCTTGATTTTTTTAATTGCTCTCTGGCTCTCCATAAAGTCGATGACAGGCGTATAGCCCTCGGGAATCATTAATCTTTTATTCAGTTCTCTTGCCATTCATCTTTCCTCCGATTTTTTAGCGTTAAACTAATATTTATCTACTCAGTGTTTTTATTTGATAATCAATATAAGGCATATCACTTTCCCTTGTTGGAAAAGCTGCAGCCGCAGTAATGCTGGCGATAGAGATTGTATTGCCTGGAAAGCTCGATTGATCGTTGGTAGCCTCCCTGTTCCTTGAAATCCTCACCCAAATAAGACAATCCGTATCTCATACCCAGCTGCATGCCGATCTTGTTGATCAGCTCGAAGTTTTTATATGGACTGACTGTAAGTGTCGTTCCAAAGGTATCGAATCCAGACATACTTGCCGTTTCGGCGGTTTTTTCAAGCCGAAGCTGAAAACATGGCGTACAGCGCCGGCCGCCCTCCGGCTCGTTTTCCAGTCCCTTAACCGCCGTAGAAAACAGCATTGGTTCATAGGGTCCTTCCAGATACGCAATTCGGTCTCTGGAATCGATTCTGTGATTGTATTTCTCAATGAACTCCAGCTGTGTCTCCCGCCTTTTCCCATATTCTTCCTTATCGGTAATGTTCGGATTATAAAAGAAAATCGTGATATCGAAGCGTCCGCTCAATCGTTCCACAACAGCAGTGCTGCATGGGCCGCAACAGCTGTGAAGCAATATTTTCGGCCTGACTTTCCGAACATCGTTCATATCCTCCAGGCTGACGAATTGGTTTTTCTGGACGCAGCCTTCCAGATTTCCTGATATACATGTCTTGATTTTGTCTCTTTTCATGAGTACCGTTGTTCCCCCCGTTGCGCAACACCGTATTCAATGGTAGAATCAATAATAACAGTTTATTATATCATATTATCATAGCAGTAGAAATCTTCAAATTAAATTTGTGATTAACTTACAAATTTAATGTGTGAGTTAATCTGCATAAAATGAGGTTCTTTTATGGCATCTGTTTTCGGCGGGCAATATTATAATTCCATAGGCAATTGTCTGAAAGAGCGTTTTGGCTGCAAGGTGATCAAGCTTTCCCTCGATGCCGGCTTTACCTGTCCGAACAGAGACGGCACAAAAGGAACCGGCGGCTGTATCTTCTGCTCTGCAGAGGGATCCGGTGACTTTGCCAGTGACATTCCCGGTCAAATCGCACTCCTATCCGGGAAATGGCCTTCGGGCAAGTATATCGCCTATTTTCAAAGTCATACCAATACCTATGCACCTGTCGAAGTACTCAGGGAGAAATACAATCAGGTTCTGGAATACCCTGATATCATCGGTATTGCCATCGCCACAAGGCCGGACTGCCTGTCGCCGGAGGTTCTGGAGCTGCTGTCAGAACTGAATCAGAAAACCTTCCTCTGGGTTGAACTGGGACTTCAGACGATCCACGAAAACACCGCCCTGCTGATCAATCGCTGCTACCCGTTATCCGTCTTTGACCGGTCGGTGGAAGAACTCTCGCAGCTCCGCATCAAAACCGTCGTTCACCTGATTCTTGGACTGCCCGGAGAAACACGCGAAGATATGCTTGAGTCAGTCCGTTATGTCTGCGGCAAGGATATTTTCGGAATAAAGCTGCACTTGATGAACGTCCTGAAGGATACCCGGCTGGAAGAGTTTTATCCGGACCGGATTCACATTCCCACAAAAGAAGAGTACATCAATCTGGTGGTTGATGCACTCGAAATTGTTCCACAGCATATTACGATCCATAGGGTTACCGCCGATGCGCCGAGACATCTCCTCATCGCACCGGAATGGGGCTATGAGAAGCGCTCCATTCTGAACGGGATCCAGAAAGAATTCAGGAAGAGAGGAAGCTGCCAGGGGAAAATGCTCTATAATTCTTCTTCAGGTCCCAGTCTCCCGTCATTGTAGTGCTTTCTGCAAAGGGAAATATACATGTCGTTCCCTCCGACAACGATCTGCTCCCCTGTTTTGACGAACTTTCCATCAACAATTCTGGCTACCATGGTGGCCTTTCTGCCGCACCAGCAGATCGTCTTGATTTCCTCAATCTTATCGGCATACACCAGCATATAATAAGAGCCTTCGAAGAGCTCATTTTTAAAATCGTTCTTCAGGCCGTAGGCAAGCACCGGAACGTCGCAGCTATCCACGATTTCTACCAGCTCCTGAACATGATGCTTTTTCAAAAATTGGCATTCGTCTACTAAAACACATTCTATTTGGCTTTTTTTATTTTCTTTCATGAATAATTCCAGAATTTTAGTGTCGTCATTGACCGCGATAGCCTCCCGTGTTACGCCGATTCTTGATGCAATGACCCCAACTCCGAATCGGTTGTCAACACTGGGGGTAAGCACAAGAACCCGTTTCCCCCGCTCCTCATAGTTATAAGCCACCTTGATCAATTCTATGGACTTTCCTGCGTTCATTGTACTATAACGATAATATAATTGCGCCACTTTTTATCCTCCTCATTCCATTGTAATTCTATTCTAATGGAATCAGGCAGCAAAAGCAAATAATAAGAGAGACGTGCTTTTGCGGAAAAAGCCGCCCCTTACTGTATTTAACCGGTTATTGGCTTCATTCACCAGGCCGGGTTCTCCTTTATCTTTGTCCATTTTTCAGTTGACCTCGGTTTGTCTGACCGCTCGTACTCATGGGTTGTTGTTGCCTCCAATACTATCTCGTAATACCATTTGTCGTGGAAATTATCCGGCCACTGCTTCACATCCGGCAGTAAACCCACGGCATTGACTCTGCGATCCAGCGCTTCGTTGATCCGCATCATCACTTCGCATCGAATGATCGTATTGTCGGGGCAAAAGGTTCCGTCTGCATACCCTTTAATCCAGTTTTTTTCTGCTGAAGAAATAATGGACTGCTTCGCCCAGTGGTTTTCGATGTCTGTGAATTTATTGTCCTCTGTATCCGATAGCCCGGCAAACCTGGATGCAATCACTGCAAACTCCGCTCTTGTGACGGGCCTTTCAGGCTGGAAGCTTCCGTCGGGATTCCCCTGAATGATCTTTGCCTGAAAAAGCGCTGCAATTTCTTTACTGGACCAGCGCTTCTCGTCCACATCGGGGAAAGGCAGACCCCCGTAAGCAAATGCTTCTCTGTCCTGATCCTGCAGCAGCCTGTAGAAAATTACAGCCGTTTCTTCCCTTGTAATAACCTTCAGCGGCTTGATCGTCCCGTCCGGGTAACCGATCACATACGCCGCGTGATCTGAGCCTGTCCTGATCTGCTCCGCAACGGAAGTGCTACTGATTTCTGCTGCCGAACTTGTGCCCTGCACAGGGATTCCGGCTGCTGTTACTATGGCGGCAATCAAAGCTGCCGCCATACGCCCCCTGTTTTTCGGTTTCTCTGTCATGCTATCCCCCTGATGTTCCCCAAAGTTTATTCTGGCCGTGCTCCTAGAAATAAACCCCTTCTTGATCTATTATGAATCCATCCGCACCTGCTGTTCAACCAGATCGTTGCTACAAATTTCCCTAAATTATTGGCAATCCGTTAAGGAATGTTTATCATATCCGAAAAAACGACCGATTCATTGAAAAAACAGCAGCATAAAAATCTGTGCAAAATTTCAATTAAAGTGCACTTTTTACTTTCATTTCTGCTTCGCTGTGAAGTTATTGTTCGAAGAGGTTCAAAAAAAGAAAATCCTCCGAAAACGTTGCTAATTCAATCGTCCTCGAAGGTTTCAGTGGTGCCCAGACTCGGAATTGAACCAAGGACACGTAGATTTTCAGTCTACTGCTCTACCTACTGAGCTATCTGGGCATGATATAAAGTTGAAATGGTGGGCCATCAGGGACTTGAACCCCGGACCTGCCGGTTATGAGCCGGACGCTCTGACCAACTGAGCTAATGGCCCACGCTGTATATTTTTTTATAACTTCGTGGTCGGAGTGAAAGGATTCGAACCTTCGGCCCTCTGGTCCCAAACCAGATGCGCTACCAAGCTGCGCTACACTCCGAAGCTAAGCTGTTGATTCCAAATTGGCAGGGGCAGTAGGACTTGAACCCACGGCACGTGGTTTTGGAGACCACTGCTCTACCAACTGAGCTATGCCCCTATGTGGCGGAGAAGATGGGATTCGAACCCATGCACCAGTTACCCGGTCTAACGGTTTAGCAAACCGTCCTCTTGAGCCCGCTTGAGTACTTCTCCATGGTTAATCGATCCGATATCTAACGTGGCGGAGAGGGTGGGATTCGAACCCACGGCCCCTTTCGGAGTCACTGGTTTTCAAGACCAGCTCCTTAAACCGCTCGGACACCTCTCCATCGTTAGGTTCTACTACATCCATTCACTACTCTATGTTATTATAATGGTGACCCATCCGCGATTCGAACGCGGGACACCTTGATTAAAAGTCAAGTGCTCTACCGACTGAGCTA
>JAVBVR010000028.1:0-8875 GCA_036677845.1 Anaerovoracaceae bacterium | reverse complement strand
TCCCACCTTTTGGTCTGCCCATCAAATCACATCCTTCCAGATCAATTCTATCAAAAACTAAAATGTAGACATATACTCTTTTTGTACATGTCTACATTCAGTTTACAGATTCATTTTGTGTTAAAAATGGTTTTTTCCCTTTTTATTAAAGCCGAGGATGTCTGACAGTTTGTATTTTCCCAGCTTCGTTCTCATGTGCTCTGAGAGATCCTCGCTTTCGTTTCGCCTTCGTTCTCTGATCACTGCTTTTTCAAGCGTATCGGATATGATCTGTTCCATATTGCCCTTATAGACGGGAACGCAGGCGTAATAGATTTCATAATTCAAATAGTCATCTGTGTCCAGACGTTCGAGCAGCTTCTCCAGCGCAGTCATTGCATCTTCCGTCTTCGTCTCCGTAAACAGGATGGCAAAGGAAGAGGGATTGCATCTTCCGATCAAATCAGTTTTTCTGATGTTTGTGCAGAGGATTTCCGCAACGTAGGAAACACATGCGTCCTGCTCGTTGCCCTCACAACTGTTTTCACCGTCTGCAACAGGTTTTACGGTGACTACGGCAAGGGAAAGCGGGTTGCCATATCTTTGGCTTCGCAGCATTTCCCTGTCGGCCTGTTCCACAAAACCACTGAGACTCGACAGACCGGTCAGCAGATCAATCTTCGTAATGGCCTTCATAAACACTTCATCCTTATCCAGCTTCGGCAGCGCCTGGGCAAGGTATTTGAATTTTATGATAGTCGGTTTCAGATCGGTATATCCGAGACATACGCGCCATGAGGATCCGTCATACGCCACATACTTCTGTGTTGTCTCCTCACTGATCTGCTTGGTGGATATTTGCATTTCAGTCAATCCGACAGAAAATTGAAAAATGACAGGATAAACCTTTCCTGCATATTCACAGTTTGTGTATCTTCTAAAATATGTAATTTTATAATTGCCTAATTTATAGACCAGTGAAACCGATTTTTTCCACTCGAGAAAATCTTCAAGAGGTATGTTGTCGGTGTCGATCCGCGTTAGTTTTTCATAAGCCTTCTCCCATCGCTCGTTTACTGTCTCACAGAAAAATTCATCCAGAACGCGGCTTGCTGCCGCTTCTTCTTTCTTCGCTTCTTTCAATGGATCAGGTGCTGCATTCTGAGGGGATTTTTCCTTGCCTGATATCGCGGAAGTAAGCGGTTTTACCACATTGTTTTTCATCCATTCGATATGGTAATCCTTGCGTTTTCTGCTGTCGCCGATGACTCCGTATGCTATATTAATATCTTTCATGCGCTCAGCAGCCATCGGGCTCTTATTAATATCTGGATGATACATTTTGGATAAACACCGGTATGCTGCATCAATAATATCCTGCCCGGCATCGTGATGAACCTGCAGCATCTTATAAAAATCAACATGTTTGTTCATATTTGTGACCTGATTTCCTAAACGATTTCAATAACAGTAATGTTTAATGCCTTGTAATCTGCCAATTCTATTTCATAAGGCTCCACATCCCGGTCGTGATCCATAAAGATCCTGACTCTCGGCCGCATGCAGAGATGCTCGTAATTCTCAACGACAATTCCGGTCAGGCCGTTGCTCAGCTTGACACAGGTGCCGATAGGGTAGGGCGCGATCTTTTTGACAAAGACCTCCACAACTCTCGGATCAAACAGGATAGTTGTTGACCCCATAACGTATTCCATTGCGTCTGACGGAAGCATCGCCCTTCTGTAAGGCCTGTCTGAGGTCAGGGCGTCATAAACATCGGCAACGGATATAATCCTGCCATACCAAGAGATGTTATCCCCTTTCAGGTTGTTTGGATATCCTCCGCCTTCATATTTTTCGTGATGGTCCAGAATCGCCATATAAGTGGAATTAGGAACGCCATAGCCTTTTTTGATATGGTTGCATCCCAGAAGAGAGTGTGCTTTAATTTCTTCGAACTCGGCAGGCGTCAGCCTGCCCGCCTTATTGAGAATATCCCTGTTGATAAAAACTTTACCGATGTCATGGAGCAGCGCGGCAAAACCAAGATTGCATAGTTCCTCACGATCCATTTTCAGAGCAACGCCGAGAACGATGCTCAGGACCGCCACGTTAACAGAGTGGTAATAGGTATAATCATCAAAGACCTTCATATCGATCATATTCACCATGAGATGCTTATTGGCAAATATCTCATCCACAATGTTTTCGATCAGCACTTTTGCTTTTCTGAGATCCGGCTTAACTTCAGGGCTGTCCTTTTCACAATGAATAAACACATCTTTAATACCCTTCACCGTCTGCGCCCTCACGCTGTCGCTGATGATATTAATAATCTGAATGTCTTTTGATATATCGTCGTCAATATAGACCCCGTTGTATTGAAGGCGCTCAATGGATTTTACATATTCCGCTGTCAGTATGGTACCTTTGGACAGCATCAGATCTCCGTAATTGTTATAGAGATTGTCACCGAGTGTCATTCCCTCCCGCAAACAATAAGTAGGCACAAATCTCATATGTTACGGCTCCTTGCATCTATCATTTTCATCTGCGCGTGCTTCATACGTTACCCCCCGCGTTATAAATTCGTTTTGCCGTTTCATTTTGACCAATATCATATTATTATACCATGATATTACAATATTTGCTATGAATTTGTGATTTTATTCTTTTTTCATCATAATTTTTATCAATCGCAAAACCTCCGATGGTTATGCTTTTATCAAATTCTTTCCCGTGGAAGTCCGAACCGGCTGTCACGATCAGGTCATGAGTCCCCGCCATGTGAACCAATTGATCCGTTTCTTCAGGCAAATGTCCGCTGTAATAGCATTCCATACCGGCTAAGCCCCAGTTTTTCAGCTTCTCAAGCTGCCCGTCCAGCTTTTCGAAAAAACTTTCGCCTTCTCTTTTTACAAGATGGGAAATCTTCATGGGATGGGCAAGCACGGGTAATCCCCCCGCCGCACGGATCAGTTCGATGGCTCTTCTGGTAGATATTTTTTCACGATGAACGCGCCTTACCTCGTCAGACCGCATGAAACGCCCTTCTTTGAACGCTTCTTTCGGTGATGACACATAGCCTTTTCTCATAAGAGCCAGGGCGAATGTCGGCTTTCCGACATAATCCTGCCCTGCCCGGAGCTGCAGGTCTTCTCTGGAAAGCTGACAGCCGATTTCACGCAGTGCAGCCAGCAGCTTTTCATTGCGCTCCGCCCGCTTTCTGCGGATCAGTTCCACTTCCGCCTTCAAAGTGTCGTTCTTGGGATCAAAACAATAGCCCAGTATATGCATATAAATCCTTTCGTCATCCTCCGTTGACAATTCGATTCCGGGGATCACATTCACGCCCAGACGTTTGCCCGCTTCCATTCCTTCGGCCAGACCTCCCATGCCATCATGGTCGGTTATTGCAATGGTTTCCGCGCCGCGTTCTTTTGCATACCTGACAAGCTCTTCCGGCGACATTGTGCCGTCAGAATAATAGGTGTGAAGATGCAGATCAATCATACGATCATAGCATTCCTAACCGCAGCGGCCGTCTGCTCATTTTTCAGTACCTTTACCAGTTCCAGGGAAAACTCAATCGCTGTGCCCGGCCCCCTGGACGTAATCAGCTTACCGTCTCTTACGACTCGTTCTTCCGAATACTCTGCTCCGGTCATATGCTTTTCAAATCCCGGATAACTGGTAACGCGTTTCCCCGTTACCAGGGACAACCCGCCAAGTACGCTCGGTGCGGCACAGATAGCAGCAAGCCATTTTCCGCTCCCGGCAAAGGCGTTCAATTGTTTAACCAGATCTTCATGCTTTGCCAGATTGATCGTTCCCGGCATTCCTCCGGGCAACACAATCATTTCACACTTGCTGTAATCCGCCTCTGGAAAAAGCAGGTCAGCAGCAATCCAAATATCGTGGGCGCCCCTGACCGTTTTGCTGTCCGCCAGGGAAACCGTTTGAACTGCAATATCCACTCTCCTTAATACATCGACAACGCTGATGGCCTCGATCTCCTCAAAACCGTCTGCGAGATGAACATATACCATGATCAATCACTCCTTTTACTCATATTCCTTTATGTACAGAAATTCAAACCAGAATCAGCCCGCGGAAAAACGCCGAAAACGCAGCGCGTTTATTACCAGAACATCCTTCTCGGCTTCGTAATCCTCCAAGTGAGGGAAGCAAGAATGATGAGAAGGATAAGCCCCACCGCCGAAACTGCTATCAAGCCCAATTTTGCAAACTGTTCCGTCAGCATCAGAGGAAGCACATCGTCCGCTCCAAATCGGATAATAAAGATGTGGCCATACAGAAAGTCTCTTGACAGGTCGAAATAGAATGATGCAAATAGTACTGCCAGCAGAATCGTAAATATAAGAATGCCGCCCTTAAATGCCCCGCGCAGCTCATATTTCCTCTTATTGGCTAAAAGAGCGCAATAGCTGATGATTGTCAGCAATGCCGCGCCTGCGAGTAAATAGAGAGAATAATTCAACAGTTTCCTGGCATTTTCCATATTAATCTTCTCCACTGTGCCGAAAACAGACTGCTCCCTGTCACGGTATTCGGTGAACAAATCAAATTCCTTCTCTTTACCCGTCATAAAATCAGAAAAAAATTGACCCAGCTCATCATTCTTCATCCCAAGATTGATTTCCCTGGAAACCTGGTTTTTGTTAAACTCATAAGCATAGAGATCCGGCAGACGGAAAACGATATTAAAGGCGCTCATGATGCATACGACCGGAATGCATATTGCAATGATAATAAATAAAACCCTGTTTAAAAATCCCATATTCCCACCTTACTGTATTTTATTCAATTGCCCGTTGATTCACACCTTGTACTTTATACTTCTATCATATAGAATATTTCTATAAATTCAAGTGATATTTTTCTGCCAAATCATTATGGGAGGATAGAGTATGGCGTACAAAGTCGGGATTATAACAGCAAGTGATAAAGGCTACGCGGGGACAAGAAAAGACCTGAGCGGACCTGCTATCGAAGAGATCATCTCCAGGTTTCAAGCATTTCAAGTCGATAAAGTATCGATTCTTCCGGATGAAAAAGAAGAGCTTGCCGCTATGATGCGAAAAATGGCGGATGAGGATGGTGTGGATCTGATTTTAACCACAGGAGGCACCGGATTTTCCAAACGGGATGTCACACCGGAGGCTACCCTGGAGGTTGTTGAAAGGCGCACCCCGGGAATTCCGGAGGCGATGAGAAGCATCTCACTCCGCATCACGCCGAGAGCGATGCTCTCCAGAGCAGAGGCCGGCATCAGAGGAAACACGCTCATCGTCAATCTGCCCGGCAGTCCGAAATCCATCAGGGAAATTCTGGAGTATATTCTTCCCTCCATCGAGCATGGGCTGGATATTCTCCAGGGGAAAGATTCAGAATGCGCCCGATAATAACCGGGGTATGTTCCCATCGAAAACCATGGAGCCAATTACCGCCTTCTTGCATTGCATAGCATGGCATAGCCTGGCATAGTAATGCTCCGGTTTTCGGGGAACACACCCTCTTTCATTACCTGTCTTCTCGGAAGTATGGAACGCTTAAATCTGCAGGTCCCATATCCTCTTTCCGATTCTTTCTCGTGCTGATAATTACGATGAGTATGGTTGCCGCATAAGGAACCATATCGACAATATACTGTGAAATATGGATTCCCATGCTCTGCAGGCGGAAGCCAAGGATATTCAATCCTCCGAACAGAAAAGCCCCGATCAGTGCTTTCGACGGTTTCCAGGAAGCAAAGATGACCAGCGCCACCGCGATCCAGCCTCGTCCCGCTACTACATTTTCCTGCCAGACAGGAATGGTGACCAGTGACATATAGGCGCCTCCAAGTCCGCAGAGCGACCCGCCCAGTATGATATGAACATATTTATACAGATTGACATTGATTCCGGACGCATCCGCCGCCGCGGTGTTTTCTCCAACCGCCTTCAGATTCAATCCCATCTTCGTTTTCCAAAGATAGAAGGAAGCGCAGATGGTAATGAGATAACCGAAATATATGAAAATGTCCTGAGCAAAGAAAGTCGGTCCGATGACGGGAATTTGGCTGAGCCCCGGGATCTCCAGCTTGGCAAACAAAGACTTTACCGCAGCCGGAGCAGGAACACCCATGAAGCTTTTTCCAACAAAGCTGGCAAAACCGCTACCGAATATGGTCAGCGTCAGACCCGTTACTACCTGATTGGCCCGCAGCGTTACCGTGAGTACGGCATATATCGCAGATCCTGCGGCTCCCGCTCCGATAGCACCCAGAACTGCCAGGAACGGATTTCCGGTCCACAGTCCGACAGCAAAGCCCATGACGGCTCCCATCAGCATCATGCCCTCAACACCCAGATTCAGGTTGCCTGCTTTTTCTGTAATCAGTTCACCCAGAGTTGCAAAAAGCAAAGGGGTGCCGGCAATGACAGCCGCAGCTAAAAATGCAGTCATTTAAGCCACCTCCCTTTTTCCGAACTTCCCGGCGAAGGATAATCTGTACTGCAGGAAGAATTCACTGCCCAATACGAAGAACAGGATAATTCCCTGAATCATCTCCGCCACCGCTGACGGTATTGCCAGCGCAATCTGAATGTATGCGCCTCCCTGTAGCAGGATAGCAAAAGCAAGGCAAACAACAAATATGACAGGCGCTGACAGCCTTCCCAGCCACGTGGTGATGATGGCGGTAAAGCCATAGCCGCCGGACAATGCCGAATTCAGCGTATGCTCTATAGCGGATGCCTGTATCATGCCCGTTAGCCCGCAAAGCCCTCCGGAAACCAGCATAGCGGTAACGATAATGGACTTGATGTTCATCCCCGCATATCTTGCTGTCTCAAGACTTTCGCCAACGACAGTGATCTCAAATCCCTTTTTGGTATGATTGATAAAAAGATAAACCAAAGCGACAAGCAGGATGGATATGATCCAGCCGATATGGACGCCGAACAGAGATGGCAGAACCGCATGTGGTTCAAAATTGGCGACCTTGGGAAAACCCTGGGATGCCGGATCCTTCCATGGGCCGTACTGTAAATAAGTAACCCACTTGATTGCGATATAATTTAACATCAATGTGAAGATCGTCTCATTGGTTCCGAACTTTGCTTTGAAAAAGGCCGGTATAAAGGCCCAGATTCCGCCGAATAGCATGGCGGCGGCGGCCATAGCCAGCAGCATGACCGGCTTTGGCAAGTCAGGCCCGAACAAAGCAACTAGGGATGCGCCAAACGCTCCCATCATGATCTGACCCTCTCCTCCGATATTCCAGAATTTCATCTTAAATGCCACAAGGATTCCCATGGAGGTGATGATCAGCGGGATTGCCTTCACAATGGTCTGTTTTATTCTGAGCTCCGTTCCCAGGGCTCCCATGATGATCTCACGGAAAACCTGCACTGGATTGAATCCCAGAATCATAATGACCAGACCCGCACAGACAAGAGAAAAGACGATGGCAGAGGCTCTGATGATCATTTCCTGTCTTTTGGGCAGCTCAGCCCGTTTGCTTATTTTCATCATGCTCCCGCCTCCTGTTCTATACTTCCTCCGGTCATTAGCAGCCCGATTTCTTCCTTAGAGACCCTGGATGGATCGACGATGCCGGTAATTCTTCCGTTGAACATGACCATGATCCTGTCACAAAGATCTATGAGGACGTCAAGGTCTTCTCCGATAAACAGCACGCCAACCCCTTTCTCTTTCTGCTCGTTGAGCAGCTCGTATATTTTATAGGATGCTCCGATATCAAGTCCTCTTACCGGATAAGCGGTGATCAGAACCTTGGGATTGGAGTCGATTTCTCTTCCCAGCAGAACCTTCTGAATATTTCCGCCGGACAGCTTTTTCACAGAGGAATAAATGCTTGGAGTCTGGATATCGAGCTTTTTGACGATCTTGTTAGCTTTTTCCGTACACTCCGCTCTTCTCAGAAATATTCCGGATTGATTCTGGTAATCTTTGAGGACGATATTGTGAACGATGTCCATGGTTCCAACAAGTCCCATTCCCAGGCGATCCTCCGGGATAAAGCCCATGCGAATCCCCAGGCGGATAATATCACGCGGCGTTTTCCCAACGATATTGTCCCCTTCAAAGAAAATCCTGCCCTTGTCGGCATGGATGAGGCCGGCGATGGTTTCGCATAGCTCCTTTTGTCCGCTTCCTGCAACTCCCGCAACACCCAGAATTTCTCCGCCGTTCAGTGTAAAGCTCACATCGTCCAGCGCAAGCTTCTTATCCTGGTCGATCACATGGATCCCATCAACCTCGAGCATGGGGTTTTTCGTTTCCGTAATCTTTTTTTCAATAGCAAGATCCACCTTCTTACCCACCATCATTTCGATCAGATTCGGAATTCCGACATCTGCCGTTACCACCGTTTCCACAGACCGGCCTTTTCTTAAAACAGTGATCCTGTCACTGATCTCCATGACTTCGTTGAGCTTGTGGGTGATGATAATCACCGCACAGCCCTGTTCCTTCATATTTCGAATGATCCGGAAGAGCTTTTTGATTTCCTGGGGTGTCAGCACCGCAGTTGGCTCGTCCATGATCAGAATTTTCGCGCCCCGATACAGAACTTTAATAATTTCAAGTGTCTGCTTTTCGCCTACAGACATATCATACACTTTTTTGTCCGGATTGATATCCAGACCGTATTGATCCGATATGGCCTTAACCTTCTTCGATAACTCTTTCCCCTTTGTGAAGAAGCCGCCCTTTTGTCCCAGTATGATGTTCTCCTTGGCGGTCAGCACGTCCACTAACTTAAAGTGCTGGTGAATCATTCCGATCCCCAGTTCGATGGAATCCTTTGGCGATGAAAAGCGAACCTCTTGACCCTGTACAAAAATAGAACCGCTGTCGGGGCTGT
>JAVBVR010000027.1:0-21948 GCA_036677845.1 Anaerovoracaceae bacterium | reverse complement strand
CTGGTTAGAGTCTTCATTCCGGCATAATCCACTTCCTGTTCGATCAGGTCAGAAATCACAGACGTGCTGTTGACGGGAAGATCAACACCCAGTTTCAAAAACACATTGATGTTTTTCGGATTGTTTACCCTGGCGATGGTCTTGCCAACTCTAAAATTATTTTTGGCCAGCTGGCATGCTATCAGGTTTTCCTCATCCTGTCCGGTTACGGCTATGAAGATATCCGCTTTGGAGGTCGCCGCATTCTTCAGGATGTCGACTTTAGTCGCATCCCCATGGAAAACCGGTATATTCAGTTCATCCGCCAATTTCTGGCAGATGTCACGCTTCCGCTCAATCACGCTGACTTTATGCTGAAAGGACAGAAGGGTTTTTGCCAGGTAGTATCCCACCTTACCTCCGCCGATAATTACGATATTCATGATTCCAAACTCCTTATTAGAAATTTCCGCCTTTACAACCTGGTTTCTCCTGTTATAACTTCGTGATGATTACTAATTCGTCGTCAAACTCAAGTTTGGTTGCGGGGTTGTAAAAATTGAGGCAGCCATCCTTCATCACACCCAGCAGGTGAGCGTTCTTTGGAAGAGTGATTTCACGCATCAGCTTGCCGGCATCCTTGTCCCGGACTCTTTCATACACAAATTCAATCCCAGTGTTGTCGATAAAACAAGTCTTTGCGCTGCATTCACCCATCATGAGTGCGCGAAATTCTTGTACGGCCATATCGGTTGGACAAACAGTATGGACACCGAACTGATAAAATACCTGTTCCTTTACCGGATCCTGAATTCTCGCAAAAATACGGGGAACATGAAAGATCTCTTTTGCGATCTGGCATGCCATCATATTGATATTGTCATTCGGTGTTACCGCAGCAAAGCCATCGGCACTTTCTATCCCTGCTTCTTTCAGAACATCCTCATCGATGGGGACTCCCAGTACGCTTACACCTCGAAAGTTCGGTCCCAGAAGCTTTAGATTTTCACTGCTGCTGTCAACAACGGCAATCTCATGTCCTTCCTCTGACATGATTCTGGCGAACTGGGAGCCCACCTTCCCGCATCCTGCTACAATTATCTGCATATCGGTCTCCTCCTGACGGAAAATTTCTATTTATTGTTTAAGGCAAGAATATTATAAACACTTGTTGCAACGATTACAACGGTAAATAAAATTCTACAGGTAGAAAGAGGTGCCATTCTGTAGTTGGAAAGAGAGCGCTTTTTTCAATTTGCATGCTGAAATTTTGGTGTATCCGCTTCTTTTCTGTGATATGATATTTTAGCAAATTGTATCACGGGAGGTCACATGCATACCGTTAAAAAAGCGTTAAAGGTTACCGCTGCTTTTCTTATCAATGGGATGGCGGTCAGCCTGTTCATCCTGGCCGGGTTCGGTCTGGATTCCATCAGTGTGTTTTCCGCAGGTCTGGCCAATGTTTTTCACACCACGGTAGGAATGGCAAGTCTCGGTTTTTATTTCGCTGTAATCCTTGTCACACTCTTTGTCAAACGCCGCTATATCAGCGGAGCCACTTGGCTGTCACTGATCATTGTAGGACCATCCATCGATCTGTTTACAAAGATATTCAGTTTTGTCGTTACTCCGGAAGCCCCCATGGCAATCCGGGTAGTATTTTTCGTGATCGCCTATCTGAGCCTCGCTTTTGCTGTGGCTTTATACCTGTCCGTTCATTTTGGTATTTCAGCGGCGGATGTGATCCCTATCATCATCTCAGAGAAAACCAACCGGCAGTTTCGTTGGTGCAAAGTTGCCTTTGATATTACCGTTATCGCCATTGGCATACTTTTGGGCGGGTCCTTCGGGATCGGCACCATTATCGCAGGCCTCATCACAGGCCCAACGATCCAGTTCTTCCGCAGAAACCTGGAAAAAAGAAATAAAGAGTCATAGAAACACTGAGGAAAGGATCATGTGTACAGTTAATTATGAACGGACAAGATGAGACAGGAAGGAAAACAAAACAAAAAGGAATTCTTCTCATGCTCCTTTCAGCGCTGCTGTTTTCCGCAATGCAGGTTATCATCCGGATTACGGGTGATAGTGTACCTCTTATGGAGCAGGTATTTTTTCGCAATGTCGTCAGCCTTGTTCTCTGCTTTGTCATTATCAAGAAACATGGTCTTTCCATGTTCGGCGAACGAAAATACCAGCCGCTGCTCTTCATGCGTTCCGGTTTCGGCCTGCTGGGCCTTGTCTCCCTGTTCTATGCGGCTTCCAGAGCAGCCCAGGCGGATGTGACCATACTCAGCAAGCTTTCCCCTTTCCTCATCACGCTCTTTGCCTATTTCTTCCTGAAGGAAAGAATCGCAAGAATCCAGGTTCCTGCATTGTTAATCGCTTTCGGAGGGGCCTTCTTGGTGGCAAACCCTTCCTTCCATTCGAATCTTTTTCCGCTTTTCCTGGCTTTTCTGTGTGCGATTTTTTCCAGTGTATCTTATACTCTGCTTGCATATTTCAAGGACAAGGTCGACGCGATTACCGTCATCATGCACTTTTCCACCTTTTGTGTCGCATTGTCCCTTCCGTTCTTTCTCATGAACATGACGCTGCCGCGTCTGGGTGATTTTTTTCTCCTGCTGCTGATGGGCGTCTTCGGCGGTTTCGGTCAGATCGCGCTGACCTATGCCTACCGTCTTGCGCCCGCTTCGGAAGTAAGCATCTACAATTACACCGGCATTCTGTTTTCCATGATCCTGGGGTATTTCGTTTTGGGGGAAACTGTACCCTATACTTCTTTGCTTGGTGGCGGTCTGGTTGTTCTGGCCTCGTTCCTTACCTATCGGTATTCCAGACATCCCGTCGAATAACACCATTTTAGCTTCTCTCTTGAATTTATGTTTTAGTCATAATCAATTGCGCAAATATTTTTGCGTTTTTTACGGCTCCGGTGCGTCTGGTTGACGGTCATCGAGGGCAAGGTATATAATAAACCTGCTTACAATGCAATTGCCGGCAAATGGTTCATGTCCGGCAATACACATTATTGAATATTCAAAACAGGAAAGGAACGTTTATGTATAGGGAAGCATTAAGACCGGTATGGGCGGAAATCAATCTGAGCAACCTCGATTATAATATAAAGCAAATTAAGCAGAAGGTGGGAGACAAAGAAATCATAGGCGTGGTCAAGGCGGACGGGTACGGTCACGGTGCCGCCGCGGTTTCCGGTGTTCTGCTGGAAAACGGCGTAAAGATTCTTGCCGTGGCGACGCTTCAGGAGGCCATTTCGCTGCGTGAGAGCGGGTTTGCATGTCCCATCGTCATGCTCGGCATCACGCCGGACCTGTATGCCGATGTTTTGCCGGAATATGATCTCACACCTGTAACCTCATCCTTTCAGAATGCCTTTGCCATCTCGGAAGCGGCAAGGGCAGCCGGAAAAGTTATCGAAGCCTTTGTGGCGGTGGATACCGGAATGGGCCGCATCGGATTCCTGCCTGATGATGGGTGCGTAGAAGATCTGAAAAGGATCAGTAAGCTCTCCCATTTAAAAATCAAAGGGCTCTTCTCGCACTTTGCCACTGCAGACGAAAGGGACAAGACCTATGCAGAGCAGCAGCTGTCTCACTACAACTTGATTTACGATAAGCTTGCCGGGGTCGGAATTACAATACCTTTGAGAACCTTTGCAAACAGTGCCGCCATAATGGAGATTCCGGCAGCGCATTTTGACATGGTGCGCCCGGGTATTGTTTTGTACGGATGCTATCCTTCCGGAGAAGTGGACAAGAGTCAGCTTTCCATCAAGCCTGTTATGTCTGTAAAAGCAAACATCATACACCTCAAGAGGGTTCGGCCCGGTTTTTCCGTCAGCTACGGTAGAAAGTTTACCACGGAAAGAGAAAGTCTCATTGCTACCCTGGCCCTTGGCTATGCTGACGGCTACCCGCGTTTTCTCTCGGGCAAGGGGCGCGTTATCGTGAATGGGGTCTTTGCTCCCGTTGCCGGCAATATCTGCATGGATCAGTGCATGATCGATGTAACCGATGTTCCTGGAGTAAAGCTTGGAGACGAGGCGGTTGTCATGGGCAGCCAGGGAGGCTTGGAAATCCCGGCTGATGAGATCGGGGAAAAAACCGGAACGATCAATTATGAGATTGTTTGCGCATTCGGGCAGAGACTGCCCAAGGTGAATGTGAGATAAAAGGTGTATGTGAGATAAAAGGTACAAGTGAGATGAAGTCAGCGATTGTACCTCGAATTACCTCGAGCTGAATTTGCCGTCCGTTTCTCTGCAGAAGGCATAGGTTCCCTTTTGTTCGTTCTTGCAGTTGTAAAGGGCCCGGTCGGCAGCCTCATACAGCTCTTCATAGGTACCGCCGTCCAGATCATAAATGGCAATTCCAATGCTGGAAGAAAAACCGATGCGTTTATTTTCATCCAGACTGAAATTTTTAAATTTTTCACAGACCGTTTTTGCTTTTGTGATGATCAGATCCAGCTCTTCGATATCCTTCATCAGAATCATGAATTCGTCGCCTCCGATTCTGCCCTTGATATCAGTGGCACGGAAAGCACGGTTCAGCTCGCTGCCCAGGGCCGATATGACTGCATCACCGACCCTGTGTCCGTAGTCGTCATTAATTGCCTTGAAATCATCGATGTCAATGACCATCATCGCATGTTTTCCATATTTCCCTTCCCCGCATAAGAAGTTTTTGATCAGCTCCTCTGTTGTCTGCTTATTGTAAACTCCCGTGGCGGAGTCTGTTACGGCCATTTCCTTCAGTTGCTGCAGCTCTTTCTTCTTTTCGTCAATATTGACGATTTTTCCGATCACTTTTGCAATTTTTCCGTCCCGGTCAAAAACGCCCAGCATATAAATGCGTGTCCATAAATATTCGCCCTCTGAATTGATAATCCGGATATCTCCTTCCACAAGTTTTCTGTCCCGTCTCATCCTTTCATAGAGCTCGGCAAAACGAAGCACATCGTCGGGATAGACATAATCATATTCAAGGGAGCCTAAAAATCCCGTTTTCGTCGGTTCATATCCGAAGTTCTTTTTAAAATTCGACGTGTGAAAATATGTTTTGTCCTGGGTGTCATATTCAAAGATGATATCGTCAGTCTGCTCCATGATCATCCGATAGCTCTCGTCATTGATTGCTTCGATTTGCATCTTCCTTTCAAGCTTTTTGTACATCTGGCTTCTGAGATAAACGAAGTAACCCGACACGGTAATAATGGCGATCAGGATATAGAGGAATGCAGGCATGGTGGCATCATAGATACTTTTAGGCTGCAGCTCAGCAACGGATGCATCGGTCAGGGTCACAAAATACCAGCTGTGAAAATCCATTGGCGTATAGCTGATATAGGTTTTCTGTTCATTCCGCCGGTAATCGATGGTATCCATCCGCTCGTTTTTAATATCATTTCTCAGCTTCGTCCCGATTTTGCCTTCAAGGGACCATGCGGCAGAGAGGATCTGAATCATATCTCTATAAATCTCGTTATGATTGCAGCTGTCTGAATGATAAATCACATTGCCGTTTTTGTCAGCGATATAGGAACACCCGTCCTGATCCAGCGTTCGGGGCAAAACAAGGGTTTTAAAAAAACTCTCATCAAAATAAGCAACGAGAGCTCCGGCAATTTCACCGCGATAAATCGGAACCGCGTAGACACTCACCGTTCTGTTGTTTACCATGCGGGAGGGACTTGCGGATAGTCCGGTATCGCCTTTCATGATCTTATTGATATACTTCCAATCCACTGAAAGCAGGAGCTTTGACCCGCTCTGTCCATTCAGAGATGTACCGGCTGTTTCCGGTGTGTACTGTCCCTTGTTTTCAATGGGCGTAAAAACCAAGCCGCCTTCCTTCATTACAACCCCAAGGCTGATAAAGCTGCTGTTGTGCGCCTCTGCCTGAAGAATGCCGTTTATTCCTTCTTCGGTGAATTCATCTGTGCTTCCGATCATTCTTGCGACGATGTTGAGTGATTGCAGACGGGCCTGTATCTCATTCGATATGATTTGTGCATTCTGATGAGACATCCTAGACAAATATACTTTGCTGATGTCGGTAATTTTTTGATCCATATACCTGAAATGTACGATAGAGATTGCAAAAATGGAGAACAGGCAAAGAGTTGCAATGAAATATTTCACGAAAAACCCTTTTTTAAGATCCTTCATCCTTTGCTTCAAATTCCAGACCCCCTTTATGGCACCGTTCGACTGTTATGCCCATTTTATTCCAAATCCCGGCAAAAGTCAAACGGCCTGCCGGCAATTTCTTGTTATAATTCTGCACTTTTATCCTCCCAATTCTTTTAAAAAAAGTAAAAAACAACTGTCGTTATGTGATAAAGTTACGGACTGATTTTTTTCTTTGAATATAATAAAACTATAGAATAAAGGAATTCATGATTCCGCTTGGTTATATCATGCAGTTTCAAATAAAGGAGATGAAGAAAATGAAAGCAATCACGATTACGAAAGACAACTTCGAATCAGAAGTAATGAAATCCGAAAAGCCTGTGCTGCTTGACTTCTGGGCATCCTGGTGCGGGCCCTGCAAGATGGTTTCCCCTGTTATCGACGAGATCGCCGGAGAGGTTACTCATGCAAAGGTAGGAAAGGTCAACGTGGATGAACAGCCGGAGCTGGCTGCCAAATTCAGAGTCATGAGCATCCCGACTCTGGCGGTGATAAAAAGCGGAAAAGTTGTTAATTCCACGGTTGGCGCAAGACATAAAAATGATATTCTTTCCATGCTGAATGTGTAAAACCTCGAATACACGGAAAGATTGCAGGAAATAGTAAAAGAAATTTTGAAGCGGACACAAAATGTCCGCTTTTTTCTGTGCTTTTATTATGATTTCTGTGTGCTTCCCTTGTCATCTACTCCAGCACCAAAGCTTTCATTGGGCAGAATCTCACGCATTTGCCGCACTTGATACATTTATCCATATCTACAACCGGCGCCGCATACCCCGTTTGTGACAAAGCACCCACAGGGCAGACCCTGACGGAAGGGCAGGGATGATTCTGGGGACATTTCTTCTGTTTCACCGCCAGAATCAAATCCTTTCTATCTCTCTGTACTTCCTGACGCTCCTCTTTCAATCGATTGAAAATACCCATAATTAATACCTCTTTCTTTTTTACACAGGATCTGACACGGTTACCGGATTTGACCGGGATCCCTTGCCTTGTCTGAAAACCTGACTGTATCATTGATTATATGACGTTTTGCAACCTGTTACAGTGATTTAATCACAGAAACAAGGACCGGCTGCTGCTATGCAGTCCGGTCCTTGTTACAGTCATATTTTTGTCACCATGCGGTTCGCTGCCATGACAGCGCCTCAATATACAATTCCGTAAACCGGCCCAGATCAACTCCCATCTTTGCCAGTTTCCCCATGGCCTCTTCAAAGTTCAAACGCTCATAAAGGAGAACCGTATCCAGGCATTCCCTGAGCTGGCCTGTTTCGCCTAACAATGCTGTTTTCACATTGTCCGAAAGCGCCAGATCGGCCAGGATCACTTTCATATCCTGATCCATAATGGTATCTATGGAAGACAATATCCCGGTAAAAAAGAAATCCGTTTCCTGTGAGGCCTTGTTCAGTTCAGCAGCCATCAGGGAAAGCAGTTTTCCTCTCAGGAGACATACCTTGATAAGTTCGCTGTTCTCCTCGTTTTCAAAGTCCTTAATGAGCAGAATAGAGATCCAGCGTTTCATTTCCTCGATTCCCAGCCTGACTACCGCCTGCTGCAGATTTGTAATCTCCAGTTTGGCGCCGTAGTAAACGGAGTTTGCCATTTTCAGGAGCTTAAAAGTGAGTCCGAGATCTTTTTCAATAATTTCAGAGATTTTTAAAAAACTGGGTTCTTTCTTTTTTAATTCCTTCAGGATTTCAATCAAATGATTGTTTAAGGATGTGATTTCCTTTGATTTCATCATGATCGGCCTGCAGAAGAAATAGCCCTGAAACAGGTCGTACCCCATATCGGCGGCTTCTTTAAATTCCTCCCGCGTTTCAACTTTTTCCGCCAGAAAGGTAACCTTGTTTTTATGCTTCTTTATCAATTCCCGCTGTTTCTTTTTGTCAGTGGCGGGAAATTCGATTTTAATGATATCAGCAAGCTCAATGAGCGGTGTATAGTCAGAATCGCACCTGTCAAAAATCAGATCGTCCAATGCCAGGATATAGCCTTCTTTTTTCAGCTTTCTACAGACCTCGATGATGATGTCGGTAGCCGCTACCGTCTCCAGTATTTCAACGACGACTTTTTCCTTTGGAAGGATTCTGGGTATTTCGGCTTCCAGCAGGTCCTGCGTAAAATTGATAAAGCCCCTGGTTCCGTCCGTCAGGTTGTCAAAATCAAGCACAAGAAAAGAATTTTTGACCAGTTCGGCAGTCGCGCCGTTCTGGTCTTCGCTTTCATAATAATTATCCGAATTCCTGCGGTGTAAAAGCTCATAGCCAAAAACCCCCATGTCTTTTTTAAATATCGGCTGCCTCGCTATATAGATATCCAATTTCCTGCACCCTCCTTGCAGTTTTTGGTGAAAATCGATGCCAAACCTAAGATACCAAACAATCTTTCACCATTCGGTTTATTATATCTCCAAATTTTGTCATTTGTCAAATTGAAGTTCGACGCGATTCATTCTTTTTCGCTGCGCGGAATGAGGCCAACGAGGCAGAACACGACAAAAACAATCAGATTCACGATTACAATACTTGCCCCTGCCGGCGTGTCGAACGCATAGGAGGCAGTAATACCGAAGAAAAAGCACGTGATCGATATTACCCCGGAGGTCACAATGACACCGAGGAAGCTGTGAAACAACCGCATGGAGGACAGCGCAGGAAAAATAACCAGGCTGGATATGAGCAATGCTCCCATGATTCGCATCCCGACCACAATGGTTACCGCTGTAAGAAGCGCAATCATCATGTTGTAGATTTCAACCTTTGTCCCGGTAGCCTTTGCAAAATTCTCATCGAAGGTAACGGCGAAAATTCTGTGATAAAAGTAAATGAACAGCAAGAGAACCACGATGGATAAGGTAACGCTCAGCAGAACGTCCCCCCTGCTCATGGCAAGGATGCTGCCGAAGAGAAAGTTATAAACGTCTGCATTCATGCCGGAAGACAGGGAGGTCACGACAACCCCGATAGCGATGGCACTGCTTGCGATCAATGCAATTGCGGCATCACCGCGGATTCTGCTGTTTTCGCTGATCCGGAGAAGCAGAAAGGCCGCTGCGACAACGACCGGCACCGCCACCTGAAGCGGCGCAAGATTCAGCGCCATAGCAATAGACAGCGCACCGAATCCCACGTGAGAGAGTCCGTCTCCGATCATGGAATACCGCTTCAGCACAAGACTCACACCCAGCAGTGCAGAGCACAGTGCTACGAGCGTTCCTACCGTTAAGGCTCTGATCAGAAATGAAAAGGAGAACAGTTCTGTGATGATATCAATCATGGTCTTCCCCTCCGTCCTTGCTTTCGTAGGTGAGATTGTCCCGCCCCAGAAATCTTCTGCCGGCTTCGCTGTTTAGATATGCTTCTGTTGCTCCGAAAAATTCTGTCGTGCCGCCGATATGAAGGATTTTATCTGCGTTTGCTACAGCTGCTTTCACATCGTGAGAGATCATAATGACGGTTACGCCTGTGCCGTTCAATTCCTTTATAATCTGATAGAGCTCCGCTGTAACGATGGGATCCAGCCCTGCGGCAGGTTCGTCCAGCAGCAGAACTTTCTCTGCCGCACAAAGCGCCCGTGCCAGCAAAACCCTTTGCTGCTGACCGCCGGACAGGGAACGATAGGATCTGTATCTCAAATTTCCGATCCCCATGATCTCCAGATTCTTCAACGCCCTTCTCTTCTCATGGCCTGAGTAAAAGGGTTTTCCGCCGATTCTGTTCAGACATCCCGAAAGAACCACTTCAAAAACCGAAGCGGGAAAGTCTTTCTGAATCACGGTCTGCTGCGGCAGATACCCGATCTGACTCCCTTTCACACCTTCCCCGAATTCTATCGTTCCGCTTCTTAGAGGCATCAGTCCCAAAAGCCCTTTCATCAAGGTCGTTTTGCCGGAACCGTTTTCTCCGACGATACAAAGGTAGTCTCCCTCCTCCACATCAAAGCAGACCTCCTGCAGGACCAGCTTTTTTTCATAGCTCATTGAAACGTTCCGGGCACTGATCTGGGACATTTATTCAAGACCCTCCTTTAAATTTTCAGCATTTTGTTTCATCAATGACAAATAAGTGGCACCTTGCTCCATCTCTTCTTTGGTCACATTGTGGCAGGAATGAAGCAGAAGCATTTTCGTGCCGGTTTCCGAACAGATGGACCTCGCAACCTTCGGGTCTTCCATTTCCGCATAGTATACAACGGGAATCTTTTCTTCCCTGATCTCTTTAATCAAGCCCGCTACCGCTCTGGCGCTCGGCTCCGTTTCAGAAGAACAGGAGTCAAAAGCCGCTCCATAGTCCAGCCTATAGCGTTTCGCGAAATAATAAAAGGGAAACCTGCTCCCGTATAAAATCTTGTTCCTTTTCCCATCTCTTACTACGGATCGGAATTCCGCATCCAGAGCATCCAGCTCAGCAAGATACCGTTCTGCGTTGGCATTATAATACCCCTTATTGGCCGGATCAATCGTGCACAAGGCATCACGGATGTCGGCAGCCATCAGCTTGGCATTCATGGGGTCTGTCCAGATATGGGGATCATATTGGTGTTGGTGTCCGTGGCCCTGTTCTGCTTCATTCCCATGGTGATGCTCCTCCGATTCTTCAGCATCGCTATGATGATGCCCCGCTTCGATCTCTTCTGTATTGACCAGAGCGATATTCTTTGACAGGTCAAGAACCAAGCTTTCGGAGCCCGAGTCCTTCATGCTTCCGATGATTTTCTCGGACCAGGCTTCCATATATTTTCCGGTATAGAGAAACAGGTCCGACTGGTTGATCCGGACAATATCAGAAGGCGTCGGCTCAAAGGAGTGGCTTTCCACGCCGGGAGGAAGCAGCAGTGTGACGTCGGCTTTTTCCCCGGCAATCTGTTTAGCAAAATCATACTGAGGAAAGAGAGTTGCAACGATTTGAATCTTTCCGCTCTTAGCCTCATTTAACGCCGGCATATCAATTTCCCGGTTGGAGGAGCAGCCTGCCACCAGTATGATGAATAATACTGCAGAAACCGCAGCTGTCAGTCTTTTCACCTTACTTCACCCCCCGGTTCAAATCTGCCTCACAGGAGCTGCATCGGCCGTACAATACGGTCTTGGAGTGATCCACACTGAACGCATGGCGGTCTTTGATATGGGAATCAAGCTCCCGAAGATATTCGCATTGCAGGTGAAACAAATGTCCGCAGCCGGTGCATTTTAAATGATAATGCAGATTGCAGGTGTTGTCGGGCTCCATATACTGGTAGCATGCGCTCTTCCCCTCTTCGATGAAGTATCTGCGTACGATTCCCTGAGACACCAGCTTGTCCAGATAACGGTAGACCGTCGTCCTTCCCACCGGAACCTTTTTGGTGTTCAAATCGAGCATAATTTCATCGGCGGTGAGATGGTGATCTTTATTTTTAATCAGACAGTCCAGAATCTGTTCCCTCTGCCTTGTTTTATAAGTTGCCGAAGCTGTCATTGCCATGTCCTCCTTATAAAAATATGAAACTCAGTTTCAAATTCATATTATACCCGGTTTATTAGTTCTGTCAACACGGGATAATGTGCTGATATCAATTCCGTTCCTTCTATTTTTATCCATTTTACACATCTTCTACACAAAAACAACACAAATGATGGTTACACTAGCTATAAAGAGATGATTTGCTGTGCTGAAACCGGAACTCCGCAACGGCAGAAGCGTTTCAATGCACACTATCCTTCTTTTAATAGATACACACTTATCCAAGGGCCACTCAGAGCTGCGGAATGCCGTGCACTGATTGGCCTTTGGGTTTCCAAATTGCCAAAATTACTCTGTCCGATAGTTTTCAAAATTTACTTGACAAAGGAAGCTCGGAATAGTAAACTAGATTTAAAGGTTAGTTTTCACTAACCTGAGAATCGGGCCGGCGCTCGTTTCCGCTAGCCTTCACTGACCCTGCCGAGGAGAAAGGAGGTCCGGGATTATGGTTAACTACATCATCGGAGGATTCATTCTGCTTGCCGTTATACTCGCAATAAGAAAGATCCGCAAGGACCGAAAAAACGGCAGCTGCTGCGGAGGATGTTCCGGCTGTTCTTCTTCCGGGCAATGCAGTCCCTTTGACGCGCTTGAAGAAGAGATAAGAGCAAAACAGAAGGAACAATAGTAAAACAGATTACAAGTCAACTCCGAATCATACAAGTAAACAAGAAAAAAGACCGAAGGCACTTCCATCCTTCGGTTCTTTTTATCGTACCCGCTCTTTCGCGGAAATCCATCCGCAGCGGCTTGTTATTCTTCTTCCGACGTCAAATCCGCAACCCGGGCCGACACCGCTTCAATCAGGCTCTGAAGCGGCAGCTCCATCTGAAGGCCTACCTTGCCAGCACTTACAACAATGCGTTCAAACTGCCCGGCATGTTCATCGATTGCTGTTTTGAAACGTTTCTTCATCCCCACCGGAGAGCAGCCGCCTTTGATGTACCCCGTAACTCCGGTAATATCCCGGGCCGGTATCATCTCAAGCTTCTTTTCCCCGAAATGCTTTGCCGCCTTTTTCAGGTCCAGCTCCCGGGCTACCGGAATTACACAGACATAGTGCTCTCCGCTTGCACCCCGGGTCACCAAAGTTTTAAACACACGCTCAGGCTCAAAGCCAGTCGCCCTGGCCACAGAAACGCCGTCCAGAAAACCATCCGGCGCATCGTATTCATATAGCATGTAGTCTGCTTTCATTAAATCCAATAGTCTGACGGCATTCGTTTTAGCCTGTGCCATAATGGCCTCCTCTTCTATTCAGCTTCCCTATTTCAATTCAAGTCTTTAAACTTTCACTCTGGCCCCGTCGGAGACATCATCGCCTGGAGAAACAATTACAAGATCCCCTTCCCGCAGCCCGGAGACAACCTCCATATAGTCCTCTCCTTCCAGACCTGTCTCTACTTCCCGCAGAATCGCCTTGCTTCCTTCAACCACATAAACATATTTTTTTTTGCTCTTTTCAAAGACGGCCAGTTCGGGTACTCTGAGTACGTTATCCTTTTTTTCCACTTCTATTTCCACGTCCATATTGCTGCCCAGACGTACCTGCTGTGTTGTCCCGAAAGAGATTTCTACCGTTACCCGCTTCTGATTCACACCAAGGTCGGACATTTTATTCTCCGCCTTCAGGTAGATTTTCCTGACGAAGCCGTTCTTATCGTCAAAGCCGGCATCTTTATTAAAAATTCTTGCTGCGTCCCCTTCCCTGATCAGGTCCGCATCCTCGGCGATAAAATCTGACTTGACGTATATATCACCCAAATTTGAAATCTCAAACAGAGCCGCCCCGGCAACAACCGATTCGCCCTCTTTCACAAAAACCCCTGTGATTACGCCTTCAATCGGAGCAGTGACTCCCTCCGCTCCGGTGGATTTCGCATAGCTCGCAATGGCGTACTGAAGAGATGCGATTTCTGCTGCCAGCTGTTTTGCCGCCGTATCGGAAGCGTTATAGTCCTGGTAGCTCAGAGCACCCTGGTCATGAAGCGCTTTGTTTTTTCTTGCCAGCTCCCGTGCCTGACTGTATTGGGCCTGCAGTCCTGACAATTGCGCCTGCTGGCTTTTGATATCAAGCGATGCGCTTGTTCCTCCGCTGGTCATCAGAAGATCACCTGCCATGACCCGATCCCCTTCTTCCACCGTCAATCCCTTTATGTCACCGGAGTTCTTCGCAGTGACAATAATTGAGCTTTTTGACTCCACCGTCCCCGTCTCTTTTAAAAGCTTCTTCACTTCACCCTGCTCCACCGCCGCTGTTTCTACGACAATTCCCGCATTCATGGCCGCCGCCGCTGCTGCCGCCGTCGTTACAAGAACCGCTCCGATGCCGATAACAATCCATTTTTTTCTATTCCGTTTCATCCTTATATCCCTTTCCTTATTTCTTTACGACTCTCTGTTTTTCAGCGCCTGCAGAAAATCCAGCTTCCGGATTTTACGATAGGTCGCAAGTTGTGCCAGCAGAACGAATATCACCGTATAGACACCAGCCATGATCAAAGCGTTGGGGGTAGGGCTCATATCCAGTGTGTACATATCTGTACTGAAAGCCTCTGTGCTGTATCTGGCCATGGCATAGCCGACCGGTATGCCCAGAAGTATCCCTAGTATTGTAATGATATTATTCTCTCTAACGATCATAAAAAAGATTTCCAGCTTGCTGAATCCCAATACTCTCAGGGAGGAAAACTCCATCTCCCGTTCCCCAAGGCTTACGATGGTGGCATTGTATACGATGCAGAATCCCAGAATACCTGAGAAGATCACCATGGATCCGATGGATAATGCCATCATGGTCATATATTGATCATATACGGCACGCGTATCAGCAATCGACATGACCGACGCAATATTGGACGCACGGATTAGTTTTTCATTGACATCCGGGTCTTTGGAATTTGCATAGACACCATTGATCAGATTTTTCTCCAGAAGGGTTTCCCCCATGGTTCCGATATCCATATAGGCGTTGATTCCCAATGTCTGTTTGATTACCGCGACAACCTGGATATACGCGTCGTCCCTTTCTGGTATATAGCTCTTTATCCTAACAAGATCACCTTTACCGACATCCAGCGCTTTTGCCAGATTCTCCGTGATCAGCATCCCCCTCTTCGGAATTTCCGTCTGTCTGCCCGCAGTATCACGGAAAGAATAGAATTTTGTATCTCTGTCAAGTCCAATCATGCTAACCGCCTGTTTTTTGTTGCCATTGGACAGTTCAAAGGGGTATTCCAGTTTTCCTTCGATGTGCTCCGCGTCGATGAGATGCTCCATATCCCTCGCCGCTTCCTGCCGAACCGGACTTCGGAAGCTGATATTGTAATCCATTTTCTGAAATTCTTTAAAATGTTCGTTCATCATCTGGTTCATCACGTCTGGCATACTGCTTGAAAACAGCATCATGGCGTAGGTAAGGGTAATTCCCGCAAGAACGAATACCGTCCGTTTTTTGTTCCGAAAGATGTTCTTGCTGATCATTTTATTGCTGAAGGAAAGGCGTTTCCAGAAAAACGGCATCTTTTCCAGTAAAATCCGCTTGCCTGATTTTGGCGCATCCGAACGCATGGCGTCGGCAGGCGCAATCTTCAGCGCGCCTCTGGCTCCGATCATTCCCGACAGGGAGCAGAACGCCGCGGAAAGCAGAACCGCATAAGCCAGGTATGAATAATAAAACTCTATCCTTAACAGCGGGATATGGAAATAGGACAGATACAATCTGGTCATCCCTCCCGCCAGCGCCATTCCCAGGAGAGAACCGGCGATCCCGCCGATCAGGCCCGAAATCAAAGCATATTTTACATAATGGAACATCACCTGGCTGTTGCGGTACCCGATGGCTTTCAGCACTCCGATTTTGATTCTGTCTTTCTTTACCAGCCGGGCAAGCATCATCATCAGAATCAAGCCTGCGACCAAAAGAAACAGAATGGGAATGGAGTTCGCCATACCGTCCAGCTGAGTCAATTCCTGATTGATTACCGAGTTGCTGAGCTGGTCTTTCTGTTTAACCGTCTGTCTGACTCCGTAAATGTCCAGCGCGTCTTCCACCTTGTCAATGAGCGCTTCTTCGTTAACACCCCTCTCATAGCTGATCAAAATTTCGTTGAAGCTACCCGAAAGACCCGTGATCTGCTGTCCGTATAACTCGGGGATATAGCCGACCCCGAAATTTTTTTCATCCGGCATGAGAGACTGAGTGTTTTCCATTAGATAAATGTACTCCGGATTCGCTACGATTGCTGTTACTTTCAATGTTCGCCGGATGCCGCCTGCCTGGATTTCGATCTCGTCTCCCACGTCGAGATGGCGTGCCTTGGCAAACTGCTCGATCAGCATGATCTCGTTGCCCTTATCGGAAATCATTTTTCCCTTTAATATGGTGGAGCGGTTCAGTTCGTCTTCTGCCCCCGTTGCGGTCAGCAGCCGAACATTGACTCTCTCGTTTTCATTCTTCGTAATCATGGGAACGTCCGTCGAGATCCTGCCCATTGCCGCCTTCACTCCGTCGATACGCTCCAGCTTTTCCGGTTCCTGTCCCGGTACCGGTCCGGTTTGCAGGAACAGATCCGCAAAATGATTCTGCTCGTAATAGGTTTCCACCGTATTGTTCATGTTGACAGAGGTCATATTCAGTGCGGTATAGGTCGCGATACCCATGATAATAATCGTCAGAACCGCAGCAAACTGGCCTTTAGAATTTCCGATCATGCGAACAAGCATGGAATCCAGTCTGCGAAGACGGAATCCATATTTTTTCTTCTTTCTATTATCCGTTACCATTTGATGTCCTCTACCGCCATCGGGCTTTCATTGATATAATCATCAATGATCCCTCCGCTTCTCATTTTAATGACACGGTCCGCCATAAAAGCAATGTCTGAATTATGGGTAATGACGATGACGGTCTTTCCCATATTTCGGTTCACTTTCCGAAGCAGGCTGAGGATCGTGATTCCGGTATGGAAGTCGAGAGCTCCCGTGGGTTCGTCGCAAAGCAGGATTTCAGGATTTTTCGCCACCGCCCGCGCGATGGAAACCCTCTGCTGTTCACCGCCTGACAGCTGTGCCGGGAAGTGGTCCCGCCGTTCGGAAAGCCCGACGGCTTCAAGGATTTCATCAATGGGAAGAGGATCCATTGAGATTTCCGTTGCCAGCTCAACATTTTCCTCAGCGGTCAGGTTGGCCATAATATTATAGAACTGAAAAACAAACCCTACTTTATTCCTGCGGTATTCCGTCAATTGTCTCTCGTTATAGGCAGTGATTTCCTCTTCGCGGAGAAAAACTCTTCCAGAGGTCGGTAAATCCATTCCGCCGATGATATTCAAAAGGGTGCTTTTCCCGGATCCGCTGGGTCCGAGAATCACTACAAATTCGCCTTCCTGTATTTCAAACGAGGCGTCCTGAAGCGCTTTCACCTCGATCTCCCCCATCTGATAGCTTTTTGATAAATGTTCCGCTTTTAAAATACTCATAAATTCTTCCCTTTTTCGCCCTTTTGGCTTACTTCTCTCCCAATCCGTGCTGCATAAAATCAATGAGGCTGTCAAAATTACACAACATCTGATCGAAGTCGAGTTCCTCTCTTTTAATGTCAAATATTTCATCGTAGCGGTAAAACAGGTGGATCAGAATCGTCTTGGCGAATTCAACTGAAATACCGTCTCTGAAATCGCCTCGTTCCATGGCCTTTGCCAGAAGGCTGTCATAGTACGCATCCGTAGTATCATCCAGCATATCCATTGCCGCCTTGTAGATCTCGTTTTTCTTTTCCCTCAGAAACATCAGACCGTACAGATAATATTTCGGATACTCCTTCGCGAATTCGACTCCGAATCTGGCCTGAAGCTTTAAATTGTCAAAAATGTTCATATTATCATCGTGAACGTAGTCCTTCAGTCTTCTCTCCAGAAACTCCAGCTTCGCATCGCCGGCATACTGAAGGAGCGACAGGTAAAGGGCCTGCTTATCCTTGAAGTGATAATAAAAGGTGCCTTTGCTGATTCCTGCATTTTTAATGATGGTGTTCAGCGAAGCTTCTTCAAAACTTTTTATGCTGAATTCATCCAGTGCTGCGTCCATCAACTCCATTTTCCGTTCAAAGCTTTTTATCTTCAATCGATTTCACTCCAATCTTCGTAAACCACCCGGTCTAAACTACCCGGTCTATTCTAATATAAACCCCGTAACGTCCTCTGTCAACAGGCGTTGTATAAAAATGCAGCACTTTTATTGCATCTTTTATTGCATTTTTATTACATAAAAAAAGCAGCACTGCCAGTGTGCCGCCTATGGTGATCAATGGAAGAACCTCGTTTTTTGTCAGTTCCAGTTGCATACCTGGTTGATTCGTTCCGTTGTCCGTTTTATGGAAAGTTCTCTGAGCAGATCCAGGTTTTTCTTCTTCAGCAGACCTTTTGCTTTGGTTTCCGTCTTATCCCTGCTCATCACCTTGCCTTCGCGATAACGCCTGAGAAGCTCCTCCGGCTCCAGATCGATAAGTTCAACCCGCTCCGCACAATCAAAAATGAAGTCCGGTATTTTTTCACCGTAAGGGACTTTGAGTGCTTCCGTAACTGTCTGATTCAGACTCTCAATGTGCTGCGCGTTTACCGTTGTATACACGTCAATACCCGCAGATAACAGCGCTTCGATATCCTGGTATCTTTTTTCATGTTTTGATCCCGGTGCATTTGCATGTGCCATTTCATCCACGAGGATGATCCGGGGTTTTCGATACAGTGCACCTTCCAGATTGAACTCGGTCATCATACCCTTGCTGCTGGCAATCAGCTTAAACGGCAGAACCTCCAGTCCCTCTATCAATTCGAGAGTCTCAGCGCTGGAATGGGGATTAATATAGCCCACTACAACATCAACCCCTCTGCGCAGCTCCTGATGTGCATCCTTCAGCATGGTATAGGTTTTCCCCACCCCGGAAGAATACCCGAAATAGATCTTTAATTTCCCTCTCCTTGTCATGTCGTTTCCCCTAGTGTAACACGGCTGTCCGCCTTCTTTCAGCCGGTTTTCCCCCTTTCGCCGTCCTGTAAAACAATATTCCCTCTTTAATCACAGCATACCTTAAATTTAACCTGGATTGCGTCATTATTTTACACCAAGTTTCGACATTATGCGTTAAAAAACCCCCTGTGCCGATACCCGGCTGCAGGGGGCTGTTCGAAATATTCCGTTCGTCCTAGCGGAGCGCCTGGCTCACGAAGAATCCGGTAATGGTCCAGGCCAGATTCGAGTATCCGCCCAGGTAATCCCCGATGTTAAGGGGCCAGGCCGGCACATGAAGCAAGGCATACAGCATATGTAAGGAGCCGATCACTCCGAATATCAGGATCGGCAGGATATAAATCCATTTATTTTTGGCTTTCGTAAATCTGGGATTGGAAGTGCTCCCGAGTATGACTCCAATCAGCAGATACACCGCATACCCTGCGATACCGGCAGCATTGCCCGTCAGAGCCTCCTGGCTGTTCAGCCAGGACCCGAGCACCATCAGCACCAGAATAAGCAGCGTTCTCGTCAGCAATTTCATTGAGTTTGACATGTTTTCCACCTTTTCTGTATTCGCGTGTTTTCGTCAAGGCCTTTTTTTATCAGCAAGCAAAGATGCCAGAGCGAGGGATAAAAACTTTTCCGTCGCTGTGGAGCCACGCGAGACAACCGCAACGGGAACCTTCGCTCCCAGAACCACACCTGCCATCATTGCACCTGCCGTGACCGTAAGGCTTTTGTTAAGCAGATTGCCGGCCGCCATGGAGGGGGCCACAAGGATGTCGAACTGTCCGCAATAGGGACAATCGTATTTTTTTTCTTCTGCAATGGCTGCACTCATGGCAATGTCGTAAGAGATGGGGCCGACCACATGGCAGTTTGGAATCAGACCCTGCCGGTTCATATCAACAAGCGCTGCCGCATCGGTTGTTTCCGTCATTATTGGATTAACCTTTTCAACCGCGCAGAGCACAGCCACCGATGGCCGATCATAGCCGAGAGAGCGAAACATTTCAACCGCGTTGATAATGATATCTCTCTTTTCTTCCAGTGTCGGATACGGGATCATTCCCCCGTCGGTCAGTGCAGTAAGACGGCTCATTCCGGGAATTTCGTCCAGCGCAACGTGGGTCATGGTTCTTTCCATATGAAGGCCGTTTTCTTTTTTCACGAGGGGCTTCAGAACATCCTTCGTATCGATCATGCCCTTCATGATGAAATCCGCCCTGTGCTCCCGGATCAACTCCACTGCCTTTTCTCCGCATTCGGCCGGACTGTATGCTGCGACCGTTTCAAAGCGGAAACCGGTCCACCGGGCATCCTTGAGAATTGCTTCCATCTCAGCAGGATTTCCGATGAGCACGGGATCCAGAATACCCATTTTCTGCGCATTCATTACTGCTTCGAGTACGTGGCCGTCAGCTGCCCCCGCAACGGCAGCCCTTCGTTTCACAGGGTTTTCCCGGACTTTCTCCAGGAGCTGGTCAAAACTATGATATACCATATCCCTGTAAAACCTCTTCCAGCTTATCCAGGAAATACTGTGTCTGTTCCATTGTCCCGGTGCTTACGCGGATCCAGTTATCCCAGCCCCAGAAAAATCCGGGCCGTATGATGACTCCCCTCTTCATAAGCTCTTCAAATGCCGTTTTAGAGTGGATTTTGACGTCAACAAAGACAAAATTGGCGTAGGATTTAATGTAGTCCAGCCCTTTACTCTCAAAAAAACCTTCCATGGCTTCAATGGATTCCCTTGTCATGGCAACGGTTCTTCCCGTGTATTCCTTATCCTTCAGTGCACCCCTCGCTGCTTCCTGCGCCAGCCGGTTTACGTCGAAGGTCAGCTTGATCTTGTTCATTTCGGCCGCGATCCGTTCCGAGGTAATCACATACCCCACTCTCACGCCGGCAATCCCGGACACCTTTGAGAAGGTCCTCAGAATGACCATGTTCGGTCTGTTTTTCAAAAGCGCTATGCTGTCAGGATAGTCCGGATTGATAACCGCAAACTCGTAATATGCTTCATCCATGACCATTGTAACGTCTTCGGGAAGCTTCTTGATCAGCGGCTCCAGTTCTTCCTTTGTGACGATATTTCCAGTCGGGTTGTTGGGACTGCAGATGTAGACCAGCTTGGTCCTTTCGTTTACCTTAGCGAGCATTCCTTCCATATCGTACCGGTTGTCCTGAAAGGGTACGGAATGAATGACTCCGCCCATCAAGCCTACGGTGGTATTGTAAATCCCGAAGGAAGGGGATGCAACGATTACCTCGTCGCCCTCGTTGATAAAGGTCTGCGCGATGATCTGGAGCAATTCTTCTCCGCCGTTTCCGATGACAAGGTTATCCTCCTTCACACCAAGGTCTTCCGCGAGTTCCTGTTTCAGTTCATAGGCCGTGGCCTCCGGATAAAAATTGATTTCCTGCACTGCCTTGAGAATGGCTTCCACAGCCTTGGGCGACGGTCCCAGCTGATTCTCGTTGGACGCCAGCTTTTCGATCCGGTCCAAACCATATTCTCTCTTTACTTCTTCGATAGGTTTTCCCGGTACATAGGGCTGGAATTTTGCCAGTTCTTTTCTAAACAAATCTTTGCTCATTCATTCACTTCCTTTTCAATCCTCTATTCCAATAATCAGCGATTAATTATCAATATCGAATACTTACTCCAGGTATGCGATGGTCTCGATTTCCACCAGTACATCCTTCGGCAGGCGGGCTACTTCCACCGCGGATCGGGAGGGATAGGCACCTTCCGTAAAATACTTCGCATAGACCGCATTCATCGCTGCGAAATCATTCATATTCTTGATGAACACCGTCGTCTTGATCACTTTGTCCATGGAGCTTCCCGCTTCCTCCAGGATCGCTTTCACATTTTTCAGCACCTGCTCCGTCTGTTCCTCAACGTTTGTACCGACAATGGCGCCGGTTTCCGGGTCGAGGGGTACCTGCCCCGATGTGAAGATCAGATTGCCGAAAATATTCCCCTGCGAATAGGGGCCAATGGCAGCGGGAGCTGCTTTTGTGGCTACAATTTTTCTCATATGGTTTTCCTCCTGAATATTAGTTTCATTTTTCGGGTTCTTGTCATTTTCTTGATCTGGTTTTCCCTTTTTAACGCTTCTCCTTTTGTATCAAAAGCTTCGCTGTAGAGCAGGCAGACAGGACCCCTTCCCCTGGTGTACTTAGCTCCTGCCCCCCTGTTATGCGCTTCCATTCTGCTTT
>JAVBVR010000026.1:0-24399 GCA_036677845.1 Anaerovoracaceae bacterium | reverse complement strand
TTGCATCCCAGGTATACGTACTGAAGAAGGAAGAAGGCGGAAGACATACCCCGTTCTTTAACGGATACAGACCGCAGTTCTACTTCAGAACGACAGACGTAACCGGAAACCTTTCCCTTCCGGAAGGCGTAGAAATGTGCATGCCAGGAGACGATATCCAGATGACAATCGAGCTGATCACACCGATCGCTATCGAAGAAGGACTGAGATTCGCCATCAGAGAAGGCGGAAGAACAGTAGGATCCGGTGTTGTAACGAAAATCATCGAGTAGCCTGACGGATACAACCACA
Organism: Anaerovoracaceae bacterium; assembly: GCA_036677845.1. Classification (GTDB taxonomy): domain Bacteria; phylum Bacillota; class Clostridia; order Peptostreptococcales; family Anaerovoracaceae; genus Anoxybacterium. The sequence goes on along the minus strand of JAVBVR010000026.1, from coordinate 24,108 downwards.
AAATAGATAAAATGAAACATGGGAATGAGTTCGATATCTAAACGGACTCATTCCTTTTAATTTATGGAAGCAGAAAATTGAAAAGGGAAATAATACAAAAATGGGGAAATAATTCTTGATATATTTGAACAATGACAGTATAATTTATAGACAATCGAGTAGGAATATGTAAAATGTTTAATGCTGCATTAAAAAGAGAAAAAATGTAATTTATGACTAAACTGTGACTGAATTAGGCAATAATTTATTATAAGTTAACTTGTCGAGTAAATATTGAAAAGGCAAACCTGCCAAAAGACAGGGACGCAAAGCCAGGAGCCTAAAGCAAGATCTACTGCCAAGGTTGTCCGGTTGCCACATATTTTCATTTAAACTTTTAAGGTAATAATGAAAGGAGAAATGAAAAGTGAGGGCTTTTTTTATTGGAAATGATCCGTAGCTGGGTGCATCTATTTATTACCTGTAAGCGATGAGACTGCTTACCCTGTAAATAGGAGGATAGAATGATGAAACAATCGATTCAAAACTCATGGAACAAAGTACTCTCGCTCCTTTTGGTATTTGCGCTTCTTGTTCCTATGATCCCGGCGCCTGTGTACGGCGCAGAACCCACTCCACAGGAAAAGTATAATTCCTATGTAGCGGAGATGACAGCTGCGGCCACTTCGATCTCAGCGATAGCAGCCACTTATGGAGAAGTAGATTTCGGCAATGGATATAAAGTTAATCTTCAAACAGAACTGACAGCCTTTGCGGACAATATTCAAACGGATCTTGGCGTTGCTGCGGCTATTGTAGGCCGGAATTGTAATGACAGCCGGTTGAAAGCATCCGGAGTAAACAATTCCAGCAGTACAGGATACAATCAGAGTAATTTTAATACAGCGTTTCCCGACGAGTATGCGGCTGCGGTGAAATATCTGGAGCAGGGCGGGATTGCGGTTCAGAAGTATGGCGGTTTTTTAAATGCACAGCTACAGTACTTTTTCTCATACAAGTCTATGTTAAATCCCGGCTATTCAGCCAGCAATTCTGCCCTTGGGATGAATGAAAGCGGGAAGACCAATATTGTAACGCTTTCGAAGAATTATCCTGAAACCATCGGAACGGCTGCACTTAGCCTTACGGCCATGCTCGACATGCTGAAGAACTACAAATCTGAAGCAGATTTGGATAAGCTGCAGGCGTATTTTCTTACATTGCCCTGCACAGATGCGAACTGTGAAAATTCCGGGTCTGTTGAGTGCACAGATTGGACCCACAGGCTGCTGGTGCCGAAGGATGAGTTTCTTGCTGCTGTGGACAAGTTCAGAGACGACATTGACCATGATATTAAAATCGCAGGCGACCTGGCGACGGGCAAAATTGATTCAGGTCTTTGGTTTGCAAACAAGAGTGGACAATCCTATTATAGTAATACGGCAGCAGTCAGAATAATCGATAAACTGAATGCCGCCATAGGATTCCTAAACAACGGAGGATATACGTGCGGGTCGGTGAGTTTAGTTACCACCTGGAATAGTCAGCTTTCTTACCGCTCAAGCTTCAATCCCGGTTATCACGTAAGTACTTCAGTTTCAAGCTTTACCGAATCCAACCAGAGCGCTGTTCTTCCTCTGGTGGATGGCACGCTGAACATCCTGCGCTGCGGCGCTACTGCAGACAATTTGGGTATGGTCTATGATCTCAAGGTAAATGAAATCAACGGATACATTGCACAGGCCGAGGAACTGCGGGGCACCACGGTGCCTGAAGGCGGGACGTATAACCAAAGCCAATATGATGCTGCCATTGAGGATTTTGTCGCAAAAGCAGAGGGTGATCTGTACATTGCATCATTCCTTTTAAGCGGCGAACTTGATAAGAACTTAGCGTCCACGTGGACAGAAACCCTCGGCTTTCTTCTGCCCAAAAGCCTGATAGACACATACAAAGATATGTCTGTTGCCGAGCGTCAGGCAAATGCGATACGCCTCCTAAACGAGGGTGGCTATGCTTATGGGTATAGCATTTTAGGATTTGGGTATCAGCTGGAGTACAAATCTAATTTTTATCCCGGTTACTCAAGCGGGCTATTCGGCATGGGAGCAAACAAAGCCAATGTAGTGACCGTTATGCACGACACACTGGAGGCGTTGAAGCAGGGGAACAAGTATATGACGGCAGCAGAGCTTGCGAAATATCAATATGAACAGTCGCTGGCCCGTATGCAGGCGATCAAAAATGATCCCTCCGGAATCGTGAGTCAGCTGCTGAACAACGACGCTCAGCTTAAATCGCTGATTGGCGATCTGAATATTATCGTCGGCAGTCTTGACGATATCGTCAGCATTATAGAGACTTCCCAAAAATTGGGTATCGGAAAGGACATTCTTGATCCGATTTTAAACCAAGCGGGATTAAGCTACGATATGCTGGTTCAACTCGCGGATCTGCGGGATACACTGAAGAATCTCGGCATCGATACCTCTGGAAACGTACCGATAGAAGACTCTCTGGAACCAATTGCTAATTCTTTGGTAGGGAGTGTAATTGATCTTGCTATATTTAGCGCGCAGACTAGTGCAAGCTTTGGAACGGAAAGCGGATACAAGACAGCAACTTCCATATTGGATAATTCCTATGATACGCTTATGACCAGCGCAAGCAATGCGATAAGTGCCTTGCTTGAGCCGGTTGTAAAAATTGTGGAACCGATTCGCCCGTATCTGAAGATACTTGGTTCGGGAATCGAGTTAATTCAAAATGTCTTTACGATCGTCGACCAGGTCAACGCACTGCAGAGTAACTTCACAGCCGGCGGCCTCTCTCAGACGACCTACACCATGGCAAGAACCTTGGACAGCCTTGCAGATTTGTTGACGGGCATTCAGGATTCTAAAATCAACGAGCTGTTGCTCGCTTTGCTGGCAAACGGGGATCTTGGAGGTAGTATTGCAAACGGAACAGCCGATTTGCTGAATAGACTGGTAAATCAGATGATCGGAATGGATATTGGCCTTTCCGGCACGGATCTGGGATTCCTGAGCAGCGCCGCAAACTCGCTTGCGGAGCAGGGCCTAAAGAACCCGACTGCACTTGTACCGCTTCTCAGGGCTTCCGCCGATGCATTGCGCAGAGTTGCAGAACTGGAAGGCGGTATTCAGGACGCGATCAACGGTGATTATGAAAGCGCGATAAAAGCATTGACAAAAGATCTCGGCGGTTTGATCAGAAAAACTGTTACGCTTTGGAACACTCTTGTAGCGCTGTTTGAAGAGCCTGCGGTACAGCAGCTTGGAGAACTGTCCATAGATCAGGCAACCGGAGAACTCGATCTTGATGGCCTAGACGGAGATGTCTTCCTTGCATCCTTTGCAAAGGGAATGAATGAGGAAGCGGAGGAGACCTTCAGAGTGGTTCTTGATCCTCAGTGCAGTTCCGGAGAAAAGATAGCCAAAATCCGTGAATTCCGCAATTTTATTAAGGATGTTAGAGCGTTTGTCTCTGCCCTTGAAGATGCTTGCGAGAATTTGAAAAGCCTGTGCAAATGGGCCGAGGATAATCTGACAAGAGAAGAAGCCAAAGCCTTCATAGAGACTCTGGCTCGTCACTATGTATTGGAGCTGAGGGCCTGTGTCAAGCAGGGTATAAACAGCAATGCGGTGCAGAGTGTCATTGGAGAGATCAAGGACACCGCAGCAGAAATAAAAGACCTTCTCAAATTCATCAAGTGTACTGGTGATCTTGAAATCATTGCCACACCCGGTGAGAATGATGTTTTTTACACCTTGACGACAAATTATGATCCTTTAAGGACTCGGCTGGACAGCCTGCTTCGTTCGCTTGGAATTACAACGGGATTTAAAGTCAATTCCCCCGCTGATTTATTTATGGTTGACGGGAATCAGCTGATTGCCTGTGGAGAGCTGGAAGAAGGCTCCTATCAGGTCAAGGTTGCATATCAGATGTACTTTGCAGTATGCAGCCGTGAATTTGCGAGTACTTTAGCCACAAAATGGATAACGATTGAGATTGGCGAAGAAGTGCCGGATCCTGTCCTAACGGGCATCGCCATAACCAAAGCGCCTCTGCGTCTTTCCTATGTTGTGGGAGAAAGTCTGGATCTGACAGGATTGGAAGTTACTGCTTACCATGACATCGGCCCTGAACAAGTGCTCGATCCCGATGATTGCGACATCGATCCTTGTGGCGGTACTGTTCTAGACAGCGAAGGTATAGTTCGAGTCAAGGTTACTTATGAAGGATTTTCGGATACGTTTACAGTTTCCGTTGCCGCCGATTCAGGGGAAAAGAGTAAGTTCACCGTCAGATTTGATACAAAAGGCGGCAGTCTTTCATCCGGTGCTGCGGATTCCGTAACGGCAGAGGAAGGAAAAGAAATTCTTCTCCCGGGAGCCTCAAGAGCGAATCACAGCTTTGGAGGCTGGTTCGATGAAGAGGAAGCCTACGTCGGGAAGGATGGAGATATCTACACTGTCAGCAGGGATGTCGTTCTGTTTGCCGGCTGGACTTTTAACGGTGAACCCAGCAGACCCAGCGGAGGGGGAGGGTCATCCCGAACTCAGATTCTGGATGAACCGGTTCCGCTGGGAGGGTTATACACCCTTATGGCTCTTGCTGCTGAACCGAAGGACGGTATCGTATATTATCAAAACGAAGCCGGTGAAACTGTATTTGTTCCTTTCTGCTTCGTCATCGGAGATAAGATCTACTTCTTTGGTCAGGCAGGGATCGAGTACCGTGTGAAGGCGAACCCAAAGCAGTTCAGCGATATCGACGGGCACTGGGCCCAGAATAATATCCTGGCAATCGCATCCCGGGAAGCTTTCCAGGGCTATCCGGATGGCAGCTTCCAGCCGGGTCAGTCCATGACGCGCGCCATGCTGGCATCGGTGTTTGCGCGCATGGCTGCGGCTGATACAAGCGCGTACACTGCCCGCGTATTTGATGACGTTTCTCCTGACGCCTGGTACGGACCGTCTGTGGCATGGGCGCTTGAAAAAGGTATTGTTACCGGAGTGGGAAGCAATAAGTTCAGCCCGAACGCCAATGTTACACGCCAGGATATGGCTCTGATGCTGACCAGGTTCATCGCATATATGAACATTCAGCTCAAGGAAGTGCAGAATGTACCGTTTGCTGATCAGGACGCGGCAGGCAGCTGGGCTAAAGACGCCATCAAAGAAGTGCAAAAGTACAGCATTGTCGGCGGCAAGCCGAATAATCTGTTTGACCCGCATTCCAACAGCACCCGCGCAGAGATTGCGACCATGTTGTATCGCCTGATTGAGACTTCAATCACATTTGCGCAGGAAAACAACGCAGACAAAATGAAACAAACAAATTGACAATCCATCCAACTATGGAGCTGCCGCTTCAGAGATTTTTCAACTGGTGCGACAGTTCCATATGTCAATCACAAGAAGAACCCGCAGCAATGCGGGTTTTGTATTGTAATTGAGCATTGAATTTGGAATGTATGAAATAGTTTTCCAGTCGCATAAAAAATATGCTAGAATAGTAAATAAGATTCTGCCGGAAGTTTCATTATAAAGCCGGGATAGTCGGGCGGCGGGATTTTGGAAGAATCAGTTTCATGAAAAGGAGGCAATCAAATGGATAGCATGAAAGCAGCCAATAAACTGAAAATAGACACAGCGATCAAAAACATGGAAAAGCGCGGAATCGAGGGTCATTACTGCGAGACGGCGGAAGAAGCATGTCAAATGATTCTGGCGATGGTTCCTGACAAAAGTCTGGTTTCCTGGGGAGGATCGATGACCATCAATTCACTTGGAGTTAAAGAAAAGCTGGCGGAACGGGATGTAACACTGATAGATCCTTACAGTACAACGGATCCGGCGGAATCCATCGAGCGTAGAAGACAGGGACTTCTGTCAGATTATTATCTGTTGAGCGCCAATGCGGTGACTGTGGATGGAGAACTCGTAAACATTGACGGAACGAGCAACAGAGTCGCAGCACTATGCTTCGGACCGAAAAAGGTGATCGTTGTCGCCGGTGCCAACAAGCTGACACGCAATCTTGATCAGGCTCTGGAAAGAGCAAAACTGAATGCAGCGGTACCGAACAATATCAGATTAAAGCGAAATACGCCATGTACCGTCTCGGGTGTTTGCATCGACTGCCTTTCCAAGGAATGCATCTGCTGCAACATCGTTACCACAAGGTACTGCAGCACACCGGGAAGGATTCAGGTTATACTGGTCAACGAAAATTTAGGGTTCTAACCTTAACGGCGTGAAGGACGAAAGCGGTTCCGGCCGAGCAAACCAATTTGAAGTAAGCAGGTGTAATGATGAAAAATATTAAGGTAGTTGTCGTGGATGATTCACCCTTTTCCGTGGAATTAATCGGAAATATTTTGACGGATAACGGATTTCAGGTTGTAGGGAGTGCGCGTTGTCTGAAGGAAGCGGAACAAGTGGTCGCAGAACTGAAACCCGATCTGGTAACGATGGACATGGCCATGCCGGGTGCAGACGGGATCGAGTGTACGGAAGCAATCAGAAAAAACGATCCGCACATCAAGGTTGTTATGCTGTCATTGCGGAGCTATCCAATATTATTGCCGGCAATGCATGCTCCATGCTCAATCAAAGAAACAGCCTGTTTGGATTTCGTGTGGCACCGCCCACGGCAGTTTACGGAGAATCGGTAAAGATTTCAAAGGCGGAGCTGAGCACCGTCTCCTCGGTGATTGGAGAAACATCTTTAGGAGATATTTATCTCAATATCGGATTCACACAAAGTGCAATATCCGAACTGGGGAATATGCTTGCCGCCAATGCCTGCACCGGTCTGTCAGAACTTGGGCTCAATGCGGATATTTCCACTCCGACATTAATGCAGGGTATATTTACGCTGAGCGGCAGCTGTGAAACCTGTACTTGTATTGAAATGCGGGCCGGCGGGTTCCGCTTTAACATCTATGTTTCGCTGGAGACGGGAGCATAAGCGTATCATGCAAAATAATGACTGAGGGGGAAGGACGGTTACATAAAATGAACGGCAAAAACCAGTTGTCAGCTCTGCTGGAGATGGAACAGAAGGCATATGCTTCGAGCCATCGAAAATCAATAGAGCAGAAGAATAAACGCGGGAAGGTTCTGCTTTATCATGCACCAATGAACTGGATGCAGCAGTGGCCTTTAGCTTTCCCAATTACTGTAGATCGGGCAGAAAAGCATAGGATTATAGATGTTGACGGAAACGAGTATGTCGATTTCTGTCTCGGATACAGCGCTGCGTTTCCCGGTCACGGAAGCAGGGCGGTGGCAGACGCGCTTCATGAAACAATGGAACGGGGAATGGTTTACACCATGCCTTCCGGTTTGGATGCGGAAACAGGAGCACTTCTCAGGAAACGTTTCGGACAGGAATTTTGGGGTTTCGCTCTCAGTGCCACGGATGCCAACCGCTTTATCATCAAGCTTTGCCGGGAGATCACAGGAAGAAAAAAGATCCTGGTTTTTAACGGCTGCTATCACGGTACGGTGGAAGAAACCTTTGCCATGGGGGAGAACGGAAAGACAGGTACCAGGGAAGGGAATATCGGGATAGGTGTCGACACAGAAAAAACAACAACGGCGATCGAATTTAACGATCTGAAACTCTTGGAACTGGAATTGCGGAAGAAGGAGTACGCCTGTCTGGTGCTGGAACCGGTGATGACCAACTGCGGCATCATCCATCCTTTACCTGGCTACCTTGAAGAGGCAAAAGCCTTATGCAAAAAATACGATACCGTATTCATCATAGATGAAGCGCATACGATAACATCCGATTTCCGTGGGTATGCAAAAAAGCATGAACTGGAACCTGATGTGCTGATTTTGGGAAAGTGCATCGGCGGAGGGTTTCCCGTAGGCCTGTATGGCGTCAGCGAAAGCATCAGGAACAGAATTGACAGGATTATCAGAGTTGAGTATTCTGATACCAGCGGAATCGGCGGAACCATGACAGGAAGCGTTGTGGCCATGGCGGGTGTCAAGGCGGCGCTGACTTTAGAACTGACGGAGGAAAAATATCAAAAGGCCATTTCGAATACGGAAATCATCGTTGACGGCATCCGTAAAATTATCGGTGATTATCAGCTTAATTGGTCCGTTGTCTCTCTCGGAGCCCGTTTTGACATTTGGTTTTCTGAGGAGCCCGGTATTAATGCGGCAGAAGCCTTCGCCAATCACGACGCAGATCTGTACGAATATGTTTTTACCGCGCTGGTAAACCGCGGGTTCATTCTGTCGCCCTACTGGAACATTCTCGGCAGTGTTTCTCCGTATCTGAGTGAGACGGAATGCTGTGAATTCCTTAAAACCTTTGAAACCGTAGTAAAAGCAATTATAGAATAGAAACAAATTACAGAAGTCAGGCCGGCCTTGCTTTCCAAGCCGTCCGTATGCTGCTATGAGGAGGGGAGACTACTGCGATGAGCCCGGAATTCCATATCAGGGATTATTATCGAAGTGCAGTCGTTTCCTGAAATATAGTGTTGCAACAGCCGATTGAAAAATATTACAATAGACAGAGGATGAAAGAAAGAGGGGAATCGATATGAGTTTTACAGAATATAGTCAGTGGATGAGTATTGCGGCAGTCATTTTTTTATTGGGTATTTTGGTTGTGTCAAGAATTGTAAGAAATTTGACTACTCCAAAGGCAAAGGTGCAGAAGGGTGCACTGATAATCGCGGTTTCCGTATCGGCTATTCTCCTTGTGTGGGGAGTACTTTATGAGGTGATGAGATAATAATTGGCCGGTTTTTCCTATTCACGGTGGGCCAAAGGCTCAGATCACCAGCGCACTAAAAACAGATACCCTAGCAAGTATCTGTTTTGTGTTTAAGTAGACATCAAAGATTATAACAATTGTTTCACCAGTTCAACCGGAAACATGGTACGTTCCGCGATTTCTTCAACAGTAAGTCCCTGCGCCGAAAATCGTCTTACAACACTCTCCATGCTTTCCGATACTTCCACGATATACTGGTCATGATCATAAAATCTCATCACACGCTGACCCCATGGATATTCTTTACTCTGGTGGATAAACTCTATTCCCTCTACGGACCTGAGTTTTTTTTCCCAGGAATTCAGGTCTTCTACTTCAAAATAAAGCTGGAAATTGTTTGGTTTTGAATGCATTTCAAGCTTTTCGCCAACAAGTTCCTTATAATTGGACTGCAGGGAAAAGCCGTTGACAAACGACACGTGCACCCCTAAATCAATCCCAACCTCTTGATCCATAACCTTCTCGTAGAAATCTCGAGATTTTTTCATATCCGAGACTGAGATTAATGTACCGCAGTATTTCATTCTAACACTCCTTTTTTACTTTCATTGTATATCAAAATTTTGAAATTTCACTGTAAAAATCAGACATGTGGTTACGGCACTCTTGCGGAGTGAGCCCGCAAATTGATTTGAAATCGTGAATGAAGTGAGGCAAGTCATAAAATCCTGCGTTTTCGCAGATATAGGTAATGCTGTTATGAGGATTACGTAGAAGTCGAATCGTTTTGTTAATGCGGACCAAGCGAGAGAGAGACTTCGCACTCATACCCATATATTGGCTGAAGATTCTGTTTAGGTGCCGTTCGCTGTAATAAACGGAACTTGACAACGCTTTCGATGAGATATTACCTGCTGTATTAATGATAAGCTGGGTTGCTGAACGCAATTCGACGGGATAATCCCCATGCCGGCTTGAAAGCAACAACCGGTCAAGATTGGTAATCAATTCATTTAAATTGCAAGCGCTGCAAAGCGTTTTTGCAATCCGTCGGTTAAGCAGGGGATTTATCAATTCAAAAGGGACAATAAGGTTAACAAGTTCATTTTGCTCTACTCCGGTGAACGTAAATAAACCAGCCGGCTGAAATTCTATAATAATCAGCATCTCATGCTGATTTGCCTGTTGGCCGACTACACATGGTTTTGTGGACGGTCCGAACATATTGCTGCACAGATCTTTACCGTTTAATCCGAACACCAGAGTTGCACTACCATGAGGAATAATCGTGTAGTTTTCTGATATTATTTTTTTGTTTGGAAAGGTAATAGTATAGTTTGATATCCAGTTTTGCAGTGCAGGATGCGGTAAAAGATAAATAAAATCTTCTGCACGGGCTAGAATGCGCTGCGCTTCAAATACTGTTTGAATATTATTTTTTGTAATCATAATTTGTTCCTCACTGTAAATATGTGTTATTATATCAATTGCATGGCTTACCTTCAAGCGGTCATTAAATGATATCGTGCTGTGATGCGGTTGTTTCATGTAATTAAAGTGTTTCCGAACCAATAAAACAGGCGTTAATATCAAACGAAAGGCCGGATTACTGCACACACCGATGCGTGTATGGATTATACCCGTGCAAAACGTTGAAATTGTCAGATAATTCATCAAAAAAATCTAGTCTTTTTTGTAAAGTTTTTTTAAAAAACTCTTGCAATCTCCGCTAATCTATAATATACTCTAAAAGCTTGCTAATTAAGGCGATGAAGCAGGAAGTTGCTGAGCTATCAGGTAATTTCTGCAGAGAATTGTCCGTTCCAGAAACGGGCGAAGGGATTCTCATGCCTTGCTTTGTGTAAAAAAATATGAAACACACGGCACCGTGTATCGAGCAAGCAAAAACCTCGATACATTGAAAGGCACAGGACAGGACCCCTCGTACAGGCATAGCGAAAACGTACGAAAATCAAGGAGGAAAGAAAGCAATGAGTGAACAACAAAAAATCAGAATCAAGCTGAAGGCTTACGACCACAAAACCTTGGATCAGTCCGCAGCAAAGATCGTTGAGACAGCCAAGAAGACGGGCGCCGACGTATCCGGCCCGATTCCGCTTCCAACAGAAAAGCAGGTTATCACTATCCTGAGAGCCGTGCACAAGTACAAGGACAGCAGAGAGCAGTTCGAACAGAGAACGCACAAGAGGCTCATCGATATCACAAACACAACGCCCAAGACTGTTGATGCCCTGATGAAGCTCGACCTGCCTGCAGGCGTGGATATCGAAATCAAACTGTAGAGAAGCGTCAAGCTTCACGAAAGCACTGTAAGGGAACTCCCCTTAGTATGATTGCTCGAACGAGTAATCCGCTGTAAGAATTTAGGAGGATGAATATGAAGACAATTTTAGGAAAAAAAATCGGAATGACTCAGATTTTTTCCGACGCTGGAGAAGCGATTCCGGTAACTGTGATTGAAGCAGGTCCAGCAGTCGTTACTCAGATCAAGACCGTCGAAACAGACGGCTACAACGCAGTACAGATTGGTTATGGCGATGTGAAAGAGCAGAGAATGAACAAACCTGAAAAAGGCCATTTTGCCAAGTGGCAGGCTCCGCTGAAAAAGCACCTCGCAGAAATCAGACTGGAAGACGGCGAAACCTACGAACCGAACCAAATCATTACGGTCAGCGATTTCGAAGCTGGAAAGAAGCTCGATATCACAGGCGTTTCCAAGGGAAAAGGAACGCAGGGCAACATTAAGAGACACGGACACCACAGGGGCCCCATGACTCACGGTTCCAAACACAAGAGACTTCCCGGAGCACTGGCAGCCGGAACTTATCCTTCCAGAGTATTCAAGGGTAATGCAGGCCCCGGAAGAATGGGTCGTGAAACCGTAACCGTTCAGAACGTAGTTCTTGTCAAGGTGATTGAAGACAGAAACCTGATGCTCGTCAAGGGAGCAGTACCGGGTGCAAAGGGCGGCCTGCTCCGAATTCAATACGCAGTTAAAGGTCAGGACAAATAGATAACGACTTCAGAAAGGAGGAAGTAAAATGGCAAAAGTAACTATACTGAACATGGCCGGAGCAGAAGCCGGCAGCATCGAATTGAAGGATGACATCTTCGGAATCGAAGTAAATCAGTACGCTGTACATGAAGTGATCAAGAACTATCTGGCAAACCAGAGACAGGGCACTCAGTCGGCGAAGAACAGAGGCGAAGTCAGGGGCGGCGGAAGAAAGCCTTTCAGACAGAAAGGAACCGGACGTCACAGACAGGGAAGCTCAACAGACCCATCTCAGGTAGGCGGTGGTGTTGTATTCGCGCCGAAGCCGAGAGATTACAGATATACGGTATCCAAGAAATTAAAAAGACTCGCAATGAAGTCCGCTTTATCCTCAAAGGTGGAGGAAAAAGAAATTATCGTACTGGATTCCTTAACCTTTGGAGCACCGAAAACAAAAGAAATGATCAAGGTGCTTGAAAACGTGAAGGCAGCCAAGAAGGCCCTGATCGTTATGGCTGACAAAGACGAAAATGTAATCAAGTCCGCAGCCAACATCCCGGGAGTTAAAACAACCTTAGTGAGCACAATGAACGTGTACGAGATCATAAATCATACAAGCTTCATCATTACTAAGGATGCGATCAACAAAATTGAGGAGGTGTATTCATAATGACAACCCCCTATGATATCATCTTAAAGCCGGTTATTTCCGAAAGATCCATGGATGATGCGGCAAACAAAAAATACACGTTCAAGGTTGCCGTCAGTGCGAACAAGACTCAGGTCAAGCACGCGCTCGAGGAAATCTTCGGAGTAGAAGTTGAAAAAGTAAACATTATGAATGTTCAAGGTAAAGTAAAAAGAATGGGAAAAAACGTGGGAAGAACAGCGGCATCCAAGAAAGCCATCGTAACCCTTACGGCTAAAAGTAAGGAAATCGAATTCTTCCAAGGTCTGTAAGGAGGGACGAAAGATATGGGAATCAGAAAATATAATCCGACCACTCCTGGATTAAGAGGAATGACGGTTTCAACTTTTGAAGAAATTACAACCAGCACCCCTGAAAAATCCCTTACAGTTACTCTGAAAAAGAACGCGGGAAGAAACGTTCGCGGAAAGATTACTGTAAGACACAGGGGCGGCGGAACAAGGGCAAAATACAGAATCATTGATTTCAAAAGAAACAAAGACGGTATTCCAGGAAAAGTCACAACCATCGAATATGATCCGAACAGAAGCGCAAACATCGCTCTGATCGTTTACGCCGACGGAGAAAAAAGATACATCATCGCACCGAACAAGCTGAAGGTCGGAGATGTGATCGTATCCGGAGCCGATGCGGATATCAAAATCGGAAATGCCCTTCCGGTTGCAAATATTCCGGTAGGTACCATCATCCACAACATTGAGATGAAGCCCGGCAAAGGCGGACAGATGGCACGTTCCGCAGGAAACGGCGCTCAGCTCATGGCAAAGGAAGGCGATTACGCTTCCGTAAGACTTCCTTCCGGAGAAGTGAGAAAGATCAGAATGGAATGCAGAGCCACTATCGGCGAAGTAGGAAATCTGGATCACGAAAATATCAAGATCGGTAAAGCGGGAAGAAAAAGACATATGGGCATCAGACCGACGGTCAGAGGTTCCGTCATGAACCCCAACGACCACCCGCACGGCGGAGGCGAAGGCAAGACCGGAATCGGAAGAGTCAGCCCGGTTACTCCATGGGGTAAGCCTGCTCTCGGATACAAGACGAGAAAGAAGAACAAGCCATCGAATCAATATATCGTTAAAAAACGTAACGAAAAATAGTTGAAGGGAGGAAGCAAAGAAAAATGGGAAGATCACTGAAAAAAGGCCCTTTTGTAAATGCAAAGCTGCTGAAAGCCATCGATGAGATGAACGCGGCCAACGAAAAGAAAGTTCTGAAAACATGGTCAAGGCCATCAACTATATTCCCGCAGATGGTGGGACACACAATTGCGGTACACGACGGAAAAAAGCATGTTCCGGTGTATGTCACTGAAGACATGGTTGGGCACAGACTCGGAGAGTTTGCTCCGACAAGAAACTACAGAGGTCATGCCGCTGACAAGTCTTCGAAAGTTAAGAAAAAATAAGAAAAGGAGGATCTTAATCAATGGAAGCAAAAGCAGTTGCAAAATATGTAAGGATGTCTCCTATCAAGCTGAAGCCTGTTGCTGACCTGGTAAGAGGAAAGAACTTAAGCGAGGCGCTGACCATATTGAAATTCACACCCGGCAAGGGCGCTGAAATTATAGAAAAAGTTGTAAAATCAGCGGCAGCTAATGCCGAGAACAATTTTGACATGAACGTTGACAAGCTCTATGTTGCAGAAGTATATGCTCACCAGGGACCAACCATGAAGAGATGGAGAGCAGGCGCACAGGGAAGAGCATCCGTTATTTTAAAGAGAAGCAGCCACATAGGCGTAACTTTAAAAGAAAGATAAAATATTCAGAACAGGAGGTTCGTTGAATGGGTCAGAAAGTAAGCCCGCATGGTTTGAGAGTGGGCATTATAAAAGACTGGGATTCCAAATGGTATGCAGATAAGAAAGATTTCGCAGATTACCTTGTTGAAGATCATAAAATCAGAGAATATGTGAAGAAGAAGCTTTATGCAGCAGGAGTTTCAAAGATATTAATAGACAGAGCAGCAAACAATCAGGTTAAGATTACCGTTCTTACCGGCAAGCCGGGTATGGTCATCGGAAGATCCGGAAACGGAATCGATGAACTCAAAGCCGAAGTTGAAAAACTGACCGGAAAGAGCGTCATGATCAATATTGTTGAAATCAAGAGAATCGAGCTTGACGCACAGCTGACCGCCGAAAGCATTGCACAGGCACTGGAAAAGAGAATTTCATTCAGAAGAGCAATGAAGCAGGCCATCGGCAGAACCATGAAATCCGGCGCAAAGGGAATCAAGGTTCTCGTTTCCGGAAGATTGGGCGGCGCCGAAATTGCCAGAAGCGAAAAATACAGTGAAGGAAATGTTCCGCTCCATACGCTTAGAGCCAATATTGACTACGGATTTGCTGAAGCAGATACGACCTACGGTAAACTTGGAATCAAAGTTTGGATCAATCACGGAGAAATTCTTGAAAAAGGTCTGAAGAGCGCGATTCCGGAGGATAAGCCGGAAAGAGGCGACAGAAGAAGAAACGACAGACCGAGAAGAGATGGTGACAGACCGAGAAGAGACGGAGACAGACCGAGAAGAGACGACAGAAACGGTCCAAGAGGTGATGGCAGACCGGAAGCTCCAAAAGCCGTGAACCCAAGAACCAGAACTCCAAAGCCGGCAGCACCAGCTCCGAAGACAGAGGAAGTAAAAGCGGAAGCAACGGCTGAAGCAACAGAATAAGCGATAGAGAAAGGAGGAAGTTAGCGATGTTAATGCCAAAAAGAGTGAAACGTCGTAGAGTCCACAGAGGAAGAATGAAGGGCATTGCTACTAAAGGGAATACAATTACCTACGGTACATTTGGCCTGATCGCACAGGAATGTGGTTGGATCACTTCAAATCAGATAGAGTCTGCTCGTATTGCCATGACCAGATCTATCAAAAGAGGTGGTAAAGTATTTATAAAAATATTCCCGCACAAATCCGTAACAAAGAAACCTGCTGAAGTACGTATGGGTTCCGGTAAGGGAGCTCCCGAGTACTGGGTAGCAGTCGTAAAACCGGGAAGAGTTATGTTTGAAATCGAGGGTGTAACCGAGGCTCAGGCAAGAGAAGCCATGAGACTGGCATCCCACAAGCTTCCTGTCAAGAGTAAATTTGCCATCAAGGGCCAGGAATTAGCAGAGGGTGGTGAAGCGTAATGAAAATTGAAAAAATGAGAGAAATGACAGAAGTTGAACTGAACGCTGAAGTAAAAAAGTTGAAGAACGAACTGTTCAACCTGAGATTCCAGCACGTTACAGGGCAGCTCGAAAATCCCATCAAGATGAGGGATATCAAAAAGGAAATCGCACGCGTGAAAACCATAATCAGAGAAAAAGAGCTGAAGAAGGTTCAAGGATAATCGAAAGGAGGATGTAATATGCTGGACATTCAAGATAGAAACAGAAGAAAGACCAAAGTCGGCTTAGTTGTAAGCGATAAAATGGATAAGACCATCGTTGTTGCTGTCGAAGACTTCGTAAGACATTCCCTTTACGGAAAATCAGTAAAGAGAACCAAGAAGTTCAAGGCTCATGATGAAAATAACGAGTGCAACATCGGTGACAAAGTTAGAATTATGGAAACAAGACCTCTGAGCAAGGACAAGAGATGGAGACTTGTGAACGTAATCGAGAAAGTTAAATAGTAAAGGAGGCACCAGTCATGATTCAGCCGGAAAGCAGATTAAGAGTAGCTGATAATTCAGGCGCGAAAGAATTGTTATGTATCCGGATACTGGGCGGGACCAGCCGTCAGTATGCGAACATCGGAGATATAATCGTATGTGCCGTAAAAGAAGCGACTCCGGGCGGAGTCGTTAAAAAGGGCGACGTAGTGAAAGCTGTTGTTGTCAGAACAAAGCATGGCGCAAGGCGTGTTGACGGAAGCTATGTGAAGTTTGACCAGAATGCGGCGGTTATTATAAAAGAAGACAAAAACCCTGTGGGAACCCGTATTTTCGGACCTGTTGCCAGAGAGCTCCGAGATAAGAGCTTCATGAAGATCGTTTCATTGGCACCGGAAGTACTTTAGTGGGGAGGTGTACAGATGCAAATTAAAAAAGACGATACGGTAATGGTGATTACCGGCAAGGATAAAGGCAAAAAGGGCAAAGTCCTAAAAGCCATACCAAGCGAAGATAAAGTAATCGTAGAAGGAATCAATATTCAGACAAAGCATCAGAAACAGACCAGGAAACTGAAGAGCGAAATCAAGCATCAGGAAGGTCCGATCCATGTTTCCAATGTTATGTTCTACGACACAAAGGCGAAAGCCCCTACAAGAATCGGATACAAGATCGAAAACGGAACGAAAAAGAGAGTATCCAAAAAGACAGGACAGATTCTGGACTAAATCAGATTGAAAGGAGGGAACCATCTTGGCAGCTAGACTGAAAGAAACCTATAAAAACGAAGTATTCAATGCTTTAATGGAAAAATTTAAATATAAGAATGTTATGGAAGTGCCGAAGCTCGAAAAGATTACCATCAACATGGGTCTTGGAGAAGCAAAGGACAACACAAAGCTGATGGAGACTGCTGTGGAAGAGCTTGCGCTGATCAGCGGACAGAAGCCCGTTGTCACCAAGGCTAAGAAGTCGATCGCAAACTTCAAGGTAAGACAGGGTATGCCCGTCGGCGCTAAGGTTACCTTGAGAGGAGACAGCATGTACGAATTTGCAGACAAATTCTTCAACATCGCTCTTCCAAGAGTCAGAGACTTCAAGGGCGTAAGCAAAAATTCCTTTGACGGCAGAGGAAACTACTCCCTTGGGATCAAGGAACAGCTGATCTTCCCTGAAATCAACTTCGACAAGGTAGATAAGATCAAAGGGATGAATATCATATTTACGACTACGGCAAAGACAGACGAGGAAGCTCAGGCGCTTCTTGACTTCCTGGGAATGCCGTTTGAGAAGTAGGAGGGAAAAAATGGCAAAGACATCTCTCAAAGTCAAACAACAGAGAAAACCTAAGTTTTCAACGCGTGCATATACAAGATGCAAGATATGCGGAAGACCCCATTCCGTACTAAGAAAATATGGTATATGCCGTATCTGTTTCAGAGAACTGGCTTACAAAGGCGAGATACCTGGCGTCAAAAAAGCAAGCTGGTAACAATAGTAATAGGAAGGAGGTACTTCAAAAATGACTATGACAGATCCTATAGCAGATATGCTAACAAGAATCAGAAATGCCAATACTGTAGGACATGCAACAG
The DNA here is from genome assembly GCA_036677845.1 of Anaerovoracaceae bacterium. Taxonomy (GTDB): domain Bacteria; phylum Bacillota; class Clostridia; order Peptostreptococcales; family Anaerovoracaceae; genus Anoxybacterium. The sequence goes on along the minus strand of JAVBVR010000026.1, from coordinate 6,425 downwards.
TTGATATTCCTGCGTCCAAAATGAAAAAATCCATTGCTGGAATTTTAGTTGCAGAAGGATACATTAAAGGCTTTGACGTTATAGACGATAATAAACAGGGCACCATCAGAATTCAGATGAAATATGGTGCCGATAAAGAAAAAGTAATCAGCGGAATCAAGAAGATTTCAAAGCCCGGACTGAAAGTTTACGCAAAGAGCGACGAGGTGCCAAAGGTACTGGGAGGACTTGGAATCGCGATTATTTCCACTTCAAATGGAATTATCAGCGACAAGGAAGCCAGAAAGCTTGGAGTCGGCGGCGAAGTAATTTGTTATGTTTGGTAGGGAGGATATAGAAAATGTCAAGAATAGGTAAACTGCCTGTTGCTCTTCCTGCCGGCGTAGAGGTCAAGGTCAGCGACAGCAACCTTGTTACCGTAAAAGGACCGAAGGGCGAGCTGCAGGAGCAGATCAGCAAGTTAATCAAAGTGGAAGTCAATGAAGGAGTGCTGTCGGTAACAAGAGACTCCGATGCAAAAGAAGCAAGATCTGCACACGGACTTTCTAGAACATTGATCAGCAACATGGTAACAGGCGTAACTGCCGGATTTGAAAAGAAGCTCCAATTAGTAGGCGTAGGATACAAGGCCGAAAAGAAGGGCAATAAACTTGTCATGAGTTTGGGATATTCACATCCTGTTGAAATGGAAGACCCGGAAGGAATTCAGACTGAGGTTACTACACCGACTGAAATCATCGTCCGCGGGACCAGCAAAGCAGTTGTCGGAAATTATGCGGCTAACGTCAGAAAGTGGAGACAGCCTGAACCTTACAAGGGTAAGGGAATCCGCTATGCCGGCGAAGTGATCCGCAGAAAAGAAGGCAAGACTGGTGCTAAGAAGAAATAGAAAGGAGTGAGATAAATGGCAAAAGAGAGTAGAAATGATAAACGTCTGGCCAGACATGAAAGAGTAAGAAAGACCCTGACCGGAACTCCTGAAAGGCCAAGGCTTTGCGTATATAGAAGTCTGAAGAACATCTCTGTTCAGATTGTCGATGATGTGAACGGAACGACTCTGGTTGCTGCATCCACCCTTGACAAGGACATCAAAGCACAGGCTGCTTACGGTGGAAACAAGGCTGCGGCAAAGCTGGTTGGAGAAGCTGTTGCGAAGAAGGCGCTGGAAAAGGGAATTGAAACCGTTGCCTTTGACAGAGGCGGATTCTTATATCACGGAAGAGTAAAAGAACTGGCTGACGGTGCTCGTGAAGCCGGACTGAAATTCTAACAGGAAGGGAGAAAAGGAATGCGACAGAATATGATTGATGCATCCAAGCTTGACTTAAAAGAATCCATCGTTAACATCAGACGTGTTGCCAAGGTTGTTAAGGGCGGAAGAAACTTCAGATTCAGCGTAACCGTAGTAGTCGGAAACGGCGAAGGCTATGTGGGCGTCGGTCTGGGAAAAGCTCAGGAAATTCCTGAAGCAGTAAGAAAAGCAATAGAAGATGCAAAGAAGAAATTAATATATGTTCCTACAGTCGGAACAACGATCCCGCACAGAACACTTGGAATTTTCGGTGCCGGTCAGGTACTGATCATGCCGGCTGCTCCCGGTACGGGAGTAATCGCCGGAAGTGCGGTTCGTATGGTTCTGGAATTGGCAGGAATTAAAGACGTAAGAGCGAAATCCATCGGCTCAAATAATGCGGGAAATATGGCTTGTGCTACGATAGAAGGACTGAGAAATCTGAAGACTGTTGAAGAAATCTCCAGACTCAGAGGGAAAACAAAGGAAGAAATTCTAGGATAAGGAGGAAACGCAAATGGCAGATAAGAAAATAAAAATCACGTTAACGAAGAGTGTCATCGGCGCTTCCCCACTTCAGAGAAAAGTAGTAGAAGCGTTGGGACTCCGGAAGATGAATCATACAGTGGAACATCCCGACACCCCACAGACTCGCGGAGCAGTCGAAAAAGTAAAGCATCTTGTACGAGTAGAAGAAGTATAGAAAAGGAGGTGTTGTATCAATGAAACTGCATGAATTAAGAGCTGCCGAAGGTTCAACGAAGAAGAGCAAGCGGAAAGGCCGCGGTACTGCGACCGGCCAGGGTAAGACTGCCGGAAGAGGTATGAACGGACAGAACTCCAGAAGCGGCGGCGGAACCAGACTTGGTTTTGAAGGCGGTCAGATGCCGCTTTACAGAAGAATCCCGAAGAGGGGCTTCACAAATATCTGGAAAAAAGAATATACCATACTAAATGTGGATGACTTGAATGTATTTGAATCAGGAACAGTCGTTACACCAGAACTGATAAAAGAAAAAGGACTTGCGAAACAGGTTGTCGACGGGATCAAGATTCTTGGAGAGGGAAACCTGGAAAAGAGCGTAACCGTTCAGGCTCACAAGTTTAGCAAAACAGCAATAGAAAAGATCGAGCAAGCCGGAGGAAAGGCAGAGGTGATCTAATATGAGCATGCTAAGAACAATAGCCCAGGCGTGGAAGATCGCAGATATCAGAAAAAAGATCATTTTCACATTGTTAATGCTTTTAGTTTTCAGACTGGGCTCCAACATTCCTGTACCGGGTATCGACAGAAATATCTTAAATGAGGTATTCAGCGGGAATACGGGATTGTTCGGTTTGTTTGACCTATTCTCAGGAGGAGCTTTCAGCAACTTTACCATTTTTGCTTTGAGCATCACCCCTTATATCACTGCTTCGATTATATTACAACTGCTCACCATAGCGGTACCCAGCCTGGAGGCGCTTGCGAAGGAAGGCACAGAAGGGAAAAAGAAGATTGCTCAGTACACCAGATATCTGACGGTTGTGCTGGCTTTCGTCCAGGCCATCGGACTATCCGTAGGATTGTTCCGTCAGGCAATCGTCAGCAAGGACATTTTCTCTATCACCGTAATCGTTTTAACCCTGTCCGCCGGAACCGCATTCCTCATGTGGCTCGGTGAACAGATCAATGAAAACGGAATTGGAAACGGGATTTCCCTGATTATCATGGCGGGTATCGTATCCAGAATTCCATCAGCAATCCATCAGACCTGGATCAAGCTCCAGGCGGGCGAGATTGGCATTATATCCGTCATTTTATTCTGTCTTTTTGCTTTGATCGTTGTTGTCGGTATTATTATCGTGCAGCAGGGTCAGAGAAGAATTCCGGTGCAGTATGCAAAAAGGGTTGTAGGCAGGAAAATGTACGGCGGACAGAGCACACACATTCCGATGAAGGTAAATCAGGCCGGTGTTATTCCGGTAATCTTTTCCCTTTCATTGCTCCAGTTTCCGCTGACCATCACATACTTCATACCACAGGGCGGATTTGCCAACTTTGTTAATACCTGGCTTTCTCCCAACGGAAATCCGGGAGTATGGATTTATGGTGTGTTCAACATCATCCTGATCATGTTTTTTACCTATTTCTATACGGCAATTACATTTAACCCGATGGAAGTGGCAAACAACATGAAGGCGAATGGCGGATTTATACCGGGAATCAGACCGGGAAGATCCACAGTCGAATATTTAAATAAAGTCATGACAAGAATTACATTTGTTGGAGCGGTATTCCTTGCGTTTATTGCAACTCTGCCAACTCTGATCCAGCAGTTTACAGCACTGCAGATCGGTTTTGGGGGAACATCACTGCTTATCGTAGTAGGTGTTGCTCTCGATACAATGAAGCAGCTCGAAGCGCAAATGGTTATGAGAAATTATCAGGGCTTCCTCAAATAGAGGAACGATACCTCGGCAAGGAACGGTTCCTCTACCAAGGGGGAACGATTCCTTCATGAGGAGATACAAGTCAGAATCTAGAGTCTTAGATTCATGATTATGGGGAGGATCTTGCAATGCTTAGACTGATACTACTGGGCCCTCCGGGTGCCGGTAAGGGTACTCAAGCAACCAGGATTTGCCAGAAATATAGTATCCCCCACATTTCAACAGGTGATATCTTCAGAAAGCACATTAAAGAGGGAACTGATTTCGGCAAAAAGGCACAGGAATACATGAACAAAGGTGAACTGGTCCCGGACGATCTCGTATTGGAGATCGCGGAAGCCCGCCTGATGGAGGAAGACTGCAAGCACGGCTTTCTACTGGATGGTTTTCCAAGGACGGTAAACCAGGCGGAGCAGCTTGATATTTTTCTGAATGAAAGGAATCTTTCCATCGATAAGGTTCTTGACATCGATATTGACAAAGAAGTGCTGATGACAAGACTGATAGGCAGGAGGGTCTGCAGAAGCTGCGGAGCCACCTATCATGTGATTAACATGCCATCTAAAAAAGAAGGCATTTGTGATGTCTGCGGCGGTGAACTTTATCAAAGATCCGATGATGCTGCGGCAACTGTTGAAAACAGGATTGAGGTTTACATTGCCCTGACAATGCCGCTGGTTGAGTACTACGAAAAAGTGGGAAAGGTTGCGCATATCGACGGCAGCAAGGAGCTGGAGGCTGTATTCAACGACATCGTTAATGCGATAGGAGATCATGAATGATTATCATCAAATCACAGCAGGAAATTGATATCATGAGAGAATCGGGAAAGGTTACAGCATATATTCTGTCGGAGCTCTCTCATCTGATACGTCCTGGAATCTCCACGAAAGAAGTCGATGATTTTGTTGAGAGTGTGATCCTGAAGAATCATATGACTCCCAGTTTCAAGGGCTATAACGGTTATCCCGCCAGCGCCTGCGTGTCAGTCAATGAAGAGGTCGTTCACGGAATTCCGTCTTCTAAGAAGATTCTTCATGAAGGGGATATCGTAAGCGTTGACGTAGGCAGTACGTTCAAGGGCTATGTGAGCGATGCGGCCAGAACCTACCCCGTCGGTAAAATCAGTGCAGAAGCGGAAAGGCTGATCGCCGTAACGGAAGCAAGCTTTTTCGAAGGCCTGAAATTTTGCAGGGTAGGATGCCGGCTCTCGGATATCTCTGCGGCAATTCAACAAAAAGCGGAATCGGAAGGATTTTCGGTCATACGCGATTTTGTAGGTCATGGGATCGGCAGAGCGATGCACGAGGAACCACAGATTCCCAACTACGGGAAGCCGGGCAGAGGCCCCAGACTTGCTTCGGGCATGGTGTTCGCCATCGAGCCCATGATCAATCAGGGTGATTACGAGGTTGAGGTGCTTTCGAACAACTGGACTGTAGTCACCGTAGATGGCAAGCTTTCCGCTCATTATGAAAATACTGTTGTTATCACTGATGGTGAGCCAGAGCTGTTGACGCTGCATGGCGTTTCGTAAAAAGAGAGGTGTATTATATGGCAAAAAAAGATGTCATAGAGGTATTTGGTACCGTACTGGAAGCCCAGCCTAACGCGATGTTTATCGTGAGACTGGAAAACGGCTACGAAGTACTGGCACACATTTCAGGAAAAATAAGAATGAACTTCATCAGGATTTTACCGGGGGATCGTGTGAAAGTTGAACTGTCACCATATGATCTAACCAGGGGAAGAATTACGTGGAGAGATAAATAAGGTTCGTGGAATATTTTCTCGTAAATCGCCTTCTTTTAAATGCTTCGCATTTAAGAAGGTACAGGGTTTCACGATTTACTGCGAAAATATTTCACGCACTCGAATAAATGAACCAAATGTGAGTAGATGGTTTCACGATTTACAGTGAAAGATTTCACTCACTGGGATAAATCAAATCAACGAACAGCACATTGTTAGGAGGAATACAAAATGAAGGTAAGAGCTTCAGTAAAGCCTATCTGCGAAAAGTGCAAAATAATAAAAAGAAACGGAAAAGTAATGGTAATCTGTGAAAATCCTAAGCACAAGCAGACACAAGGTTGATCGTATTATGTTTGCCAGAAAACCGGCTGATTTTTCATGATGCAGCTCATTAAAATATGGAAAGGCTGACGGTTTTCCCTTGCGAACATAGTGCTCAAAAAAATTATTACAAATTGGAAAATAATTGAATTGGATTGCGATGATTAGAGCAAACTAATAATTGGATTGGCTGCGCAATTACAGCATTATTCAGTGGCTGGACTTCGTACAGCTGGCCAAACAGATTGATAGGAATTCACCTTGGGGGGAGCGGCTGTGTTTTATTGTCGGGAGACAAGAAAACTACCTTCAGGAAAATTCTAGATAAATTTTCATTGAATCATATGCGAACTGAGTTTCACTCGAGAAAACTCAGCAAGCAAGAGAAGGAGGAAAACTTATGGCTCGTATAGCCGGTGTCGACTTACCAAGAGACAAAAGAGTAGAGATTGGACTTACGTACATTTACGGGATAGGAAGACCTACGTCACTGGAAATTCTTGAAAAAGCGGGAATTAACCCGGACACAAGAATCAAAGACCTGTCTGAAGATGAAGCAGGTGCGATCAGAAAAATAATAGACAGCGAGTATGTTGTTGAAGGGGATCTCAGAAGAGAAGTTACC
>JAVBVR010000025.1:0-127939 GCA_036677845.1 Anaerovoracaceae bacterium | reverse complement strand
AACTGTAAACATGATATATCGAACGCACCTTGCGGCAACGCCGCTTAAGGTATTATTATCGTACGTTCGTTATAACAATTTCAGCTCCTGATGCCGTGAATTGTCTCTTTCAAAGTATCAGCCTTTACGATGGTATTCAGCTGCCGTCTGAGCCCTGCCGAACCGGGGATTCCTTTTAAATACCAGCCGGCATGTTTCCGCATTTCTCTGACCGCAGCATATTCTCCCTTTTCCTCCAGGAGCAAATCAAAATGCTTTAGTATCAGATCGGCCTTCTCCTCCAGACCGGGGGGCGGAGAAACGGGCCTGCCTTTCCACAGAGCAAGAGCTTCTCTGAATATCCAGGGATTTCCTAGAGCTCCCCGTGCAATCATTACAAAATCACAGCCTGTTTCTTCCATCATTCTTATCGCATCATGACCGGAAAAAATATCACCGTTTCCGATTACCGGAATCGATACGGCCTTTTTCACCTGCCGGATTACGTTCCAGTCTGCTTTTCCGGAATAATACTGCTCCCGCGTTCTGCCGTGAACTCCAATCGCCGCGGCTCCCGCCTCCTCTATCGCCCTTGCAATTTCCACAGCATTGATACTGTCCGTATCCCAGCCGATTCTGATCTTCGCGGTCACCGGTTTTCCTGCGTTTGCAGCGGCGGCTTTTACGACAGCCACGGCAAGGCCGGGATTTTTCAGCAGCGCCGAACCTTCGCCGTTCTTGACAACCTTCGGCACTGGACAGCCCATATTGATATCCAAAATGCAGTTTTCCCTGCCTGCCAGTTCCTTTGCCGCATATCCTATGATCTCGGGTTCAGAACCAAAAATCTGAAAGGCTATCGGTTTTTCTTCATCATATATTCTAAGCAGTCTTTCCGTTGCCTTATCGTTATAGTAAAGCCCTTTTGCGCTTACCATCTCCGAATAGACCATACCGGCGCCCTGTTCCTTGCATATTCTTCGAAAGGGAGCATCGGTAATTCCTGCCAGCGGCGCGAGAAGGAAGGGATTATCCGGCGTTACATTACCGATCCTCATGCCTTGTGCCCTTTGTTCTTTTCATATATCAGTTCCAGGCCTTCCAGTGTCAGCAGCTTGTCGATGCAGTCGATGCAGTCGATACCGCTTGCGATGAGAGTTGCAAGGCCGCCTGTCGCTACTACTTTAGGCATTGTGCCCGACTTGGAAATTTGCTTCAGTTCCTCTTTCATTTTCTTGCAAATAAACTCCACCATTCCCATGTGTCCGTATACCAGCCCGGACTGCATGCTCTCGATCGTATTTTTGCATATCACATGGCCCGGGGATTCCAGTTCAACCTTCGGCAGCTTAGCCGTCTTCTCAAACAAGGCATCTGAGGAAATCTTGATGCCCGGTGCAATGGTTCCTCCCAGATACTCGGCATTCTCCGTAATGGCGCAGAAGGTGGTTGCAGTACCGAAATCCACGATGATGAGAGGGCCGCCATACTTGGCAAATGCGGCAACCGCATTGACAATTCTGTCCGCTCCCACCTGTTTCGGGTTGTCATACTTAATGATCAGACCTGTTTTAATCCCGGGACCGATTACAATGGCCCTTCTGCTGAAATACTTCATTGATAGGTGCTGCAGCGTGTATAGTACCGACGGAACTACCGTTGAAATGATGACATCCTTGACTTCTTTGGTGTTCAGACCCTCATAGCTGAAAAGCTGATTGATGATCATTCCGTACTCGTCAGCGCTTTTATTATTGTCTGTTTCCATTCTCCAGTTCTGAATCAGATTGCCGTCCTTGAAGACTCCTAGAACGATGTTTGTGTTTCCTACGTCGAATGCCAGCAACATATCTGTTCTCCCTTCGTTTATCCATAATTAAAAATGGTCCCGTGAAATCGTGCCGAAGTTCTTCCGAAAAACGGTAATTTCGCGGTTCCTCGAATTGATTAGTATAGTATAATTCAAACCAAAAATTTTTACAACAAAAATATAGAGTAAATATCTGGCGGTAACATAGACTAATAATCTGACAAATATAAAGGTTAATGGTCGGACGAACCGGCATGGGTCAGAAAGGTATTCGCGCAAAAAACCGGCCATATTTCAGGCCGGCTTTATTGTCACTCATCTTTTTTCGCTGACTTCCTGGCAAACGACAGCATGATTTTTGTAGCGGCATAAAACAGGATCAGTACGGCAAATACGCCGCCCAGTCCAAAGGCGGTAACTTCGAGACCTGCTCCGATTAACTGCAAATCCATAATTGACTCCTCCTTTTCTAATACATCGCCTACATCGCGGCAAGAACAGCAGGAACCAGCGCAAGAATCAGGCTTCCTGCAACGACAGATCCAAGCTGTCCCGCAACATTGGCACTCATGGCCTGCATCAGGATGAAATTATTCGGGTCTTCCTTGGCTGCCATCCTTTGGACCACGCGTCCGGACATGGGGAAAGCGGAAATACCGGCAGCACCTATCATTGGGTTCACCTTGTGGGGCAGGAACAGATTCAGAAGCTTCGCAAAGAGGACGCCGCCTGCAGTATCGAAGATAAACGCCACAAGCCCCATTCCCATAATCATAAGCGTCTGAATGTTCAGGAAAGCCTCAGCTGTCATTGTGGACCCGATGGTGATGCCAAGCAGCAGTGTGACAAGATTTGCGAGCTCATTCTGAGCCGCATTGGAGAGTCTGGTCAGAACACCGCAGGCCCGGATCAGATTTCCGAACATCAAAGAACCGATCAGAGCCACACTGATAGGAGCGATAATTCCCGCAATCAGTGTAATAACGATGGGGAACAGGATTTCAATGATTCTCGGAACCTCGACATGCGTATATTTCATTCGAATTTTACGCTCATTGCTTGTGGTCAGAAGTTTGATCACCGGAGGCTGTATGATAGGCACCAGAGACATATAGGAATACGCGGCTACGGAAATCGGTCCAAGGTAGTTCTGGGCGAATTCCTTTGCCACATAAATGGATGTCGGCCCGTCCGCTGCACCGATGATCCCGATCGCCGCGGCTTCTTTGAGCGTAAAGAACCCGGTGGAAAGTGCGAACAGCATGGTAAAGAAAATCCCGAACTGCGCAGCGGCGCCAAAAAATAGCATAAACGGGTTCTGAATCAGCGGTTTAAAATCGATCATAGCGCCAACCGCAATAAAAATCAGAACCGGAAACAACTCTGTCCTAATCCCCGCGTTATACAGGATCGTTAAGAATCCATCCTCTCCGACAGCGGATGAAAATGGAATATTGCACAGGATCGCTCCGAAACCGATGGGCAGAAGAAGCATGGGTTCATACTCCTTTGCTATAGCCAGATAGATCAGTACCCCGCCCACTGCGAACATAATCAGCTGGTTCAGTTCCAGATTCAGAACTCCCGCCAGGAGTTCGTTCCATAGACCATTCATTCAATTAATCTCCTTCGTATAAAAAAAGCGCGGCATTGAGCATAACGCCCAATGCCGATTGTTCAATAACAGTATGTTTTTTTCAGAAACAGCTGTTTTGCCATTTTACGATCCAGTAATTACTTAATGGAAAGTAAAACATCTCCGGCATTGACTGAGGCTCCTTTGGTCACTTGAACAGTATCTACGGTACCGCCGGATGGTGCGATAATCTCGTTTTCCATCTTCATCGCTTCCAGAATCATCAGGATCTGCCCGGCTGAAACTGTATCACCGGCTTTTACCCTGATATCGAGAATGGTTCCTGGCATCGGGCATTCAACGGTTGCTGCGCCGGCGGACGGAGCTGCTGCAGGTGCTGCAGGTGCTGCAGGTGCAGCCGGAGCCGGAGCCGCAGCCGGAGCCGCAGCCGGAGCCGCCACAGGCGCTGCAGGTGCGGGAGCGGGAGCTGCGGATGCTGTTGCGGATGCGCCTGCTTCTTCTACTTCTACTGCATAAGCAGTACCGTTCACAACGATATTATATTTCTTCATAGTATTCGTCTCCTTTTTAAATTTATTACATTTACTTGCCGCCATCGAGCTGTGAGAAAGATTGGACGGCGGACGTTGATTTGTAGATTTCTACTGCCTTCTGCTATCGATGCATTCCATCAAACCGGCATTGTTCCAGGAAAGTTTTTCTCCATGAACTCTGCTGATTTTTCTTATAATTAAATTATTCTCGCCTGCGGATCCGGATCCTGACATTGCTGCAATTGCAGCTGCAATGACGGCAATGATTTCGGTACTGATCTCACCGCCCGCGGCAGCAGGGGAAGCTGTCACTGAAGAAACGGCTTCTGTAGCAACCGGATCTGCAGATCCTTTTTTCTTCGACCAATTAAACATTTTGTTCACCCGTGATGACCACTGTCTGAATCATCGACGTTCCTTTCTTTGTAATATACATCGCAACCCAATTAGAGCGGAATATTTCCATGTTTCTTGGCAGGAAGCGACAGTCTCTTTGAAGCCAGCATGTCAAAGCCGCTGATAATCCTCTGTCTTGCCGTAGCCGGTTCGATGATATCGTCTACATATCCCATTTCAGCCGCTCTATAAGGATTATTGAACTTCTCTTCGTATTCCGCCACCTTTTCCTGTCTTTTTGCCACAGGATCAGCTGCTTCTTTGATTTCGTTCTTGAATACGATATTAGCCGCACCTTCCGCACCCATAACTGCGATCTGTGCGCTCGGCCAGGCCAGAACCAGATCTGCACCCAGTTCCTTGTTGCACATGCCGATATATGCGCCGCCGTAAGCTTTTCTCAGTATCATCGTAATCTTTGGAACGGTCGCTTCGCAATATGCGTATAGAATCTTCGCTCCGTGTCTGATGATCCCTCCGTACTCCTGATCGGTTCCGGGCAGGAAGCCGGGAACATCCTCGATGGTCAGCAGAGGAATGTTGAATGCATCACATCTTCTGATAAATCTGGCTGCCTTGTCAGATGCGTTTATATCCAGACACCCCGCAGCAAACTTCGGCTGGTTGGCGATCACACCGACTGTCTGTCCGTCCATTCTGATAAAGCAGGTTACGATGTTCTTGGCATAATGAGGCATTACATCATAGATTACAGCATTGTCTGCCAGCTTTTTCACGATTTCGTAAATATCATAAGCCTTGTTTGGATTTTCCGGAATAATCTCATTGAATTCCGGGATCAGCCTGTTCGGATCGTCTCCTGTTGCATAGACGGGAGCTGTTTCCAGATTGTTGGAGGGGAGATAACCGAGCAAATCCCTTACTTGAGCAAGGGTATCCGCATCATCCTTTCCCATAAAGTGGGCAACCCCGCTGATCGAGTTATGGGTCATCGCTCCGCCCAGCTTTTCTGCCGAGATATCCTCTCCTGTTACGGTTTTGATAACCTGAGGTCCGGTAATGAACATCTGGCTTGTCTTGTCAACCATGAAGATAAAGTCAGTGATTGCGGGAGAATAAACAGCGCCGCCGGCACAAGGACCCATGATAACGGAGATCTGAGGAATTACTCCTGAGGAGATCGTATTATTATAGAAGATCTTCGCAAATCCGGAGAGTGCATTTACGCCTTCCTGGATTCTGGCTCCGCCGGAGTCGTTTAATCCGACGATAGGCGCTCCCATCTTCAATGCCATATTCTGAACCTTAACGATTTTTTCCGCATGATATTCACCGAGGGAGCCTCCCAAAACGGTAAAGTCCTGCGCATAAGCAAATACCAGTCTGCCGTCTACCGTTCCATAGCCCGTTACGACTCCGTCTCCGGGAGCATGGGTGCTGCCCATATCGAAATTGTTGCATCTGTGTGAAACGAAAACGTCCATTTCTACGAAACTACCTTCGTCAAACAGGATGTTCAGTCTTTCTCTCGCCGTCAGTTTTCCCTGTGCATGCTGCGCATCAATTCTCTTCTGACCTCCGCCCATGGCGATTTCCGCTTTCCGTGCGCGAAGTTCTTCAAGCTTGTTCATACATTCTTCCTCCTATAATTAGTTTAGCATCTATCATTAATATAATTTTTTCATGAATGCCTTAGGTATATTATTTCATTCAATAAGTAAAGCATACCAATGATAATATAAATGAATTCGGCTAAATTTTCAACAGAATATATCTTGTATACATTATATTTACAGTCTGTCCGCCCGCTCCCGGATTTCAATCTCCTCGTCGTCGATAGTCTCGTCCAATATGATCCCATGCTTTCGTTTATGCTTGGTATCCGGCTCTACACAGACAAATGTTAGAAATCCGTCGACATGGGTTGTCCCATGAATCTCCGACATGGCTTTGACATAGACGGTAATGCTCGTACTTCCAACCTTTGCAACCTTGGAAAGAAATGTGATGATATCTCCCTTGGGGACTGGTTTTTTAAAGGTAAAACCGTGTATATTCACACACAGCACATCCTGTGGCCTCCCATGCTCCGATGCCGCAGCGACGAAAGCAGCTTCCACAAGCCATTCCGCCGACCGTCCGGCAAACAGGGTTCCGTGGTGGTTCAGGTCTTCTGATTTTATCAGGTGTGAGATTCTATAATATTTCATTTGATTTCCTTTCTCGCATTAAAGCATGTGATGATGTAGTATAGTTTATGCCATTTTTTTATATTCATTTTGAAAATTGAATCCAGGATCGAAAATCACCGAAACAGCTTGCCGGCGGCGGCAAGAAGTTCATCTTTCATCGCTCCGTTATACTTCTTTCCCTCGGGAAGAATGACAATTTTTCCGTCTTTTTCGAGATACTCTCTTCCCGTAATGCAGCGATAGAATTCTCCGCCCGCCATTGCCTTATTCAGATACAGGGTAACCGGCATATTCAGTCGGGTGACCAGAAAGCCTCTTCGGACAATGCTGGTGTTGGCCATAATCATGCTTTTTTCCTGGCGGTACAGAATTGAGATATCTTTTCCGCCGTTCATGACCACAGATTCCGCCCCGAGTCGAAGCAATGAAGTTCCGAGGGGCAGAAGCAGTCTGCCGAAGCCGCCATTCTGTACGGTGAGATATTCCTCTCCGTTCATATAGGCTTCCTGTATGCCGTTCATATAAAAGATATGGCCGCCTTCTTTGGCAATCAGCGAATGCTCCAGGATTTCCGCCACCTCCGGCCGGACGGACTCATTCTGCATTACAGTATGGAAATCTATTTCCTCTCCGACGCCATCGATGCGGTATTCATATTTTTTATGTACAACGCGAAGCTTTCCTTTATCTTTCCAAAGGTAATAGGTCAGTGTTCCCTTCCGTTCCCCGTTTTCGGATATTTCAACCGTGAGTACGTGTTTCCCTGGCTTCAGCTGGGCAAAATCATTGTCACCGGCACAAGATGAGACCTGATTGAGATGGAAGGCAACGGAATCGTGAGGCTTTGTGCCGTAAAGCACCAATTCACTCCACCTGTCGATTCTTTGGTCTGTCAGCTTGACGGCGGCGGAGCCATCCCAAGAAACCGTCAGATAGTATTCCCTTTCAATGCCGTCGAATTCCTCCGGCAGCAAAGAACCGCTATAAACGCCGCTGGCGCCCTGTTTCAGAAATCCCATCGCCTCATGATAATCTGCTACAGGATGGACATAGACAGCGATGCCGGCATCGGAAAGCTGTCTCAGGAGTCCTCTTGACGCCATGTAATCGGGCATCGTCACCGCATAGAGCTCATGCTCCCCGGCGAAGGAGGTCAATTCCGCAGCATTCGGTTTATCCAAAGCATAAAGGGTAAATATAATATCCTGATAGCCGAGCTCCTTCACTTTACTCCATTGGTCGTAATCGTAAATCTGGGGTATGATTCGTGATAGCATTTTGGGATATTCATCCCGAATCACCGTAAGAAGCTCAATGTTGTCGCCTTTTGTATCGCTTACGATACGAATTTCCGGATTTTTTTCCAGAATTGCTGCAAGCTTGTCAAAGGTGAGGACCTCCAGCACTCCGTGAACGGAAAGTCTGCTGAAGCTGCTCTGGCTGAGCTTCTTTGAAAAGCTTGTGCCATAATAATGGACTGCTGTTCTGTCCCAGTCATGGAGCATGATGATTTTATAATCCGCTGAAAGCTCCATGTCAAGCTCAATGATTTTATAACCATTGGCAATTGACTGATTCAAAGCCTCCACCGAGTTGGTTGTTTCATAACCGTGGAAGGCGCCTCCCCCATGGGCGATAACTTTTTCGTAAACTGTATCCTCTGCTGCAAAAATTGCTGCAGTTGATAGGATAAAAAGAAGAATGATTCCGAATCCGATCCTTGCTGCTGATCCGGCCCTTTTTACTGTTTCCGCATGTTTTACTGCCATACCTGTCTCCGTTTATCTATGCTGTTATTACTGCGATTGTCACTGTAGGTCGAGTATCCGTCTTTATCTATAGCATCCTTGTGATTTTCTCGATGCGCTCCACAGCCAGGGCCACTGTCAGGCCCGGTATAATGGTGGTTCCCATCATATCCGCCTGAAGAATTTCACGAATCCGCTTCAGCCTGTACTGAACGGTGTTGGTGTGGATATTCATCATTTTTGCCGTTCTTGTCGTGTTCATCCCTGCGTCGAGTACAAAGATCTCAAGAGTCTCCAGCAGCTGCTTTCCCTTTCCTTCCTTTGCCGCTTTAAACGGGGCGATGAGGTCCATATAATTCTTTTTGACCGAATCGCTCCTGATGGAAATATTGATGCAATTACTTGCAAGAGCAAGCTCATATTTTGAAAAAACGTGCTGATGGGGAAAGATGTACCGGATGAACGGCCAGGCTTCGTTGATAAGCTGGAAGGCATCCGAAGATCCTTCGATTCCCTCCGCACCGGTTACATGGAATATGATGACGGCATCGCTGACAGAAAGCTCCTGGTATAGTTCCGTGCAGAATTCTCCCGGTTCGTCCGAGCTGTCTCCTTTTCCCTCCAGAATCATACCATAGATTTCATCGCCCTCATGGATTTTCAGTACTTCATAACCTGTTCGTTTTTCGAAGGCCGTGATTTTTTTAAGGCCATCATCCCGTTCAATTCCGGATATGCAAAACACACTCAAAATCCCGTCATTTTCCTCCATGGCCTCATCCTTCAGGCAGTAAGCCAGACTCTTGTTTCCTCTTCTCAGCGCTTTAATAAACTCAGCCTTAGCGTCCTTGACCGGGCTGTATTTCCACATTCCCATTGCAATCTCCAGTATTTCCGCCAGCTTTGTGATTTCGCCCGGCGAATAGGAGTCCTCGTTGTCAACGATGAACATGTAATGCTTTTCCCCATTGATGGTTACCGGGCCCCAATAGGTCAGGGCTCCGTTAATATCGATCCTGGTATAAACCGCCGATTTATCCACATCTCTTTCTATGCCTGCCCGAATCGCCTCTGCAATGGTGGTCCGGTGGCGGGTTTCCACAGAGAAAATCGGATTGAAATCTTCGCTCAGAATGACCATCTGGAAATTATTGTTGATGGCGGCCTCACGGGCTGCCGACTGGAAATTGCTGTGCTTCTCAAAGTTCAGCAGATGGAAAATCGTATTGCTGATCAAACGGTTGGCAAAGTTGTCGCCGTAAAGAACTTTCTCCATCACTGCATTGATGACATCGGCGTATGGGACATTCCCGTCTTCAGAAATCAGAACGATGGGAAACTTCAGTTCGTTGGCAAGACCCAGAACACTTTTCGGCCACTTTTCGTCTGCCGGATCAGAAGTCAGCAGGACCAGCGCAGACCCGCCTCCTTCGGCCATGGACCGGATAATCCCGCGCTGCATGTCCTCGCCGAAAATTTCCGGAAAGGAAGCCGATAGGATCATCTCATCCTTTTTGTGCATATTTGTCTTGATACTGCCGAAATTTCCGGTCTCTAAAAAAGAAATGGCACTCACTCGATTGTCCAAACCCTGATTTCCCGCTATCACCAAAGCTTTTTTAAATACCGGCAGCTCCAGGCACTCTTTTACCGTTACCTTCATAATCCACCTACTTTACCATCTTTCTCCCGCATTGGTTTCTGGTCGTCTAAAAAATGAGGCAGGTATTCCACCTGCCCCGAGCATGCTTTATTTCTGGTCTTCCGAAGGGTCTTCCTCCTGGTCTTCTTCCGGATTTTCCCCGTCCAGACCGGAATCATCTTCATCGTCTTCAAGGTCCTGGGCAGCCTCCAGCGCATTGGCCTCCTCGATGGCCTTCTCCATATGATGAACTTCTTCTATCAGCTGTTTTGATGTCTTCGCACCTGTAAAAAGCGCTTCGAACTGTTCCCCGTCAAGGGTCTCGATCTCAAGCAGCGTCTGCGCCACCGTATGAAGCTTGTCGATATTCTCGTTCAGCAGCTTTTCTGCCGTTGCATAGGCGTCCTCGATAATGGTTCTGATTTCTTCATCGATTTCCGAAGCCATTTCTTCCGAGTAATTCTTCCTGGTTGAGAAATCTTTACCAAGAAATACCTCATCCGACGAACTATAGTTGACGGGACCCAGCCTTTCGCTGAAACCGTACTTCGTTACCATTCCCCTTGCGATTTCCGTCGCTCTTTCGATATCATTGCTGGCGCCGGTGCTGATATCATTCAAGGTAAGCTTCTCCGCCACTCTTCCTCCGAGCAGATGGACGATCTGTTCCATCATCATGGTCTTTGTGGAGTAGTATTTGTCTTCTTTCGGCAGGATCATGGTGAAGCCGCCGGCTCTTCCTCTCGGAATGATGGTGACCTGATGAACCGGATCCGTGTTCGGCATCATTCTGGCAACCAGAGCATGACCGGCTTCATGGTAGGCAGTAAGTTTCCTCTCTGCTTCGCTGATCACACGGCTCTTCTTTTCCGGGCCTGCAATGACCTTGGTTACGGCCTCCTCGATTTCATTCATCCTGATTTTTCTGCCGTTTCTTCTTGCAGTAAGCAGCGCCGCTTCATTCAGCATGTTCTCGATGTCCGCAGGCGTAAAGCCCGGTGTTCTTCTTGCCAAAACCTTCGGATCCACCTGCTCATCCAGGGGCTTGTTCTTGGAGTGAACGCGGAAGATTGCTTCTCTTCCTTTGATATCGGGAATTCCGATCACGACCTGCCGGTCAAATCTGCCCGGTCTTAAAAGCGCGGGATCCAGAATGTCCGGCCGGTTGGTAGCAGCAAGGATGATGATCCCTGTGTTTTCAGCGAAACCGTCCATTTCAACCAGCAGCTGATTCAGTGTCTGCTCTCTTTCATCATGCCCGCCACCGAGGCCTGCGCCTCTCTTTCTGCCCACCGCATCGATTTCATCGATGAATATGATGCAGGGGGCATTCTTCTTTGCCTGTTCAAAGAGGTCCCTGACGCGGGAGGCTCCGACTCCGACGAACATTTCCACAAAGTCGGATCCGCTGATGCTGAAGAACGGTACCCCGGCTTCTCCCGCGGCGGCTTTTGAAATGTAGGTTTTTCCTGTCCCCGGAGGCCCTACCAGAAGAATCCCCTTCGGGATTCTTGCTCCCAGGCTGTTGTATTTTTTCGGATTCTTCAGAAAGTCAACTACTTCCTCCAGCTCTTCTTTTTCTTCGTCAAGACCCGCAACATCGGCAAATGTGATCTTTCTCAGATCATCCTCCTTATGAAGCTTGGCCCTGCTCTTTCCGAAGGACATCACCTTTCCGCCGCCACCCTGCCCCTGGTTCATGAACACGAACCAGAACACGATGAGAATTACGACCATAATGATCGTCGGCAAAAGCGTAACGATCCACGGCGTCTCCTTGGGTTTGTCACTCTTAAGCGTCAGATTTCCCGCTTCCATCTGCGGGAAGATATACTGTTCGTTTAGCATATTGATATCTAGAATGGAGGGTGCATAAGTGACGATTTTATCGCCGTTTTTCAGCGTGCCCGTCATCGTGCGGTCGTTGATGGTCAGCTCTTCTACCCTTTCGTTTTTCAACTGTGTCGCAAAATATGAATAATCAACTTCTTTTACCTCTTGTTGCGGCGTCCCCTGGTAGAACCAGGCCATCGCCAGCACCAATCCGAAAATTACGATATATATCCCTAAGTTTTTGAAAACTCTGTTATTCAATGTTTGTCGTTCCCCTTTCCCGGTACTTGTCCCGATATGCCCATTTTCTCTGGATCACCAAATGAGGGATGCTCACATGGCAATAAATAATGTTATCACATTTTTGTTGAATATTCAAGCAAAATGATTCTTTCCGCACCCTCATCCACCTTATAGTTTTCACTGATTCTCCCCCCCACAATCCAGACAATCTCACTGCCCAGACAAAGAACAGGGATACGGTCCCTCACTTCCCGGGAATATTTCTCATCCACAAAGAAATCCTGAAGTTTTTTTCTTCCCTGCATGCCGAGCGGCACGATATAGTCCCCGGGCTTTCTCGTCCTGACAACAGGCTTGCAGCCGCTTTTCAGTACTTTATCGAGGCTCAGCCGGCAGGCCGTACCTTCATTCAGGTGTTTTTTCTCTCTTTCCTCAAGCTCATTCCGGTCTCTTCTTAAAATTTTTACCCTCATAATGGCATTTAATTCAGGAATTTCTGTGCTGCCGTCCATATTCAAGCTATATTCGAAAGGAGTGCTTTTTCCACAGCTTTTCTGATGAAATTCTACCGTTCCGTAAGAGATACCCATAACATAGCCTGCTGTAAAATCGGTAACAGACGAGGTTTTCCCCTCGATCAGCAGCCGGTCGGCCTGTTCGAGATGGATTGACGTAATATTCCGCGTCAGCCCGATATTTTCAAAGAGTTTTACAATCAGTCTCCGCCGGATGGACGGGTGCTGTTCGGCCAGGATACGCAGCGGGATAGCCGCTTTTTGCGATTCCGGAAAAACAGCGTGTACCGCGATGATTTCATCAACTCTTTTTGTGAAATAGTCCTTATCTTCTCTGGAAATTTTAGACAGACGGTTCAGGGCCTCAATGATGTTTCCGTTGTAATTCTTTCCGAGATGCGGGAGCAGATCCAGACGAATCTTGTTGCGCGTATAGACCGGCTCAAGATTGGTCAGGTCGATCCTGGGGTTCAGACCATGCTCGCTGCAGTAAGCTTCGACCTCCCCCCTCGATACGTCCAGCAGCGGCCGGATGAGGATCCCCTTGCCCTTTTCTTTACGAAGATACTCCATTCCGCCAAGTCCGTCGGTGCCCGTGCCCCTGAGGATTCTCATCAAAACCGTTTCCGCCTGGTCGTTCATATTCTGTGCAACCGCAACCTTTACAGATGCACCCGTCTCCGCCTCAACCTGCTGCGCAATGCGGAAAAAGGACTGGTAGCGTACCTGTCTTCCCGCATCTTCCCCGGAGATGCCGGATTCCCGTGCAATCCGGTTGATATCGAAAGAAAAGGAATGGAACGGCACCAGATAATCGGCACAGAGCATTTCCGCATATTTCTGATCCTCTTCTGCCGCCCCAGGCCTCAGTCCGTGATTGATATGGACTCCATGGAGCGAAATGCCCAGTTCCTCCCTAAGCCGGTGAAGTATATGAAAAAGGCACACCGAATCGGGGCCTCCGGAGAGACCGATCACGATGTGCTCACCTCTTTTAATCAAGCCGTTATGAATAATCGTATGTTTTACTTTATCCGTAATCATGCTGTTAGTATAGCATAATTTCCGCTATTCAACCAGTTCTTTGACGTACTTGGGCAGCACAAAGCTGGCGGCATGGGTTTCGGGTGTATAGCACCGCGTCTCGAACTCCGGCGCTCTTGATTCCCGGGGGCGTACCGGGTCATATTTCTTCGATCCGATCGTAAAGCAGTGAAGCCCGCTGGGGTAGGTCGGAATGTTTGCCGTAAACAGCCTCGTAACCGGATAAATGGATTTCACATCGTTCTGGATTCTTCGGATCAGGTCCCTGTGGTAGAAGGGCGACTCTGTCTGCTGGACGAAGAGACCGTCGTGCTTGAGCGCTCCATGGATGTCATGATAAAAATCATACTGAAACAGAAGCTCGCCGGGTCCTACCGGATCGGAGCAGTCAACCACAATCACGTCATATTCTTCCCGGGTTTCCTTCATATGTTTCAGTCCGTCCCGGATCTGCAGGTTCACGACAGAGCTGTTTTGAATCATTTGGTTCCACTCGGGCAGATGTTCTCTGCAGGCTTCGATCACCCTGCCGTCAATATCAATCCAGTCGACCTTTATGACGCCGCTGTGCTTGATGATTTCCCTGACACTGCCGCCGTCTCCGCCGCCGATGACCAGAATTCTCTTGGGGTCGGGGTGGCTGAACATCGGTACATGCACGATCATTTCATGGTAGATAAACTCGTCAAAGCTGGTGGTCTGTATCACTCCGTCCAAAATCATCATCTTTCCGAAATACTCCGTTTCAAGGATTTCAATTTCCTGAAAGTCGGTTTTCTCTGAGCAGATCGTCCTTTTCACTCTGGCGGAAAATTTTACATTTTCATTTTGCTGCTCTGTTATCCATAATTCCATTACTCGTTCCTCCAAATATAAATATTCCTGATGCCATTATTATTATGTTTGCATTATCTCCCATTATAAGGTTTTTAAACCTTCACCCGGCTGTTTTGCAGGAAAGCCGCTGAAGAGCTGACAGAAAGTTATATTAACACCTTGCCGCCGGGAATGCAAGCGGATAAATTACAAATTATCGTTATGAAATTCCTGCTTTTACAGCATACTATTTTTACGAAAAAGAATGTGAGGAATGAGGAATGTTTGACATCAATGAAAAGGTCTCCTGGGTCGGAAAAATCGACTGGGAGCTCAGGAGATTCCACGGAGACGAATACTCAACGCACCGGGGTTCATCCTACAATTCCTATCTGATCCGCGACGAAAAAACTGTCTTGATTGATACAGTATGGACTCCCTTTGCAACGGAATTCATCCATAATCTGAAGCAGGCTGTTGACCTGAAAAAAATCGATCACATCATTATAAACCACTCGGAAGCCGACCACAGCGGCGCCTTGCCGGAGCTAATGAAATTGATTCCGCAGGCGCCGATCTGCTGTACTGCCAGCGGAGCAAGAATGCTGAAAGCGCATTATCACGAGGACTGGAATTTTATTGAGGTCAAAACCGGAGATACCCTTGATTTAGGAGAAAACAAGCTTTACTTTATCGAAGCCAGGATGCTCCACTGGCCCGACAGTATGCTGACCTATCTGACA
Organism: Anaerovoracaceae bacterium; assembly: GCA_036677845.1. Lineage (GTDB taxonomy): Bacteria > Bacillota > Clostridia > Peptostreptococcales > Anaerovoracaceae > Anoxybacterium. The sequence continues at coordinate 112,887 of JAVBVR010000025.1, read as the reverse complement.
GGTGACAATATTTTGTTCAGCAATGACGCGTTCGGACAGCACTATGCCTCGGAACACATGTATGACGACAAAGCGGATTCTGCAGAGCTCTTTCAGGAAGCACTGAAATATTATGCCAATATTCTTTCTCCCTTCAGCTCTCTTGTTTTAAAAAAAATCGAGGAGCTTCTCAGCCTCAAGCTGCCCGTTTCTATGATCTGTCCCAGCCATGGTGTGATCTGGAGAGAAGGCCCGGAAGAAATTATCAGCCGATATATGAAATGGTCAAAAGGCTACAAAGAAAACCAGATTACCATACTCTACGATACCATGTGGAATGCCACCAGAACCATGGCGGAAGCCATCGCCGCAGGCATCAGGGAGAAGGATCAGGAAACAACGGTAAAATTATTCAACTGTGCCAACACAGATAAAAACGACATCGTTACGGAAATATTCCGTTCAAAGATGGTGATCATGGGTTCCTCTACCATTAATCGCCGGATCTTGTCGGCAATCGCCTCTATTCTAGAAATGATCAGAGGCCTGAGCTTGAAAGAGAAAAAAGCAGCCGTGTTCGGAAGCTACGGCTGGAGCGGCGAATCTGTCGGAATCATTTCCGAGGCTTTGAGAGAATCCGGATTCGAGTTGGTAAACGATGGTCTGAAACTGCTGTGGAACCCTGATCAGGACGGAATTCTAAAATGCAGATCCTTTGGGAACGAAATCGCAGAAAAGCTTCTTCGATAATGCTCGCAAAAAGGAACAATCCCTGCCTGTTGCAGGGATTGTTCCTTTGCCACGCAGAGGTATTTTTTATGCTGGAGTGAGCATAAAGCAGAATTTTTCTGTCAGTTCACAACCGCCGTGATTACGGTCATATCGTCCTTTTCCTTCAGCCCGTATCGTTCCACCGCCTTGTTGATAATGAGGTCCGACATGGTTTGGGGATCCCTCGAGCGGATGTTTTCTATCGTTTCTCTGATCCAGTCCATTTGACCGTCATTCCGGTCGGCTTCCGTGATCCCGTCAGATACGATGATGATTTCGTCTCCCTTCCGGGCCTGGATTTCTATATGGTTGATCCGTATACTGTCCACAATACCCATTGGCAGAGCAGATACCTTAATGGTTTCAACCTTGCCGTTCCGTTTAATAAAGGTAGCCGCGGCACCGATTTTGAAAAATTTCATTTTTCCTGATATCTTATTGAACAAACCAAGATCAACCGTGGAAAAGATCTCTTCTGTTGACTTAAACAAAAGCAGCGAGTTTATGGTTTTCAGAGCAAGTTCTACATCAAAACCCGCCTTCATGAGGTTATATAACGAAGTAATGGTGAGCGCACTTTCCCTTGATGCGCTTTCACCCTTTCCCATCCCATCGCTGAGGGCGATCATATATTCGCCCTCCTTAAGATCAGCACAGATGTAGCTGTCCCCGGAGACACTTCTTTCCTTTGCATAGCCGGAAACTCCGACCCTGATTTTATACTTTTCCTGTACGGGCAGCGCCGGCATACCGGTCGCCGCATCAAGAGAGTCCATCATGGTCCTGGTAACCTTGGCCATGCCTTTGAACTGCATTGCAATGATGTTGCTTCTGTTTTTCGTACTGCTGTAAAGGGCTGCCAGTTTATCAAAGGTTTCCAGATACCCTCCCAAAGTCAGCTGCATTCGGTCTCTGGCCGTCAGTTCTTCATATATATGATCTCTTCTCACTCTGGCCAGAATCAGTTCGATTCTGTTCATCCATTTTTTGGGTATCGCCGAAAATATTGCCGAAGCGAGCAGCGGATCATAGACGGACAGATAGAGCTCCGGGTATCCTTTCACCAGACCGAAAGCAATGCAGACTGCTGCAAAGCATGCACCTGCAACGATCCTGTTCAGTCCCTTGAAGAAACCGGCCGTCATACCGGCACACGCCAGAATTCCGATTATTGCCGGCGAGCCTGCAGTCAGGAACATCGCTGCCATGCCTGCCGCGATGCCGGAGACTCCTCCCTCCATAATTCCTATTTTATATCCTATGATCAGTGTCATAAAGAGCGCTCCGAGGTGAATAACCGAGAAAAAACCAAGAAATTCAATCCCGATCCCTCCGATCATCAGTACAAAAACAGCAGATGTGGCGATAATTCCCTCCGCCAGAGTGCTGTTACTTTTTTTCCCTTTATCCAACAATCCGTAGAACCTGTGAAAAACATAAACCAGTGCCAATATCAGGATTGCTTCCACAAACATCATAAAAATATCAAAAATAAAGACAAGACGGGCTGCAAGGTAATATATGGATTTTGCCACAACCGTAATACCGGCTGCAGAAAAAGCTTTTACAGCAATTCCCATGTCCATTTTCGCAGCAAGAAAGAAAGCGACACCGCAGACAGCTGTTGCAATTGTGTCCCCCCAGATGTCATAGCCTGTCCCGTAGTTAGAGATCAGTCCGACCAGGATAAGGGGCAAGGCATAGATATTCACTCTCCCTTTGTGCATCAGTACCGTTATCAGTGCGATCCCGCAGGGAAAAACAGCGTAGAACAAGGCCGCTCTGCCCAGCAGCACCGAACCGAGCACGATCAAAGCGATTCTGGCATAGTCCGAAGCCCCAATCCTGGATGCCCCCCGCGACTTCCCTGAAAGCTTGCCGAAAATTGTATTGCGCGCATTTCCTAATTGCAATTCCATCACAGTCACCCCTTTTTTGCAGTCGAAATCCCGAAGACCGGTGGCATCTTGCAGACATTTGTGCCACAAAAGTGGTCAGGTGGGAAAAATTAGGCGATTTAATAACAGTATAATTCGTCATTGTGGGTAACTTTGTAATAACCTGCAACGAAATGCTTGAAATTTTAGATAATTAGCCGGGTTTTTCCTCAAAAAAAGCCCCGGTTCTTAAAAAACCGGGGCAGGATTTGTCATAATTAATCAATACCATAGAATCTTTTTGCATTATCGCAGGTGATTCGAGCCGTCTCCTCATAAGTAAGGCCTTTTATCTCTGCTATTTTCCTCGCCGTATATTCCACATAAACGGGCTCGTTGCGCTTTCCCCGAAAGGGTTCCGGCGTCAGATACGGAGCGTCGGTCTCAATCAGCAGACGTTCCAGCGGAATTTCCTCCACGACATCAATGCTCTTTCTTGCATTTTTATAGGTTACCGGGCCTGCAATGGAGATAGTCGCACCAAGCTTGACATACTGCCGGGCGAGCTCTTTGCTGCCGGAAAAGCAGTGCATGAGGAGCTTTGCGTCTCCCAGCTTTTCTGCTCTCTGCCTGCCGAAAACGCCTTCCTCCTTCAGGATGCTGAGTACGTCCTCATTTGCGTCCCTGTCATGGATGACGATGGGCATATCAAGTTCCACAGCCAGCCGGACCTGGCGGTGGAACCAGTATTGCTGCACTTCTTTTTCTGAATGGTTGTAATAGTAGTCCAGTCCGATTTCACCGATGGCTTTCACCTTCGGCTTTTTCGCCAATGTGCGGAACATGGTCAGGGTCATCTCATCCATTGTCTTCGTATCGTGAGGATGACACCCTACGGCTGCATAGCACCAGGAATATTTCCGTGCATGCTCCACAGCCATGACCGAGCTTTCCAGATCATAGCCGATGTCCATCACATAAGCCACATCGGATTTTTCTACCGCTTCTGCAATTTTATCCCGATCCCCTTCGTACCGTTCGCTGTTTAAATGTGCATGAGAATCAAATAACATGATATCACTCTCCCCGTTGGCTTTTCATCAGGTTACGGAATTTCCGTCGGCTGCATCGGTGGTCACAAAGGCCAGCTTCTCCCCGTTGTCCGCAAAAAGAATCATCCCTTTTGATTCCTCTCCTCTCAGACTGATGGGCTTCAAGTTGGCAACGACGATGACTTTTTTTCCCTTCATTTCTTCCGGAGTAAAGTCCTTTGCCACCCCCGACACGATCTGCCTTGTGTCGGGACCTATCTTTACCTGGGACACCAGAAGCTTGTCTGCTTTCGGATGCTTTTTGCAGTCCAGGATCTCGCCTACCTTCAGATCGATCTTCTCAAAATCATCGATTGTAATCTCCGGTTTGAATTCCGTAGGAGGTGCAGCAGCTTCTTCCGGCTCGCCCTTCAGTGCCTCCAGCTCCTGGAGCTCCTTTTCCACATCGAGCCTCGGGAAGATTGCGTCTCCCTTCTTCACCTGTTCGCCGCCCATCATGTCAAAGACAAAAGCATCCTCCCATACAACATCGGCATACCAGATGCCAAGCTGCTTCCTGATCTTTGCAGAGGTCGTATGCATGAACGGGTAGATCAGCACGGATACGATGCGGATAGCTTCCGCCAGGTTATGCAGTACGGTATCCAGTCTGTCTCCGGCAGATTCATCCTTTGCCAGTACCCATGGCATCGTCTCATCAATGTACTTGTTGGTTCTCCTGATGACGATCCAGATTTCCTCCAGTGCCTGGCTGAAGCTGAATTTATCCATATAGGCTTCCACTTTTGCTGCCGCGCCCAGGGCTACCGCCTTCAAGTCATCATCAAACTCCCCTCCCGCTTTCGCCTGAGGGAGGGTTCCGCCATTGTATTTCTCTATCATCGCAACGGTTCTGCTTACCAGATTTCCAAGGTCATTGGCCAGGTCGAAATTCATGCGGTTCAGCATAACTTCGTTGGTATACAGGCCGTCCTGTCCGAAGGTGTACTCCCTGAGCAGGAAATATTTCAGTGCATCGACTCCGTAGCGTTCAATAAGCGTCACAGGATCTACGATATTCCCTCTCGACTTGGACATCTTACCGCCTTCCAGCAGGATCCAGCCGTGACCGAGGACCTTCTTCGGAAGCGGAACGTCGAGGGACATGAGCATTGCCGGCCAGATGATGGAATGGAACCGGACGATTTCCTTTCCCACCAGGTGGACATCGGCAGGCCAGTATTTATCATACTTTTCCGGTTCGTCCGGAAAGCCGAGAGCGGTGATATAATTGGAAAGTGCGTCAAGCCAGACGTAAATAACATGTTTTTCGTCAAGAGGAACGGGAATGCCCCAGCTGAAGGAGGATCTTGAAATGCAGAGGTCCTCCAGTCCTTGTTTTGCAAAGTTGAGCATCTCGTTTCTTCTGGTCTCCGGCTGCAGAAATTCCGGATTGTTTTCAAACAGGTCGATCAGCCTGTCCTGATATTGGGAAAGCCTGAAGAAATATGCCGATTCCTTGGCCTTTTCCACAGGCCGCCCGCAGTCAGGGCACTTGCCCTCAACTGTCTGAGTCTCAGTCCAGAACGCCTCGCATGGAGTGCAGTACCAGCCCTCATATTCTCCCTTGTAGATATCCCCCTTCTCGTACATCTTCATGAATATATTCTGAACCCGCTTTACATGTCTGGGTTCCGTCGTTCTGATAAAATCGTCGTAGGAGATCTCCATCGTCTTCCATAACTCTTTGATTCCGTCAACAATCCTGTCTACGTGCTGCTGCGGAGACATACCCCTTTCATCTGCCACCTTTTGGATCTTCTGTCCATGCTCGTCGGTTCCGGTCAGAAACATCACATCATGTCCTGTCAGCCGTTTAAAGCGCGCCATAGCGTCCGCCATAACGGTGCAGTACGTGTGACCGATATGAAGATTAGAGCTTGGATAATAAATCGGTGTCGAAATGTAGTATGTTTTCTTTGTCATTTTCATCTCTTCCTTTCGTGCCCCGGATCGAATACCAGGCAGCTGAGTTATCGTAATAGTATAACATAGTTATCCTGTTATGGAAATAGCTTCTCCTTTTTTAAATGCTGTATTCGATCAGACCGAAAAACCCTGCCGGAGCAGGGTTTTCATGGATTCTAGTTGAAATTCACATTGATCGCACCCATATCAGTGGATATCTTTAGGATGTGTTCTGACGATGGAGTGGAAAAAGCTACACTTCCGGCAGTATTCTTACCGTCGACGGTCACGCTTCCCAGATCTGCATTGAGTTCATAGCTGAACTGGTCTTTCGGGCCGCCCGGGCTTACGGTAACCGCCCCCATGTCATTCTTTAAATCAGTGACCCCGGAAAGCTTACCCTCAATGTTGATATCCCCGCTGTCGGCCCTTACTTTGAGGCCTTTTGATAGGATTCCCCTTGCTGTAAGTTTGCCCAGATTAACACTTAGATCGCCGCTTTCAAATGTTGTATCGGCAAGTGTCACATCACCGGAGTCCGCATCGAGCTTCAGGGTCTTCGTTTCTGCATTTTCCAGCACGATTTTGCCCAGATTATTCGTCACAGTAAGCTGCTCCGCAGCTTTGACTCCTTTTATGGAACAGTCCCCGCTGTCCATACTGACCATAACATTATTTGCGGTAATGCCGGAAAGCTCAAGTTTGCCTAAATCGAGTTTAAAATCTGCTTTCTCTGCTGTCAGGTTTTCAAACTTCAGGTCCGCTGAATCGCAGTGTATCACAACAGACTGAAAGTCGGTTTTTTCCGGATAAAAAATCCTGATGTTCGGATGATTGCCGTAGGTAAAGAGTCCGGGCAGATCGATACTGATTTTGATTCCCTTTCGACCGTTGTCCTTTACCGTTAGGGTTCCGTTTTCCACCTTGATCTCCGGCTTGCCTTCTTCACGGAAGTATGCCCCCTGTATTTCGAATTTGTCTCCCGGAACCAGATCCACGTCATAAAAATCCAGATCCACATTGATGCTGCTGAAACCCTCAATATCCTGCGTAAAGCTGACCAGATCGCCTCCTGCCGCCTTTTCGCCGTTCCGTTCCCCAAAATGGATGCCGTTTCTGTCCAGCCAGATCGGCTGATTTCCGCCCAGCATGAAGCCGATACCCGTGAGCAGAAGACCGACCACTACCAGGGCCGCTGCTGTAATTGCGATACCTTTTAATGATTTATTCATTGAAATCATCCCCTTTTGATTTTTGATTCAGCTGTTTGTTCATACCTTTTGCAAAGCTGCCGAATAGTCCTCTGGCAGCCAGTACGACCAAAATACCGATCAGGATCGAAATTCCCAGAACCAGGATCCCCACTCCGATCGAAAAGATTGCGGCTGGAATGCTTGTGGCAACCGCTGCGATACCGGCTGCAATCGCAATAATTCCTCCGAAAAAAAAGGCAGCAACACCTATAATCAGTGCAAGCAGAACTCCGATCAATGCGGCCAGCAGTCCGATGGCCAAAGCCGCTGCACCGATCGCCAAAGGCAATGCGATGGGAGCTGCCAGGATCGCTAAAATAACCAGCCAGACAGCAGAAATCCCCTTTTTCATCGATGGCGGTTCACCCTTATTCAGTCCTTTCACCGCAGCGTCTGCTCTGATTCTCGCCGCAATTTGTGCCGGAGAGCCGAGTTCTTCAATTACCTTCTGTTCATTTTCTGCCCCGGCATCGTCAAAATATTCATGATAATAGTCCAGCGCGGCTTCTCTTTCTTCCTTGGAGACCTTAGACAGCCCCTGTTCCAGTCTCTTAAAAAAATCAGACCTGTTCATAGTCATCCCCTCCACATAACAAGATATCGACCTGTGTCTTATACCGGATCCAATCCCGCTTGTACCCTTCGAATTTCATTTTTCCATCCTCTGTGATGGTGTAATACCTTCTGTTCCTACCCTGATAAGGCTGGTCATAGGTTGTCAGATATCCATCCTTCTGCAGCCTTCTGAGAACCGGATACAGGGTTGATTCCGATATATCCGTAACATCCCGCATGGTCTGGGTCAGGATATATCCGTATGTGTCTCCCCGTGACAGCACAGCCAATACACATGCATCCAGCAGTGTCGAACCCACCTGAAACCCCATGGTTCTACCTCCTTTTGTCCTTACGTCCATACTATAATCAACTACAATATTATTAATCTTTCAATACTATATCTCGTATAATATTGTTTGTCAATAGTATCTGAAAAAATTTTCCTGTTAATAAAGGTGGGAAAGAAAGAAAAGAAAAGAAAAGACCGTCAATTGCGGTCTTTGTGACTCTGATATCTTTATCTTGCATCGGCATCTCCGGTCTTATTGTAAATTGCCGCCAGTATATTGATCCTGCGGGCGAGTTCCCTGCGGACATGCTCCGGAGAAAGGCATTCACACTTTTCCCCGAACCCCAGCAGAGTATTATAACCGAAATCATCTTCCGTAAAGGAAAAATTTACAAGGAATTGTCCGATTCCAAAGGGTTCCATATTTTCTTCCCCGCAGCGATCGATGATATGCTCTCTCAGCGACTCATCGATCAGCAATCGAACCGTTGTGAGTCTCTGATCAATCCAGCCGGTTCCGTCCAATGGCTTATCCTCATACTCTCTCGGAACAAAACAAGAATTCAGAACTTCGAGGTTTGAAATCCGCGACAGCTTAAACAGGCGAAAACCGTTCCTGAGCATACAGTAGCCAAGCAGATACCATTGTCCGGCCTTTAGTATCATTTGATACGGCTCGGCCTTCCGATCGCTTGTCATCCTGTTTCCGGCATAGTACCGAAAGGCCAGTAACCGGGATTCTTGAAGAGCTTTTTTTATCTTTTCAAGGTTTGGCTCAAAACTCTTATTGCCTGTCCAGGCAGTAAGATCAATTTTAATCTGGCTCGATTTAATTTCAAGCTCTCTGTGATGCTCTTTCGGAATCAGGCTTTTTACTTTTTCCAGTGTATCCTGCAGTTCTCTGGGAGTAAGGGTCGGCGTAATACTCCTGAGCCCCATGAGCAGCTTTGAAATATCAGAAGGAGTGAACAGCTTTTTATCTACTTTAAACTCGGGCATGACGCCTATGCCTCCGTTGACACCCGTAAATGTGACAATTGGTATCCCTGCCATTGACAGCGTCTCGACATCACGGAAAATCGTCCTGGTTGAGACTTCAAACATTTCGGCAAGCTTAGCCGCGCTGACAAGTTCATGGTTCAGCAGCACCATAATAATGGACATCAGCCGGTCTGTTTTCATCCTGATTCCTCCCGTCCTTCCGCTTTAATAATACTTTAAAACTATGACATTCAGATGTCAAGGTTAAGAGACTATACTGAATAATAAAACCGAAACTGAAAGGAGACTGTTTCAATGAATTATCTGAGCGAATTAAACAAACTGATGACCGAACAAGGCGAAATGGCACTGGCGACCTGTTCAAACGATGGCCCCAATGTGAGAATTGTAAACTTTTACTATGACGTGAGCAGGAAAGGTGTCGTCTATTTTGCCACCTTCGGCAAAAACCGGAAGGTTAAGGAATTCTCAGAAAACAGCACCGTAGCGTTTACGACAATACCGAAGAGCGGGAACGGACATGTCCGGGCGGTAGATGCCACGGTGAGGAAAAGCGATTTATCGATCTTTGATCTGCAGAAGGAATTTTCTGAAAAAATTGAGGGTTATCAAGAAACCATCGATCATGCGGGAAAACAACTGGTACTTTATGAGATACGCTTTCAGGAAGCATCTGTGACGCTCGACATGCTGCATCGAGGAAAAGTTGCTCTGTGACCCTTGTCACAGAGCAGGAATACAGCTGAATGGTCTGTAGCTCCGGTATCTATCCCGGATCAGTATCACCGTCTCCCGGATGGTCAGTCCCCCCGCGTCCACAATCAGATGGGCGTATTCTTCATAAAGCGGAGTCCTCTCTTCATACAGGTCCTCCAGCGTCTGACCTTCTTTCATGGAAATTCCCCGTTCCACCAAATCACCCAGCCGATACCGGAGTTCGCTCAAAGGCAATCGAAGGTAAAATACAACACCGATCCCTCTTAAATGAGCCATTGCATCCTTTCCGTAAATCACGCTCCCCCCGGTGGCAATCACGGATCGCTCCGCCTGAATAGAAGCGTTGACTTCATTCTCAATCCGATTAAAAATTTCTGGTCCTTCCTCTTCAATAATCTCACTCAGCAGCCGGTTTTCCCTCTCCTGGATCAGGAGATCCGCATCGATAAAGTGATATCCCATTACCTTGGCAAGCACCACGCCCACCGTGCTCTTGCCGCAGCCGGGCATGCCGATTAATATAATATTTTCCATTCACATCCAAACTTTCTGTAAAAACCTGGGTCAAGCTTCTAAAACCTTGGGCTCTGTCTGTTTCCTCAAGACCTTGTCTACAAAGATCTGAACGATCTCCCTGTCAAACTGGGATCCCGCATTGGCGACCAGTTCTGTCACCGCATCTCTTTCACCTGCGGAGTCCTTGTATCGGCCCCCGTGCACCATGGCGTCATAGGCCTCTGCAACTGCAAGGATTCTTGCATGCAGCGGGATTTCGTTCAGTTTCAGTCCTCTCGGGTAACCCTTGCCGTCAGCCCTTTCCTGATGGTATAAAACCGATTCGGCAATCTGAACATACTCGTCGGCAGATCGAAGGATCTGATAGCCGATTTCCGGGTGTCTTCTTACTTCCATCCATTCGGTTTCGCTAAGCTTGTTCTTTTTTTTCAAAATGCCTTCCTGTATTCCGATTTTACCGATATCGTGCATCCGTCCAAGCAATTCCAGATCCCTTAATTCCTCATTGCTTAAGTTCATCGCTTTACCGATCTCGATGCAAAGCTTGGCCACCTCTTCAGAGTGATGCTGTTCCACAATATTTTTACGATACAGCTTTTTCATTGCAAGCCGGATCGTTTCATTCTTCATGTTCATGCTTTCGACGAGCTTGGTATGGTACATACTGTCTTCCGCCTGGATGAAAAGTGCGTCGAAATCCTCGTCAACCGACGCTTTTGTCGCCCAGCCGAAGGAAACCGAAAGAATCGCATGTTCGGATTTCACGTTATGTATGTCTTCCTGGATGCGCTGTATGAAAGCTCCCGCTTCATCGAAATTCGTTTGTGGGAGCAGCAGCACGAACTCGTCGCCGCCGATTCTGGCAGCTACATCCTCCGCTCTCAGCCTCTTGTTTATGATAGAAGTGAATTTTTTCAATAAATCATCACCGGCAATATGCCCAAACGCGTCATTGGTCAGCTTCAAGCCGTTGACGTCTGCGATGACCAGAGTCAAAGGCAGGTTACGGCGGAAATTGATCCTCTGCAATTCCTCTTCATAATATCTCCGGTTGTAAAGACCTGTCAGCTGATCATGATAACTGAGATACAGCACCTCCCGCTCGGCTTTTTTCCTTTCCTCAATATTACGGCTGACGCCAACGATTTCAATATCTCCTTCATCGTTGAACCGGTATTTCGTAGAAACCTCAACCCAGATGACTTCACCGTTTTTACATTTTTGTCTGATTTCAAGAATATAGGATTTCTGATTTTCCGGATCTCGCGTAAACTCCTGAAGATGAAGCTCAATTGACTCCCTTACGATGATTGCCGATTCCGGCGTCAGCGAGTCGGTAAGATTCATGGCAGCCGCTTCTTCCGCTGTCTGACCTGTCAGATAATAAATCGAAGGGCTGATATATGTGAATTTTTGCTTCTTTAAATTCAGTATCCATATGACATCTGATGTGAATTCGGTGAGCAGCCGGTATTTCTCTTCACTGGTTTTCAGAGCGGATTCCATCCTTTTGCGCTCTGTTATATTAATCTGAGTGGATAGGACGCAAGTCTTCTCCTGATATTGGATCATAATGCCGCTGCCGATGGCCCAGAATTCTTTCCCGGTTGATGTCTTTAAATGCATTTCAAAATCATTCACGACTCCTTGTCTTCCCAGCGCTTCAATCCAGAAATCATGTTTTGCCGGTTCTGCCCACAGGTCGTTGGTGGTTCTTTTCCCGATGGCGCTCTCATCCAGTTCGAAGAGCTCCAGGCACTTGGCATTTGCATACAGGATAATGCCGTCAAGACTGATGATGTCCAGTGAAAACGGCAAATTCTCAATGATCCTTTGAAACTGAAGATCATTCTCCAGCCTGAGGATATCCGCAATTTCATAGAGGCGTCTTTCCCAGGTTTTCCTGTCTTCCGCAGAGCCTTTTGATGTTTCCCCTCCGTTAAAGATTTCGGGATACCCGTGCGCACCGGGTTGGTCGTCTTTCTGGATATCAAGAAGATATAGGATAAAGTAATTTTTATCCGGAGACAGGATTTTTATGCGAACCCATTGATTAAAAATATCGGAATAGTGTTCAAAATCCTTCTGTCCGCCTTTTATGGCGATTTCGCCTGCCAGTTGAAGCCACTCCGGCTTATTCTTGTATAACTGAGGGAATGCCACGGAAAAACGTCTGCCGATCAGTTCCTCTTCCGCCATGCAGAAATGTCCTGCAAAGGCAGCGTTCACATCGACAAACTCGTAGTCGCAGGGCTCTCCGTTCTGATCGAAGATAACTTTTTGATATGAATAACCAATGGGAGCCTCTTTCATGGCAAATTTAAAAATTTCCTTTTCCATTTCCGCGCCTTTCCCCTTGCTACTTCGGCTTCCGGCAGATCCTGTCCGCTTTTGGCCTTACCCTTTTTCATTGCCTTTATTATATCACCTATTTACTTTATTACAAACGAAAAGAAACGCAGCTTAAAACAAAATTCCTTCCACTTTTAAGGAGGACAGTGAACAAAAAAAATCGGCAGAACGAATACCGCTCTGCCTGTCCGGCCTATTATTTTACCGGGTGTCTCAGCACTGTTTTCATCTTTGAAGGCTCTGTTTTTCTCGGGTCACCAAGATAAATCTCGTGATGACGCCTCACCCTGCCGCCTGGCCCAGCTGTTCCGATCGCATTTCTGTAGCCCTTTGCTTCAATGAAGGAATCCAGTTTCAATATGGTTTCCGGCTCCGTTTCATAGGGGCCGAAATGCATGATCTGCACGCAAATCCCCTCTTCAAAGGTTTCAAATCTTGCCTTGGCAGTATCCAGATCCGGCTTTTTCAATGGAACCTCACCGCAGGCCCGGTTAAAATCGTCCTCTGATACAAAATCGGGCTGGCGAATCATAGAAGTCCAGTAATATTTCTCCTTACAAGAAAAATCAGATCCCGGGGAAGTTCCTTCCGCAAGCCACCACAAGCCCTCCAGGGGCGGAACGACATAATCGGAATAGCCTGCCGGCCGGCTGCCTCTCTTATATCCCATTTTTATTGCATAAGACAGAGCATATAGCAGTTCGACGGCCTGCTGGTACTCTCCTCCTTTAGTATTGGGGTCGCCTTTTCCGTCCACCATGATAAAGTTCATAGCCGGAACCCGGACCAGGGAAGGTTTCGGGCCGGGCTGGTACAGTTGCTTTTCTGTTTTTTTATAGTCCAGTTTTACCTGCCCCATCAGTGCGCACCTCCTCATATGGAATGATGATCTCAGTAACATAACGGTCTTCATTCCCTTTAAAAATCATACCGGGTCCTTTCACGTAAATCTCTCTTGACGGGGTGCTGCAGTTCAGCTGATGCTCGTTTGCATAGTCGACGAGCGCCTTGTATGCCAAATGGAGCTTCTCATAACTGCCCACATGGGTCGTACAGATAGCCTTGACTGCCGGCAGCTTCTTTCCTGCGACGCCGGGATGGCTGATGATTTTCCCTGTCGGGACGCAAAGCTCCAGATCCGCTTCCTCCTCCACATAATCCGCGTCGTGGTACAGCTGGATCGGCGGTCCCGCCGCATTGCCCCTGACTGCTTTGTAAAGCATACCGATATATTTCCCCACATCGCTGTATTTCCCTTTATAGCGGATCGATGCCACGACAACCGGTTCAATCTCCTTTTTCTCAATCTGATAATTCATACTGATCTCCTCCCTGTCTTTCGGTTTGATATAGAGGTTTATTTTTTTGATCAGTTCTTTTTCCCCCCGGACCCTTGCCTCGATCATTCTCCTCTTTTCTTCCAGATAGCAGGACAGATCAGCTGTATCACTGCTGTTTGACAGCACCTCCTTGATTTCTGATATGGTAAAGTCCAGCGATCGCAGCAAAGTGATAAGCTGCGCTTTCTGAAAGTCCTCTCCGCTGTAGTACCGGTATCCGGTCTCCTGATCCCGCCTGGAAGGAGCAAGAATCTGTTCTTCATCGTAATAGCGCAGCGCTTTGACCGAAAGGTTCGTAATCTTTGAAAAGTCACTGATCTTATACATTCTCTCACCTCTTGAAACCCAGTATAAACTATCCCCCGCAGGGGAAAGTCAAGTACTTTAGTATGCCTTTTCCGCGTCAAACCGTCCGGCCCATGACTCTTCCAGCCTCTTCAACCTGTCCCGGAATCCCATGATGCTCTCGTCTTCTTTCTTTTCCACCTCCTCCAGAATTTCCAGCTCAAATACTTCCGCACCAAACTCCCTATGGTCCTTCTGCATTTTCGGATGCAGACATCCTTTCATCCTTTGGTTGAAGTTGAACCGATTCCGGAAGGATTGAAGATCCACCTCCGCCTTGATCAAATATCTTCCGTTGGCCGTATTGGTGACCTTGTAGACTCCTCCAGTCGTTTTTCTCTGTTTATATTCGTTAATGATTTCTCTCTTCTTTTCCTTTTCTATCGTCATCGAATTTTCATTCCTCTCTTCTAATATCCGAGCTCCTTCAGAAGACGTGAAAGCATGGCAAACCGCTCCCCCAGGAGCTCACTGTCATCAGACAGCGCCTGTCTGACTGTCTTGATATCCTCGTCGATCATTTCGTTTTCCGTACAAACTCTGACCGTCATGGCGTCCCCCTGAAGGCCGACGCGGTCGATCACAGGTTTCTCCGGATCATACAATTTTTCATAACGGTAAGCTTCTCTGAAATATTTTTCGGCCTCGCAGACAAAGATCGCCAGGTCCAGTGCGCGATGAAGGGGCATTTCCTCCGATTGTCTTGACCATTTTTCTCCCGTGTACCGCCATATCTTTGCGGAAATATCCAGCTTTCCCCTGTCGTTCCACTGGGCAAGGCCCAGGGAAAGTCCCTGAACGTCCGTCTTATAGGCATACCGGCCGTCAATATTCCCGTATTCTTCACCTACGATAACGGGTTTGTGTTTCAATGTTGTCGGTATTTTCATCATACTATTTCCCTCCAATACTTAGAGCCGTTGGGCAGCCTCTTCAGGAGGCCGCAATCGGCCAATTCTCTTCGCAAGATAAAGTAGTCACCGAAGGTGTGCCATCGATCAATAAGGGCATTCACCTGGGCTTCCGTATAGTCTTTTCCTGTCTCGAATCTGGAGGCCAGATACATCAGAACATATTTTTTATGGCTTGCTTTTACCGGAATCTGGCTGATTCGCTCTCCATCTAAAAATCTTAGCATAATTTTATTAACTCTGTCATAATTTTTTGGAAGCTCAGCGATAAAATCGATCATTGCCTCCGGATCGGGCAGCTGCATGATTTGGCGAATAACCGGGTGATTAAAAAATTCGCTGATCAGATGCCTGTTCCTCAATGTGCAGAAGGGCTCCAGACAGTCATCTCCTTCTTTGAGGTTCAGCATCAGTTCTGTACTGCGCGGCGATAAGTCAAGACGATCCGTCTCCACGAGAAACATCTCTTCCTTTCCCGCCCGCTTCAGATGCAGAGTCCTTTTATTCAGGTCGTAAACGTGGCTCCAAACGGTGTCAGGCCTTCTTGTTTCTTCCAGAGCGGAAAACATGTCATCCACAGACCTGCAGTCCAACGGAACCTCACTGTGCCGGTATTCGCAGTTGTCCATCCGCCTTGCCTTTTCGGTGGTTCCCTCATGAATGTGTTTCTCCCCCTGAAGATATTCCACTGCCGCCATCGTGCCTCCGGCATCAAACAGCATGAAATGCACCGGCCATGAGGATTCCGTAATAGCTATGGAATCCAGTGCAGCCAGTGCCTGCTCCACACTGCGGCAGGTATCCAGCAGGAACTGCGTTGCTTCAAGAATTCCCGCAGCCGGTTTCCCCTCCTGACAGGGATAAACAGCGGCAGGCAAAGTAGCCTGTTCCACCACGAGTCCTGCTTCGTTGATTCCGCAGGCGGGCATTTCTTTCCCGGACAGGCAAAAGGTGATGCTGCCGTAATAAGAAACCCATTCCAACGGGCGATCCGGCGGAAAAACCGCCGCCTTCTTGATCAGCCCTCTTTTATTTGTGAACATCATCCCAGAATCGACGATACTGTCCAGGTTTTTTCCGATGAATTGATCCTTGGATATTATGGTGCACATTGTATTCTCACTCCCTTTTGTTTCGTTTTTTGTTCTCAGCAGACGCTTTGTATTTAGTAAATTAGTAATTTACTGGTTTATTATATTCTGCCCGGTCGTTTTTGTCAATGTGAAAAAATATATTGGACAAAAAATAAATTCAAAAAATGTGAGATAACCGATCAGGTCCGGCACACATATTATATTAAAAACCGAAACGAAAGGAGTTATACCAATGGGCAGTATGAATCGTTACCGGGAATGTGTTCCTTACGGGCAGATCAGCTTGAGCAACAGGCTGAGAAGGCTCTGGAGTCAGCTTGCCATGTGGAGAAGGGAATATCTTGTCAGTCTTGCCTCAAATTTTGGAGATCTGCAGTTGATTGAAAATCGCCTGTACAATGTTACGACCGATTTTGGAAATGTTTTTGAAAGCTTTATCGGTGTGAAAGCCTCCAACCGGATGGAGTATTATTTCACCGTTCAGGCTTCTTTCCTGAACGAAATCGCAGATGCAATAAAATCAGGAGATAACGAAACGGCAAATCAGGCAACGAGAAGTCTTTATGAAAATGTTGATGCTATGGCTGCCTATCTGGCAGAGATCAATCCTTATTGGAACGAAGTAAACATGAGGAGCCTTCTTTATGACTACTATCGACAGACATTACTGGAAACCGTGAATATTCTTTCAGGGAATCAGGAGGAGGCTATCAAAATTTATGAGAATCTGGAAGACTACGTACTTGAAATAGCAGATTACTTGACCAGCGGGTTTATTTACCGCTTTAATTGACCTAAAAATTTGACCCCAACTGACCTGCACGAAAAACGGGGCTGTCAAACTGAGACAACCCCTTTACACTTCGCTTTTGAGTTTTGAAACTGGTTTTTTCTTCGGCAGCAATTCCCAGCGTTTATGCGTTGAAGGCCTGATCCAGATCTTCGATCAGGTCGTCAATGTGTTCTGTTCCTATAGACAGACGAATCGTGTTCGGCCTGATCCCGGCGTCCTTTCGTTCAGCTTCGCTCATCTGGGAATGAGTGGTGCTTGCAGGATGGATCACCAAAGACTTCACGTCAGCTACATTTGCCAAAAGTGAAAAAATCTGAAGACGATCGATAAATGCTTTTGCTTCCTCTGCTCCACCTTTGATTTCAAAAGTAAAGATAGATCCGCCACCATTGGGGAAATACCGTTCATAAACGGCTTTCTCCTCTCCGGCTGCCAAGGACGGATGATTGACACGTTCCACCTTTTCATGACCGTTTAAAAACTCAATCGTCTTTAATGTATTGGAAACATGACGCTCCACTCTGAGAGACAAGGTTTCCAGCCCTTGAAGGAACTGGAAGGAGTTAAACGGGCTGAGTGACGCACCGGTGTCCCTGAGAAGAGTGACTCTTGCCTTGATGATATAGGCTGCCGCTCCCGCCGCTTCCGTGAATTTGACTCCGTGATAGCTTGGATCCGGTTCAGTCAGATATGGAAACTTTCCTGATGCCGCCCAGTCAAACTTGCCCGAATCCACGATAACACCGCCGATGGAGGTGCCATGTCCGCCGATGAACTTTGTTGCGGAATGAACAATGATATCGGCGCCGTATTCTATGGGCCGAAGCAGATATGGAGTCGCAAAGGTATTGTCCACAATGAGCGGAATTGCCGCATTGTGGGCGACTGCAGCCACCTTTTCAATATCGATGACATTTGAGTTGGGATTTCCCAGGCTTTCGATAAAGATGAGCTTTGTGTTCCCGCGGATCGCTTTTTCAAAGCTGTTTTCTTCCAACGGATCTGCAAAGGTTGCGGTGATGCCGAAATCCTTCAGCGTGTTGGCAAGAAGGTTATATGTTCCACCGTAGATGGTTTTCGCGGACACGATATGGTCTCCCGAATGGGCAATATTCTGAATCGCATAGGTTATGGCCGCCGCTCCCGATGAAACCGCCAGCGCACCGATGCCCCCTTCGAGAGCCGAAATACGCTGCTCAAAAACATCGGAGGTCGGATTCATAATTCTCGTATAGATATTCCCGCCTTCTGCAAGTCCGAACCTTGCGGCTGCCTGGGCGGAATTTTCAAACACATATGAGGTGGTCTGATAAATCGGCACTGCCCGGGCACCTGTTGCGGGATCAGGGTTTTCCTGGCCGGCATGAAGCTGCAGTGTTTCAAATCTCAGCTTTCTTTTTTGTTTCTCTGTCATAACGCATTCTCCTTTTTGTTTTATTTAAAGTATTCCTATATATTTAATATGAAATAAATTATACCAATAATATATTCATTTCGTATCGTTGTCAATAGTTTTTTATGATTCTGGTGTTTTTATGCTTCCTGTCCATTCTAGCATTCTTCCCTCTTTTGCACTTTCTTTTCCTATTTTGTCTTCGCATAAAAAACACCCCGCGAGTTTATAACTCTGGGGTGCTTCATTTCTTTCACGGCAATAAATCAGATGATATAGATCGGTTCCGTTTTTTCCTGATAGCGGGTTACCAGGTCTGCAAGGGTGATATGATCGACAACATCCTCCACTGCTTTTTGGATCTTATGCCAGACTTCCTGCGTAACACAGCCTGAGATTCTGTCACAGGATTCTTCCTCAGCACAGCTGACCGGTGCAAGGCTGCCCTCCATAAGCCGAAGGATCATACCCACCGTGTATTCCGAAGGAGCCTTTGCCAGCATATACCCTCCCTGTGCTCCTCTCACGCTGCGGACATAGCCTGCCCGATTAAGCTGGGTAATGATCTGTTCCAGATATTTTTCTGAAATGTCCTGTCTCGCAGCAATGCTTTTAATCGATATATACTCACCGGTATTGTTGATTGCCAGATCAAGCATCAAGCGCAAAGCATACCGGCCCTTTGTTGAAATTTTCATTTTTCTCACCGCCGTTAATTTTTTTATACAACCATTATATCCATATGATACAATAGGAAAACTAGGAGTACAATAATATTTCGGGAATATTTCATTTTGTACAATTTCAGGAATATTTTTTTTCTGCCGGAATGCACGCTCAATCAGCATAATCGGTCAATGCTCGGAAATCGTCCCTTCCGCACTTATAGGAGCTGCATCCTTGATCGCCTCATAAATCTCCGGTTTCAGAATACTCTTCAACTCCTCCGCATCAAAGTCAAAAAACTGGATTCCTCCCGCATAGGCTGTAATGTCATAGAGCGGGAAAAATACCGAGATCTGATTTCCGTTGATATAATACTGGAATTCCGTCTCATAATTTCCGATAGTCTCCACAGCACTCTCAAAATACAGCTCAGGGTTCTCCTTAATTTTTTCTGTAATCATATCGGAAACCAGAAGGGCCGAGGCCTTTCCCTCCAGAAACAGATCGGAGAACTCGTACCGCTCACCGGTTGCAAGGTTGAAGGTGTAGGGCTCTATCCAGTAAAGTCCGTGAGCGCCGCCCGTATAGTTGTCAAACATCATCCAGAGCGATACAATGTCACCGTTTTTTGTATAAAGGTAGTTTGAATGCAAACCAGCTTTCAATTTGGACTCATCGGCTTCCATGTAGGATGCGGCGTCCTCTACCTCGGCTCTCGCTGCAGCTATGCTTTCCTCAATCTCTCTGTTGATTTCTTCCGCCGCATCAAATCCGGACAGGAACGGAAAACTCACGTTAATTTCCAGATAGTCCGCACTCTCTTTGATTGATTGTCCTTCTACTGCAAAACTGGTGCTTATCGGTTTTGGGTCATCCGCGCAACCGGTCAGGGTTGCAAGAAGCAGCAGAACCATCAGGAGACACGGCAAAACGGTTCTTGGCTTGTTGGTTTTTACTGGATGCTGATTCATGATAATTACCCCCTTTTGATGATATCCCGTTTTATTATATCCCGTCCCGATGGAATCAGGCAACGAAATTTTAAAGGTTGACACAATGAAAAAAACCAACTTATAATCTTTTTATAGCAGATGATCTTTTATAGCGGAAAAAAATCAAAACCGCGTCCGGACTTACAGCAGCGCGCAGATAAGAATTGATGCGTAAAAATTTGCAGGGAAGTGAATTCATGTCCACAAGAGGAAAAGTACTGAAAGCATTGGAGGAAAAGAAAGGAGCGACGGTTTCCGGCGAAGAGCTTGCCGGCCGTCTGAACATATCACGAGCCGCCGTATGGAAGGCAATCCGGGAGCTCCGCAAGGAAGGACATCAAATCGGCGCTGTTCCCAATAAAGGATACTGCCTGTTACAGGACAGCGATATACTTTCTGCGGAAGGAATCCTGACTCATGTAAAGGAGCTCTCTGCAGAGAATAGGATTCATGTATTCAAAACGGTGGAATCGACCAATCTGACAGCGAAGAAAATGGCGCTGGACGGCGCCCCCTTCGGTACCGTCATAATTGCTGAGGAGCAGACCAGGGGAAGGGGCCGGATGGGCCGCAGCTTCTATTCTCCCCCCGGCGGCGGGATTTATATGAGTTTCATTCTCAGGCCCCGCCTTGATTCGGGAAAATCAGTTCTGATCACTACCGCCGCTTCCGTAGCGGTCTGCAGGGCTATTGAGGAAGTAACCGGAAAAACATGCCGAATCAAATGGGTAAATGATCTTTATATCGAAGAAAAAAAGATCTGCGGAATCCTGACAGAGGCAGTTACCGATTTCGAAAGCGGGAGTATCGAAACCATCGTTTGCGGAATCGGAATCAATTACAGCACGGTATTCCCTGAAGATCTTGCCGGTATTGCGGGATCTCTGTTTGAAAAAGAATCCGCCTCATCAGGCGGATCCGGCGGAATACGATCTGGAAAAAAGATGTCCCGGAACCGGCTGATCGCGGAAGTGATCAATCAGGTTATGGACATCTATGAGGTTATGGAGTCAAAAGAATTCATTGCGGATTATAAGGCCCGGTCCTTCGTATTGGGAAAAGAAATCCTTATCCTTCCAGTAGCCGGACAGGAGAAAGAACGAAATCCGGCAGATGGCATTCAGGCTAAGGCTGTCGATATCGACAGCGACGGAGGACTCATCGTCAGATACCGGGATGGTTCCCTGGGTACATTGAATTCAGGTGAAATCAGCATCCGCACAGTAAAAAGCTGACAGACAGCAAAATTACACGAAATGAAGCAAAGGGAGGCAACATGTATCGACTTATCGTAAGCGACCTGGATGGAACATTACTGAAAGATGACCATACGCTCTCAGATTACACGAAGGCGGTTATCCATAAAGTTTCCGAGCACGGGATCGACTTTATGCTGGCAACCGGAAGAATTTTCGGCGGCGCCAGACAATATGCCAAGGAATTGAATCTAAACACGCCGATTCTGGCTTGTAACGGCGCTCTGATTAAAGAAGCCCAGGGAAAGCTGCTTTATGGGAAGCCGCTTCAGAATGAAACTCTGGAAGAAATATTTCGTCTGTTGACAGATAAAGGCTACTATTTCCACTGCTACGGGGAAGAAAGCTTCTACACCAGGAAATTCGCAGAGTATTTAAATGCATTTTATGCTTTCAATAAAGAACAGCCCGAGGAGGACCGATTCCCAATGGTGGAAATCGATCCCGCGGCATTGATCGGAAAGGATACTATATATAAAGTCCTGGCCCGTTGCGAAGGAGAGGAGGCCAGAAAAGATCTGTATGAGAGCCTCTGCGGAATAGCAGGCGCCTCTGTAACCGTATCCTGGCACAATACCTTTGATATCTGTGCAGATCAGGTCAGCAAGGCTTCTGCCATTGAGCGTTATGCAAAAGAAAACGATATCAACCCATCTGAAATCATCTGCTTCGGTGACAATTACAATGACATGGACATGCTGCAATATGCAGGTCTGGGGATCACAGTGGAAAACGGGGTAGAGGAATTGAAGGCGGCGGCGGACTATGTGACCGCAAGCAACAATGAGAACGGAGTGGCAAAAGCCATCGAGAAATTTGTATTCGGGGCCTGAATGGCATATATTCATTCAGGCCGCATGCAGACAGTCTGCGGCTGATATCAGTTGATCAGATAAACTAATATTCTGTGGGCTTTTTTTGCCGCCGGAATATAATTGGCAATTTTAAACATCACTCTGAAACCAAAATCCATATTTTCGATTTCCTCGTTTTCCGTAAAGTACTGTTCCTCTAAAAATTGAATCCCCAGACCCCAACGGGTTAATTCCTGAGGATCATCAAGACCCCAGTATATTCTTGCGCCGGTTTTCTTCAAGGAAGGATGATTATTTGATTTTTCAACGGTCAGCATACTGAATGCGTCAAAGATAAAAACGAAACCTCCGATCCGTTCCCGAAGGCGGCCGATCAGCGTTCTGATTTCACTTTCCTTAAGATACATGAGCAATCCTTCTGCAATAACGACATATTGCATTTTATCGTGAGGAATCCGTTCCATCCAATCCGGGTCTGCGACGGAAGATGCAATCATATGGTAACGATCCGTCTCTTCATAGAAATTCTTCCGGATCTCGATGACTTCCGAAAAGTCTACATCAAACCACTCAACTTCACTGTCTCCAATCCTCCCGTACCGGTTGTCAAGTCCGCAGCCCAGATGCAAAGCCACTGACCGGCTTGTCCCAGAGAGTAAATCCCTGGCAAACCCATCTATCAGCTTTGCCCTCAGACACATCATAATACTGGTCTTTTCGGCAATCTGCAGCGAACTAAAATCGTAGTCAATTTCGTTGATAATTTCCGCTGCCTTTTTGTCGGCCAGAATCGGCTTTTCTTTTTTATTTTCCTGTGCTTTACCGTATAGCGGAATGAGCAGGGTTTCCTTTTCTTCCGTCAGAACAATTTTACTTTTCCCGGTTTCCATTGAAGCAGATCACTACCTTTCTGTTTCTTCAGCTGCTGTGGTCGGAATCGTGAAATGTTTTCAGATTCCCGATCTTCAGGCTTCTCTGCTTCAGGATTTCGCTGATCTCGTCCAGCATGATCCCTTCGTTAACCATCAGAACCGTCAGATGATACAAGAGATCACAGATCTCATTTTTCAGCTCGGTCAGTGCGGCATCCTTCATGTCATCGGCGGCAGCGGCGACATTTTTTGCGGCAATGATGGCTTCGCTGCACTCTTCTCCGCATTTTTTCAGGATCTTATCCAGACCCTTCTGGAAGAGGTAGCAGGTATAGGAATTCTCGGAAAAGGTCTTCCGCCGCTCCAGGACCACATGGTATAACTCCTTCAGGGCTGCGTCCCTTTCGGCTGCCTCCCTTTCCTGCTCCAGCTGTTCTTTTTCTTCCTTCGTACGGAATTCTGCGATTCCCGATTCCTGATAAAAACAGGTCTCATTCCCTGTATGACAGGCCGGCCCGGTTTGCTCCACTTCGATCAGGAGCGTGTCGTCGTCGCAGTCTCCTGTAATGCTGATCACTTTTTGGACATGACCGGAGGTTGCTCCCTTGTTCCAGAGTTCGTTTCTAGAACGGCTGTAAAACCATGTGTAGCCCGTTTCGATGGTCTTTTTCAGACTTTCTTCATTCATATAGGCCAGCATCAGCACCTTTTTCGAATTCCGGTCCTGGATCACGGCAGGAATCAAAGTCGTCTTCGAGAAATATTTCGTTAAATCCATGAGTTTTTCCTCTCCATTCTCAGATTGATTTTGCCGAACCGTTTTATATCGGGCTAACGGTTCCGAAACCCTGCCTAAAGC
Organism: Anaerovoracaceae bacterium; assembly: GCA_036677845.1. Taxonomy (GTDB): domain Bacteria; phylum Bacillota; class Clostridia; order Peptostreptococcales; family Anaerovoracaceae; genus Anoxybacterium. Next base: position 89,238 of record JAVBVR010000025.1, on the reverse strand, counting down.
AGCCGCACCGGCAGTCCGTTGTTTTTCAGCTCAGCTTTTACTTGACCCACCGTCAGCTCTCCGTAATGAAAAATTGAGGCAGCCAGGGCTGCATCGGCGGCCGTCTTTTGAAACATCTCCGTAAAATGGGAAAGCCGGCCGCAGCCTCCCGAAGCGATCACTGGAATATTCACCACACCGCAGACAGCATTGAGCATATCGATGTCGAATCCCTGTTTCGTTCCGTCGGCATCCATCGAGGTCAGCAGGATTTCTCCGGCCCCCAGACGCTCCGCCTCCATAGCCCATTCCACCGCATCAATGCCGGTATCGATCCTGCCGCCATTGACAAAAACATGGTATTGACCCGCTTCGGTCTTCTTTCCGTCGATGGCGACAACCACACACTGATTTCCAAACCGGGAAGCCGCCTCTGAAATGATGGCCGGATTCCGGATTGCTGCTGAATTCACCGATACTTTATCCGCACCGGCAAGGAGCAGATCTCTGAAATCATCGGCTGAACGGATACCTCCGCCCACAGTCAGCGGCACGAACACATTCCGGGCCGTCCTTCTCACCACATCCAGCATGGTGCCTCTTCTCTCATGGGTTGCCGTGATATCGAGAAAAACAATTTCATCCGCTCCCTGTTTGTCATATTCAATGGCGCATTCCACCGGATCGCCCACTTCTTTGATCCCTACAAAATTGATCCCTTTAACAACCTTTCCGTCCTGTACGTCAAGACAGGGGATGATTCTTTTCGCCAGCATAGTCCCTCCTTACCCGTCCAAATATTTGAAGCATATTTGTCGGCGAATGCTATTTACTGCAATATGCTATCGCTTCCTCCAGAGAGAGAGTTCCTTTATAGATCGACTTTCCGCAGATTGCTCCGTACAATCCCATTTCCTTCAAAGCGATGATATCCTTCATGGTATGAATTCCTCCGCTGGCGATGACATCACATCCCACGGCCTCATTAATCCGGGAGAGCTGCTCCAGGTTGGGTCCCGATAAGGTTCCGTCCCTGGAAATGTCCGTAAAAATGATAGTTTGTACACCGGCAGCCTCCACCTTTTTTGCCAGGTCCAGATAGGAGACACTGCTGTCCGTCAGCCAGCCGTCCGCCGATACCATTCCGTTTCTCGCATCGATCCCCACAGCGATCCGGTCACCGTACTTTGCCACGGCAGCCTCGACCAGCTCCGGTTTGGATATGGCGGCGGATCCGATAATCATGCGGGCGATACCCTGCTCCGCATAATAATTGATGCTTTCCATGGTCCGGATGCCTCCCCCAAGTTCAACCTTAAGGCCGGTATTCTGCACAACCTGCAGGAATACCTCACTGTTTTTCAGGCTCCCTTCCTTTGCACCGTCCAGATCCACCATATGGATCCACTCCGCGCCGGCCTTTTGAAAAGCCAGAGCGGTTTCCAGCGCATCCTCCGCTACCCGTTCCACAGTCTCAAAATCACCCTTGGTGAGTCTGACACACTGTCCGTCTTTTATGTCAATGGCAGGTAGAATTACCATTTAACGTCCTCCCTGTACTTCAAATTGAATTTCCTAAGTGTCTGCAATTCTGCCGAATTTCTACAGTTTTGCGAAATTCCGCAGCAGCCTCAGACCGATTTCTCCGCTCTTTTCGGGGTGGAACTGTGTTCCGTAAACATCACCCTTGAAGACCAGGCCCGGAACGTACTCCCCGTACTCGCTGTATAAAGATACATACTGCTTCTCTGTTACTGCCCTATAGGAGTGTACATAGTAGAACATACATCCTTCCCGGATTCCTTCGGACAGGGCGCATCCATTTTCGAATTTCACGTCGCTCCATCCCATATGAGGAATCTTCAAACCGGGTGCCTTAATCCGGCGGACTTCTCCCGGAATAAGGGAAAGTCCCCTGACCTCTTCAAATTCATAGCCGTAATCAAACAGCATCTGCATTCCAAGGCAGATCCCCAGCAGAGGTTTTTTTTCAGCCTCTTCCACAATGGTGTCCGTTAACCCGGATTGTACGAGCATCTTCATGGCATCGGGAAAGGCCCCTACACCGGGCAGGATCAGCCGGTCTGCATCCCTGATATCCTGAGCGGACGAAGTGATCGTATTCTTCAAGCCCAGATAGTCAAGTGCATTTTTCAGGCTGAACAGATTTCCCGCTCCGTAATCTATGATTCCTATCATTCTTCATGTTTCCTCTCAAACTTACGAGCCCCTGAACGGAGGCGATTTCCGAAAAACACCTTTTCTCCCTACAGGCTGCCCTTGGAGGACAAAATCTCGTTTCCTCTTATTGTAACAGCAGCCTTTAAAGCATGGGCGAAGGCCTTGAATATGGCTTCAGCCTTATGGTGATCGTTCTTTCCATACAGCAGATTGATGTGGAGCGTAACCATGGCGTTCATGGCAAACGCCCTGAAGAATTCCTCCACCATAGCCGAATCCATATCCCCCAGGCGGTAGTCGCCAAACTCTGCATGAAATACCAGATACGGCCGGCCGCTGATGTCTGCGGTACAAGAGGCAAGCGCTTCATCCATGGGAATCGTGAAATTCCCGTAACGGACAATGCCGGTTTTGTCGGAAACCGCATCCGCAAACGCCTTTCCCAAAGTAATACCGATATCCTCAACGGTATGATGACAGTCTACTCCCAGATCTCCCAGGCAGGTAAGGGTAAGATCAAAACCGCTGTGTACGGAAAAGGCTGTCAGCATGTGGTCAAAAAATCCGATCCCTGTGTTGATCTGGTTTTTGCCGCAGCCGTCGATGTTTAGGGTCAGTTCGATTTTTGTTTCACTGGTTTCTCTTTTTAGGGTTCCCACTCTCATGGCGATACCTCCTGTATAATTTCGGAAAGAGCCTGGATCAGCGCATCATTCTCTTTTCTCGTTCCTGCGGTGATTCTAAGATATGACCCCAGCCTGCGAACGATGATGGATCGTTTTTTGAGCTCCTCGAAAACAAATTCCGCATCCGAAAGGTCAAGGAAAACAAAATTCGTATCCGGCTTCACAACCCGTACCACTCCTTTTTTTCCTTCGAACGTCAGCAGCCCCTGATACAGATAGTCCCGGGACTTTTTTATCTCCTCAACGGCGTTTTTCATATAGTCCGGATTGGAAAAAATCACGCATCCGGCCGCCTGGGTCAGCGCATTGACGTTATAAGGCGATCTGACACAATGAAGTGCCCGGATGATCTTTTTTGACGAAACGGCAAATCCCAGGCGGATCGCAGCCATGCCCCAGGCCTTGGAACATGTCTTTAATACAATCAGATTATCATATTTTTCCGCAACTTTCATTACCGATTGATCGGAAAAATCCATATACGCTTCATCGATGACGACCAGAGCCTCGGTATTTTCTATAATGTGAAGAACATCCTCCCGACCCATAACCAAAGAAGTGGGGCTGCAGGGATTGGACAGGATAATAGCCGCCGGGCTGCATTCGTAAACAGCGTCCAGGACGTCTCCCGCAGTCAGGATGAGATCATCCTGCTTCTTTATTATGACATTTGTCTTTTCATAAATTTCCCCATAAAACTGATACATGGAGAATTCCGGCGAGAAGGTGAGCACCTTGTCACCAGGTCTTAAAAAAGCACCCATAATCACTGTGATCAGCTCGTCTGATCCGTTGCCCGCAACGACACAGGACGGATTCACCCCGTAGTACCGGCTGAATTTCCTGCACAGCTCTGAGGCCATGGGATCCGGATACCGATTGAACTTCACACCGGAGATGGCGTCATGAAACAGCTTTCCCAGTGTTTCCCCCGGATCAATAAAGCTCTCATTGGCATCCAGTCGGATTTTGTAATCTCCTGCTACCGCATCATAAGGTACCAGATTTTTCACTTTATCATTTAATTCATAGGCCATTTGTTCCACCTCTCAATCAATCTCATTCAAACCTGACCTTGACGGAATTGGCATGGGCGTCCAGCCCCTCCTTCTCTGCGATGGTGATGATATCATCTTTTTCCTTTTCCAGAGCTTCTCTTGTATAATAGGTGTAGCTCATTTTCTTTATGAAGCTGTCGACACCCAGCGGCGAAGAAAACCTTGCGGTTCCGGAGGTGGGAAGCACATGGTTGGTTCCCGACAGATAATCTCCCAGCGGTTCCGGAGCATATGCGCCGCAGAATACAGAACCGGCATTTTTAATCCGGGGAAGCAGCCTCATCGGTTCACTTACCATCAACTCCAGGTGCTCCGGCGCGATCATATCTGCCAGCCAAAGCATTTCTTCTTCCGTTTTACAGACAATGGCCGCCCCAAAACCCTTCAGAGATTTTCTGATGGTCTCTTCCCTGTTCAAGCTTCCGATCTGACGTTCAATCTCCTTCAGAGTATTCTCTGCGATTCTTTCGCTGGTGGTAAGAAGCAATGCCGATGACATAGGATCATGCTCCGCCTGGCTCATGAGATCTGCAGCAATATACTTCGGATCTGCTGTCTCGTCTGCAAGAACAAGAATTTCACTGGGCCCCGCGATCATATCGATATCCACCTGCCCAAAGAGAAGTTTTTTTGCTGTTGCAACATAGATATTTCCCGGCCCGACGATTTTGTCCACCACTGGAAAGCTTTCTGTTCCGAAGGTAAGGGCAGCTACCGCCTGGGCGCCTCCCGCAAGAAACACCCTGTCGACTCCTGCCAGATATGCCGCAGCAAGGATGTCGGGGTTTGCTCTGCAGACCGTTTCTCCTTCGGGCTTTCTATCAATGACCGGGGGGGTGACCATGATGATTTCCTCCACGCCGGCCAGCTTTGCCGGTATCGCGTTCATCAGAACAGTGGACGGATAGGCTGCTGTTCCGCCGGGAACATAGATTCCCACTCTGGAAAGTCCTCTGGCGATCTGCCCAAGAATAATTCCGTTATCCTTTTTAATTTCATATCCCTGCTTCACCTGTTTCTCATGATAGACGGTGATGTTTTCCTTTGCACGGATCAGGGCTTTTTTCAATCCCTCTTCCGTACTTTCCCATGCAAGCTCCATCTCTTTCTTCGGGACCTCAAAGACAGCGGGACAGGCCCCATCAAATTTCATGCCCATATTCCTGATGGCATCATCTCCGTTTTCCCGCACTTCATTGATGATGGAAAGAACTGCATCATTGACAGAGAGATTGATTTCTCCCGTCCTTTTTTTCATTTCTCCGAAAAACCGGAATTCCGCCTCATTGTCTGTATAAATGATCTTCATTTTATTTCCTCAACTTCTCCTGTATATCGAAAATCAGCCCGTCGATTTCCTTTTTTTTCAGCTTCATGCTTGCAACATTCACAATCAGCCGGGCCGAAACGTTGCGAATTTCTTCGATAACCTCCAGGCCGTTTTCCTTAAGTGTGGTTCCTGTCTCCACGATGTCCACGATGCCGTCTGCCAAGGAAAGCAGCGGTGCAAGTTCCACCGAGCCTTCAATTTTGATCACTTCCACGTCCATACCCTTGGATTCAAAATATGACCTTGCTACCTTAGGGTATTTGGTGGCGATTCGTTTTGTCCGATATCCGCTGTAAAAGTCGCACCCCCTCGGAACGGCCAGGGCAAACCTGCATTTTCCGAAGCCCAGATCCAGCACTTCATAGAAGGTACCGCCGCTCTCAACGATGGTATCTTTCCCAACAACACCCACGTCACAGACTCCGTGCTCCACATAGGTGATCACATCGGCCGCTTTGGCAAGCACCACGTCCATGTTCTTGTCCGGGATGGAAAGAAGCAGCTTTCTGCCCTTATCCTTCAGGTTGCCCGTATCATACCCCATTTCGTCAAAGAGATCCACGATACTCTTTTCCAGTCTTCCTTTTGTCAGGGCAATCCGGATGCTGTTTTGGCTGCTTCCTGCCGATCCGGCTTCGCTCCTGATTGGTGAATTCCAGTTTTCCTGGCCGCAGGCCTGGCTGATACCTTCTATCATGGCCGTTTCGTTTTCTTTCAGCAAGCGCGACGCTAGCTGATCCACGTTGATTCCGAAGCCGGTTGCCGGCAAATTCTCTCCGAAATCCTTGAAAAGTTCATCATACCGGCCGCCTGAAAGCACCGGCTCCCCCGCGGAAGAGATATATCCGCGAAAGATCAAAGAACTGTAGTATTCAGCCTGGTGAACCAAGCCGAAATCGATCATCACCTTATCCAGTTTCATATCCATCAAACCCTGGAAAATCCTCTCCAAATAGGCCAGCATATCCAGCAGCTTCTCATCGTATCCGTTAAACAGCTCTCTCGCCTTATCAAGAGCTTCTTTTCCTCCGAACAGTTTTGGAAGCTCCTTCAGGATTTCCGTCGTCTTGTTCTCCGGGAATGCTTCCAGAATATCGGAAAGACCCGCATAATTCTTTGAAGCAATGAGGGAGTGAATGGTTTCCTTCTGATCGGTTGTGACATTCAAATCATCCATTAAAAGTTTGTAGATCCCGATATGACCGAGTTCCAGCCTGTAATCGTCCGCACAGCAGGATTCCATCGCCTCCATACCCGCCGCCAGAATCTCGATATCCGATTCAAAGGAAGACAAGCCGACGAGCTCGATTCCCATCTGCATAATCTCGCTGCTTCTTCCTCTCAGTTCAGGCTGCTGGCGGTACACTCTCTGCGCATAATAAAGCCGGATGGGAAGCGCGTGACCCTTCAGCTTGGTAGAAGTGAGCCGCGCAATGGGTATGGTCGAATCGGGCCTCATGGCCAGGAGGCGCCCTTTATGGTCAATCAGCTTATAGATGCTCTCCTGCGGAAAGTACATGGAGTTGGATGAGTACACATCATAGAACTCCAAACCGGGAGTGATGACCTCGTGATACCCCTTGCCCTCAAAGGTTTCCCTCAGATTCTCTATGATTTTCCGCTGTGCCGCGCATTCCTGAAATAACAGGTCTTTTGTGCCCTCCGGCGTAATCCGGTCATATTTTTTCATATTTTGTTCCTCTTTCTATTGTAATACGGAAACCCTCTGTTCCGTTTATCATGCCAAATTTAAAATTTTTATTGCTCCCGCCTCTGTCGGTTTATTACGTTATAATGCTACCACTTTAAAGCGATAAAGTCAATGATTTTTCCTGATATTTCTGGAAAAATCGGGTTAATGGACGTGAAGTTTTATGCTCCCGTCAGTCAGAACCGCAGCTAAAGCTATAAATATAAAGAGGCAAGCCTGTCACTGCAAGGCTTGCCCTTCTGCTATTTGAACCCCAATTGCTTCAGCATTTCTTTGTCTTGCTCAATGTTATTGCCGGATGTGGTGAGGAATTCTCCTGTAATAGCCGCATTCGCTCCTGATCGGAATGCCTTCCTGCCGGAGTCCTCCATAAGAATTCTGCCTGCAGCCAGCCGGATTCTGGCTGTCGGATTGAGATATCGGAACATCGCAATGGTTCTCAAGATCTCGTCCTCCCTCAGTGCCCCTGAATTTTCATATGCGGTCCCCTTAATCGGCACCAGAACATTGACCGGAATAGATGTGATCTCCAGCTCCGCAAGACTGACAGCCATATCCACGCGGTCCTCAAAGGTTTCACCCATGCCTATAATTCCGCCCGAACAGACTTTGAGACCCGCTTTTCGCGCAAGCCTGATTCCGTTTATTTTATCCTCGTAATTGTGCGTGGTGCAAACATTCGGGAAATTTCTTTTTGAAGTCTCAATGTTTTTATGATACATGGAAACACCGCTGTCCTTAAGTGCTCTGAATGCATCCTCCTCAAGGAGCCCATGGGATGCGCACAATTCGATGTCACATTCTTCCTTCAGTATTCTGTAGGTATGACATACGCGCTCTAAGTCTTTCCTGCTCAAATCGCGTCCCGCCGTTACAATCGAGTAACGGTGGACGCCTTTGCCGGCATGTTTTTTACAGTCGGATAGAATCCGGCTGGAATCGAGCAGGCCGTATTCCGAAATTCTTGTGTGATGGTGAGCACTTTGTGCACAGAATTTGCAATCTTCAGTACACTTTCCGCTTTTCCCATTTATGATGGAACACAATTCGATTGTATTACCGCATAGGCCTTTCCGGATGTCGTCCGCTCCTTTGCAAAGCCCCTCCAAATCGGCATCCTCAAAAAAAGACAGATCGTCCTCACGCGTCAGTCTTCTCCCTCTAATGATTTCCCGGGACAGTTTCCTAATATCCATATCGCTTTCCCCTTGTGTATCCGTACTAAAGATATCCGGCCCGTTTGATCTGTTTCTTCACAGTCGTTCCCAGAATAACCGCTATGATAATCTTCACAATGTCGCCGGGGATATATGGAATCACTCCGGCAAGCAAAGCCGCCTGAAAGCTCATGCCTGCCTGATAAGCCAGCCAGCCCGAACCGAGAATATATGTTACGATCATTCCAAGTGCCATGCCCACTATGTGCAACGGGACCTTAGCGGGAAATCTGTCTACGAAGAAGCCGGCAATGACAGCCAAAAATATAAATCCGATCAGATACCCGCCGGTCGGCCCCAGCAACTTGGCAGGTCCTGCCGTAAAATTAGAGAAAACAGGTACGCCTGCGAACCCGATCAGAAGATAGACCAGAAAACTGATCGTTCCATTTTTCCAGCCTAGGATGATGACAGAAAAGAAGATCGCAAGGTTCGTGAAGGAAATCGGGACCGGTGAGATCGGGATTGCAATGGAAAGAGGCCCAAGAATACAGGTAACTGCAGTCATAAGACCAATAAAAGTAAGTGTGGCCGTTTTTTGATTTTTCATGATGATATCCTCTCTTTAAGCCTTGGCTGTATGAAATACAATTTGATTATAATGGAAGAGGATCCAATCGTCAACCACAATCACATTATTGGTTTACAATCATCTCGTAATATCATGGGCTGGATTTACGAAAAAAAAACGACCCTTTCATCGAAATGAAATGCGTCGTTTCGCATTCGTTCATTGAAACAGATCCTGACTATACGGCCCTAGATACGCAAGAATATTGTCCTTCACGGAATAAACCTCGATCCGTGTTGAGCCGTCCTCTTCATCAAATCCTGCTTCAATACATCTGGAATATTCCTGCTTCCCATTTGACATGTTGCCTCGATATGAGGACCATTGCGCCCCAAGAGCATCACAGACGTCAAGTTTCAAGATAGTATCTGTCGCAGGGTCATAATCATAAATCACTAAGGCCATTTTTTCGCCTGCTTTATATGCAATAATTTCTGTGATATCGTCATTATCTACATCGATTTCCTCTGTTGCACAATTATCGATCGTCAGAAGCACCTGTTCTTTGCCGTCGGCACTATCATAAAAATAAACAATATTCCCTTTGTGACCGATCATATTGTTTTCTTTCAATATCCCTTTCATCCCAAAGATGTCGACATAGTTGCTCCATCCCAGTACGTCATATACATTGGAAGTGATCTTGACTACTTTTTTATTATAGACATAATACACTGTACACTCCACCCCTCTGTCCCCCACTTCCGTTGGAGTGTAATAGATACGGTTATATTTCGGATCCCCCTGGGATGAATCATAATATGCAGTTTCATAATATAATTCCCGGTACGCGGCCTTTAACCGATCCAGGTCGTCCCCTGCTTTTATGCCTCCTGCCTCCTTGAAATCGGGTGCCTCTCCATAGAAGCAGGCGATATGGGATACAAATTCGGTATCACTGTCAAAGTAAATCTTCACATACCGGTACTTGCCGACATAAAACACTGCAGCAAAATACTCTTTTTCTTTACCCTCGCGCCCGACTGATTCGGCGCCTTTATAGTACTGCTCCCCCAATGTGTCTACAGCGTCTTTATATTTATCTTCGCCACCGATTCCTTTTAATACCGGTACGGGATGAAGGCTCTCCCTATCGTAAAAAATGTTTATCGATACGATTCTATCATCATAGAATCCTACCTCAACTCCGTTGTTCAGTATGTAATAATAATCTGCTTCTAATCCATCCATGTGGTCCTGATCAAAAAAATCCAGAACCATGTTTTCATAACGTGTTAGAAATGCCTGACGGTCTGTTTCCATAAGGTCATAGGCGTCTTCTTCATAATTAACCCTGCGCCTTGCACTCTCATTGGAGTCTTCTTCTAGATCCGTTCCCTTATCGATCCCACCGACGCATCCAAAAAAGACGAATGTCAGAACTACGGATAACAGTAAAATTGAAATCCTTCTCATCATTACTCTCCATTCCGTCGTCAGCCGCCGGTCAGATTCCATCAAAAGCAACGGGCTCTCCGTCCTCTGTATGTATCGTGTATCCCCTGCCCGGCTCGGGCTGCCATTGGAAGATGTCTCGCGCCTCCTTCGGGAAGCAGATTCCCATGATCAGAGAAATTACTCCGCCGTGACAAATAAGAATACTTCTTTTGTCACGGTTTTGTTCACTTTTGTGGTGCTCCAATATTTTGGCAAATCCCGCGGAAATCCTCTTACGGAAATCATTCGGGCTTTCTCCTTTCGGGCAGGCTGTCAGTCCTTCCTTGTCGTTGATCCATGCCTGATACTCATGGAGCTCCGAAAGCTGATCGTGGGTTTTCATCTCGAATTCACCGAAATGATATTCTCTCAATTCCGGCATTGCCTGGTGATCCCTGCATCCGTAGATCAGGAAGAAAGTCTGCTCTGTACGTATCAGCCCTGTGGTAAAAAGAGCTGCACCGTCCGCCTTCGGGTAGGTACCTGCCAGAACCAGTTCGGCAATCAGATCTACGCCTTCGTTGCTCAATGGAATGTCGGTGCTGCCGTAATACATTTTGGCTGTATTTGCTTCTGTTGTTCCGTGTCTGATCAGATGAATCTTACCCATATTACTTCAACCTTTGGGGAAGTCCGCAGAAAATCCGGGTCACTTCCTCCGCTTCCCTTCCCAGATACATGAGCGTCCGTCCCACCATTTCGCGCCAGGCCCTCAGTTCCTTATCGCAAGGAACCACGCCGGATGATATATCGGTGCAAATAAAAACCGTATCCTTCCACCGCTCTCGGTTTGCTTCCAGATAGGCTTTCGCCTCCATCCCGGCCCTGACACAGCACAGGATAAACTCTTCCATCCGACAAACTGCTTTTCTGGTAAAATCGATTTCCGGCACGGCAGGGGGTTCTGTCTCCCGGCTGGCTGCAGAGCAGTCTTCTTCTCCCGAACGGCAGAAAAAAATATCCCGGTCATCAAGCCGGTAGCGTTCTTTTGCATATTCCAGTTTTCCCTGATAGGATCCTCCGAAAATTAAGTGCATCACTCTCTCCCGTCTTACATCATTCTGCAAGGATGTTGCATGTCAATAGGTCGCATGTCATAGGTCGGATGTCACATCTGCCGCATGTCATTCTTAGATCAGAAGTGCAAGCACAACGACGGCCGAGGCTTCTCCTATTGTCAATGCATAACCGGCCAGATCTCCCGATACGCCTTTCAACTGCCGCACTGCTCCGGCCATGGCGAAAAGATAACCGGCAACCGCACCTGCAACGACTATAAGCACGGACCATGTTGCTTCCTGCATATAAAAACCGGCTCCAGCAGCGAATGCGGCAAGAATTGCGGCAAGCCCCATCAGGCTGACAGCCGTAACTTTCGCCACCGGCTTCTTAGTTCCCGGTTCTTCTCGATATTGACTGTGGGCAAGGGGTTTTCCCGTCAGCACCGCAGCAGCGGAACAGCATCTTGTGATCACCGGGATCAGAAACAGTGCAAGCATGGAATCGCCTTCGGTGATTCCGAGCGCCTGTTTAAAGTGAAGCTGTTCGGTAACAGACAGCATGGATGCAAAACAGACAAGAAACAGAATCCCGACAGAGATCACAGCAAAGGCTCCGGTATGCGGATCCTTCAGGATTCTGAGCTTTTCATCCAGCGGCCTCCCGGAGAGCAGCGCATCCGATGTGTCCATAAAACCATCAAGGTGAATATAACCGGTTATGAAATATGGGTACAGCATCAGCACGGCGGCCTGAAGCGGAAGCGGAAGATTAATCCGATCCGTCAGGAGATACAGCCCGTACCAGATGACGCCGATCACCAGTCCTACCACCGGCAGAAAAACCAGCATCAGATGCCTGGCCTTTTCATTCCACGGGCGATACGGACAGGGAATGTATGAAAACATGCCAAGAGACATGAAAAAAGCTTGAATGTATTTCAAATTGAAACGTCTCCTTCTGACCGCAAATCTCTGATTTGCAGATTTTTATCGTCTTAACATTCTGCCCGGTGCTTCAGCACCTTTGCCAGAATTTGGGCTAAAAGATCACGAATCTTCGATTCGTAGATTTTTATCGTCTTTGATCAGTTGAATATTCCCGTAGGACACCTCGATCACGACGTCGCATTTTTTTGCCAGTACGCGGTCGATCCATGCTAGGCCTTTGCGGTACAGCTCCGTCAGTTCGTCGTATCTCATCGCATCGGAACAGATATAGTCAGTTACGAATACGATATTGCTGCTTTTGTCTGCGAGCTGCGAAAGGTCTCCGGCCAGCCTTATGTATGCTTCCCGGTCTACCGTGCCATCCTTACGGAACATTTCATTGGATAGAAGAGCAGTAACACTGTCCAGGAGAAAGCTTCCGGAAAAATCCGCATCCAGAGATCTGATATCACTGCTTTTCTCCAGAGTCTGAAAGCCCCATCCATCCCGTTCCTCCCGATGTCTCAGGATGCGGGCCCGATCTTCTTCGTCGGCCGGCTCCATGGTCGCAATGTAATACAGCGGCCGGTGTTCTTCCGCCTGTCGCTTTGCAAGATACTGGGCATAGTATGATTTTCCGTTCTTACAGCCGCCGCTGATCAGGATGTTCACGGTGCCTCCTCCTTTGCCGCCAGAATCTAGTGGCCAAGTTTGCTTTTCCTATTGTACCATCCTGCCCGTTTGTTTACAAGGCCAGATCTGTCGGCTGAATCAGCTGCAAAAGCAATTCCTCGTCTTCTTCATTCAGTGTTATGTGATATTTTTCCGCCAGTGAGGACAGGTCCTCCAGAGTATAAGTGAGCTCCGCGTTGCGGATAAATTCGTTCATCCGGTCGTCGTATTTGCCCATAATCAGACCATCCACATCTATGCCTCTTCCTGCCGAAGAGCTGAATCCCGCAGTCCGTAGACGGTTCAGAAGCCTTTTCACCACATAGGCGTTGATGAACTGCGACCAGCATTGATCCGTAAGCGAACCAAAGGTACAAGGGTTTCCCTCTTTCCTGTCATACGTGCATTCACCGATGCACAGGGGCAGATAGGGACATGGTTCACATTGTTCGAGTTCAAGCGGATTATAGATGCCATGGGCGTAAAAATTCTTGTTATAGACCAGTGAACCGTCTTCCTCCAGCTTGCCGCAGCTCTGTCCGTCTCCCGTGTCTGAAACACACTTGAACAGAGTGCCATGTCCGTCGATGATAACACTGTTGAGCTGGTTTACCAGGCAAAAGCAGTCTTTTTTGGAAAAATCAGAGGGTCCGATTCCCTGAAGCAGCGAAAAACGAACTGCTTCGCAGCTGTATTCCTCTCTTGTAAAGGTTTTGTCGTTGATGGAATCTGCAAACTCACGCGGCTTTCCGAGACGCGGAATCACCTTTCCGTCCAGACCCTTTTCATCCAGAATTCGCATAATTTCATAGGCATCCTGAATATCCTCTTTGTCGAGATTGAGCCTGAGATCGATTTCATCGACAAAATCAATGCTGTTTTCAATATTTCCCAGGATCATATCAAAAGTCGCGCTGCCGTCCTTGTGACGTTTTCTGGAATCATGATTCTCTCTGCATCCGTCCAGGGACATCTTATACCTGGTAATCCCCAGCTCTTTCAATTCCTTTGCTACAGACGCCGTAAACAGATACCCGTTGGTGGACATTTCGGTAGAGAATTGGATTTTCCTTTCCGCCGCCAGCTGTTTCAGCTTTTCTCCAAGCCGCCTTACTACATCCAAGGCCGTCAGGGGTTCTCCTCCATGCCAATAGACTTCCAGTGTTTCAACGCCATAGAGATTTCTTTCAATCCATTTACAGATGCCGTCCTGGACGGATTCACTCATGACAGTATTATCCACCGCACCGTAACTCAGCTTTTCATAACAGTAGGCACAGTCCAGATTGCAATGGTAAGTGGGAACGATCACAACAGATAATTTCCTTGTATCGAACTTTTTTTTCAGAAACTCCACCTTCAGAACCGAAAGCTCATTGGTATTCTCGTCAATAATAAATCCCTTGTTTATGAAGTCATCGACTTTTGTATAATGTATACCCAGACTTCGGTCGCAAGTCCTTATGAATTCCGCTTCCCGTTCGGTTACAATCCCGACCGAATCCCGGAATGCGTTGTACACGACGGAATAATCCCGGTTGAACTGATAAGGAAATACAAAATTGTACCTTGATGGTTTCATTTTTTTCACCCTCCTTAAAATACCCTTCGCTCAAGACTGCCCGATTTTGATTTAATTTGTATGATTCCGGGAAATCATTTGACCAAGATCACCACAATAGAATTCTACCATCTATAAAGTATTTTTTCCAGCTATAAACGATTCCATAATACAAATAATAATTTCGAAAGAGATAAATACCCGAATTGTGAAAAAGCACCGGGAAAAATCGATTTTGACCATACCATTCTGAGGAGATGAAATGCAAAAGGAAACATTCGCAATTGATTTCAAGAAATACACTATTATATTTGTCATAGGAGCGGGAGGATACGGTCTGATGGAAACCGTCTTCCGCGGTTTCACCCATTGGACCATGCTTGTTACGGGGGGAATTGTGTTTATGATTCTCTATTATATAAACTCAAAAAATGAAAATGCCCCGGTTTGGCAGAAAGCCTTGGCCGGAGCATTGGTCATCACATTAATTGAATTGGCCGTAGGCTCAATCGTCAACCTTTGGCTGGGCTGGCACGTCTGGGATTATTCGGGCTATTCCTATAATTTTCTCGGACAGATCTGTCTGGCATTTACAGTGCTGTGGTTTTTCCTCTGCATCCCTTTAACTTATTTTACAAGATACCTTCATCGGTTCCGGTTCCTGCAGAGCCGGGTATGAGGGATGCGAAACTCCTGATGCGATCCGTTCCAGCAGCAGACTACAGCTGATTTAACCCCGGTCTCCGATGGAAACATAATCCTTCCTTGGAGCAACGTTTTTGTAAGCCGGCCGGATAATTTTTCCCGCATTGATCAGTTCTTCAATGCGGTGTGCACTCCAGCCTGCAATTCTAGCAATTGCAAATATCGGGGTGTAAAGCTCTAGGGGCAGATCCAGCATGCTGTAAACAAATCCGCTGTAAAAATCAATATTTGCACTGACACCCTTGTAGATTTTGCGTTCTTCTGTGATAATTTCCGCTGCCAGCCGTTCTACGGTAGAATAAAGCTGAAACTCCTCTTCCCTGCCTTTTTCTACAGACAGACTCTCAACAAACTTCTTGAATATATTCGCACGGGGATCGGAAAGAGAATAGACGGCATGACCCATACCATAGATGAGTCCCGCCTGATCAAATGCCTTCTTATTCAGAAGGTCTCTTAAATAAGCCGCCACCTGATCTTCATCGGTCCAGTCCGATACCTGTTTCTTCAGATCCTCGAACATCTGCACCACCTTGATATTTGCGCCGCCATGCTTGGGTCCTTTCAGCGAACCCAGAGACGCCGCAACCACGGAGTATGTGTCCGTGCCTGAAGAAGAGACCACGTGGGTGGTAAAGGTGGAATTATTTCCTCCGCCATGTTCCGCGTGCAGCACAAGCGCTACGTCCAGGATTTTTGCTTCCAGTTCTGTGTATTTTGAATCGGGTCTCAGCATGTGCAGAATGTTTTCCGCTGTGGAAAGTTCCGGTCTCGGTGTATGGATAAAGAGACTGTCCCCGACGAAATAATGGCGGTAGGTCTGGTAACCGTATACCGAAAGCAGTGGAAAAACTGCAATCAGAAGCAGCGACTGCCTCAGCACATTTGGTATGCTGATGTCGTTTGCCTTCGTATCATAGGCATGTAGTGTCAGGACGCCTCGAGAAAGTGTATTCATCATATCAGAAGACGGCGCCTTCATGATGATATCCCGGGCAAAACTTGTCGGGAGCGTACGATATTTGGCTAGCAAATCAGTGAAATCGGCCAGCTGCTGCACGGTAGGAAGTTTCCCGAAAAGCAGAAGATAAGCAGCCTCCTCAAAACCGTACCTTTTTTCTTTAATAAAGCCGTCCACAAAGGTTTCAATGTCGATCCCGCGGTAGAACAGCTTACCCTCGCAGGGTACTTTTTCCCCATCGGCCATATCAAAGGACTGGATTTCCGAGATCTCTGTCAAGCCCGTCAGTACGCCATTTCCGTTCAGATCCCTGAGTCCTCTGTTCACCTTGTACTTTTTATAAAGCTCTGCATCAATGGAACTGTTCTCCCTGCATAATTGCGTCAATTCCAGGATCTCCGGAGTAATTTCCGAATACTTGCTGTCCAGTGTGTTGAATTTGCTTTCTAACATTCGTATCCCCCCTCGTTTTTCATTCTCAATTATCCCTAATAAAATCGACTGATATGAATCTTTGACGTAATTTCTACTGTGTAGGTTCCGATAAGTATATCATAAAAAATTATGCCCAACAATATGCTTGATTATATGCATTGGTAAAAAATTGTAAATTGTAAGATTGCAAACCAGTGTGTTTTCAATATAAACGAAAAACCACTATATCTTTCTTCATGAATGATATAGTGGTTTTACTGTATTGTTCAACAGCGCTCTTTTGCCCTTTCCGTCAGACGTATTCCGTCAGACGTTTTCTGTCCAGGATTTTGATTCCCTTGCGGGACACGCTGAGTATTCCTTCATTGGAAAAATACTTCAGCATTCGTGAAATGACCTCACGTGCGCTTCCCATATGTCCGGCAATCTGCTCATGAGTCAGGGTGATCACGTCTCCGTTCTCCAGGTTGGACTGTTCCAGCAGAAACATGGCCAGTCTCCGGTCCAGCTTCATGAACAGAATTTGCTCCATGACCCACATGGCTTCAGAAAAACGCATGGAGATGATTTCGGTCATGAAACTGCCTACAGCCGGATTCTCTTTGGCGATTTGATCATAAACGGCGGAATTCAGGACAAACAACTCCGTTGGCCCCTCCGCATCCACATAGATGTCAAAGGATATATTTCTCATAACACAGGAAGCGGAAAGCAGGCATACGTCGCCGTCCAAAAGCCGAAAGAGAGTAACCTCCTTGCCCTCTTCGGACAGAAGATAAACTCTCAGTCTTCCCGATTTTACTGCAATGACACCGGTACAGTCCTCATGCCCGCCGTGGATGTTCTGTCCTGCCTTATATGAATTCAGTATGGTATGCTCATAAATCTGCTTCTTTTCATTTTCATTCAGCTTGCTCCAAAAGGGAAACAGCCCGGGTAATAGTTCCCGATCCGATCGCTGCATGCATCGATCCTCCTTTACTTGCTGACTAAAATTTTGCCTGCCTCTATTTTACCCTTATACGATAAACTTCTCCAGTTCTTTTTTATAGCGGAAGAGAAGTTCTTTCATGGCTTGCAGTTTTTCCAGATAGTTTTCCTCCTTGAAGAAGGATATGGAAACCACATTTTTTACTTCACCGGTGCTGCTGTAAAGGGGAATGCCAATGCCGATGACCAGGGGGTAGGATTCCTCTATGCTGGTTACAAAACCGTCTTCCCTGATTCTTCTGTATTCCTCCATGAGGTACTGTTTCTCTGTAATTGTATTTTTCGTCAGCTTTTCGAAGGGTGCTTCCTGATCGAACAGCTTCTCTACGATCGACTGGTCATGATAGGCCATGAGACATTTTCCATAGGTACCCGTATTCATCGGATAGAATTCACCCGGTTTATCATTCATCTTGACCGGCTGATGAATCTCCACGGAATAAATGGATACGACCCGGTTTCCCTCTCTGCGGGCCAGACCGACAGATTCTCTCGATTCCTTTGCTATGGTTTCCAGGATGTTGAGGATATTCTCTTCGTAATTTGCATTCTGAAGGTAAATCGAGCCCAGATGATAGGCCATGGGCCCCAATTTGTAGCTCTTGCCTCTTTCATTTCTGATAAGAAGCCCGCTTTCCTCCAGTGTCACGATATTTCTGTAAACCGTGGTCCGATTCAGGCCGGTTTTTTCAGCAAGCTCGGGCACGGTATATTCATAGGGTTCTTCTGCGAACAAGAAAAGCAGATATAATGCTTTTTCAAGGCTCGTCATCGTTTCATCCGGTTTTTTCATTTCTCTTCTGTTTCCTTCTCTAGTAGACTTTTCCTTTCGGTTACAATCCGGGACATATAGTCCGTATAAATTCCCATGGCGCGGAATAGGGATCTAATGCCGATCCGTTCATTCTCCTGATGGGCGCAGGACAAATCCTCAGGAAAGCAGGGACCCCAGGTGACGATGTTATTCATCGCCTTGGCGTAGCTGGTACCTCTTGCGGCAGCAAAGCTGTTTTTATACCCCCAGTCTTCATAGGTTTCCGCCATGACGGAAAGAGGTTTCAGTCTGGGGCTGACTTTAATCGCTTTCTGGTAAACGGGAATACTGTACTCATAATGATATGCTTTTCGATACTTGTCAAATGCATTTTTAATATCTTCCCTGGTCAGGTTTGCGTTATGTCGGATATTTAGAGTAAGAATGACTGTATCGCCCGATTTTCTTAAAACAGTGGGTGCCAACGTCGTTCTTCCCAGATGCTGTCCCTCCCAGCAGGAGTCCTCTCGATTCAAATCCAGCTTTCCGCCGTGAATATCGCAAGCCAAAATCTCGGTGATGAACCGGGAGAAATTGAAATCGATTCCCGACGAGCAGAGCTTTTCAATCGCGTTGACTCCCAGTTCCGGCGTTGAGCTGTGCACCGCTGCTCCGTCAAACACCTGCCGTCTTCCGTTTTGTATGAGGACAGCCCTGGACGGTATTGTATTGGCACTTTGTCCTGCTTTCACATCGAAATCTCCCCATTGGAGGATTTTACTTTTCTCATCGAATTCCATCACCACGTCGGCATAACCGTTCTCAACGTTATAGACCGGGAAATCGCCGTCGGGAGTAAATCCGTAATCAGGGCAGCGGAACTCTTTCTTATAATTATCCATATCCGTCCAAACGCTTTCTTCACTGGTTCCGACAATCAGCCATATTTTCTTATAGAACGGGATCTTCAGATCCAAAAGCGCTTTCATTCCGTAAAGGCAGATGACAGCCGCACCCTTGTCGTCCATGGTACCTCTTCCCCAGATACTTCCATCAGCAATGGTGCCCTCAAAAGGAGGATAGATCCATTTCTCCGGATCACCGATATCGACTACGTCAAGGTGGACCAGGATTCCGAGAATCTCCTCCCCCTGGCCGGCCTCGATGATTCCCGCGTCGCCGGTACTGGTTCTGTAGACCGGAAAGCCCATATCCGAACCACGCTGAAGAAACCAGTTCAGACTTTTTACGATTTCGTCCTTTTCTTCGGCAACCGTTTGAAAGGAGATCAGCTTCTGAAGATCCGACAGTATGACGGCTTCATGGTTTTTCATGTACTCTTCTATTTGCCCCTGAAAAAAAGCTTTACCGTTTTTATGCATCATAAACCTCTTACCCGTTTCCCTGAAATGATTGCACAGCGCATTGGTATTCAAGACCCGTGCCCGTATAGATGGCATGCGGTAAAATGTCCTGACTCAACCTCCTGAAGATCCGGTCTCTCTAAAGCACAGACAGGCATGGCCTTCTCGCAGCGCCCCCTGAACTTGCACCCGATGATCTCATCGGAGGCCGACGGGATTTCCCCGGGCAGCGTGATCCGCTCCTTGTTGATATTGACGCCGGGCGTGGGCATGATCCTGGTTAATGCTTGTGTATATGGATGAAGACCCCTTTTGATGATATCGTCAGCCTTTCCGACCTCCAGTATGCTGCCCAGATACAGGATGGCGATCCTGTGGGAGATGAGCCATGCCAGGGACAAATCATGGGTAATAAACAGGTACGCCAGTTCCCGTTCTTCCCGGAACTTCATCATCAGCTTCAGAATTCCCGTTCGGATGGATGCGTCCAGCATGGATACAGGCTCATCGGCGACAATGAATTCAGGATTCATGATCATGGCTCCGGCTATTACAACTCTTTGCCTTTGCCCGCCGGAAAGCTCATGGGGATACCGGTACAGATAGTCTCTTCCCGGTGACATTCCCGCCTGCTCCAGCGCAAGGACAACCCGTTCCTCCCTCTCCTTTGCAGAACCCGCGAGTCGATTGACGTCCAGAGGCTCTGCGATGATGTCAAGCACAAGGTTTCTGGGGTTCAGAGCCTGATATGGATCCTGGAATATCATCTGTGCCTTCTGCCGGAATTGCTTCATAAACGGTCTGTTTCCAGGATCGATTCTGCTGCCCCGATAAAAGATCTCTCCCTCCGTAATTCCTGTCAGCTGCAGGATCGCTTTACCCGTAGTGGTCTTGCCGCTCCCGCTCTCGCCCACCAGCGACAGGATTTCACCTTTCTCGATATCCAGAGAGATGCCGTCGACTGCCTTTACCTGTTTTTTCTTACGTGACAGCAGGGTTGAGGTGAAACTGTCCTTCAGATCATAATAGACTTTCAGACTGTCAACACGGATTAGATCTTTTTTCAGATCATTCACACCGGCATTACTCAAACCCGTCACCTCCCTCTGCGAAATGGCAGGCCGCAAAGTGCTTTCCGCCGATCCGCCTCACTTCGGGCTCCTGAATATCGCAGCATTTCTCTTTTCTCATGCATCTTGGGGCAAAGCTGCAGCCTCGGCCCGGCTCAAGCATGTTGGGCGGCGATCCGGGGATACCTTCCGGTATGGTTTTTGACCCCTCTATATTGGGGAAGCAGGCTATCAGTCTCTTGGTATAAGGATGGGAGGTTCTTTCGAAGATATCCTCTACCGTGCCCATCTCAACAATCTTTCCCGCATACATGACGGCGATTTTGTCACAGGTCTCTCCTAAGATGGAGAGATCGTGGGTGATGAGAATAAAGCCCATCTTATATTCTTTCCGGATCCGTTCCAGCAGGTTCAGTATTTGCGCCTGAACCATGACGTCCAGAGCAGTGGTAGGTTCGTCTCCGATGACAATCTTCGGATTGCAGGCCAGCGCCATGGCAATCATAGCTCTCTGTTTCATTCCTCCGCTGAATTCATGGGGGTAATTTTTCCCACGGGCGGATGGGATCTCAACCAGCTCCAAAATATCCGCGGTTCGGCGTGCGGCTTCCTCCTTCCCTGTCTTATCGTGGAGGAGGATTGCCTCCGCAATCTGGTCTCCCACCTTCATAACAGGGTTTAAAGCGTTCATGGCGCCTTGGAATATGACGGAAACATCCTTCCAGCGTCTTTTTCTGATCTCCTCTTCCGGCATGAGTGCCAGATCGACCCCCTCCAGGAGAATCCTTCCGCCGGTAACCTCCCCTTCCTTCGGCAGCAATCTGGCTATAGAAAGGGCGCAGGTGGTTTTTCCGCAGCCCGATTCGCCTACCATCCCCAGTGCTTCCCCGTACTCCAGGTCAAAGCTTACCCCGTTGACCGCCATGAGCTGTCCTTTGGTTGTATGAAAACAGGTGCTTAAATTTTCAACCTCTAATAACTTCATCATTTCTACCTGCCCTTCAGTTTTGGATTCAGGATTTCGTCAAAGGCGTAACCCATCAGGGTGAAAGCCAGAACAACCGCCACCACGCAGATTCCGGGGGGCAGGTAATACCAGTAGGCTCCCAGGCTGGCCGCCCCGCACTCAAAGGCATAGTGAAGCATCATTCCCCAGCTTGCATGGCTCGGATCGCCCAGACCCAAAAAACTCAGCGTCGTCTCCGATACGATGGCAACGGATGCCACCAGTACCGTATTGGCAAAGACCAGCGGAAAAACGTTGGGCAGAATGTGATGCAGCATGATATGTCCGCTGCCCGCCCCAAGAGAAATGGTTCGTTCCACGAATTGACGCTCCTTGACTGACAGAGTCTGGGCTCTGACAACTCTTGCGGTGCCCGCCCAGCTAGTGACTCCGATAACAAGTATGATATTCCATATGCTGGTTCCCATCAATGCGGCAAGAACCATCATCAGAGGAAGCCAAGGGATTACAAGGAAGAAGTCCGTAAACCGCATCAGCAGCTGGTCGGTCCGCCTTCCGAAATAGCCGGCGACGATGCCGATGGTGCAGCCGATAATCATGGAGATCAGCGTGGCAGTCGCACCGATGAGCAGAGAGATCCTTGCTCCGGAGATCAGATTTGCAAGAATATCTCTTCCCATATCGTCAGTACCCAACAGATGTTCTCCCCCCGGCGGAAGCAGGATGTCTTCCACATCGCCGAACTCCATCGTCGAAAAGGGAATGAGGACCGGTCCGAAGACCGCTGTCAGCAGGAAGAAAAACAGCGTCAGCGATCCGAGGAACGCCATTTTGTTGTGTCTTACCGCGGTCAGAAATTCTTTCAGCTTTCTGAACCGGAATTCCTTGTAATTCATAGCGCCATCACCCCCTTAATCCTTGACCCTTGGGTCGATATAGGTATATGTAATATCTGCAATCAGATTTGCAACCACAACGGAAACCGTCACAAGCAGGAAGACTCCCTGAAGCAGCGGATAATCCCTCGCTCTCAGCGCCTCATACATAAGGCTCCCCAGTCCCGGCCAGGAAAAGATCGTCTCCACCTGAACGGTGCCGCCGACAACCAGGCCCAGATTGATTGCAATTATGGTAACCATGGGCAGCATAGCATTGGGCATGGCATGCTTTCTGAGAATATAGCGGTTGCCGAAGCCCTTGGCCTTGGCCGTGGTGATATAATCCTCAGACAGAACATCGATCAGGGTATTTCTCATGGTGAGAGCGTATTCTCCGATCAGTACAATGCTCATGGTAAACATCGGCAGAATCAGATGACGGATATAATCCGCCACCATGGCCGAAGTGGAGGAATAAGTCATTCCGGGCGTCAATATGCCGCTGGTAGGAAACAGATGAAGATTGACGCTGAATACAACCACCATAACCATACCGAGCCAGAAGGTCGGCATGGAATATGTAATGAGCGAGAAACCCAGTGTGCCCACATCAATTTTCGTCCCTCTTTTCCAGGCTGCCAGGATGCCGATGACAATCCCAACGATAATTGCAACGACCTCTGCCAGTCCAACCATAATGACCGTAGGCATAATCCTTGATCCGATGATGCTGCCTACCGGCTGCTTGAAATAGAAAGACATGCCAAGATCTCCCGACAGCAGATTTTTAAAGTAGAGATAAAACTGCACATACCACGGCTGGTCCAGTCCGAAAAGCTGTTTCATTGCCTCGATCATTTCCGGAGTCGCTCTCGGATTCCGCATCATCATAGCCAGAGGATCGCCGGGCAGAACACGGAAAAGGAAGTAATTGAATACCAGCACTGCAAAAATGGTAATCACAGCGTATATGACTTTTTTGATAATATTTCGTTTCTTCATGAATTACCTCTGACCGCTACTCCGCAGCAGGCTTTATATTGATGTAGTTGTCGTAATTAATGTTGAGGAAGAACAGCCCGGCACCCTCGGGAATCTGCTTGAATCCCGTCCAGCGGTCGGATCGGATAGCCTGAAGGTTGTTGTCATAAAGAAGGATGATATACGGTGCTTCGTCATAAGCAATCTTCTGCAGTTCAAAAACAGCGGCCTGCCGTTCTGTTTCATCCATCAGGGTCTGTTGTTCCAGGAACAGTTCATCGTATCGCGCATTGGAGAAATGAGGCTCGTTGTTCGCACCGATCTGCGCGGTAGTCAAAAGCTCCAATATGACAGTAGGATCAATATCTCCTCCCCAGCCCCAGATAAACATGTCAAAGTCTCCTGCGATGATCCTGTCGTACAGAGCTCCGTCATCCATGGTTTCGTTTTTAATGCTGATCCCGATCTTCCGGCAGTCGGAAACGACGAGCTGGCCCGCTTTGATCTCCTCAGTATTGCCGGCGATGGTGATCAGAGTAAACTCCAGCCTGTTTCCGGCGGCATCTTCCCGAATTCCGTCGCCGTCCCTATCCCTGTATCCGGCCTGGTCAAGAAGTGCGTTGCCTTGATCCGTATTGTAGGAACGGAGTTCTCCGGCTGCGGGCTCATAATGATAGAACTGCCCCGGATTCATAAGCGTAGTTCCGGGAGCGCCTTCCCCTCCATAGGCCATCTGGATGATTTTTTCTTTATCAACGGCATAATCGATGGCCTGCCGGATTGCCTTGTCCTTCAACAACGGGTTCCCCTTGCTGGCAGGATCGGACCAGACATTGATTCCGATCTGTGTAAATCCCGGTATTTCCCCGGATATCAGCGTGACGTTCTCGTTGGTATCCAGCTGCTTTTTCTGAGTGGAACCGATACTGATTGCCGCATCGATTTCCCCCAGCGATAGAGACTGGGCCATGGAGTCCAGATTGGAATAGCTGACAAAGACGCATTCATCGATAAACGGAACCGTTCCGAAATATGCTTCGTTCTTTACCAGCTTGATCACTCCCTCACTGGATGAGTCAAATCGGAAGGGTCCGGTTCCAATGGGGTTTTCATTGGGATACAGTTCCAGCTCTTCCGCCGGGACCTCGCTCCAGATATGCTTCGGAAGGATCGGCGTCGTATTCATCAGCATATTTGCTTTTGGATTTTCCGTGGTTATAACGACAGTTTTTTCATCGGGACATTCTATGTTCGTGATTCCAGTCAAATACGAAGAGTACATATAACCCAGGCCCGATTCGTTCATCAGGTCGTATGTGAATTTGACGTCTTCCGAGGTAAACGGTTCTCCGTCATGCCAGGTTACGCCTTCCCGGAGACTAAAGGTCCAGGTCAATCCGTCGTCACTGGCGGCCCAGCTCTCCGCAAGGCAGCCGGCCGGCTCGAAGTTCTCATCATACCGGACCAGCGGGTCATAGACCAGCAAAAACACCTCAAACCCGATCTGCATATAAGATGATAGCGGGTTCAAGGTGTCGATGGACACAGGGGTTCCGATCCGGAACGTATTCACGCCCTCTGCCGATTGTCCGCCGCCGCAGCCGGCCATACCGATACACAAAAACAAAGCAAGTAAGAAAGCAAATAATTTGTTCTTTCTCATTGTTCTCTCCTCCTAAAAACCATTTCATATCACTACAAACTAACCGATTCGTTTGACTCAGGCGGGCTGTTCTCCGTTCAGACCACTCCGCCCTCCAGAATTTCCAGCTTTTTATTGTCGGCATCCAGTCTCGCTGCAACGCCAAGGGGTATGGTTGCCAGATCGTCCGTATGCCCCATGGGCAGACCATAAACAGCGGGGATACCAAGGGGCTTTATGTAATAGTCCAGTACATCCTCCAGGCTGGTATCCACATAATAACCGGGATTGTACAGAAACGGCACACAGTTCTGACACTCCCCGATCACGATACCCGATGCCTGCTCCAGCTTGCCGGCGTTCCTGAGATGGGAGAGCATATGGTCGAAAATCCACGGCTCCGTATCCAGATCCTCGAAGAACAGAATTTTTCCCTTCGTATCGATTTCATAGGGTGTTCCCAGCGTGGCACATATCAGGGTCAGGTTGCCTCCGGTTATGACTCCTTCCGCCGTTCCCGGATGGATGCGGTTGATCCACTTCTTCGGGCTGGCCGGCCTGATTTCACCTAAAGGCTCTGTCTGTGTGATTGCCTTGAAAAATGCCTCCTTTGTATAGTCTGTCAACTCCTCACTGTTGAACCGCGACATCCCCGGGCCGTGAAAGGTGACCACCCCGCTGAACTTCAGCATGGCAAGATGCAAAGAGGTAATATCGCTGAATCCCGTAAAAATTTTCGGGTTTTGTGAAATCAGGTCGAAATCGATATTGCGGATCAGCTGAGCTGAACCGTACCCACCCTGTGTTACAAAAATAGCATCGATATCATCCCGCCGGAACATATCGTTCAGGTCCTCCGCTCTTTCTTCTTCCGTCCCGGCCACCAATCCTTTTGATTTGTTCAGATTCTTTGACAGAACGACCTGATATCCCATACTCTCAAGGGTTTCCGCCCCCCGGACCACTTCGCTCTTCTTTTCCGACGGGCTGGACGGCGAGATCACACCGATGGTATCTCCCGGCTTCAGTTTTTTGGGCTTTTTCATCCTTTTATTGTTCACCCCTTTCCTGTTTATGTAAATTTTTCATTAATTAGTGTTCATATTATGAAATAATTTTTTATATTATGAATTTGCTTCAATTATATCACCGCATTCTATGTGAAATCAATTGATATTTTTCATGATATATCCCGGTTGTCTGAATAAATTTGGAATTATTGCGGTATCTTACCTGCATATTCCGGGCAGTGTGACATTGTCACTGAGAGTACGACTGAAAAATGGTAATATAACCATAGATTGTTACAGAAATAACGATCGGCGGCTGAAATTTAAACTGTTGAAATTTATAAGTTCAAAAAATAGAAGGATAGGAGAACAGAATTATGAATAAAAAGGTATTGATTATCGGCGGAGTCGCCGGAGGAGCCACAACTGCGGCCCGGCTGAGACGACTGGATGAGTCAATGGAAATCATTATGTTTGAACGGGGCGAATATATATCCTATGCCAACTGTGGTCTGCCTTACCATATCGGCAATGTCATCAAGGAAAGAGATGCCTTGCTGCTTCAGACACCGGAAGCAATGAAAGCCAAGTTTGATATCGATGTCCGGGTTAACAACGAAGTAACCGCAATCGACCGGGATAAAAAAACAGTAACGGTGAAGAATGTGAAAACCGGTGAGAAATATGAAGAAGGCTACGATGTACTCGTGATTTCAACCGGTTCCTCTCCGTTGAAACCGCCCATCCAGGGAATTGACGGGCCGGGAATCTTCACGCTCTGGACCATACCGGATACGGACCGGATCAAGAAATATCTTGCTGAGCACAGACCAAAGACAGCCGCGGTCATCGGCGGCGGGTTTATCGGCCTGGAAATGGCGGAAAACCTCCATGCGGCAGGCTGCGAGGTAACGGTAGTGGAAATGATGGATCAGGTTATGGCGCCTGTTGATTTCGAAATGGCACAGCTGGTTCATGAAAATATGAGAATGAACCGGATCCGTCTTGAATTGAACAACGGCGTCAAGCAGTTTGAGCAGAAAGACGGCGCAACAGCCATAACATTGCAGGACGGGAAAGTCGTCGAAGCGGATCTTGTAATCCTTTCCATCGGAATCCGTCCAAACAGCATGCTGGCAAAGGACTGCGGACTGGAACTGAATGCAAAGGGCGGAATCGTGGTCAATGACTACCTGAAGACCTCCGATCCCAATATCTACGCCGTCGGCGACGTAATTGAGGTGGAAGAGTTTGTCTCCAAGGGAAGGACCATGATCCCTCTCGCCGGCCCGGCAAACAAGCAGGGGCGCATCTGCGCAAATAATATTGCCAGAGAAGCCGGTTCCCTGGGCGGAGAGCTTGAAAAGTACAAGGGAACGCAAGGAACCTCCATTGCTCAGGTTTTCGACCTGTCCGTTGCCGCCACCGGTGTGAATGAGAAAACTTTGATTTCATGGGGCAAGGAATTGAACAAGGACTACTTCGTGGCTCTGATCAATCAAAAGTCCCATGCGGGATATTATCCCGGTGCAACTCCCCTGACACTGAAAATGGTCTTTGGCAAGGACGGAGAAATCTTCGGCGCACAGATCGTCGGCCAGGAAGGCGCAGACAAGAGAATCGACACCATCGCCACAACCATGCTGCTGGGCGGAACCGTATATGATCTGGCGGAACTGGAGCTGGCATACGCACCTCCCTATTCTTCCGCCAAAGATCCTGTCAATATGCTTGGATTTGTTGCCGGCAACATCCTGGACGGCGTTGTATCTTTTATAGACTGGAAAGAGATGGATGAACTTGAGAAATCGGATCGGGACGACTACATCATTCTGGATGTAACGGAAGAGATGGAAAGAATGGCTTTCATGATTCCAAACTCCTGTCATATCCCTCTAGGACAGCTGAGGCAGTGCATGGGTGAGCTGGACAAAAACAAGCTGATTATACCGTACTGCTCCATCGGCGTACGATCCTACAATGCAGCCAGGATGCTGATGAACAGCGGTTTTGAAAAGGTCAAGGTGCTGCCCGCCGGTACCAGCTTTTATAAATCGCTGCGCCACGACCGCTATATGACCAATGCGGAAAATCTCAATACAGTTTCAGGAGGAGGATCCAATATCATGAACCAGAACAAACCTGCTGCCAACAGTCAAAGCATCGATCCCGCGAAAATCGTCGCGAAACAGACCCTGGATTGCAGCGGCCTTCAGTGTCCGGGGCCGATCATGAGAGTATTTCAGACCATCAAGGAAATGAATGACGGAGAAATTCTGCAGGTTTCCGCTACCGATATGGGCTTTGCCAGGGATATTGAGGCCTGGTGCCGCAGAATGGGTAACACACTGCTTAAAGCAGAAAAAAGCGGAAAGGAGACCATTGTATATATTCAAAAGGGCCAGGGCGCAGGCTTTGTTTCCGAATCGGACATCGCCGCTCCGATCGTACACGGCGGTTCTCATGCTCCGGCACCTCAGGGTAAAACGCTCATCGTGTTCAGTGGTGATCTTGATAAGGTCCTTGCCTCCTTCATCATAGCCAACGGAGCCGCAGCCATGGGCAGGCCGGTTACCATGTTTTTCACCTTCTGGGGTCTGAACGCACTCAGGAAAACGGATAAGCAGAATGTCAAGAAGCCGTTTATGGACGCCATGTTCGGAGCCATGATGCCGAGAGGCTCTTCTAAGCTCACCCTTTCCAACATGAACATGGGCGGAATGGGTACCGCCATGATGAAGAAGGTCATGCGGGATAAAAACATCGATTCCCTGGAGGACCTGATGAAACAGGCCATGTTCAACGGAGTCAGGATCGTTGCCTGCACCATGTCCATGGATGTTATGGGAATTACGAGAGATGAGCTCATCGACGGTATCGAATATGCCGGAGTGGCTGCTTACCTCGGTGATGCGGAGGAATCCAATGTAAATCTGTTCATATAAATGCATCCGTCACAGAGAGAGCGGACCGCCTCAATCGGGCGGTCCGCACACCGCTTCTTACAGTTTCGTGCCGCATTCTCCGCAGAATCTGACACCCTTGGCCACGGAAGCTCCGCAGCCCGGACAGGCATTCATTGAAAGATTCGCACCGCAGTTGTTGCAGAATTTTCCTGTTCCTCCGGGTTTTCCGCAGACAGGACAGACGATGGTCTTCGATTCGATTTCTCCTTTGAAGACGACGGTCTCGTCCGCTTTTGCCTGTATGTCCTCCACCATTTTTCTGGAACGTGCAGCCGCCACCTCCACATTCATCCGCGGAGCACATTCCACACAGAGGCCTTCATCCTCGTTGAAATCCGAATCGCATACCCATTGACGACATTTATGGCACCTGTGGAAGTGGCGCTGAGCCTCGTTCTGTGCGTATTCGAACGCTTTCTCGTGTTCCTTCTGCCACTCGGGGCTCATTCCCTCGAAACGTTCCGTCAAGATGTCGCCTCCATAGCCGGCATGATAGACGGCGTTTCCCAGCCTGCCTCCCAATAAGCCTCCGAGGACTCTTGCTCCGCCGGTCACTCCTCTGAGCAAAGAACCTTTTTTATATGTTTCCGATTCTACAAAGGATGATTTATATCCATCCTGACAAAGATCACAATAGAATGTAAACTGGAAACCGGCTTCCGTGGAATTATCTTCATAATTTCTCGTAAACGCTTTTAACATTATTTTCACCTCTGATTAATAATCTGAATGACAGTCCGTTAAAACGGTCCTGTGCTGCTGCATCAGGAGCCGTTTCCTCTGTTTTTATCTGCCGACATTCTTCCCGCATGCCCTGCAATGGGTATTCTGGAAAAACACCATCTCTCCGCACCGCCTGTTGGAGCAGAGTACCATAAGACTTGCTCCGCAGCTTTGACACTTGTCGAATACGAATGTGTCCTTTCCGCATTTCGGACATGGAATCACCAGCGGTCTTCCGCAGCTTTCGCAGATTTTATCGTCTTTCGAAACTTCTCTAAGGCAGTTGGGACATTGAATTGCAAAGGGGTTGCGGCTTTCACACTTGACACAGAAGCGGGAATCGGAATCGATCAAAGCACCGCAAAAGATGCAGGGTTGCTTGTATGAGGCCATCTTGCACTCCTTTCATTGGTTAAATCTGGCTTCCGCATTCTCCGCAGAACCTTGTACCGGTCGGGAATTCCGCTCCGCACGCTTGGCAACGGACCTTTGCCGTCAGATTCAGCCGGGCTCCGCATTCCTGACAGAATTTTACACCTTCCGGGTTCAGCGTATCACAATTGGGGCAGGTACGGCTTATCAGCGCTTCCTTCTCTTTTATCTCCTGCTCCGATTTGGTATTCTGTGCGTCTGCAAGTTCCTCCCGCGCCGCTGCGAGTTTTTTCTGCGTGTAATTCAATTCCGTTACCAAATCGCTGTATTCCTGCTTGCCGGATATCTCCGGCAATATTTTTCTCCCTATTTCTGCATATAGCTCAAGCTCCTTGTTCTGGAGATCATTGATCTCATTCTGCGCCTGAAACAGCTTAATATTGGGATCGTCCTTGGGCATAAACGCACCCAGGCCTTTCATGATTCCTCCAAACAAATCATTTGACATAGAAAACCTCCGTTCTTTTCGATCAATTGATCATCTGCTCCACTTTCATCCATCGATTTAATCTATCGATTCTCTATTACATTTCAATCAACTGGTAACCGGCCGGTATTTCAAGCATGTCTGCCGGCACACGATTGCTCATCTCTATGATGTCCATTACCATCTTCTGGCCTTCTATGACCGTTGCAATCCTTACAAGATCTTTACCGTCAAAATAGTATTTCACGTTGCCGCCGGCAGTGGAATACTCTTCATAGACAAGACCGTCTTCTTTTCCGTTGCCGAGGTAGGTCATGTCATCCGCTTCAAAGGAACCCGTTTCCATCTCATCTGTGTAACCCCCGGAATCAGACCACGAGGTGACGGTTTTGCCGGCATGGTCGATCATGTAGACTTTATTGTCCTTGAATATCATGGAAGTCTCAAAACCCTGGCCTTTACTGGTCATTGCCGAGTCCTCACCCTTTACCGCTACGGTCGCTTCCACTTCCATCGACTGTCCTTCAAAATCTACCGTCGCTTTATAAACCATCATGTATTCCTTGTTCTTCATCATATCCACATACGCGCCGGACAGCAGATCTCCCAGCCCTTGCGCTCCGGCCTCTTCCGCATCGCCCGAGTCGCTCTGTACACTTTCCGGCTGATCTGCATCGGGAGTGTCCGCCGACCCTCCGCATCCGGTCAGCGCCACTGCAAATACAAGGGTCAGGATTGTGAGCAGCATTAATATTTTCCTCATTTTATTCCTCTCTTTCTCAACTAAGAATCAACATTCCGAAAACATTAACGAATAATGCGATACTTGCCTATGATCGGCAGTTCCTTCGCCTTCCCGTTGATTCCGTTGACCAGCCCGTAGATTGCAATTGCCATAATAAACAGGCCGTAAATACTGTACAGCAGGGAAATAAAGCCGAACAGCCGCCATGTAATGGTTGCTAGTATCGTTGTAACGATTGAGATTGCAATGTACCCGACAACACTCAGAATAAGAAGAAGCAGACCCTGATTCGCATGAAACCTTCCGAATTTGGAATCCTTGCAAACGATCAGCGGCAGGAAGAAAAGGATATACGCCAATCCTGCCATGGTTTTGTTCTGTCTGATATCCTCCTCCTCGAAAATTTCCTCTGCTTCTTTGAAATCAGCGGCATTTTTGTTATTCATTTCATCCATGTTTTTTTACCTCCTTTTAATACTGTTTTAAGCTTGTTTCTTAATCTTTTTACATTGTTTACTCCAGTCGCTGCTTGTTCATTGAACATTCATATCAGTTAAACCTCGTTGCCTAGGCGTTCTATTAAGGTTTTCATAACTTGTTGACGCAATTGGAGTAATTTGTTAATGTAATGGTATTAACTGAAATACCATAATCATTATACTGGATGATTCTTCCTTTGTATTCACTCCGGGGGTGAATTTGCGGCAGAATCAGGGGTGATTTTTGGGGTGATTTTTTGAATAATACTGGAGGTTATCGATGAAAAAGATTTTCTCTTCTCTTCTCATCATCACACTCATGCTCGGTTTTCAGACCGGCTGCAACAAGGATCACGGATTGGACCCGAAAAACCCGGTCACGTTGACGCTGTGGCACAACTACGGCGGACAGATGATGGAGACCATGGACAGCATGGTCGATGAATTTAATGAAACCCTGGGAGAAGAAAAGGGAATCATTCTGAATGTTACATCCATATCAAGTTCCAGCGCGCTCCACGAGAAGCTGGCAATGATTGCAAACGGCGATCCGGGCGCGCCTGAAATGCCTGACATTACCACGGCAAATCCAAAAACCGCCATTTTACTGGCAAATAAGGGTCTGCTGACGGATTTAAATAAGCTGTTCTCCAAGAAAGAGCTGGAAGCCTATCTTCCGCGCTTCCTTGAGGAAGGCACGCTGGGAACCGAAAGCCTTTACGTATTTCCCATCGCAAAATCCACAGAAGTAACCTTCCTGAATAAAACTGTTTTTGATCGACTCTCCGAGGATACCGGCGTCTCCTATAACGACCTTTCCACCTTTGAAGGTCTGGCTGAAACAGCAGCGCTCTATTATGAGTGGACAGATGCAAAAACGCCGGCTGTTCCCGGCGACGGAAAAGCATTCTACCATACCGATTCTCTTTTCAATTATACCCAGATCGGCTGCAGGCAGCTTGGATCTGAATTCGTAAGGGAAGACCGGCTGGAGTATGCTTCTGAAGAATTTCAGAGAGTATGGAGCCTTTTTTACAACTCGGCTATCCAGGGTCATTTTGCAGTTTACGACGGGTATGCTTCTGACTTATTCAAGACAGGAGACATCATCTGTTCTACGGGTTCCACGGCAGGCGTACTTTTCTTTGACCCTGTCGTCACCTATTCCGATAATTCAACAGATCATGTGGAGCTGATGATACTGCCATACCCTGTGTTTGAGAAGGGAGAAAAGGTTGCAATCCAGAGGGGAGGCGGCATGATTGTATCAAGTTCCGATGAAACGAAAGCTTATGCCGCAGGAATCTTTCTGAAGTGGTTTACAAGTCCCGAAAACAATCTCCGATTTGTATCATCCACAGGTTATCTCCCTGTGACAAAAGATGCTTTTGGAGATATCATGACAAAGGAGATTCAGACGATTCAGGACGAAAACATCCGGTCTCTACTGAGAACGTCAATAAAAATGCAGGCCGATTATGATTTCTACATACCGCCTTTTTTTGACGGAATCGATACCATGCAGAAGGATCTCACCAAAAGCTTAATGAGCACTGCCTTGGAGAGCAGATCCGTCTATCAGGACTTACTGAAGCGGACAGACCGGGATACTGCGCTGAAAGCGGTAAAAGAAGAAGGGTTTACGGACTTTGTCGACTAAAAGAATAAAAATACCTATCCGATAAAAATAAATAATTATATCCTGTCAGTAGGCGGTGAGCTTTGTTTTGAAAGAAACAAAATCAGGTAACGAACCAGAAACAAATCCTCCAAACATGCTATGGAGCGATGCATTCAACTTCCTGAACGGAACGGGTCTGCCCATACGGCTGAAGCTTTTTCTGCTTCTCGCCCTGCTGGTGGTCTCGATCCTGTTCAGCGTGCTCGTTATTCTGTCGGTCACCGGTACCTTCACCTCCGGTCTCCGAGAAACGGAGAAGGATCTTACCCAGGAACTGAACCGTTTAGCTGATGATATCACCGGGCAATTCGGGCGAATTTCCGCCCACACGATAGAGTATGCAAAGGTGCTCTCGAAGGATATCGAGGAGCAGCTGGGATCAAAAAATATTTCGGCTGTGGATCTTAAAAATCACCCGGAGATCCTTGAATCTCTTGTTCAGAGCGAATATGACAAAAGTCTGCTTGCCATGCAGAAGGCAAACAGCAGCGGAGTGTTCTTCATTCTGGATGCAACAGTCAATCCCTCTCTTCAAGAATCATCTGAATCAAAAACAGGTTTATACATAAAAAACATGGAGCCCAATATCTTGAACGCCTCCTCCGAATTCACTCTGGTTCTTCGGGGATTTCCCAGTGTGGGACGGCAGAATGGCGTGACGCTCCACCCCCAGTGGAGAATGGAATTTGATGTTTCAGACGCTTCATATTACAGCAAGCCGATAAAGGCAGCGCGGGAGAAGGATCTTCCGGTTTCCCGCCTTTTTTACTGGAGCGATGCCCTGACATTGCCGGGTACCACAGAACAAATCATGCTCTGTACTGCACCGCTGGTTGACAGCCGGGGAAACCCATTCGGAGTTTGCGGCTTTGAAGTGAGTTCCATGCTTTTCAAGCTCTCCCATATGCCAAATGACGGTATTTCAGAGCGTACCATCGGGCTGCTTGCACCCGGTTCCGACCAGAAACTCCATGTATCCCGAGCGCTGGTTACCGGCGGCTATTCCATACGCAGTTTCAAAGAACAGAATCAAATCCTGGATATCAGAAGAGGGGAGCCGTTCAACTCCTACCGCCAATACGACGGCACCCTGTTCAGCGGCCTTCACAAACCTGTTTCTCTATATCCGGAAGATTCCGCATTTTATCATTCCCAATGGACGGCTGCGCTGATCGTACCCGACGAAGACATTTCAGCCTCGGTCATTCTGATGAACATCAAGCTGCTTTCTCTCTTTTTTGGGCTTCTGGTCATCGGAATCGCTATATCGTTTTTTTTAAGCAGAAAACTTCTCCTGCCATTTTTCAGGGGTGTTGAAATAATTAAATCCAATGATTATATGGCCAGAACCAATGTGGCGGAAATCGATGATCTGATTGAGTTTTTATCGGCAGCAGGGGTAAGCGGCAAGGCGGGCAAAAAGCGAAAAGGTCAAGAGACACTCCCCGACTCCCTGTTCGAGGAGTTCGTTAAAAATACCAGAAGCTTGTCTCCTGCGGAGCGAGCCGTTTTCAACCTGTATGTCGAAGGGTACACGGCAAAGGAAATCACAAAAATCCTCTGTCTCAGCATAAATACAATCAAAACACACAACAAGAGGATCTACATGAAGCTGAATGTGGCATCCCGGGAGGAACTGCTGCTATATGTAACTATGCTCAAGGAAGCGGGAAAGGAAAGCGAGCTGTTCTAAAATGCGCCGGATCAGTTTAACCGTCCGGCGCTTATTAATCTTGGATTCATATCCTGTTATTCCGAATCGGAAATATTTCTGAGCAGATTCGCCATTTCGATTGCGGAGACTGCCGCGTCAAAGCCTTTGTTTCCGGCTTTTGTACCGGCTCGCTCTATGGCCTGTTCGATGGTATCCGTGGTCAGAACACCGAAGATTACCGGAGTATTTCCGGAAAGCCCCACATTGGCGATGCCCTTGGAAACCTCGGCACAAACCAGGTCATAGTGAGAGGTCGACCCTCTGATCACAGTGCCAAGGCAGATCACTGCATCATATTTCCCGGATTCAGCCATCTTCTTTGCGGCAAAGGGCAGTTCAAAAGCCCCCGGTACCCATATCAGATCGATATCCTCTCCTGCGGCACCGTGGCGAAGCAGACAGTCCTCCGCACCGCCAATCAGTTTTGAGACGATAAACTCATTGAAACGCGAGGCGGCGAGTCCGAACTTCATTCCTTGCGCGATTATATTTCCTTGAATCAGATTCATGATTTTCTTCCTTTCTTCTTAATTAATATACCGGGTTTGTTGCTCTTAATAGGCCAACAGATGGTGAAGCTTCTGCTGCTTCGTTTTCAGATACATCACATTTTCTACATTTGCTTCCATCTGAAGGGGAACCCTTTCTGCAATTTCCAGTCCATAACCCTCCAGGCCTTTTATCTTTCTGGGGTTATTGGTCATAAGCCTGAGCTTCCGGGCTCCGAGATCCTTCAAAATCTGGGCCCCTATCCCATAGTCCCTCAGATCCTCTTCAAATCCCAGAGCAAGATTTGCTTCAACGGTGTCCATACCCTGATCCTGAAGAGCATATGCCTTCAGCTTGTTGATGAGACCGATACCCCGACCCTCCTGTCGCATATAGATCAGGATACCCCGACCCTCACGCGCGATCTGAGACATAGCCGCAGCATACTGCTCCCCGCAGTCGCAACGTATGGATCCAAGAGCGTCTCCGGTCAGGCATTCCGAGTGAACCCTTGTCAGGATGGGTTCATCTCCTTCAACATCTCCCATGATCAGTGCGACATGATGTTCTCCGTTGATTCTGTTCTGATAGCCGCGGATTCTAAAGGCTCCGTATTCGGTAGGCAATCTGGTTTCTACGACGCATTCCACCAGACTTTCTCTCTTGCTTCGGTGCGCAACCAGGTCTGTGATCGTTATGACGCCAATCCCGTACTTTTCTGCAAATTCCATCAATTCGGGCGTTCTGGCCATCGTGCCGTCTTCATTCATAATTTCACAAATCACTCCTGCCGGCTTCATCCCTGCAAGCTTTGCCAGATCCACCGCCGCCTCCGTATGCCCGGTACGTTTCAGTACGCCGCCTTCTTTTGCCCTGAGCGGAAAGATATGGCCCGGCTTCCTGAAGTCGGCCGGCGCTGCCTGTTCGTCGATCAGGCTCAGAATGGTCTGAGACCGTTCAAAGGCAGAAATGCCCGTTGTCGTGTCCTTATGGTCAACGGACACGGTAAATGCTGTTTCGTGATTGTCCGTATTTTTTTCCACCATAGCCTGGATTCCAAGCCGGTCAAGGTCAGTCCCCTCCATAGGCATGCATACAAGCCCCCTTGCATATTTCACCATAAAGTTTACCGCCTCCGGCGTTGCCTTTTCTGCGGCAATGATAAGGTCTCCTTCGTTTTCACGACCCGGGTCGTCGATGACGATGACCATCTTTCCGTTTCTGATATCTTCGATTGCACGTTCAATCGTGCTGAATTGATAACACATATGGAACCTCCTCTTTCCTATTAAAGTTTTACATTTTATCAACGAAATTCTGTTAAAACCCGTTTTCTCTTAAAAACACCTCTGAAAGCTGCTGCGGTCTCCCGCTTTGTTCCGGATTCGTACCTTTCTCCGGATTTCCAAACAGCTTTTCCACATATTTGCCTATGATGTCACATTCCAGATTGAGAATATCTCCTGCCTTATGGCAAAGCAGTGTGGTTTCCTTCCCTGTATGGGGAATCACAGAAACCTTAAATGCCGAGGACTCTGCTGCAGCAACGGTCAGACTGACTCCGTCGACGGCAACGGAACCTTTTTCTACGATGTACCGGAGCATCTGCGGATCGGCAGAAACAGTAATCCACACAGCCTGATCCTCCCTTGAAACGGACGTAATTTTACCGGTGCCATCGATATGGCCGCTGACTACATGGCCTCCAAACCTGCCGTTCAGCTGCATGGCGCGTTCCAGGTTCACTGCGCTGCCCGGGATAAGATTCCCCAGATTGCTTCGCCTTATGGTTTCTCCCATGACATCCGCTTCGAAGCAATTTCCATCCAGCCTGGTCACTGTAAGACATACGCCGCTGGTACAGATACTGTCGCCGATTCGCGTACCCTCCAGAACCGTTTTCGCCCTGATTCTCAGTTTGGCCGATTTTGCGCCTTTGATCAGCTGCTCCACATGGCCGACTTCTTCTACTATCCCTGTAAACAATCCATCCCCTCCTCTCTTTTCGGATAAGCGGTGATCTTCATGTCCTCACCTACTCGTTCCATCGATTCGATGTGCAGGGGATATGCTTGATCCAGTCTGTCGATTCCGTGTCCTCCGACAACGGTCTTGGATTTGCATCCGCCGATGATTTTAGGCGCCATATAAAGCACGATTTTATCGACGAGTCTCTGTGTTACAGCGGAATCATTCACAGTTGCCCCGCCTTCGAGCAGAACACTGTCTACCGCCATATTCCCCAGCTTTGCCATCAGATCAGAGAGATCGATCTGACGGTTTATGCTTCTGCAGTAAAGCAGTTCCGCGCCTGCTTCTTCCAGCTGCCGTGCTTTCTCCGGCAGAGCGGTTTCGGTACAGGCGATCAGAGCGGGATTCCGCTCCTGGTCCTTTAACACTCTGCTGCCAAGGGGAATCCGGAGGCTGCTGTCCAGAATGATCCGTTTCGGGTTCCTGCCGCCCTCCAGGCGGCAGGTGAGTTCCGGGTCATCCATTATGACAGTGCCGACTCCAACCATGATCGCCGCATAACGGTTTCTGAGCTCCTGTACATCTCTTCTCGCTGCCTCTTCTGTTATCCACCTGGATTCTCCCGAAGGTGCCGCAATTTTTCCGTCCAGACTCATTGCCCCTTTCAATACGACAAAGGGCCGCTGCTTCTGCATGAAGTGAAGGAACACTTCGTTCAGTTTCCGGCTTTCCTGTGCCAAAACTCCCACCTGGACTTCAATACCGGCTTCCCTTAGCCTTTGTACACCCTTGCCCGCCACCTTCGGGTTAGGATCCAGCGTTCCGATTACAACCCGCCGAATGCCTTTTTCAATGAGCAGCTCTGTGCAGGGCGGCGTTTTCCCGAAATGGCAGCAGGGTTCCAGATTTACATAAAGGCAGGCATCTTTCAAGCCCTCATCCGGGTTATCCCCGGGATTGGCTGCTTCGGCATCCCTGACCGCATTGACCTCTGCATGAGCCTGGCCGTATGCTTCATGCCAGCCCTTCCCGATCAACCGGCCGTTTTTCACGATAACAGCTCCTACCAGCGGATTGGGATTTGTCTTACCGACTCCTCTTTCCGCCAGTTCCAAAGCCTGGTTCATATATTCCGTGTCCATGACTTATTTCCTCCTGTATAACGCTCCTTCATTCGTATCAGACCCTTATTTCCTGCAAAATAAAAAACAAAAAACCCCGAATTGAAGTTCAGGGCTCAAAATTTTACATTTGCACGGACCGTCGTTTCATAAAAAAGCTCTGAAATATTTTCATATTTCAGAGCAAGTCATCAAATACCGTTATCCGTATTGTTGCTTCTTCTTTCATCCAGACTATACTGTCGGCCTCGGAATTTCACCGAATCATGCCTTGCGGCTCGTGGGCTTTACCACCGGTGGGGAATCGCACCCCGCCCTGAAGAATTTATTTAGTTCGGTATCATAGTATCACCGGATTCTTTTTCTGTCAATCCGTTATTTTTTGTTATTTCACTTTCTTTACTTTTCCCAGATGCATTCTCTTTTTCTTCCAGCTTCATCTTCAGCTTCCTGTTTTCCTGTTCCAGCGCACTGATGGTCTTCGCCGAACTTTTTATTTTCGACTGGCATTTAATCCATCGTACCAGGCTGAGCAGAAGGACCGCCAATGCGCCGAATGCAGCTGAAATCAAAATGACCAATGCCTGAGAGATGGAAAATTCCATCGTCAGAAAACTGATGTCGACAGCAATGGCGTTCTGTAATGCAAAAACCGCCACGATCAAAGCGAAAACCAGGGCCAATACAAATTTCCAATCCATTTTTAAAGCCTCCTGTTTTTTTTATTTTTCGATGGAATACAAAGCCGCCCGTTTGCATCTTTCAGGATCTCCGCACCTTTGTCCCAGTTTCCGCTGTCAGGCATGCTTCGATTTCATAAAAAACTACACTGTTGAGGAGGAATTTTGCCGAGAGAAGCCCTCCCAGGTTTTTCTTGATGGTTTCATTGATCACCTGAGAATATGTAATGGTGCTTTTCCAGCTCATTCCCCGATCATCCCGATGTTTTCATTGCTTGAATACAGACATTTCACCTCTCAAATCCATGACCATAAGCTTCTTGACCATGTCCATATCATCATAAAGACTAAGCAGGTAATACAGTTTTGTAACCGCAGCTTCCACTGTCATGTCAAAACCGCTGACGGCACCGGCCCGCGCAAAACTCTGACTGGTTTCGTACTCGCCGATCATGGCAGAGCCCCTCAGGCATTGCGTGCATACGACAATAATCGTTCCGTTCTTCTCTGCTTTTTCAAGGATTCGGTTTAAGGCGCCTTTATTCTCCGGGATGTTGCCGGCCCCAAAAGCCTCAAATACGATTCCTTTCAGATTCGAGGTCAGAATATTTTCGAAGATTTCAAACTGGATTCCGGGGAAAATCTTCAGTACGGCGATCTGCTTCGGTTCAAAGGTTGACAGCTTCAGTTCGGTACCCGCGTTCCGAACTGCGCCCTCATTGACGGTAATCCTTACTCCCGCTTCGCCCAGGGCCGGATAGTTGGGAGAATCGAAGGCAATCAATTCATCAGAGCTTATCTTTGTGGCCCGATTGCCACGATAAAGGTCATTGCCGAAGAATAAACAGACTTCCGGGACATGGTAATTCCCTGCTATCATCAGGGAAGTGATCAGATTGTCCCGTGCGTCGTTTCTGATCTCACAGAGCGGGATCTGTGAACCTGTTAAAATCACCGGTTTGGAAAGCCCCTCCAGCATGAAGGAAAGAGCAGACGCCGTATAGGCCATGGTATCTGTTCCGTGCAGGATCACAAAGCCGTCATACAGATCGTATTTTTCCTTGATATCCCGGGCTATTTTCACCCATTCTCTCACAGAGATATTGGATGAGTCCAACAGGGGGTCGTACTCGAACAGGTCAAAAGCGGGAATTTCCTCCGAATCCAGCTCGCGCATGCCGGAAAGAAAGGATTGTATAAACCCCTTTTTCGGCGCATATCCTTTTTCCGTTCTTGCCATGCCGATTGTTCCTCCGGTATGGATCAGGCATACCTTCTTACTCATTCTGTCCTCCGTTTCATCTTCCCTTCGATATATTGATATGTTATTATGATTATATATTTTTCCATATTTATTCGGCAAGAGTTTTCCAGGTATGAAAGGAACAATTTATGGGTTATAGCCTGTCGGGAAGAAACACCGCCGGGAAAAGGAGAGAAAAAATGGAACGCAAAGAAGCGAAAAGTTTGGTGGTAAATGCCGGCCGTGAGCTGTCCCGGTCAGGCCTGATCGCCCGAACCTGGGGCAATGTAAGCTGTCGGATCGATGAAAACGCCTTCGCCGTCACACCCAGCGGAAGGGAATATCAGACGCTGACGGCAGAGGATATCGTTGAGGTACGATTAACGGACTTAAGTTACGAAGGAGAAATCAAGCCCTCTTCGGAAAAGGGAATCCACGCAGCAGTATACCGTCTCTTTCCCGACATGAATTTCGTGATTCACACCCATCAGGAAAACGCCTCCGCCGTGTCCGCAGCGGGGCTGGATTCTTTCACTCCTCCCCCCGGTTTACCGGAGCTCGGAGCATCTGTAATCTGCGCTGAATATGCCCTGCCTGGTACAAAAGCACTGGTCCGGAATGTTTCTGAGGCACTGAAGGTCTCAACAGGACACTCCTTGATTTTAAAGCATCACGGTACTCTCTGCTGGGGCAAAAACTATGAGGATACCTTTCGGGCCGCCCGTGAACTGGAAACGGCCTCCGGTTCCTATATCAACGAAAACGGCGGTCAAATCCAGACCGGATCTTCTGATGTGCTTCGGCCGTTGACCGAAGAGGCAAAAGCTTTGCTGACAGCATTGCGGTCCGCCGGAAAGAAAGGCCATATCCTGATCAATACCGATCCGGATGTGGTGCGTTTCTCCAGAATCGGCACGGTCTTGAGGCCCCTGCTCGATGATTTTGCACAGATTGTCGGGACCAGGACCAAAACGGTAGAGAATGATCCCGCACTGGTTTTTCGCGCACTGAAATCCGCTTCCGCCGTGCTCGTCAAAGACTTGGGCGCCGTATGTCTTGGCAGGAACGAAGGTGACGCAGAAGCGGCCAGCATGATCTTGAGAAAAAACTGCAAGGCCTATTTCGCCGCCTGGACCTTTGGCCGTCCGCATTATATAAAACCCTGGGAATGCGTTCTTATGCGCCGGGTCTATCTGAAAAAATATTCCCGAATGAATGAGAAAAACAGATGAAGGAGATCCGATGAATCAGAATATACGAAGCCGTCTGTTTGAGCTGGCAGATGAGGAATACAGGAAATTCAACAGCAGCCTGGTCCCGGGAGAAAACAGAATGATGCTGGGAGTCCGGCTCCCGTATCTGAGGGATCTGGCAAAGGAAATCGCCAAAGGCGATTGGCAGCACTATCTGGATCATGCGAAAGAGGAATACTACGAGGAAGTCATGCTTCAGGGATTGGTAATCGGATATGCAAAAGCTCCTCCGGATGAAATACTGGAATACACAGCCCGTTTTATCCCGAAAATCAACAACTGGGCAGTCTGCGACAGCTTCTGCACCGGATTGAAGCTTGCCAAGAAACAGCCCCGGATCCTATGGGACTTTCTCCAGCCTTATCTAAGATCCGGCAGGGAATTCGAGATCCGGTTCGCCGTGATCATGATGCTGGCCCATTATATCAACGATGAATATATTGACCGGGTAATACCCCGCCTGGACGAGATCCGCCACGAGGGCTATTATGTAAAAATGGGCGTTGCATGGGCAATCTCGGTCTGTTATGTGAAATATCCGGACAGGACCATAAATTATCTGAAGGCTTGCAGCCTTGATGACTTTACCTTTAACAAGTCCCTGCAGAAGATTCTGGAATCCTACCGCGTGGATCAGGAATCCAAAGCATTGATCCGAAGTATGAAACGAAAATCCTCTTGATTTTTCGCATGTAAATCCAAAAACCTTATCCCGCAACAGAGTTTTGGAGCGCCGCGTTTTTCCTCGCGGCGCTTTTTAATTTTTTCATTTCCATTTCCTATAGGCTGCATCCGGTAGTTACAACAACTTCTATACTTCTAGACAGAAGACATATCAGTCAGAATGATTTAAGGAGGTATTGTTATGGATCGTAAGATTACTCGTTACCACGGAAACAGCGGAAGGTATCACGCTGGAGACAGAATGCATCGGAAAGGTTTACTTACCGGAGGAATTTGACAAAAACGAGTGGACTCTTTACGGGGAACCCGAAACTACAATAATTGTCAACCGTCCCGCAACGGTGGAACTGACCTGTGCAACCATTGTCAATCGGCTTCCGCAGCTGATCGATAGCCCGACGGGCTATGTCACGACCGACAGGTTTCCTGACAATGCCTATATCGTCAGACCTCTCCATGAATATGTAAAAAGCAGATAACCTGATATCATGCTCTGTAAACAGTTAGCGGATATTACGATCCGCTAACTGTTTGTAAAATGGTTAATACTATTTTGTCGATCCTGTTACGACCTATGAAATGCATTTCTCAGCATTTTAATCTCCATGGCATATCCGGGCAGCTCGTTGGGTGTTTCCAGGTAAAAGGGCAGCCGGCGAAGCTTCGGGTGGTTGATGATCCCGGAAAAGGCTTCCATGCCGATGGTTCCTTCGCCGATTTTTTCGTGGCGGTCCTTATGGCTGGATATATTATTTTTGCTGTCGTTCAAATGAACTGCTCTCAGCCTGTCCAGTCCGATCACCCGATCAAATTCATCCAAAACCCCGTCCAGATTGTTTACGATGTCGTAACCTCCGTCGTAAACATGACAGGTGTCCAGACATACTCCAACCTTTTCATCCAGTTTCACTCTTTCAA
Organism: Anaerovoracaceae bacterium; assembly: GCA_036677845.1. GTDB lineage: Bacteria > Bacillota > Clostridia > Peptostreptococcales > Anaerovoracaceae > Anoxybacterium. The sequence goes on along the minus strand of JAVBVR010000025.1, from coordinate 45,624 downwards.
TGATCTGTCTGATTTCCTGAAAGGTTCCCCCGATTTCACTGCCCTTCCCCGACATGATTTCCAGAAGCACGACGGTGGTCTGCTTCGGGGTCAGAATAAAATTCAGGGCGTCCGCGATCAGACTGACGCCTTTTTCCGTACCCTGACCCACATGGCTGCCGGGATGGAAGTTGTACAGGTTATTCGGAAGATGCTCCATGCGCACCAGATCATCCATCAGAACTTCCAATGCAAATTCCTTCGTCCTCGGATCGGCGGAGCATGGATTCAGCGTGTAGGGAGCATGTCCCATGATCGGAGCAAATTGGTTGTCCTCCATAATCTTGATGAGTCCCTTCACATCGTTCTCATCGATACTCTTTGCCCTGCTGCCTCTGGGGTTTCTGGTAAAAAACTGAAAGGTATTGGCATCTATGCTTAAAGCCTCTTTTCCCATATGGGTGAAGCCCTTCGAAGTGGATAAGTGACAGCCGATATTCAGCATTGATATGTCCTCCTGATTTATTATATGATAAAATCCCTTTTGATAATATTTTTACCCACTTCGCAGATAAAGCTTCAATTATTTATACAATAAAAGGTAGAAACATTTTGGTTCTGCTGCGGTATGCCTCATATTCACTCCCAAATTCCGTAAGCATATCCCGCTCCTCTTTTTTCGCCAGCTGTATGTAAAGGGTAATGATGACAGGAAACAGGATCAGCAGCGGCAAGGTTGCCCATTCAAGCAGCATTCCAAGGGACAGCAGGATTAGACCCGTATACTGCGGGTGTCTGATATGTCGATAAATTCCCGTCGTTACGAGCTTTCCGGAACCCCGATCCCTGGACCAGTAGTTTTTGTAGATATGATACCATCCGTTTATAATCAGACAGAGTGCTGTAACAGCGCAGAGAATGTTCAGGTACATGCCCCAATAGCCGATAATGGGAAACAGCGTGTGTCCCCATAGTACTCCTTCCGGCAGATTGTTCCCGACGATCCAGGATATTACATACATGCTGAAGGGGATACCGTGCATCTCAAAGGCGAAAGCGATCACAAAAGCGATATAGGTCCCCACAGGTTTCTGCTCCATCTTTTTGTAAAATGGAAGAAAGAACAGGACGACCAAATAGACTAAAATAAAAAAGATAACCCCAAACCAATTGTAAAAGTGACTTTGCAACGTTTCCATAGTATTTTTTCCGACCCTCCCAAAAAAAATTAAACAGACTCACTTAAAGTCCAGTTAAAATATAACAGGCCAATCTTAAGTGAGTCTCATTCCATTCTTAAATCTACCTTAAATCTTTTATTACGGGAAGTTTCAAAATAAATTCGCAGCCCTTGTTTTCCGCTGTCTTCAATTCAATGGAACCGCCATGGGCTCTCATGATCTTTTCCGCAATGGACAGTCCCAACCCGGCTCCGCCGCCTTTGGAGTTTCTTGCGTCATCGCCCCGGGCAAAGGCTTCAAAAACCTGAGCCGCCATCTTCTCAGAAATTCCTGTGCCGTCGTCCCTGATCTTGATCAGAGTCTCATGATCATTCTGTTCCAAGGTTAGCCATACTGCTGTTCCTGGAGGATTATGCCGCACTGCGTTTATGATGAGATTATGGATAACCCGTCTCAATTCCTTCGGATCCACTGAGACGATAATTTCCTCTTCCAGAATATTAAAATCGTATGCAAAGTCCGCCGAATCCATGACCGGAAGCAGAACCGCCAGTTCCTCCCGGAGGAATTCACACAGGTCCGTCGGAACCGGTTCAATTTGATATCCGCCGCTCTCAAGCTTGGAATATTCAAAGAGGTCGTCGATCATACTGTTGATTCGGGTACAGCCGTCATAGATCACTCCGAGATATTCCTGTTGCTTCTCAACGGGCAGGCCGGGATTTTTCATGCATTGTTCCGCATATCCCATTACGCCTGCCAGCGGGTTCTTCAGGTCATGAGAAATGTCCAGAATGAGTCTTTTTCGGTTCTCTTCCAAGACTTCTCTGAGTGCAATCTCCTTCTCGATTTTTTCAGCCATGGTATTAAAAATCTCGCCCAATTCGGCTATTTCATTTTTCGCGTTGATATCCACTCTGGCGGAATAGTCCCCCTCCCCTAGACGTTTCGCTCCTTGGTATAGTTTTTTCAGCGGATCCACAAATCCAATCGAGGTGATCCTGGAATAGATCACGGTTACCAGCGCCAGAAGAAGCAGATAAAATATGATCACCGCCGTAATCAAACCCGCAACAGCCTTCATATCTCTGGACGGATACTGATTATTGTGCGCTATGCCGACCTCGATTCGGATGGAGGTCGGAAAGGTTACAATGACCCAGTATTTTCCTGCCTCGCTGTATGCGATATCAAAGTTGTAGGGTACTCCGACCCTTTTGCTTTGCGTTAGAAATTCAGTCCACTCTCCCATGGAAAACTTCTTCTTTCCAATGGGATCGATTCCTTGGGACATGACCACCTCCAGATCCGAATTAATGATCTGGATTCCTCCCCCGTTTTCCAAAACCCCGTCATACGAGAGGGAACGATAATCATCCTCCATGAATTCCTCCGCTGTATAGCTGTTCTTGACTAGATTCTTGGAAATTATATCATCCGCAAAATCGGTCAGGACGAAAACCATCAGAGTAATCAGGATAGATATAAAAAACATTAGTACATAATTGGCTAGAAAGCGGTTGGCAATTCTACCTTTCATCCGTTCCTCCTCACCTGTGTCTGAAATTTATATCCAAGGCCTCGGATCGTGATCAGATATTCCGGATTTCTGGGATCTTTTTCGATCTTGTTTCGAATGTGACTGATATGGACCATGATCGTATTGTTGTCATAATAAAGATCTTCATCCCATACAGCATGATACAGCTGCTTCTTGGTAAAAACCCGGTTGGGGTTCTCCATAAGATGCTTCAGCAGGAGATACTCCTTGGCATTTAATTCGATGGCCGTTCCGTTCCGGTATGCGCAGCAGGCGTTCTGATCCAGGGTCAGGTCCCCTGATGTGATCGTTTGCCGTTTGGATGTTTCTTCATCGGAATAGGTCCTACTTCTCCTCAGGTGAGCCGCAACACGGGCCATGAGCTCCGCCATGCTGAAGGGCTTTACCAGATAGTCATCCGCTCCGAGACCCAGTCCGAGAACTTTATCCATATCATCGCCTCTGGCTGTGAGAAGGATCACTGGAAAACGGTACCGCTCACGGATTTTTCTCAGTAGGTTAAATCCGTCAAGTCCTGGCATCATGATATCCAGGATCGCAAGATCAATCGTATTCTTTTCTGTCAGTTCGAGAGCTTTCAGGCCGTCCGCCGCGGGATATACCCGGTACCCCTCCTGCTCAAGATTCATTTTTATAAGATTTCTGATATCCGTTTCATCTTCTGCAACCAGTATGTACATCCTGACACCTCTCTGTGTTTTCTTTTTCTGCGCCTGCTGACATTCTGATTTGAGTGTAACATCACTGCATTCGCATTACAATTCAAAAAAGCAGCTGATCTCTCTTAACCCAGTAAAAAAACATAACCGCTATTGGTTATGTTTTTTTACTGACTGATTTATCCTGTTTTATACACTCTGATTAACCGGGACTACAGGCAGAGCTTCGATGTAGCCCCGGTATCCCATCGGCGCAAGCTGGAATCTAGGAGCCGCTTCCGGATCCCATTTGTATCCATATAGGGCGGGATCAAATTTCTCAATATGCCTCCAGACTTGCCCGATTGCCTCCATAAAATCCACATCCTCGAAAGGTTCTCCCTGGAAGATCATCATCCTGCAGGGCGGCAGTTCAATCAGCTCATATCCCTCGGGTATTTTATTGCTGTAATCGAGCGGCAGCTCCACACCCTGTACATACCGTGAGGTTCCTTCCCGGATCAGATGCTTCGGCAGCCACATTCCGACAGGTTCATAAAGTGCTTCCTTCACACTGGTCAGAAGCGGCCAGATTTCGCAGCCGACCTCCTCACAGTACTGAAAATAATCTTCTGCTTTCAAGCCCCGTTTCAGCAGCACCTTTCTGGCAGGGCGTTCGACAATCTGGACAAATATTGTCTTTGTCTCATCTTTTTCACTCATTTTCCTTCCTCCTTTTTGGAGCGCTCTATAGGCGTCAAACACTTTTCCCGGCAAAAACAACTGAATCGGCGGTGCATTTTGACGGTATCGTTTCGGCGACAGGCCGAACTCTCTGGAGAATGCCCGCGTAAAGCCTTCATGGGAATCAAAGACAAAGTCGAAGGCCACATCGATGATCTTCGGATTATCATCCCGAAGGGCAAGCGCTGCCCTTGTCAGCCTTAAAGAACGAATGTAGTCAAAGGGGGTTCTGCCCGTCGTTTCTTTAAAGATCCTTGCTGCATGCCACGGTGAGTATCCTGCCGCATCAGAAAGCTGCTTTATAGTGATTTCCTCGCAAAGGTGCGAATCGATATACTCCTGCATCATCTGAACCGCCATTATAGTTTCCGCATGGTTCATGTTTTCATCTCCTGACATTAGGATAAAGGATTTTAAGTAAAAATTCTTGACCTGTATTGCTTGTTTCATTTCTTGCTGCTATTTCTTCTTCATCCTCTGCCGTGAATTCCGTTTCAGCCTGGTGATTTAAACGAAACCAGCTTTTTCTGATACTTTTCCTTCAGTGCATCGTTTACGAATTCCAGCGGGTGCTGCGTCCGTTCGGCTATTTCTTCCGGCGGCATTCCCTGATCCCGAAAGCGCCTGATCACGCTGCTCATGCTTTCCCCCACTTCAATGATGTGTTTGTCCGGATCATAGAACCGGATTACATTCTGCCCCCATGGGTATTCTCTTACATCATGGATCAGTTCTACGCCCTCCCAGCTTTTCAGCTTTTCAGCGAATTTTTCGAACTGTTTTTCTTCGAAATACAGTTCATGACTGTTTGCCCGGAAGATTATGGTATCCTCCGAATCTCCGATGAAGTCTCTCCAGGTGTCCGCCGTCTGCAGGGAAAAATCACCCTCAAAGGTTATATTGGCGCCAAAGTCAAGGATGACCTTTTGACCGAGTAGATCTTGATAAAATTGTCTGGATTTGTCAATATCTTTTACTACAAGTAAGGGGCATTTGTATTTCATCTCGACACCTCCTTCTGAAACCTTTCGGTTTCCGGTTTCCGGTTTACGGGCTCCTTCGGCCTGTTTCTTATGAGTATTTTACCATTCTCCGGCATGCTGTGTCCAGTTTGGAAAAGGTGCAGCAAACTAATTGACATCCGAAGAAAGACGGTATATTATTATGACTATAAACTTAATATCGGTCAGATAGTAATAAAAAGAGGGGCGGATTGAAATGCCAAAGACTTTTTCTGAAAATGAACGCAAGATGATAAAGCAGCGACTGGTTGAAGAGGCCGAACAGTGTCTGGCCCGGTACGGCGCACGAAAGACGACTGTGGACGAACTGGTAAAAAGGGTTCATATTCCAAAGGGAACCTTTTATCTGTTCTATGACTCAAAGGAGCTTCTCTTTTATGACGTTTTCCTCAAGCTTCACAATGAAATACATGAAAAGATGTTAACCGGAGCATCTTTGTTGAAAGAGGACAGCAGCCCCGAGGGTCTGACCCGGTTGATCTTCGATTTATACAAACAGGCGGAAGGGTCTTTTCTTTTAAAATTCATGACCGAAGGCGACCTGGATTTGATGCTGCGAAAGCTGCCTCCGGATGCAATAGAGGAGCACGCTAAAAAAGATGATTTCAGCATCGAACAGCTGCTTTCGGCAGTACCCGGCCTGAATCCGGACCATGCCGCAATATTCAGCGCCGCTCTGCGCGCCGTATTCCTGTCAATGCTTCACAAGCACGAGATCGGTGAAAAGATTTTCGAGGACGCGCTGAGAGTCATGATACACGGAATCGTACTTCAAATGTTTGGGGGGAAAAGCGCATGATAACCGTAAACCATCTGCAATTCAGCTATACGAAGCATTCGTTTATTGAAAATGTCTCCTTTACCGTAAATCCGGGTGAAATATTCGGATTTCTTGGCCCGTCGGGCGCAGGAAAAAGCACCCTGCAGAAAATACTGACCGGACTGCTGGCCGGTTACGGAGGCAGTGTGATCGTAAACGGTGTGGAAGCAAAAGATCATACAAATGCATTTTACGAAAACATCGGCGTGGATTTTGAATTCCCAAGCCTTTATGAAAAACTGACCGCCATGGAAAATCTGAAGTTCTTTGCCTCCTTGTACAAAAAACAAAGGGATATCTTTGAACTGCTTTCCTGTGTCGGCTTGGCAAACGACGGAGAGAAAAAGGTGTCGGATTTTTCCAAGGGGATGAAATCCAGGCTGAATTTCATAAAAGCGCTTCTTCACGATCCGGCGCTCCTATTCCTGGATGAGCCCACCTCCGGCCTTGATCCTTCTAATTCGCGTGTCATGAAGGATCTGATTCTTGAGGAAAAGCAGAAAGGGAAGACAATTATCCTTACAACCCACAACATGTTTGATGCCACGGAACTCTGCGACAGGGTCGCATTTATTGTTGACGGGAAAATCAGAGCCCTGGATACACCGCATAACCTCATTATGTCCAAAGGGGCTTCAAAAATTGTATATACCTATCTGGAGAACGGAAGGGAATACTCCGCTGAAGTACCGATGGGCCGGACTTCTTCGGATGAACAGCTCATGCGCCTGATCCGAAGCAACCAGCTTCTGTCCATCCACTCCGGAGAGCCTACGCTGAATGACATATTCGTCGAACTGACGGGGAGGCAGCTGCAATGAGAATCAAATCGCTGCTGCTCGGAGACGTCCGGTTTCAATTTAAATATGGTTTTTACTTTATCTACCTGATATTTAGTGTATTCTATATCAGCATACTGTTCGCTTTTCCGCAATCATGGAGACAGATAGCCGCAATCCTGATGATTTTTTCCGATCCCGCAGCCATGGGCCTCTATTTCATGGGCGCCATTGTACTCTTCGAAAAAAGTGAGCGAGTACTGAACAGCATTGCCATATCACCGGTAAAGCCTTCCGAATACGTTTTCTCCAAACTTTGCTCCATCGGCTTGATTTCCACTGTGGTGGCCATTGCAATCGGTCTCTGCGGTAACGTCGTTTTGGATCCGTTTTATTTTATAGCCGGAGTTTTCCTTTGCTCCTGCCTCTTTTCCGCAGTCGGGCTCATTGTGGCATGCAGGATTTCCTCCCTGAACCAATTTGTTATAGCAACAATACCTGCTGAACTTGTCATCATGATTCCTGCCGTCGCATGGCTCTTCGGATATGAAAAAACCTGGCTCCTGCTCCATCCCGGCGTCTGCCTGATGGAACTCTGCCGGGGCAGCGGCAGGCTTCTGCCGGCACTAATCGTTTTATTGATCTGGACACTGTTCTTCTCCATACTGGCAGAACGAACCGTAAGAAAGATGCTGAGATCCGTGGGAGGTATAAAACTATGAGACCGTTACTTCGTTCCTTCGGCATGTTCCTGCGGCAGATTTCCGGGGACAGCATGCTTTACGCTGTCTGTATCGCTCCCCTTCTGGCCGCCTTCCTGTTCCGCTTCGGCGTTCCGAAAGCGGAAGCGCTTCTATGTGCCTATCTGGGTGTTCCGGCGGTTCTGACTGGATATTATCTGCTCTTTGATCTTTTCCTGGCAGTCCTTACCCCGTTCCTTTTCTGCTTTGCCTCCTCCATGGTTATCCTGACGGAATGGGATGAGAACATGTCTGGCTACCTTGCAGTCACCCCTGTCGGCAGAAAAGGGTATCTGATATCCCGGTTTGTGTTTCCTGCAATCATTTCCTTTTTTGCTTCCGTACTTCTGCTGAATCTGTTTTCATTGACGGCATGGAACCTTACCCTTATGATTCTGATTTGCTTTCTCGCCGGTGTCTTCAGCATTTCCATTTCTCTCCTCGTTGTGTCGCTGTCTCACAACAGGGTGGAGGGTATGGCTGTCTGCAAACTGTCGGGGATCATGATGCTCGGACTGGCGGTTCCCTTTTTTATCGATTCTGATATTCAGTACCTGTTTTCAATTTTGCCTTCCTTCTGGATGGCCAGATTCTGTCTCGACGGCAGCCTGCTTCTCTCACTGCCTGCTCTTTTCACTTCTCTGCTTTGGATTCTTCTCTTATATCGAAGATTTGAAAAGAAGCCGGTTTAAAGTTGTCATAGCGCAAGCCTCCCAATGGCATCCAGAATAAATTTTATACCAAAAAAGATCAGCATGAAGCCCAGAGCAGCGATGATAACCCGGTAGGGTTTTTCTCTGATAAATCTCCTCGTATTTCCTACAACGATGGAAATCAGGCCGTACCAGCCGAAGTCGGCCGTGATATGCCCCAGGAAAAAAATTGCCGCACCGGTATAACCAAAAGACTGGTATGACTGCATCATGAATCCCAGTCCGATGACAGCCCACCATAAAAGAAAATAGGGATTGGTTGCGGATAGGACGACGCCGTAGCCAAGCATGCTCCCAGATCCGGATTTTTCCGGATCCATCCGTACGGTCAGACGGTTTTTTGCGGCACTGCGGATCATATCTGCCCCCATATAAGCAAGCAGAGCTCCTCCGACAAGCCCGATTCCAACCTGAGCCTGTTTTGATTGAAGCACCATATCAAATCCCAGAAAAATTACGATGACAAGCGCAAGCTCCAGCAGGGCATGCCCCGTCACGATGACAAATCCGGCACGGGGTCCGTCCGACAATGCCTTCCGTATCGTATAAGTAAGAAGCGACCCGGGCATCATAGCTCCCGACAAGCCCACGACAAAAGCGGAGAGAAAGATTACCGACATAATAAAACTGCTTTCCGATCAGCGATGTTCCGTTCTATGCTACAGCTTGATCTGATATTTCATGTAAAGCCCGAAGGCGGAAGCCCATTTCCTGACCAGCTCCTGTCCTTCCGGCGTGCACCAGTCGTCTGCCAGATCCTCGTGACATAGAAGACCCTCACCGCTCCGGTCATGATGACAGAATCGGCATTCCAGGGGCATCAGACCCGTACCATGCAGTTCGCAGAGACCGTTTCGATAGAAATGGCAGCCTGCCCGAGAAAATTCCTGCAGGGCAAAATCCCCTTCGCAGCCTTTGAAAGCCGGAGAAAGCACCCCAAAAGTGAATTCCGGCGCAATTTCCAGCATCATTCGGTTTCCGTATCCTTGGACGATGGCCCTGGCGGCCTCCTCTACCGTCCACCAGCCGGGACGCATGCAAAAAGATTTACAGACTTCGCAGCTACAGGGCTCTGAGGGCGGATATTTTTCGTTGAGAGCTCCGGCGCGTTTTTTCTTGCGTTTCATGTTCAAACCATTCTTTCATGAATTTGATCAGTCCGTTACACTCGCAATATTCCTTTTCCTGTAAATTATACTATGAAACGAGCGGACAATCAATACGGGCGGTGAATTCACATTATCTTTGCTATTTTTATCCATTTGAGATACAATAATTGTACATACAATAATTTATGTTAAATTTGAGGAGGATTTGGAAATGAGAAAGAAGTCATTCATATTCTTATTATGCACTCTGTTGCTGCTCTCCCTCGGGGGTTGCGGCGCAGCCGCTGAAACAGGCGGAGGGGAAGCTGCTGCCGCTCCCTTTGAGAAACATACGATTCCGTATCCCGAAGGCTATGATACCATGAGCTCCGGAGCTTCCTGCTACGACGGCATGGATGATCATTTCGGCTCCCCGTATTTCAGCCACCTGGATGTATACAACATGACATCAACCGATACCCTGACCATTATTTCTAATTTCGAAACCTATCAGCAGACCACCGAGTATACCTGCGGCCCCTCAACCGCACTGATGGTATTAAACCAGTTTGGCATAACGGATTATGACGAGCTGACAATCGCAGAAATGTCCGGAACGTCCGATGAGACTGGCATTGGACCGCAGGGCCTTGTAGAGTTTTTTGACGCCATCGGCTGGAATACGGAAAGCAGTCTGGATTCAGGAAAAGAATACACCTTCGAAGATCCTTACAACTTTGACGACCAGAATAATTTTATTCCGTGGGTGAAAAAACACCTGGAAGCGGGTACGCCGATCATGGTGGACTGGCTTGACTGGGCCGGCCACTGGCAGGCAATCATCGGTTATGACACCATGGGAACTGACGATAATTTCGGCGACGATGTGATAATCTTTGCTGATCCCTACGATACCAGCGACCACTATCAGGATGGCTACTATATCTTCTCGGCGGAACGTTTCTTCTGGATGTGGCGCGAAGGAGTTTATGAGGGAGACGGCCCCCTGCAGCAGCCCTGGGTGATCGCAACCCCTGCCGAATAACGGATATGCAGAACCCCGCACAGCTCCACAGCAGCGCGGGGTTTTCTATTTCCTGATAATACGGCATCGACCTGCAGCCTGTCAGGGCATCGTCCTTTGTCCTAACAAGGCCTCTTTTTCAGCGGGAATAGTATTTAATGCCGATGGTGCGCAATTTCAGATCATCCTTGATCAGATATCCTTTTTCGGTCTTTTCAATTACTCCCTTGGTGCAGAGAGTTTCGAGAGTCCGGAGCAGATGGCGATAACTGGTTCCGAAAAATTCGGCAAGCTCCGTAAGCTTTGCGGTAAAGCAATTGTTTTCACTTGTCATGGAAATATAGGCGCAGAGACGTGATTCGAAGGGATACAGGATATTGGACGAATTATTGATCGAATTCTGAGCAACGATCTCGGCCATCGTAAGGCTGATCCGGTTCATGAACCGGATGTTTGATGTGAGATAGTCCCTGTATCTTTCATGGGGAATCACAATGCACTGAACGTCGGTAACTGCACATACACTGGATGAAGCAAACGCATAGGTCATCAGCTCCACCTCACCCAGAATCGTTCCGGGATCATTGTAGCAGAACAGGAGAGATTTCCCGTTGGAGGCCATGGAGAATACCTTAACCCTGCCGCCGGAAATGATCAGCAGTTCATCCAAAGGGGAGCCCTGTTCGCAAAGGTATTCACCCTTTTTATAGTCTCTGATCAAAATTCCCTCCGGATCGATGTGCTCCAAACCGAAATTTGTTAAATATTTTCGATGTAACTCAGTTATATTCTTACCGGGCATTGCCGCCACACCTGCCTTCCGCTCCTTCTATGCCTCTGGTAATATTATACTATAATTTTTTATTATGGGTATGACATATGTCATAACACACAGATCAAAAAACCCCTTATGATGATCTTGCCGGAAAATCAGCAAAAGGGGTATGGATATCAAGGGGTATGGATATGAATCTGAATAATTGTAATAAACAGAAACAGATCATAGTAAAATCACGCAGTGTAAAAATTGTCACCTGCCCGCACTGCTGGACTGACCAGCGCACCGAGAGGGATTTCTGCTACCGCTGCGGCGCCCAAATGATCTATCTTGACGACGAGATCGATGGGCAAATGACAGCAGGTGCATTGTCAATCGCTGCTTCTACGGCCTGTATTGCTCTTCCAAAGACTGAACGTATCCGTCCTTCGTCACGACCCGGAACAGCGGAGCGTATTCTATGATATTATCAAGGTAGGATTTCAATTCTTCCGGTGTAACCTCTTTATAGCTCATGTCTCCCGCCCAATCGATGATACGGATTTGCGCCCCGGCGGTTCCCTGGAAAAATTGAGGATATGTGTCCGGATTGTGGATATAGAAGCCGTTGGGAAGATCATTAGGGTTGACATTCAATTCCTTCAGCCTCTCTGTATCCTCCAAAGTCAGCCATTCAACGGAATCCAAGTGAAAGGAAAAGCGTTCTGCCTCGTTGCCTGAGGCTTTGAGCTCTGAAACAAAGCCGATGTATTCGCTCTCCGGAGTCTTTTCAAAATCACTGATACTCGCATTGTATTGCAGCTCCAGCTTCTCCTGAGGAACATTCTGTCCCAATACCTTGTTGACGTAAGCTGCCGCCACTTGCAAAGGATCTGATAACCAGGCTTCGCCGCCGCTTTCATGCTGCTCCTGCAGCGTTTTATAGTAATCCAGCGCAAGACCCTCTGTATCCGGCGTGTCATAATACACTGTACCGTTTCCGTCCATCCATCTTTCCACACACCAGATGCCCGTGTCACCTTTCTTTACCGGCTGGGACAGAAGCAGCTGGGCCGTTTCTCCTGTGGACAGAGGGAATTTCACAACAATGTGCTCTCCTTTGTAGGTCTCTCCCGGCAGAAGGTTCCTGCTCTCCAGAAATGCCCGCAGCAGCGTTTCACGCCCTGAAACCGTATCGGGGTTGCCGTTCATACCGTCGCCGCCGTAGATGCAGCCTAAATAAGAGGGCTCCTTATTCTTATAGGAGAAGATCAAAAGCGGCTTTCCCATGCTGCTGTCTTCCGTGATCCACCCATCGATCTCGTTCATGCCCCCCGCCATCATGACCTTGCTTATGTCATCGGGTTTTAAACGATATTCGAGGCTCCATATTTCCACGGGGTATCCGAGCATTCCGTCAAAGTTGTCCAGTCTCTCAAGCTTAGTAATTTTACTCTCTACGATTTTAAATTCCGCTCCGCCGGCATCTTCGTACATAGAGATCTGATCTTCCACAAACTGATTGGCGTAATTCTCTACCGTTAGTTTTTCCCTTTGCGGATTGCTCATGAGTCCGACGCTGATGGCAGCAACCGCTACCGCCGCCGCGATCACGACCCAAAAGGCAGGCTTTCTGTAATGCAGGATATTTCTAATCCTCCCCTTGATATTTTCTTCCCCAAATGCGAGAGGACAGCCTCCGACGATACGTCTGCCTGCGGCAAGAGACAGGAGAGATGAAGAGTAATCTTTTTTGATTTTTCCGCCCATCCTACCTAGTACGCTCTCGTCACAAGACATTTCCATATCCCCGCTCATCAGGAAAAATGCAACCCAAACCAGCGGATTGAACCAGTGTACGCATAGTACAAGAAAGGCCAGCGGCTTGAGAATATGATCAAAGCGGTTGATATGGGTTTGTTCATGGGCGAGAATATAGCTGCGCTCGCTTTCGGAAATACCGGACGGCAGATAGATTTTAGGTTTCCGGATCCCGAAAACAAAAGGTGTAGAACCGGCGGCTAGTTCGTAGATATGACCCGCCATATGCGTCGCGGATTTGAGCTTCCGGCAAAGCCTTAAGGAGGTAATCAGACTGTAGATCAGCAATGTCGCCATGCCGGCAAGCCATATGGATGTACCCAGTGAAATCCAAAGCTGCATCGGATCCACACTTGCACCGACCTCCGGTGCCGGCAGAAAGCGATTCACTGTCTGGTCTACAACAGCAATGCCGCTTTGTATCTGCGAGTTCCCGACATGTGCGATGTTTACAGGAGCCGGGGCCGCTTCAAGCGGCACAAGGCTGAATACGCTTTCGAAAGAAAACGGAACCACGAGTCGAAACAATACAGCGGCCCATAGCGCATAGGAAAAAACCTTCGGCGCTCTTCTAAGCATCAGCCGGATCACCATTACAAACAGGATGACGTAGCTCGCAGTTATACTCATATCGATAATCTTCAAAAAAATAACGTCCATTGTTACTCCCCCTTATGCTGGTCGATGAGCCTCTGCAGCTCCTCAATCTCTTTTCCGTTTAATTTTTTCGTCCTGGTGAATGCGGCGACAAAACGCGGCAGGGAGCCTTCGAACGTCTCCTCTACAAACTGCTTGCTTTGTTCCGCATAATAATCATCTTTTCTGGTCCGGGCGATTACCACTCCACTTTCGTTTCTGAATATGTCTTTCCCCTCAAGACGCTTCAACATGGTATAGGTGGTTGACTTTTTCCACTTGAGCCGCTCTTCGCACAGCTTCACCAGATGGGATGACTTCAGCGGCTCGTTAGCCCAAATGATATCCGCAAATTTCGTTTCCGTCTCCGTCATTTTATAATCGTTCATTTTCTAAGTCCCCTTTTTCTGCTTCTCTTGAGTCTACAGCTTTTCTCTTCAGTCTACAAAGTGTAGACCGATCAAGACCAGTCTACACTTTGTAGACTGGTCTGTCAAGTACTTTTTTTTCACTTTTCCCGGCAATATCTCTTCCTTTTTTTCAGATATTGCTTTCAGCATTTCTTTCCGGAAATAATCAGCCCGAAAAAATTGAATCAGAATATCTTGCCGGGATTGAGAATATTGTTCGGATCAAAGGAAAGCTTGATGCTTTTCATCAATTGCATATGCCCTGGGCCGTACTGCCCGGATAGATAGCGCTTCTTGGCATACCCGATTCCGTGCTCCCCGGACACCAGGCCGTTCAGCTCTATGGATTTTTGATACATCGCATGAAAAACCTCACTGAGTCTGGTTTCCCACTCCCCGCCGGAAAGATCGTCCTTCAGCACATAGACGTGCAGATTTCCGTCGCCTGCGTGACCAAAGCTTCTGATCCGGATGTCAAACTCCTTCTGAAGCGAATCGGTAAACCGGATAAATTCCGCTACCTTATTTCTGGGAACGACAACGTCACATTCGTCCATATCCGTTGTGGATGCTTTGAGCGCCTCCAGAAAAGCTCCTCTGGCAGACCATACCGCTTCTTTTCTTTCATCCGTATCGACGATAAAAACATCGGCCGCACCATCCGCAATACAGATATCAGCGACCCTTTCATAGGATTTCTCGATTTCTTCCGCACTGTTCCCGTCAAAGGTCAGCAGCAGATAGGCGTCAGAGGAGGTATCCGGAAATTTTTTCCCCAGAAATTCTTCTGCTGCCAGAATAACCTCCCGCTGCATAAATTCAATTGCCGTGGGCGTTGTCTTGGATCTTATGATTTTGGGAACAGCACCGATGGCCGTGCCAAGGTCCGGAAACGGTATCAACAGAGAAACAGTCTTTTTCGGGAGTGGTATGAGCTTCAGGATGGCTTTTGTTATGATTCCCAGTGTTCCTTCTGATCCGCAGATCAGATCTTTAATGCTGTATCCCGATGAATTCTTGACCACCTTTCCTCCGACGGTCAGAATCTCTCCGCTGGGGAGCACGATTTCAAGTCCCCTGATATAATCCCTGGTCACACCGTATTTCACTGCCCGCATGCCTCCCGCGTTGGTGCTGATGTTTCCTCCGATGGTAGCTGCTTTCTCCCCCGGATCCGGCGGATAAAACAGGTCATGGGCTTCCACGTATTTGCTGATTTCCATCAGGAGTACGCCCGGCTCCAGTGTAAGGGTCAGGTTTTCTTCATCCAGCTCGAGAATCCGGTTCATAGCGGAAAGGCTGATCATAATGCCGTCGCAGACCGGAACGGATCCTCCGACCAGGCCGGTGCCGGATCCCCTTGCCACTACCGGGATAGAATTTTTATCGGCGTACCTCATGATCTGCGATATCTCGCCGGCGGAAAGCACCTCCACCAGCACATCTGGCTTCCGGCTTATGCCGCCCAGTTCGTCATGGCTGTAATCCTCACTGATCTCGTCACCGACAAACACTCTTTCTCTGCCTAAAACCGATACCAGAAATTCGAGATCTGCCTCATCAAACTTTTTATATTCCATAACCATAGCCTCCCGGATTAAACCGTACCGCCGCCGCAGTCTCCGCAGGAGCCCGCCCCGGCCCTCACTCCGCACCCGCGTTTTATGTTTTCGATCAGCCGGGGAACAATTTCATAAAGATCCCCCACGATTCCATAGTGAGCGATATTGAAGATCTGCGCATTGGAATCAGTATTGACAGCAAAAATCTGTTCCGAACCGCTCATTCCCGCAGCAAACTGCACGGAACCCGATATGCCCAGCGTAATGATCACCTTTGGCTTGACTGTTCTGCCGGACAGGCCGATCTGCTGCTTCGCATGGATATAGCCCGCCTCGATCATGGGTCTGGTACCTGCGATCCTGGCGCCGAGTAGTTCCGCCAGCTCCCTTATCATGATCATATCCTTTTCGGTTTTCAGTGCTCTCCCCACCGCCACGATGGCATCTGCATCTGAGATGTCCACCTCCGCAGCTTTCCGCTGGACTTTGATTATTTTAATACCGGAAGTCAGCTGTAATGAACCCGTATCGCATACCGTAATTTTTCCCTGCGCTCCTCCCCATTCATCCGGAGCATTCATCACCTTGTATCTTACCGTTGCAATCTGAGGCCTTGTCTTTGAACAAAGGATCTGAGCCATGATATTGCCTCCGAAGGCAGGTCTGATCTGCACAAGATCTGTATTATCCTTTCTTTCAAGTCTGGTGCAGTCTGCAGTCAGGCCGGTTCTGAACCTTGCCGCCACTCTCGGTGCGAGGGATCTGCCCGTTGGTGTAGCACCCACAAGCAGGGACGAGGGCTTAACCTTTCTGATAAAATCTTCAAAAACCGCCGTATACGGTTCGATCCTGAAATGCTTCAATTCTGGCGCATCGTAAATAAACACTTCATCTGTGCCGTATTTGACCAGGATATCCGCCTCTTTTGCGATCTCATACCCTGCCAGCAGACAATATACGGGTTCTCCGGCTGCTGACGCCAGCTCTCTTGCTTTTCCGATCAGTTCCATGGTTACGGGATGAAGCCCGCATTCCAAATGCTCGGCATAGACGGCAATCCCTTTCCATAGGCTCTTATCAACGACCTCGTCCTCATCTCCGGTCAACTCGATCACCCCGGGAGGACCGTTTTTGATACATAGCATACACATCCTGCATCCGGAATTGATTTCGATCCTGCCACCCTTCTCTTCAATAGCGTGAAAGGGGCAAATCTTCAACAATTCATCCAGGTCAGTCTTATTTATCTTTTCCTGCCGGCAAACCAGCTTGCTCATATCCTGCCAACCCTCCTTGTTCTACAGCCTGTCAATCTCTATCACAGCTTCCGCAAGATTTTAGATATGCTTCAGCTGCCTCAATTTTTCAGCTATTTTTTCGCTGAGATCCTCCGGCGATCCCGTCCATAACTCCCTGCTGCCGTTCGTCTCAGGCGGAAATATTCGTTCCACCCTGGTGGGAGATCCATTCAGTCCGTATTTGTTTTCATCGGGATCCGCCAAATCTACCCTCGACAGTACCTTTATCTCTCGTTCCCGCGTGCTTAACCTCCTCCGATAGGACGGAAGCCTCGGCTGGAAAATGCCCTTTTCCACTGTGATGAGGCAGGGCATCAGAATTTCTGCCGTCTGTACAGAATCAGCCAAATCCGCCTCTGCTGTAATAGCGCCTTCTCTGATATCCGTGATTCCCAGAACATTGGTAATATGCGGGATACGAAGAAATTCAGCTGTTTCGGGCCCCACCTGAGCTGTATCCCCGTCGGTGGTCTGTTTTCCGCATAGAATGAGATCGAAGGGGCCAAGCTTTTCAATACCCTGTGAAATGGCATAGGAAGTCGCAAGCACATCCGATCCGGCAAAGCAGCTGTCCGTTAGCAGGAATCCTTCATCTGCACCCATCATGTAAGCCTCCCGGATCACTTCGGCAGCCTGAGGGGGTCCCATGCTCAACACCCTCACTGTTCCGCCGTAGGATTCCTTCAGCCTCATAGCTGTCTCCAATGCAAATAAATCATAGGGATTCATCTTGGAGTCCACTCCGGCTCTTTTTAAAACCCCTGTCTCCGGATCAACTTCAACCTTCGACGTTCCGGGGACTTGTTTGACGCAGACAACGATATCCATTATAATGCTCCTTATCCATTATTATACATGAAAAATGCTGAAGATGAACCGGCGTCTTCCGGAAGCATCTGAACTCATTTGTAAAGAGTTTGCTTTCAGAAAAAACTTCTCATATCTTAATATTGATCGTTACGGAATACCAGTCCTTGTTGAAATATGTTTCGGCATACTCGATCACCTTGTCAAATTCATCAAAAGCGATTCTCTTGACGAAAAAGGCATCGGTGTTTTTCTTGATATTCATCAGCTTGGCAATCCTGCTGTCACTGACCTGCTTTACAGAATAGTTTTCATTGGCCCATACCGGGAAAATCTTTGAATCCCTCAGGGTTTTATAGAACGACGAATTTTCGCGGATCCGCTCTGCCTGCTCCATGCTGAGAAGGCGGCTGTCCACAAAAGAACTCTGATAAGCGACTGGTTCATCATTGGCAAGCCTTACTCTCCGGACGCAGATCATGGACTGATCATGGGGGATTTCCAGAATATCGGCAATAACCGGATTGAAAACCTCCTCAATTTTGTCTACGAACATACCGATCTGATATCCCTGCTGCAGCAGCTCGTCACTGAAACTGATGGAAGTGAGACCGCGGATCATCTGCTTCTTTGTAACAAAGGTTCCGACGCCCTGCATACCGATCAGATATCCCTCGCTGATCAGATCATTAAAAGCTTTACGGACTGTGATGGTAGAAACACCGTACTTTTTTTTCAGGGCAGATTCGCTGTCCACTTTATCTCCCGGCTGCAGAACGCCTGATTTGATGTCATGGATGATATCTTCCTTGATCTGAATGTACTTTGCAACTTTATGTTCCATTAATCTACTCCTAACATATTAACATATCTTCCTGAAATGTATTGTAACACATTCCGCAGAAAATGTTTACAGTCCTTTCAGAGACGAGACGGTCCCGGCCTAATCCTCGCCGAATTTCGATTCGATAAGCCGGATCAGCGTTTTAACCGCCAGTGTCTCATCCTCTCCCTCAGCGGTAATTTTCACCGTGCTTCCCATGGATGCACCGATGGAAAGCAGGGAGAGCATGGATTTTGCATTGGCTTGTTTCGAATCCTTTTCTATGGTAATTGCAGACTTGAATCCGGACGCAGTCCGGACAAAAGAAGCTGCGGGTCTTGCGTGAAGCCCCGTCTTGTTTTGAACCGTTATGCTTTCTGAATACATTTTAATCCTCCTGAGCTTGATCCTTCTGATCTTGTGGTACCTTCTAATCCTTCTGATCTTGTGCCTTTTCTGTGATCCCGGCCTTTTCCTCACAGTATTCCCGAATCTGAGATGCAGATGCCAGAGTCAGCGCGTGCCGGGCGACGTTTTCCGCCTCTTTCAGCGATATGCCCCGAACCAGCTTCTTGATCGCAGGTATGGCCGACGGGCTCATGCTCAGTTCGTCAAGGCCCATTCCGATCAACAGCAGCGCAGCGGCCGGATCCCCCGCCATCTCTCCGCACATACCTGTAAACTTCCCCGCCCTGTGGGACTCATGGATTACATTTTGAATGAGCCGCAATACGGCTGGATGGAACGGCTGGTATAAATAACTGATTTTTTCATTCATCCTGTCGGCGGCAAGAGTATACTGACAGAGATCATTGGTGCCGATGCTGAAAAAATCCACTTCTTCAATAATCAGGTCTGCCGTTACGGCAGCTGAAGGAATTTCGATCATAACGCCCCGCATGATATTGTCTTTATAGGGGGTGCCCGCCTCCCTCAATTCTCCCTTAGCCTCTTCAAGGATCCGGTTGGCTTCGATAACCTCATCCACACCGGAAATCATGGGATACATGATACGGACGTTGCCGAAGCAGCCGGCTCTCAGAATTGCCTTGAGCTGGGTCTTGAACATCTCTCTCATCTGAAAGCAGAGCCGGATTGCACGAAGTCCCATGAAGGGATTCATCTCCTCCAGCACAGGCAGATAGCTCAGCTTCTTGTCGCCCCCGATGTCCAGTGTTCTGATAATAACAGGCTTTTCACCCATTTTTTCGGCAACCGATCGGTAAGCTTCGAACTGCTCTTCCTCGTCGGGAAAGCAGTCCCTGTCCATGTACAGAAATTCTGTTCTATATAATCCGATCCCCTCTCCTCCGAAATCCAGCACCGGTCCGGCCTCTTCCGGACAGCCGATGTTGGCTGCAATCTCCACATGCCTGCCGTCCAGGGTAACAGAGGGAAGTTTCGCTGTTTTTTTCAATTCCGATTTCATCCGGTTCCGCTGTTCCATCTTCTCCTGATAGAATAGGAGGGCCTTCTCGTCCGGATTAACGACCACCTTGCCGTCGTCTCCGTCCACAACGACCATATCGCCGCTTTGAATTCGTTCCGTAATGCTGCAGAGTCCCAGCACTGCCGGTATATCAAGACTTCTTGCCATAATTGCGGTGTGTGAGGTTCTGCCTCCGATATTTGTGATGAAGCCTTTCACGTGCCTCTTATCCATCATAGCCGTGTCGGAGGGGGTCAAGTCGTGGGCGGCAAGGATCACATCGGAATCCAGCTTTGTGATGTCCTGCTCCGTCATGCCCAGGATATTTCTGATCAGCCGGTTTCCTACATCCCTGACGTCAGCCGCACGCTCTCGCATATATTCGTCTTCCATGTCGGAAAAGAGTTCCACATAGCTTTGAATGACTTGATTTGCGGCATTTGAAGCTGATATTCCGCCTCTCAGAATTCTTTCCTTTATGCCGTCAATCAATTCGGGATCCTCCAGAATCAACCTGTGCGCCTCAAAGATCGCCGCCTCCTCCTCACTGAATTCAACGACAGTCTTTTTTATGATGCAGTCGATCTGGCCCGCTGACAGGTCCAGGGCTTTTTTCAGTTTTTCCTCTTCTAAGGCCAGTAATTTTTCGTCGGAGAAGGGATTCTCGTCGATGACCATCTCTTCCTTATGATAAAGGTACACTCTTCCGATGGCGATTCCGCCTGACCCGGCAATTCCGTTATATTCCATGTCTCTTCTCCCTTTCAAGCCGGGTTACTCCGGAAATTTTGCCACTGCGGCTTTTGCGGTCTCAACGGCAAGATTTGCCAGCTCTTCGACGGACATATCGTTATCCAGGTTCATTGACACTTCCAGAAATGCCATGGTGTTCAGACCTGCAACGGTGCAGTACCTGCCGGGATGTTCCGCACACTGCATTGCCGCCACCCGAAACGGCGACGCGCCGAGCAGATCGCAGGCAAACAGTACTTCATCACTGCCGCAGTCCTCAAGCAAAACCTGAACCTTGCTCTCCAGACCGGCCAGATCGTCGTCCTGCATCAGATCGATAAAATAGATCCGTTCCGGCAGCCCGGCGATCATTTCCATGTTCTGTCGGACGCCTTCTGCATATCCCCCATGTCCCATTACAACCATTCTTTTCATCCTGTCCTCCGTTCCTGCCTGATAAATTGTCAGTTCCTCTTACGGTCAGATTCATTCAGCGGAGGCCTTAATGCGCCATGCATTAAGGTCTCCACTGTAATCTCTCATATTTTCTTATGTCTGTCAACCGGCCGGGATTCCGTCATGCATAAAATCCTGTGCCGTATCCGATCAGGGTAAAGGCGCACGCGATCAGCAGAATCAACCCCATCAGCCTGAGCGGCGACCATTTTTTCTTGGAATATAAGTAATACACACCTAATGTCAGCAGTAACGGAAGGAGGTGGGGGAAAATCGAATTGAGCATCTTATCCGCTTCGAAGATAACCTGACCCTCCAAAACGGTTCCCGTTGTAGCATCGAAGACATCTCTTACAATCCGGAAAGGAACGGAGACGGACACGAAGGAGGCAGTCAGCGCACCCACTACTGTCAGCCCCAGCACTGTCATCGTCTGTGTCAGGGAATCCAGCTTGCCGGTGGACATGAAGCCGTGCATTCCTTCCAGACCAGACTTGTAGCCCAGCTTGAACAGATTCCAGCTCAGGATGGCGGTCCCGATGGGATAGGCGATCATATAGATCAAAGGACCAAGCCATAACGTGGACTGGGATGCCTGGGATATGGAAAGGCAGATGGTCAGCAGAATCGGGATAAACGTAGCGACCCACAGAGAATCACCGATGGCTGAAGTCGGTCCGATCAGAGCGACCTTGACGCTGCTGATCAGCTCCGGCGTACATTGCTTATTGGAATTGGCTTCTTCCAGTCCGCAGACAATTCCGTTACAGATGGAACCGACCTGCTGCTCCGTATTAAAGAGAGTCACGTGTCTTTTCAGAGCCTCCGACTTTTCTTCCTTGCTGTCGTATAATTCATCGATCACAGGAGCCATGGACTGGGCGAACGCCATACCCAGCATGCTTTCCGCCTGCTGAGAGCACCCGTGCCAGAAGAACCAATTGATCCAAGCTTTTTTCAGTGTTTTCAGACTGATTTTCTTTGCCATTGCTATGCCACCCCTTTCCTGGATTCCAATCCCGCATTCGCCACATAATATAAGATTGCCGTGATGATTGCCACAACCGCAACGGCCATGGTGGAAAGATTAAAGTAGGTTACCAGAACAAATCCGGCCAGGAATATTACGATGTGATACTTTTTCTTTAACAGGAACGAGAGGATGATTCCCATTCCGAGAGAAGCCATCATTCCTCCGAATACGCCCAGCGCCGTCGTCACCCAGCCTGGTATGATTGCCGCAAAATCTGCCTGTGCGGATGCGGCGGTCATTGAGGTCAGAACGATGATTGCAGGAATAAAACGGCATGCAAAGCCGATTGCCTGGCCGAGAACCACATTTGGTATGAACATTTTGTTTGTTGCGCCTTCTTCCGCATACCTTTGGGCTACGCGGTTCAGAGGAAGATTCAGTGCATAGGAAACATTCCACATAATCTGGCCCACAAGTCCCCCGATTCCGGCAAAGACTACCGCAAGACCGATCACCTGCGCCGTATCAAGTCCGCTGCCGAAAACGATAGCCCCCGTTACGCCGATGTAAGTAGCATAAGATAAGTCCCAGGCAACGGCGCCGCCGGGTGTCACGTTGCCCATGTACATGATCTGCAGCGGAATCCCGACGATCATGGCCGTCTGTACGTCACCCAGAATCACCCCGACGACAAGTGCGGCGACCAGAGGCCTTCCCAGCGTGTACCAGCCGATTGTGTTTCCGACAATGGAACCAATGGCGCCCAGATACACAAACAGGGCGATCAGAACAATTTGATAAATCTCCATGTTTTTCCTCCTTAATTGAACTAAATTGATTTTTTAAATGCTTCCCAGCCGGTCTTGGAAGTATTCGGCAGCTGCTGGAAGAATACGTCGATCCCCCGGGAAGCTAACTTGTCAATTACAGCCACATCTTGATCGCTTAAATAAAATATTCCTGTTGCGCCACTGACCTTATGGATCGTATCTCCCCGTTTTGCTATATTTCCGAGGGTTATCGATTCCGCCCCGGCGATTTCCTCTTCGATTTCCGTCAGCTTTTCCGGCAGCTTTATGATGACCAGGCGGTTGCCGGCGCTGTCCTGTGCCAGCAGCTGCTTTGCTTCTTCCGTGGTTACGATATGAGTAGTATAAGTGGAAGGAACACCCATCTTCATAATGGATTTCAGCGTGGGATTTTTGGCGCTTTCATCATCTATGGCGATGATCTCGCTGATCGAAAGCGTCGGACACCATGCAACGATTGTCTGTCCGTGGATCAGTCTGTCATCAACCCTGACATACGTTTTTGCCATTACTCTCCTCCTTTCTCGATTTTTTGGTTCTCTATTTACTCTGTCCCGCAGAATCCCTTCTGCTCACTCGATATATTCTGTTCCTCAGGATCCCTTCTGCTCACATCGATACATTTTCTGATAAAACCCCGGTTCTCTTCGATAATTTCGGCAGCTTCCTCCCGGCTCATCCCAGTCAGGATCATTACGATTGCTGTTTTACAGCTGAAGCCTGCAGCCTCCAGTGTTTCGGCCGCTGTTTCCAGGTCGCAGCCCGTGCTTTCCGTCACGATCCGTTTGGCACGCTCCGCAAGCTTCCGGTTCGTCGCCTTCATATCAACCATCAGGTTGCCGTATACTTTTCCGATTCCCACCATGGAAGCAGTCGAAATCATGTTGAGTATGATCTTCTGACAGGTGCCTGCCTTCAGACGGGTGGAGCCGGTGAGAATTTCCGGGCCCGTCTCCGCTTCGACAGCGACATCGGCATATCTGGAGAGATCTGCATCCCTGTTGCAGGATATGCTGATACGTTTGGCATTCACTTTTTCCGCATATTTCAATGCGCCGATGGCGTAAGGAGTCCTGCCGGAAGCCGCAATGGCCACCACGACGTCCTTTTCACCGACGCCGATTCGCTCCAGATCCCCGGCGGCAAGCGCTTCAGAATCCTCAGCTCCTTCCACCGCCCTGACAAAGGCCTCCTCACCGCCCGCCATGACAGCGATCACTTCCTCTGTGGTGGAGAAGGTTGGAACGCATTCTACCGCATCGAGAATGCCCAGTCTCCCGCTTGTTCCCGCACCCGCGTAGATCAGTCTACCCTTTTGATTCAAAGCGCTGATTACCAGCTGCACTGCTTTTTCTATCTGAGGCAGAGTTTCCCTGACCGCTTCGATCACGTTTCGGTCTTCTTCATTCATGATCCGGATCAGTTCCATAGTTGTCATGGCGTCCAGATTCATGGTTTTCGGATTGCGCTTTTCCGTATCCAGACTGCTGATATCGATATGTCCCTCTGTCGTATTCTCTGGTCTTATGTTGTTCATTCCAATCACCACAATTCATTCTCAATGAGGCTTGCGTACATGTACGCCACGGTATAGCCGCCATTGTTGGATTCGATCTGACGCACCTTTCCTATGGTCGAATAATAAGGATAATAGGGGAAATCGTTGATTTCTCCCTGGAATACCGAGTATTCCCGGAGACCGGCATACCACTGCTCCACTTCCTCCGGCTCAAGCTTGAAATATGCCTGGGGAATGAAGCCCACCAAATCTTCAAAGTTTTCACCATAGACCAGCCGGATGGGATTTCCTTTTTCACGGAGCCGTTTCACCGCTGCAACGACAGCATCATGGGTATTGATGTGTCTGGGATGCATGGAACCGCGCCAGTGTGTGATCACCAGCCCAACCTCTTCGTCAATGAAATACTGTTCCAGCCTGGATGAGAACACCTCCAGAGAAGGCATGCTGTTTGAAACATAGCCGAGCCACATTGTATCGCCGTTCAGCTTTTCCGCTGCCCGCCGGTTCTGATTCAAAAGCTCCTTTAGGTATTCCTCTTTTTCTTCCTCCGTTGCATCGGGATCCTCCAGACGGCCCTGGGTCACATGGATATAAGTGCATCGGGCACCCTGCTTTGCGTATTTCAGCATGATCGGCCCGCCTAATATCTCGGCGTCGAGCGAATGCGCGCCTATGCTGACAACTCGTCTTATCTTGCTCATAGTTTCTCCTAAATGAATTTTTGATAGTCTGCAAAGGTCCTGAAGACCGTAAGGCCGTGCCTTTCATAAAACCTCCGTCCAGGTTCGTCAGTTGAAACAAAGTAAAGGTGATAGATGCCCCTCTTCTCCATTTCCAGCTGCATGAGATCAAAGAGAATGCCCCCGATTCCGTAATTTCTTGTCTCCTCCTTGATCCCGATCGGTCCGAACCGCATGGGATTTCCATCGATCATTCTCATGCAGAAACCCACGATTTTTTCTTCCTTGTCCAGAACCAACAGGATGCAGTCTTCCGCCGTATTGTTCTGCATGGAGATCAATGCATTCCTTTTCCAGCCTCCTCCGAATTCCTCTTTCAGAAAATCCAGCAGCTCAAGGGCATAGCCGAACTCAAAACTGACGAATCGAAAACCTGCTTCCTCAGCCTTTGCCAATTTTTCAAGGGTTTCTTCGCTGATCTGATAGCCATGCAGGCTCTTGCACATGGAATAGTTTTCCTTCCCTGCCTTATAACCCGCTGTTTCAAAAAATCGAACAGCATCTTTGTAGTTATCAACGTCAATGCCAGGGAAAAAGTAGTTTGGGCTGTATGCGCCAAGGGTTATGGTTTCTGCTCCCATGGATTTTAATTTCTCTTCGGCTTTCATAACCAAAGCTCTTCCCACACCCTTTCTTCTAAAGTGTTTTTCCACAAAAATGACGTTGATCCATCCTCTCGCCGGTTCCAAACCTCTCTCCAGGTATGGAAATTTTCGTTTGGTCGCCAGTAAAAATCCGACTGCACGGCCGTCTTCGACAGCAACATAACAAAGCTCAGAATCGAAATTGTCGTCAAACAGCGCCTGTCTGCGGAACTTCTCTACCGTGATGGGATCAGCGACCAAGGTTTTATTCCACAAATCAAGAACATCTTTTTCATAACACTGACGATAGTTTACGATTTCCATTTGTTCACCTCCTTCGCAAGCGCCTCATATCATTATATGCCGGAGTTGCTTTAAATAGTACATATTAACATGTTAATATGTTAAGTTATCTCATTATAAACCGGCCCCGGAAAATATGCAAGCAGATTCTGAGTTTTTTCCCCAAAAATCGCCGCTCTAAATTCTGGTTAATCTTATTACTTTTTATTTTCAATTGTTTGGCTTCCGCTGTTTGAAATCTAAAATAGAGGCTGCCCTCAAAATTAAAAATGAGAGACAACCTCTATCGACAATTTTTATGTGATGTTTTATTATCATATGACTGACTTAGTATCCTGTCATAAGAGAAAGCGCCAGACGGCGCGGCCCTCTTCCTCACTGATCGTCACCCTGCAGGGGATTTGTCTTATGGCCAGTCCCAGCCAGAAATGGCTCGCGCAAATTCCGATATCCACGTCGGGATGCTCCCACTTGATGTGCTTATATCCAACCGGCATTGCGACGGCAATCTCTTTTCCTCCGCCGGTCACCGTAAAACGCCAATGCTGGCTGTTCGCCGCCGACGGCGCTTTGCGGGCCAGATCCAGGGCATATGAAATGTCATCCGGGAGATCTCTGTCCGTCATACCGCCTTCCAGCAGATCTTCCGCAGGTTTTCTCCTGTGGCTGATCAACGACTCCTGCACTCTGTCGAAAAGCCTGATTCCTCCCTGCTTCCAATACCCCAGCGGTGTAATGCAGATCGCCCGTTCCCCTTCGGTCTCACCTTTTCCGTAACCCCATTTGGCACGTACCGATTCCCGATCGGATCCCAGATGCGGCATCAGCCGCTCCAGCTCCGCCATGATGTAATGGCCGTACCAGCAGGTAGCCAAACCCAGGCTTGTCGCGTACAGAATCATCAATTCACCCACAAAGCCGGCTGCTGATATGGAACAGACGTCGGTATGCGCAAGGAAAGCAAGATTCTCCGGCGGCGAATCAAAAGCAAAATAGAGCTTTTTATCGGGACGGGCCTGAAATCTGCGAACGCTCACATGCTGTTTAAAAGGCACTTCCATGATCTCCGCGAAACGATCCAGAAGATCGAGCTTCGGTTTCTCAATCCTTGTCATTTCAAAGCTTCTGACGGACCTTCGCATAATTATGGCTTTTTCCCAGTCCATATCCACAACCTCACCTCCAAGATCAGTGGCTCATAAAATCTCTCCAGCTTCTCCACTCTGCCGATACGATTCTTATATTCCTTGGAGCTTGTAAATTGTCCCTTCACGGAAATATCCCAGCTTCTCATAGTATTCGTCGACTCCGCTCATCACATACACGTCGTCCTCCGCATAATCGGAGCAGACTCTCTCCATAAGTTTTTTCCCGATGCTCCGGCCGCGGGATGACGGTCTTACCAGAAGATCATAAACATAGATTCCAAAACCGTCGTCATTCCTGCATCTGACATATCCGCTCAGTACATCCTCTTCGTATGCCACATAGGTAATCGATCGCTCCAGAGCCAGGCAGTATTTCCCGATTTGGGATTCCCCGTAATAGCATTCCCAGTCACTTCCCTCTTCACGCATCATTTCAAACAGCCGGTCTTGATCCTCCGGCGTATATACCCTGATCTTCATGCGATACCTCCTCGATAGAATTAACGAAATCATACTATCATATGAGTCAACGAAATCATTATATCATAAATTCTGCATTTTCGCAGTCAGGCTGCTCTTTTCCCTGTTGCTGTTTTTTCCGTTCCTGTAAAGGAGAATGCCCAGGCTGGCCAGCGCGAGCAGCCCTGCCCAGAAAAGGACAGCCGACGCCCCGAAATGATCAGATAAAAAGCTGCCGGCAAGCATCGAAACGATTGCGGGCGGAGTCAGCATCGTCGTCACCATGCCATAGACACTGCCGCGCAGTTCGAATGCTGTGACGCGATCTCTTACGGAATGCATTGAAACCAATGTGATATAAAAAACCATATAACTGCAGAAGACGATGAACAGAGACAAATTGAAATTCCTGCAGAGGCCGAGAACGGAAAACGATGCATAATGAAATCCAAGGCCAACTGATATCAACCGGTACAAGTTCATTCTCCCTGACACATACGGGCCAAGCAAACTGCCGGCAATGCATCCGGCCCCCATGAGCGTGACAAAGATTCCGTATTGGGCACTGGTTCCATGAAGTTCAGTCTTAATCAATATGACGAAGAGTGAAAGCTGCATGCCGAGAAAAATTCTCCACAAAAAAGCGATCGAGGCAAGAAGACGCAGCACTTGATCCTCCAGAATAAATCCGAAGCCTTTTTTCACATTCTCCAGAAATACCGGCTGCCCGTTTCCTGCATTACCGGTAACGGTTCTGATTAAAAAAGCGCATGCGGCAACTGTCAGGTATACGAAACAGGTAAAGTAAAGCAGCACCTTGATATTCAAGTGCATAATAATGAAACCACCAAGCAAAGGCCCCAGGAGCCTTGCTATATTAAGCAGGGTAAGTGCCAATGCGTTTCCGTGGGTGTAGTGCTCCCGCGATACAATTTCGGCCATGAGAGCGCCTCTCGCGTTGAGTATGGCCGTAAAAAAGAATGAGGCAGCAAACCAGATCCCATAGATAAGCCGGATATCTGAGACAACGGACATGGTAAGCAGCAGAATGCAGACCATCACTGCGGAAAAAGATAAGCATACAGATTTTCCGATTTTATCGGACAGGCCGCCTATCAAATTGGAAAACAATTTTGGAATAACAGTTAATGATGAGAATATAGCGATATTCAAAGCACTGCTGCTCAAGTCGTAAATATGCAGCGTCATGATGAAATATATAAATTCATAACCGAAGGCGGACAGCAGCAGGGCTGAAAAAAAGAGCAGCTGATTATGGTATTTATTATTCTCACGCAACGGATACTCCCCCTTTCCATTCATTCGTCAGTCCCAAGTTTATCAAATTAAAATGAAAAGAAAAGTACCGGTTATAACACAATTTTGGTAAACCAGTTCCTTTTTTTACTAGACTGCAGCACGCTGGAAACCTATAGTTGATGTATGACGGCAGACCGGCGGCAGACCGGGCCTGCCTGCACAGGAACAGGGGGGATAGAAAATGCCGATCACTTCTGATGAAAAAAAGCTGCTTCTGGATCAAGCAAGGGAATGCGTCTTACCATCATAGACGTAATGTCATGGTCCGGCGGCGCTCATGTCGGCGGCTCGCTCAGCATCGCCGATATCTTGACCATACTGTATTTTAAATACCTTAACGTTGACCCCGGAAATCCGAAATGGGAAGACAGGGACCGTTTTATTCTGTCAAAGGGCCACTGCGCCGCGGGATATATTCCGGCTCTGGCAAAACGGGGCTTTTTCCCGGAAGAACAGCTGAAAACCTTCAACCACTTCGGAAGTCCCTTTGCCATGCATCCCGACTGCAATAAGGTTGTCGGCTGCGACGCATCCACCGGTTCCCTCGGCCACGGTCTCTCCATGGCAGTCGGGCTGGGTCTGGGAGCCCGCTATCTGGGAAAGACATATAAGACTGTTTGTCTCCTTGGAGACGGTGAGTGCTGCGAGGGCAGCGTCTGGGAGGCAGCCATGTCACTGGTACATTTTAAACTCCGGGATGTCATTCCCGTGGTTGACCGCAACCGTCTGATGATTGACGGCTTTACGGAAGATATCATGGCTCTGGAACCCTTTGCTGACAAATGGCGCGCCTTCGGATTTGAGGTCTTGGAAGTAAACGGTCATGATTTTGACCAGCTTGATCATGCCCTCGGCAAAGCCTGGGAAGCGGCGGAAAAGCCGGTCATGATTCTGGCAAACACCACCAAGGGCAAGGGAGTTGATTTCATGGAAAACAACGTTGTATTCCACTATGCTTCCGGCGATTCCGCAGTATGCGAGAAAGCCAAGGCTTCCATTCTGAGAAGTTGAATAAAGGGGGAGAGTATAAGATGACTGTGATAACCGGAACCAACTGGAACGCCTATGATGCCGCAACCATGACCGCAAAAGAAATATACGGCCGGACGCTTGCCGAGATGGGGAAGAAAAACGATAAAATCGTGGGGATAACCGCTGATCTTGCCAAGACAACCTCCATCGTGCACTTCGCCAATGCGTTTCCCGACAGGTTCTTCAATGTCGGTATCGCCGAACAGAACCTGTTTGGAATCGCTGCCGGGCTGGCCAAAGCGGGATTGATCCCCTTCGCTTCCACCATGGCAGTCTTCGCGTGTCTGCGTGGCGGAGAGCAGGTTCGTACCGATATCGCCTACCAGAACCTTCCGGTCAGAATCATTGCGACCCATGCCGGGATTTCCTTCGGTCATGCGGGAACCACCCACCATTGCACGGAAGACCTCGCGATAATGCGCTCCATCGCCAACATGACCGTGATCTGTCCTGCCGACGGAATTGAGACCTCCAAAGCAGTTCAGGCTTGCATTGAGGTGCCGGGGCCTGTGTACATACGAATCGGACGCGGTTTCGAGCCGCCCTGCTATGAGAATGACCATTATGATTATGAAATCGGAAAAGCGATTACCATGCGGGAAGGCACTGACCTGACCATCATCTGCTGCGGTATCGCCGTGCTCCAGTCCGTGCAGGCGGCGAAAACACTGGCAGAACAGGACGGTCTTTCCGTTCGTGTCGTCAATATGCACACGCTGAAACCTATTGACAAGGAGGCCGTTTTGAAAGCAGTGACGGATACCCGGCGTATTCTGACCGTCGAGGAGCATAATATAATCGGCGGGCTGGGAGATGCAGTCGGCTGTGTGATCGCTGAAAGCAGCAAGGGCTGTGTTTTTAAAAAGCACGGAATATATGATGAATTCTCTGCCATCGGGTATGCCGAAGATCTGTACGCTTATTATGGGCTGGATGCCAACGGTATTATTGACCAGGTACGCGGTATGATGGGCATGGAATTCGAAGAAGACGAAAACTGGGATGACGAATAGGAGGGAGAGATTCACCATGTCCGAAACGATTCGCAGAAGTGAGCCTGCATCTCCGCAGGATATCATGACCGCTAAACTGTTTTTCAATGCGGCATTTCCCGTTATGCAGGTCCTTTTGGAGGACGATTCTAAGATGAAAGAAAAATTCAAGGATGTGACAGGAATTGTACAGTTCGGTGCAAAAAACGGCAGCGAGCTGCTGGCTTGCCATCTCATTTTCGATCACGGGACCGTGTCCGTCGTTCAGGCACCGGCGGAAAATCCCGATATCATCCTCTCATTTCCTTCTGTGTCGAAAATGAATACTCTTTTAAAAGGAGGGCTTGCCTTTCCGTCCATCAAAGGTATGAAAAAAACAAGACTGCTTCTAAAGGTGCTGTCACTGCTCATGGGATTGTCGGTCATGTCCCCTTCCAAACGGCCAAAGGACTTTACAAGTCAGAGCCTCAAGGTTAAAATGAGCTTATATATGATCACCCGCGCCCTCTCCCAATATAACAAGCTGGGAGATCCGGGCATGCAGGAATTCTGCCGGCGACAGCCCGATCGTGTCTACCAGTTTACCGTTGAACACGATGGAAACAAGGAGTACATCGCCTGCTATCTGAGGATCAAAGCGGGCAGCTCCAAATCCGGGCACGGGGTATATGCCCGCCGGAGTCCCTTTGTCCATTTCCGCTTTCTCAGCGTGGAGGGCGCCATGGCGGTGCTGCTCAAGGATGTTGAATTTGTGGAGGCAGTGGAAAAGGGCTATGTGGAAACAATCGGCAGCCCGGAATATGCTTGTTATCTGAATGATTTCATGGCGGTTCTTCAGGGGATGCTAACTTGAGATATTTGCACGGCCTGACCGGCCAGGTTGACTGTCCGTCGAAGATTGCATATCGGAGGAATACTATGGATTTTGGATCCCTTGTCACGCTTCAGCGCGAATATTTTAATACCGGGGTTACCCGATCGCTTTCCTTTCGGATGGAAGCGCTCCGCAAGCTTCGGAACGCGATACGGAATCATCAGGACCTGATCAGCGAAGCGATGAAATCCGACTTGAACAAGTCGGCCTTTGAAGCCTATATGACCGAAACCGGCATGGTGCTGGACGAAATCCGCTTTCATTTAAAACATCTGCCGCGCTGGATGAGAATAAAAAAGGTCAAAACTCCCGTCGCTCAGTTCCACGCAAAAAGCTTTGTGGTTCCCGAACCTTACGGAGTGGCTCTGCTCATGTCTCCCTGGAACTATCCCCTTCAGCTCTGTCTCGTTCCCTTGATCGGAGCGATTTCCGGAGGGAACTGCGCCGTCATCAAGCCCTCGGCCTATGCTCCCGCAACCAGCAGCACAGTTGCAAAAATCATCAGTGAAACCTTTCCCTCTGAATACCTGGCGGTGGTGGAGGGCGGCCGGGAGCAGAACAATGCGCTCCTTGAGGAGGTCTTCGATACCATCTTTTTCACCGGAAGCATCGAAGTGGGAAAAGCTGTCATGGCGGCCGCCGCGAAGCATCTTACCCCTGTAACCCTTGAGCT
Source organism: Anaerovoracaceae bacterium (assembly GCA_036677845.1). Lineage (GTDB taxonomy): Bacteria > Bacillota > Clostridia > Peptostreptococcales > Anaerovoracaceae > Anoxybacterium. The sequence continues at coordinate 13,175 of JAVBVR010000025.1, read as the reverse complement.
GGGCGGAAAAAGTCCGGTCATCGTCGACGAAACCGCCAATATGAAACTGGCCGCAAGGCGTATTGCCTTCGGCAAGGTGCTGAATGCCGGCCAAACCTGTGTGGCTCCCGATTACCTGATGATTCACCATTCGGTACAGGATATTTTTTTGAAGGAATATGAAAAAGCCCTCAAGGAATTTTTCCCTGAGGGAGATAGCTCCGATATGCCGGCCATCATCAGCGACAAGCATTTCCAACGGGTAACCCGGCTTCTGGAAGGAGAAACGGCCGTAATCGGGGGGGGCATCGACGAAGCTTCAAGATTAATCTTACCCACCGTATTGACGGACATCACCCCGGACTCCCCCGTCATGCAGGAGGAGATCTTCGGGCCGATTCTGCCCATTCTCCCATATACGGAACTATCTGAATGCATCAGATTTATCCGATCCCGTCCAAAACCCCTGGCACTGTACCTTTTCACAGAAAGCCGGGAAACGGAGAACCGTATTCTGGACAGCTGCTCCTTCGGAGGAGGCTGTATCAACGACACCATCATCCATCTTGCAAATCCTCTGATGGGATTCGGAGGAGTAGGATCCTCAGGGATGGGTTCTTACCATGGGAAAAGGAGCTTTGATACCTTTACCCATTATCGCAGTATCGTCAGAAAGTCCACCTGGATCGACCTGCCGGTGCGTTATCATCCTTATACAGACAGGAAATTTGATATGATACGCAGGCTGATAAAGTAGGAAGTGTTTTCAATTTCCCTTCGGCTTCACCCGCATGGCGATGAGCTGTTTTACATCATCAAGTACCTCCCGGTTTGTCACGCTGATCATCAGCCAGCGCCCGCCGCAAGAAAATGCAGTCCTCTGATAGAGCTGCTGCAGATAGCCGGAAAAGACGCCCAGCGTCATGGCAGCTTCCACTTCGGCTTCTTCCTTTGTCCCGATCACCACCAGAGCGATGAAATAGTCCTCCATGGGGTACAGGGTGCAAAGGGATTTTCCGCTTTTTTGATACTTCACATTCCAGCCCGGCTGGGCCGAGCACTTGCTATAGGACATTTTGGAGGATATATGATAGGTATCCTCAAGATAGGCCTGCAGCTCCGTCCAGAGAGGTTCGGCCTTTCCGACAAAATCCCGGATATTCTCTTCCTTTGGTTCGCGGCTGCTGCCGTATAACATGCTCCATTCCATGGTGATACCCCCTTATATCTGCTGTCTGGGCAAACCTTCACCAGACGCCGTTATTTATTGCCGGACGCCGTTACTTATTGCCGGACACCGTTACTTTGATATTAGAGGAAATATAATTTTTGTCAATAGTTCACTTTCCGGAACATCCATCGGAGAGTTGTAATAGAATTCATAGCTGACTCCGGTCGGTTTCATTCCATTCTCTGCTACCCAGGCCATTAAGGCGTTATAGACCGGTTCCATCTCCTTATACGGGCCTTTGTACAAATAGGAAACCTGTTTACCGGCAGGGATACTGCTTGCCTGGATTTCTCCCTTTCCTGCAATTGGCATTGGAACGAGAAATCCCATCTCCACGTCAAGGTCCTCCATTTCCATGTTGTAATAGGCCGCAAAGGCCGGCCCTTCCGTCTTCTCCCCGATTTCTCCGAGATACTGAATGATGGCTTCGTATGCCGTACCCAGTTCCTGAGGCAGTTTGCTTACAGACGTTCTTTTCCTGATGGAAAGCAGCGGCTGTTCTCTTTCGTCGGTTAACTCAAATTGATATTCCATAATGTTCCTCCTTGTTTTTCTTTATTTATAACATGGCAAACCTGACATCTATCTGTCAACTTTAACAAATTAATTTTTGCTTTCCCGGCGTTCTGTCAGTATAATAAGATAGGATAAAATCAAAAATCATTGCGGCAAAAAATCAGGAGGATTTTATGGAAAAAAGACCCTATGTGACATGGGAATTGATCGGAGAATTTATGACGTCAGCGTTCGAAAAGGTCGGCGTACCCCATGAGGAAGCTGCGATCTGTGCAGATGTTTTGATGGAGAGTGACAGGCGGGGAATCGAAAGCCACGGCTGTAACCGCTTCAAACCGATTTACATTGACCGCATCAATGCGGGTATTCAGAAACCTATAACCGAATTCGAAATCATCAGGGAAACGCCAACGACAGCAGTGGTGGACGGTCACGACGGAATGGGCATGATTGTCGGCTACAAAGCGATGAACATGGCAATTGAAAAAGCAAAAATATACGGTATGGGCATGGTTGCAGCAAGAAATTCCACACACTACGGCATATCGGGCTACTATGCGTCCATGGCGACACTGCAGAACATGATCGGCATCACCGGTACCAACGCGCGTCCGTCCACCGCACCGACCTTCGGCGTGGAAAACATGCTGGGAACAAACCCTCTGACCTTCGGATTTCCTACCGATGAGGAATTTCCTTTCATGCTGGACTGCGCGACAAGTATCACACAGCGCGGCAAAATCGAATATTTCGCGCGGGAAGGAAAAGAGACGCCTGCCGGTATGGTTGTCGGTCATGATGGAGAACCCATGACGGACAGCGTTGAAATTCTTGATGCGCTGGTACAGGAACGGGCAGCATTGGCGCCTCTTGGCGGCATCGGAGAAGACCTTGGAGGATATAAGGGCTACGGATATGCGACAGTGGTGGAGATTCTGTCCGCAGCACTGCAGGCGGGCAGCTACATGAAAATGCTGACCGGACTTGGCGAGCATGGAGAAAAGGTGCCTTACCATCTGGGACATTTCTTTATCGCCATCGACACAGAAGCGTTTTTAGGTGCGGAGAGCTTCAAAAAAACCACGGGTGATATTTTACGTGCACTGCGCAGGTCCAAGCAAGCACCGGGCGAAGAGAGAATCTATACCGCAGGAGAAAAGGAATATCTTACATGGCTGGAGAGGAAGAACAAGGGGGTTCCTGTGGGCGAAGCCGTTCAAAAAGAGTTTATCGAAGTCCGCAACAGCCTGGGCCTTGACATCCGTTTTCCCTTTGAGTGAATGAGGCATATCGGAGTACTGAAAAAAGTGATTTCTAAGAGAACCGTGAAACCACTTTTTTCTATTCCGGCTTCAGAATGACACCTCTGCTGTTCTGCCCGTCTATCTTGATTATAAGAGGTTTGTCAAAGCGTACCAGCTTTACATGATCTGTCTGACGAACTACCTGCCCTTGCTTCAGAACATCCCAGTTGATACGGTCTGTACTGCCGGTTCGTTTACCGATATGGAAATAACCCATTTTCAATGAGGTAAGATTGTGATGGAAATGACTTCCAAGGGACGGTTCCACGACAAGATCGCCCAGATCCGACTCTACGACAACTTTTGCCTGGGACATCTGCCACCAAACCAGAGGAATGCCCAGCCACGGGTCCGAAGTTCCGATCCGGCCGAATCCCATCAGTACGCATTTCCTTCCCTCCTCCATCAGCTGCTTGTTGATCTCGCCGATTTCAGACGCGATCAAGTTGGATTTGCTGATGTCGAACCCATCCGGATCTGCAAAAATAACATCGGTAATATCCTTGTAGGCTCCGTTTCCGATGATATGCGTACACGTGCAGATCACATCTTCTTCGCTGAAATCTTCAATTTTGACCTCCTGGGCCTCGCGACCCACTACCATCGGCCGGATCTGCAGAAAATAGAACTCCGGCTTTTTTTCTTTGTCCACAGGCAGATTGACTGCAAATTCGATTTCCACATCTGTTCCAAAAGCATTTTTGCCCAGTTCAAATAGATCCTTTACAATATCAACCAGAGGAATTCTGTTGTACTTTAGAATGGAAGCAAAGGTGACAACCTTTGGTCCCTGCGCGTCGAAGGTATCGATGATGTAATCATTTTCCGATTGATAGGTGCTTGCCACCATCTGCAGCGTCTGATCCTGTGCGGCGCGTTCGAGGCCGATCCTCTGATACGTGCATTCATCATCGATAGAAAGCTGCATGGACGACTCACTCATATTAAGCGTATAAAAGCTGGACTGTGTATTATCTATCAGTTCAAGGGGCGATGAAACAGGAGGGTTCATCTTCGGATATGCCGGTGAGAAAGAATATACCCTGCCGCCGTCTACGATGGCTTTTCCAAAGCCCAGCGCCAGACTGACAACACCCTGATCCGGCTTCATATGGGAGTAGGGATAGTAATTATAAGTCTGGGCAACTCCGGAAACCGTGGGGTAGAAAATGTCTCCGTGACGTTCGCCCACCAGCTGCTGAATCAGAACAGACATCGATCCCTCTTCAATCCGGACATCCGCGTTTTTTGCATATCCCTTGGGAGATTGGAAAAATGCGGAAGCATAGATCAGCTTAACAGCATCTGACAGCTGTTTCAGCCGAGCTTCCTGCTCCTCATGACAGTTGGGGAGGATATAGGTTTTAAAGATACCTGCAAAAGGCAGTACCTGCGAGTCCTCGAGGATGCTGGAAGAGCGTACAGCCAGAGGATAATCGATTTCCTCAATCATCACTCTGAGATTGTCGGTGATAGCCTCAGGCAGCTGTGCCGCAAGAAATTGATCAGCGATTTCCTCTTCGTTTGTCGAGTTGGACGCCATTTCCTGAAGATCGTTCCGATACATGAACTCCTCAAATACATCACTGCAGATTACAAAGGAGCTCGGTATTTTCAGTTTGATATCAGGATATTTTTTCTGCAGACCCGTGTTGGCGATCAGGTTTCTGAAGAACGCAACGCCTCTTGCTTTTCCTCCCAGTGAGCCGCCGCCAAGCCTTACAAAGGAGTTTTCAAAGTTCATTTTTGCCAGCCCGAAATCGATAATCACACCTTTTTGGTAGCCTCTGAAAATTCTGTCGAGACAATCATCCATAAACACCCGGAAAGCTTTGATGTTTTCAATAGCGCCGGGCTCCCTCGCACGCAGCTCATCGGCCACTTCAAATTCCGTTCTGGCACGGAACCAGCGTGAGAAGTGATTATGACTTGCATGATAGATCATACTCTCATCCGGCAGAAGCTTGATAGCCCTTTCAAAGCTTGAGATATCCGAAACCTTGGAGATGATTTCTCCCTGCGCACTTCGAAACACAAATTCTCCGAAGCTGTAGTTGTCCAGGATATAATTGCGAAGCTCCTTCAAAAGATTGGGTGAATTTTTATCAAGAAACCGCATTCCAAGCTTTTCGGCCTTCTTAATATTTTCCGTTTCTTCCGAATGAAGCAAGATAGGAAGATCGGGAATATCATCATGGACTACGGCTGCCAGTTCCAGCCCGGCTTCGGCGTAGACTTTTCCACCCTTTAAAAACCCGATATCTGAAATGATGCCGAGCAGATTATTCCGGTACTGGTGTACCATCTCAACCGCTTCTTCGTAGGATATCGCGAGTATAATTTTAGGCCTTGCACGCATCCTCATTAAACGATGCAGGTCATTGACCGCATGGGAAATGAGATATCGGGTCTGTTTCATGATTTCCGTATAGATCAGAGGCAGAAACTGCGAGTAATAGCCCGGGGAATCATCGACAACCAGTATCACCTGCACTCCCTGCCTGCTGTCCTCCTCCACGTTCCCCCGGTCTTCCACATACTTGATAATTGCAAGCAGAATCTGGCTGTTGCCGGACCATACAAACACCCGGTCAATGGTTTTGGCCTCTCTTATTTTGCTGAGGGTTTCATTATCCAGAGTCTCATAGGTCAGCATAACCACCGGTTTGTCCGGGTAATCCTCCTTGACACGCCTGCTGAATTCCAGCGGGCTCATGTCGCTGATGCGGGGCATAGTAATAACGAGGTCGTAGGTTCTGCTCTTCAGGGCTTCAAAAGCTTCCTCCGCCGACGACGCGTGAGCAATTCGCGGAACGAACTGCAGGTTCAAATCCAGATATTCACTGAAAATCTTATCGGAAAGGTGGCCATCCTCCTCCAGAACGAAGGAATCATACGGAGTCGATACTAAAAGGATCTCCCGCACACGGAATTTCATCAAGTCGTGAAATCGAGTGAATTTGGGATCGTATTCTTTTGGATTGTTCATGGTCGCCTCCTTGCATTACATAACTTGTTCCGATTTATTATTACCCGGTTATACGGTTTTTTCACATATGGATAATACAATATTTAAAATCAGTGTCTTGCGGGCAATCCCGCTCGGACCAGTTTTTTCCCCCACACTTGCTGCATTTTGTCTCCTTTTCCTTTATAGTATATTTTATTACTTCATTCCCCCTATTACAAGAAAAAGTGCGCTGCGTTTGCCGGCGAAATGTACTGAGGTTGTCGTCGACAAGCCTTGACAGGACTGACATCCATCGAATACAATGATTCATATAAGCATACGAGACGGTCCCAGGAAAGGAAACGATATGGAGACAGAAAAAAGAAGAGCCTTTCTCATTAATTTCATTTATTTTGCGCTGCTGCTCCTCACAGGTTTTACCGCGCTGAAATACGCCCTGCCATTGCTGGCGCCCTTTGTTATTGCTTTCATTATTGCTTACCTGCTCAGAAAGCCCATTCGGTTTCTGTCCGGCAAGCTGCGTCTGAACCGCAAGATTGTTGCGATTGTCATTGTTTTAGTCTTTTATTCCACCATCGGACTGTTGATTACCTTGCTGGGCATGAAGGCATTTTCAGCCTCAAAAACTCTGGTCCTGAACCTGCCGGCGATATACTCCGCCCATTTCGAGCCCATGTTCATTGGCTTGTTCAACCGGATCGAACAGTCGATTCTGAGCATGGACGAATCTCTGATCGCCACCTTGGAAGAATTGTCAAATCAGTTTCTGCAGTCAATGGGGCAGATGGTATCCGGCCTTTCCGTGGGAGTTATGGGCATCATATCAGGACTTGCGTCTTCCCTTCCCATACTGTTCATTAAACTTCTGCTCATGGTCATTTCAACCTTTTTTATCGCGATGGACTATGACCGGCTGACGGGTTTTATGCTACGGCAGCTCAATGAAAAGGCAAATCATATTTTTATGCAGGTGAAGGAATACGTAGGCGGTACGCTTTTCGCCTGTATCCGTTCCTATGGTTTGATTATGAGTATTACCTTCATCGAATTATCGGTGGGCCTCACGTTGATCGGGATAGATAATTCGATTTTAATTGCTCTCATGATTGCGATTTTCGATATTCTTCCCGTACTCGGCACCGGCGGAATTATGATTCCATGGACGGTCATCACCGCGCTGCAGGGTAATTATCCGACAGCGTTGGGGTTGCTGCTGGTTTATCTGTTCGTAACGGTGGTCCGCAATATTCTGGAGCCGAAGATTGTCGGCAGCCGGATCGGCCTTCATCCGGTAGTCACTCTGGCCAGCATGTTTGTGGGTGTTCAGCTTTTCGGAGTTCTGGGGCTGTTCGGATTACCCATCGGCCTTTCCCTGTTGAGGCATCTCAATGACAACGGCACAATCAAACTGTTTAAATCATAGGACGGAGGTGGACTTTTGCCTCTTCTTGAATTCAGGAATGTATCTTATGCCAACGACGGCCAGAGCATTTTAAACAACCTGACGATCAGCGTCGAGTCCTGTGACTTCATTTCGGTCACAGGTCCCTCCGGAAGCGGGAAGAGCACATTTTTAAAGCTTTGCAGCCATCTGGTCAGCCCCGTCGACGGCGATATCATCTTCCGCGGCAAAAGTATAAACGAGTATAATCCGGCGGAGTTTAGGAAACAGATCGTGTACTGCTCTCAGACGCCGTTTCTTTTCGGCGAAACGGTGCAGGACAACATGGATTTTCCTTTCATATTACGAAATGTAAAACCGGACCAGAGCCGGATCAAAGATCTGTTCTCTCTATTTCAGATGGAAGACGGGTATTTGAAAAAAGAGGTCAGAAATCTTTCCGGCGGTGAAAAACAAAGACTTGCCCTGATCAGAGCCCTGATTTTCGAACCTGAAATCCTTCTTCTGGACGAGGTGACCTCGGCTCTTGATGCAGACAATGCCCAGGTTACAGAAGCCATCATCTCTAAGATGAACAAAAAAGGCATAAGCGTGCTATGGGTCACACACAGCCCGGAACAACTCAAAGAATACGCCAACCGCCTTCTGACATTGAAGGCCGGTAAAGTCCATTCTTTGGAGGTGACGGCATGAGTGATACCGGTACCCTCCACCTGACCTCGCTGCTGATGGCATCCTCACTCATATTGATCACACTTTTCTTTTCGTACTGGCAGAAGCTCAAGCTGGAAAAAGAAGTTCTGGTCAGTGTGATCCGCGCTGTCATCCAGCTCGCTGCAGTCGGATATCTACTGGAATACATCTTCGGCCTGGAAAATCCCATATTCACGACCCTGCTTCTGCTCTTCATGATTTGCAATGCCGCATATAACGCCGCGATAAGAGGAAAAGTCATAAAAAACGGGTTTGTCATTTCCTTCTTTTCTATATCATGCGGAACTGGAATTACCCTGACAGTCCTCGTTCTGTCAGGCGCAATCCAATATGAACCATACCAGGTGATACCTGTCAGCGGTATGATCATCGGCAATGCCATGGTTGCCCTGGGCCTGTGTTATAAACAGCTGTCGGCAGATTTTAAAGATAAGCGGGAAGAGGTGGAGACAAAGCTTTCGCTGGGAGCGGATATTCGGCTTTCCTCAATAGAAATCATCCGGGGTTCAATCAAGACGGGGATGCAGCCGACCATCGATTCGGCCAAAACATTGGGTATCGTAGCGCTCCCCGGCATGATGACAGGACTGATCCTGGCCGGTACACCTCCGATGGAGGCCATCAAATATCAGATTATGGTTACGTTTATGCTTTTATCAACCACTTCCGTATCTTCCTTTGCCGCCTGCTACCTGTCTTACAGGAGCTTTTTCAACAGCAGGAAGCAGCTGGTTCTGAATAAGTAATCAGGACTCATTCCCCTCTGCTTTTAATTTCGTCCAGTATTTTTTTTGCCTCTTCGGGTGTGTTATCTTTTATTACCCCTGCAACTGTATCGTATCCCAGAGTGATGATATATTCGGCGGCAAAGGCAAAGCTGCTGTCCAGATTGCTCCTGCACCGTTCTTCGTTTGCCGAAAGAAGCTCAATACACTTTGTCCGGAATAAAAACACTGCCCCTTTCAGCAGCTGAAGGCTTTCCAGTAGAGAATCCGCGATGAGCGGAAGAAATGCATTCAGTTCAAACTCGCCGCGTTCCGCCGCGGTGGTGATGGCAATATCATTTGCAATGACACGCATGGAGCACTGCATAACCATTTCGGGGATGACGGGATTCACCTTTCCGGGCATGATGGTACTGCCTTGCTGAAGCTCTGCAAGCTTGATTTCGGCCAACCCGCCATAAGGTCCCGAGTTCATAAGCCGCAGGTCATTGGATATTTTCATGAGGTTGACCGCAAGCGCCTTCAACAGGCCGGACACCTCCACAAACACGTCATTGTTCTGGGTGATATCCATGGGATACTCCGCAGCGGCAAGGCCGATGCCGGTTATATTCCTGAGCTCTTCGATGATGCCGAAACGGTATTTTTTCACCGCGTTATGAGAAAGGCCTACGGCGGTACCGCCGATGTTGACCTGGCGAAGCCGCTCCTCCACCTTATAAATTCGCCAGCGGTCGCGGGCGATGCACTGCGCATAGGCACCGAATTCTTCTCCCAGCGTAATGGGAACGGCGTCCATCAGCTCGGTTCTCCCAAGCTTTCTGATGCTTTGGAACGCATTTTCCTTCTCCTGCAAGGCCTGCTGCAGCGCAGCACACGCATCGCTCAGCTCCCGGAGCTGCTCAATTGCTGCAATCCGCAGTGCCGTAGGATAGACGTCATTGGTGGATTGCCCACGGTTTACATCGTCCAGGGGATGAACGAAATCATATGCACCGTAATCTTTACCCATCTCTTCCAAAGCAAGATTGGCGACGACCTCGTTGACGTTCATATTCGTCGACGTACCGGCTCCCCCCTGAAGTGCTTCCAGGATAAAACCTTCGTCACAGCCTCCGGAAAGGATCCTGTCACAGGCGGTGATGACTGCATCGTAGACTCCGGCTTTTCCGATGTTCAGCCTTCTGTAGGTGGATGCAGCCGCCTTTTTTACTTTTACAACAGCATAAATCAGGTTGAGATTTGTCTTTTTATGATGCAGCGCAAAATTATCCGCCGCGCGGGCCGTATTGATACCGTATACGGCGCGGTAATCAAGCCGGATTTCTCCGAACATATCTTTTTCCGTTCGCATAGCTAATCCTCAAATTCCATGAGAAGATGAGGGAAAACCTCAAGACTCCGCTTAAGAATTCCCTGCATATAGGCAATAACGATTCCATAGTTCGTAATCGGAACGTTCTGGTCAACCGCGCATTTCATGCGGTACCTTACTTCACGCTCGTTGAGCATGCAGCCGCCGCAATGGATGATGAGCGAGTAAGCCGAAAGATCTTCGGGAAAGATCATTCCCATGGTAGTTTCAAAGTTCAGCTGTTTGCCCGTGTAACTCTTCAGCCAGCGCGGAATTTTTACACTGCCGATGTCATCACATTGGCGGTGATGGGTGCAGCCCTCCACAACCAGAACGGTATTGCCGTCCTTCAGATGTTCCACCGCCGCCACTCCTTTCACGGCCGTGTCTAGAAGTCCCTTATGCCTCGCCATGAGAATGGAAAACGAGGTCAGCGGAATGTCCCGGGGCGTATCAGCGGATGCTTTGGCAAATACCTGGCTGTCTGTAATGACCAGTGACGGTTTCTTCCCCAGATGCTCCAGGGTTTCCCGCAGTTCATATTCCTTTACTACGATGGCTGCTGCATCGGCCTCAAGAATGTCGCGAATTGTCTGCTGCTGGGGAAGAATCAGCCTGCCCTTGGGTGCAGCCTTGTCTATCGGGACAACGAGTACCACAAAATCAGAGGGATGGATCAGATCGCCCACGATTCTAAGTTTCGGGTCACCGGTAACAGTCAGTCCGGCAATTTTTTCTTTCAGCTCATGAATTCCGAGGTTTTGCGCTGCGCTGACGTAGATTTCATTGGGTTTCGGTTTTTCATGAGAGGCCAGCAGGTCGCTTTTATTATAGGCAATAATATAATTGATTTCTTTGTCCCTGAACAGGCTGACCAGTTCGTGATCGCAGCCGTCTAGTCCCTTTTCCGCATCCACTACCAAAACGGCGACGTCTGTTTTGTTCAGCACCTGCTTCGTCTTTTTCACCCGCAGCCGGCCCAGCGCACCTTCGTCGTCAAAGCCCGGCGTATCGATGATCATCACCGGTCCCATGGGCAAAAGCTCCATCGACTTGTAAACAGGGTCCGTAGTGGTTCCCTTTATTTCGGATACCACCGCCAGCTCCTGCCCTGTTACAGCATTTACTACGCTTGATTTGCCTGCATTTCGCCTTCCAAAAAATCCGATATGTACTCTATCACCTGAAGGCGTATCGTTCAACCCCATCGCAATCACCTGAAATCCTTATCTTTTCTTTTCACATTGTAGTGTGTCCGTATTATCAATTGAATGAACCGGGCGGAAGAGGCAAATTCCTCTTCTCTACTTAAGTTTATTATAATCCCGGACTTAAGTAAAGCCTGTCTTTCCAGATCAAATCTTCGGATCAGCTCCCCGCCCCCTTCTTCCCAGCCTGCTAATTATCTCAAATTCCAATCCTTCTAATCTCGAATTCCAATCCTTCTAATTTCTTGACATATTGCCGGAATCCCAATAAAATACTCATAACAGACATACAACTTGTTATCAGAGGAGATCGCAGTGATGCTAAATACGGAAAAGCCCGCGTCGATATCAAAGGCAAACCTTCCGTTTTTTATTTCTTGGGTCGTAATTTTTATATGGCTCTTTACCTATTTCTGCCCATTTGGTAAGTTTTATAATGAAAGCAGCATTCTGCTGCAAAAGGCAGGCAATATATCGCCATACTTCTGTGTATGGTTTTTTTCCTGCATACTGATTGCCCTATCTCTACAGGCAAAGAACTACATACCGAGAGCTTGCTTCAGCATGAGCGCCTGCCTGTTTTTCGCGGCAGTGATTGCAGCGTCAAATGAACCGCGCGTCATAATCATATCCTTTGTATGCTTTTCCGCTTGTCTGGGCCATGTGTTCGTTTCCGCTAATTTTGCTTTTTTCATCATCTTAAGTAATCAGGAAAAGTTTTATTCCATGCTGATCATTATTCTGGTCCTTGGTTCATTCATGGCTTTAAAACCATTTTTAAACAGCACTTTTATTACGGCTGTCAGTTTTGCGTTGCTGAGTGTCTTGCTGGTATGCTCATATCTGTACCGGAAAAGTGATCAAATACCGCGTGATACCGGCACAAAGCCCCCACTGCGGGCTTTCAGCCTGATGCCCGTGGTATTTGTCGTTCAAGTCCTGAATGATGTAATTGCACCCGCCGCAATGATCAGGCTGACAGATTTAACGGCGCGCTCCCAGGAGGTTTTGTTCTTTTACGGTATTCTGGCGGGAATTGCGGCAACGTTTTTTTTGCAGCGAGTGCTTTCGTTGAATATTTGCAACATGCTGAACATTTCTCTGGCTTTGTCCGCTGTCGGTTTTGTCCTGGGATTCATGAACGGCACCGGCCAGATTCTGATCCCGGTCTTTTTCGGGATGGCTTATGCGGCAGGCATTGTCAATATTTATTATCTTTCCGGCTTTCTGGTCGGCAAATACCAGAGTGAGCTGTTTTACCGAATTGGTCTGGTTCTCTCCGGCACTTATTACATATCTTCCCTTTTCATCATTAAAAAACCCATGCAGACTGAATTTTTACCGCCTGGCAACGTTCTGGCCTTTGCTTCGATTATGCTTGTGATTGTATTTTTCCTGTTCACGCCCCTTCTTATTAAAATCCTCTATGGGGAAGAGCAGCTTGGCGGTACGTGCAGACCGGACAGGATTCAGAATTCAAGTCTTGAGGAACAGCTCAGGGAGAAAAAGCTCACTCCTGCAGAAATTCAAGTGTGCAAGCTGCTCCTGGAAGGCTATACTCTGCGCCAGATCTCCTCCATAATTTCAAAGTCCTATTCCACTGTCAACACATATTATTCTTCCATATACCGAAAGCTCGGCATTCAAAGCAAAACAGAACTGATCCTGCAGTTCCGGGACTACATCGGATCATAAACCTTGAAATTACTGTTCTTTTATACCCCATCAGTAGAACTACTGATGGGGTATTTTATTGCAATCAGTAAAGTTA
>JAVBVR010000024.1:0-21535 GCA_036677845.1 Anaerovoracaceae bacterium | reverse complement strand
TATTGCTTAAACAAGCTATTCTTGAAATAATATGGTAGCGGCGAGTGGAGTCGAACCACCGACCTTCCGGGTATGAACCGGACGCTCTAGCCAACTAAGCTACACCGCCACATTTCAAGCCGACATTCAACATGTCGCAATAAAGATAGTACCATTTCAGGGCATCTGTGTCAAGCAATTTTTCGGCTAAAAATGAGCTGTTTTTGCATTTCCAATTACTGGGCGGACATTATTTCATGATATTTACAATTCTGTAAGCGAAACTAGATTTTCTTCTGCATATTAGGATAATAGACATAGTATGCGTTCTTTCCTATGGTTTTTGCTTTATACACTGCCGCGTTGCAGTGCTTGATCAGTTTCTTTTTGTCGATTCTTTCGCTTTCAGCATACACGATACCGATACTGGCTCCGATGTCCACATGGAGCTCATCAATAAACCGGATGCCTTCAACTTTTTTAATAATCCTTTCCGCAATTTTCTCGGGATATCTGAAGGCCGTCCAATTTGTGACAAACACCAGGAACTCAGCTCCCCCCAACCGCGAAGGATAACAGACATGCTGAGGCAGTTCGCGAAGGATATCGCCTGCCTCCATCAGGATTCTGTCTCCGATGTCATAGCCCAGATTTTCATTGGCGTTTTTAAAACCGATCAGCTCGATCAGAAGCAGTGCCTGATTCGGATGCTTGTAGAGAATGGTGTCAAGCAGTTCATAAATCGCATCCCGATTAGGCAGGCGGGTAAGGCTGTCTACTCTGTATGACATTCGCAGCTCTTTCTCACTTTTCTGGTAGCTGTCCGCCAGGCTGTTGATATTCCTGCTGAGGGTATCAAAAACCGAGTATCCGCTGTATCTGCACCGGGCTGTCAGATCACCGTTACCGATCTTCTTCAGCGTATCAATCCCTATGTTTAACAATTCGTTATGTATTCGCCTGATAAATATAAATACAATCATAAGATAACTTAAAAGCAGCAGCACTGCGGTGACCAGGACAATCTTTAATTCGCTCAGAGCTCCGAAGAGTTCACTCTTCTTTATGGATACGACTGCAATACAGCCGATTGTATCGACCTTGCTGAAGGCGCCGATATAATCCCAGGAATTGAGCTTGAATTCGATTATTCCATTTTCCTCCATCAGCCGTCCTGTTCTAAAGGCTGTGATAATCTGCTCAAGGGAACTGCTGTTTTGATATTCATGATACACCATGACCGGGTTCCCGACCTCTTGATCAGTAACCATAGATCCATCTTTGCAAAGAAGGAACACATGTCCGGATTCTCCGAGGTTCAAGCTTCCCATATAGTGATTCAGGGGCTCCGGGTTTATACTCTGCCTTAAAATCCCGATGGTTCTGCCTTCATCATCGTGAATCGGCACTGCTATCATGATTCTCTCGTTTTGTTCATCGATCGCCATCATGCCAATGTAGGATTCCTTCCCTGCCATTATGGTTCTGAAGTACTCTGTCTGGTCTACGATCATGCCGGCTTCACCTGACCGGCTGGACACCACCATTTCACCGTCGGCGGTGATTAAGGCTCCTCCTTCAACGGGAAAGCCGATATACTCCATTACAAGCTTCTGAACGGCTTTGTATTCCCCTGAATCCAACCCTGCAGGACCCTCCGCAGCCAGAAGTGCGCGTTTGAGAATCTCATTTTCCGCTTTTAGCTGGATGTCAGAAATAATATGGTCCATGAAACGGCTTAAATGGACATCCATCATATGTACCACGTTGGCAAGAGAATCCAGCTTATTGTCTTTCATTATGGCTTGTGCATAATGGTTGACCAAATACCCGGTTACAATCGCCGGAATAAGGGTCAGCAGCATTACGGCTGCAATGATCATGTGCTTCATACTTATTATACCTGCCCCTCCAGTCAATAAGTCTGGTCTTCCATGCCCATACTGAAGCTGTAATCCATACATTATCCGAAAAACGTTGCAGAAATATATGGTTTTATCCATTATATCACAATTTCGACACTTTGTTCATATATTACCTGTGAGAAGTTTTCTCGTAATAATTTCTGCAAATCGGAGTAAAAAAATGGTTTCAAACCGCGAAAATTCCTACAGATACCCTTCCCCCCGGAGAACAGGCTGTGGTCCCGGAACTTACCGCCGTCGGTATTGAGAGGCAAGGAATGCACGAACATTGGCAAACCATATGCCAGCAAAGCGTTCATAGTGTCCCGCCAAGGATCTGACAGCCTGTTTTGCCCGGGGATGAGACCGGACAAAAAAAAATTTGTACTGCGATATCTATTTCCCCAGAAATCCGAGGATTTCGTAGGCGTTGGTGTCCGGTTTTGCTTTTTCAAACACCTTTATAATCGTGCCGTTTTCATCAATGATATAAGTCGAACGCATCACACCGAGTGATGTCTTTCCGTATAGCTTCTTTTCTTTCCACACGTCATATGCCTTGATCGCAGTCAGTTCCGGGTCTGACAGCAGGAGAAACGGAAGCTCATATTTTTCTGCAAATTTCTGATGAGACTGGCTGCTGTCCTTACTGATACCGATCACGACAACATCGTCTGCCCGAAACCCGTCATAAGCCTCTCTAAATGCACAGGCCTGTTTTGTACAGCCTGGTGTGTTATCCTTCGGATAAAAATATACCACGACTTTTTTTCCTCTGAAATCCGAAAGGCTGACCGGATTTCCGTCTTTGTCGTTCAGTGTGAAATCGGGTGCCGAAGTACCTTCTTTTAACATTTTGATTCCTCCCTTTATAAAATGTAATACCAGATTAAAAAGATCAATGACAAATTGAAGAGTAGTGCGACCGGAAGCAGGATTCTGAATTTCCACTTTCTGGTCTTGTGCCGAAAAACAACTGAACCTAGAACCCCCCCGATTCCACCCATGGCAAAGGCCGCAGTCAGGAGCGCTGATTCGCTGATTCTCCATTTCCCCCGTACGGCTCTGTACTTGTCAACAGCCATGAGAAGAAAGGTGACAAGGTTCCATACGGCGAGTATGTATAACAGTTCTTTCATTGAGTTCTACCATCCTTTATGAACAAATTCCATTTTCGCATAGAAAGCTTTCCTGATAAAGCTCCATCATGAGAGCCATCAGGGCAAAACAATGGCCTGCAGGGTACGATTCCGCCTGTTCGGAAAGGTAATTGAGCTGTTTCAGACCCAGTTCATGATATTCCTCCATCCGTGTCAGCTTGCTCAGCTTGATCAGCACATAACCAGCCGCGGAGTTTCCGGAAGGAACTGCGCCGTCATAGGTCTCCTTGGGCCTATAGATCAGGCGTTCCGAATCCTTGTCCGTCAAATAGAAGCCGCCTCCCTCCAGGTCCAGGAAGCTGTCCTTCATAATACTGCACAACACTCTTGCCTTCTCGAGGTATGCAAGATCCATAGTTGCTTCGTATAATTCCAGCAGCGCCCAAGTAAAAAAGGCATAGTCATCCAGCGTTCCCGTCCCGGAAGCTGTTCCGCCGCGCCAGCTCACAAAGAGCTTGCCGTCTTGTCTCGTCATGCTGTCCGACAGAAATTCAGCAGCCCGTTCCGCAGTCTGCAGGTACTTCTCCTCGCCCAGTGTTTTATATGCTTTTGCAAAGGCAGTAATCATCAGAGAATTCCAGGAAATAAGAACCTTGTCATCCTTATGAAGCGTCGTCCTGTTCCTCCTGTACTCATAAACCTCCGGGATCCGTTTTCTGATTGCATCCGGGATGGGATCATAGTCTCTTGTCTTGATCAGGTTCGGAATGTTGCTCCCCTCGAAATTGCCTGCTTCTGTTATGTCGAAAAAGTCATTGAATCCAGTGCCGTCCGCCTCGCCCAGCAGATCATGGATTTCCCTTGGGGAGAATACATAAAACTTCCCTTCCACTCCTTCGCTGTCCGCATCCTGCGCCGAATAAAAGCCCCCTTCCAGGTCAGTCATTTCCCGGACTATATAGCTCAGTGTCTTCATCACCACTGATTTATAAAGGTCTTTCTTCGTGATCTGATATGCTTCCAGATAAGCCATGGCAAGAAGAGCATTGTCATACAGCATTTTTTCAAAATGAGGAGCCAGCCATTTATCATCGGTGGAATAGCGGGAAAATCCATAGCCGATATGGTCAAAAATCCCTCCCCTGTACATCTGCTGCAGTGTTTTCTCGACCATTTCCAAAGCGCGTCCGTCTTTCTCGAAGTGATACCGCCGAAGGAGAAACATCAGATTGTGCGGCATCGGAAATTTCGGACTGCTGCCAAACCCCCCGTACCAGCTGTCAAAGGCTTGGGATAGAGCCTCCCTGGCTGACTCGATCAGATCCTTTTTCAGCCTGGCTCCCTGTCCTGTTTTCTGAACCGATCCCTTTACGGTATTTTGAGCTCTGGCATTTAAAACATTTACGATTTTATCTCCCGCTTTCAACAGCTCATCCCGGTTCTCTTTCCATTCTTTCATCACAGCATTCAGGATTTCAAGAATTCCCGGCACATTGTACTGCTTTGTTTTCGGATAGTAGGTTCCGGCAAAGAATGGTTTCTGATCCGGTGCCATGATGATGGTCAGAGGCCATCCGCCTCCGCCCGTAAGTCCCTGGCATACAGACATATAAACCGCGTCAATGTCAGGCCTCTCTTCCTTGTCCACTTTAACGGAAATATAGTCTCTGTTCAAGACCTTGGCGACCTCTTCATCCTCAAAGGACTCGTGAGCCATGACATGGCACCAGTGACAGGTCGAGTATCCGATAGACAAAAAGATGGGTTTATTCTCATCCTTTGCTTTTTTAAACGCCTCCTCGCCCCACGGAAACCAGTCCACAGGGTTATGTGCATGCTGCAGCAAGTAGGGAGAACTCTCATTTATCAATCTATTGGGTTTTTTCGTAGTATTTGTCATAAAGTATCACCCCCTTTTTTAATTTAGAGTTATTATACCCAAATAATAATGAATATCTTTTATTATTGCAATCTATTCACTTAATCTCTAAGTTTTAATAATAGGTTTGACTAGGCTTACATATCAGGGTAAAATACACTTACCCATAACTTGTAAGGAGAACATTAATGAATACTTTTTCAAGCATAATTTTTTCAAATGATGTGTTATGTACTGTTGCCGCAGCTTGGTTCGCTTCTTCCATATTAAAAGTAATATTTTACGCAATACAAAAGAAAAAAATCAACATCCGCCGCTTAATTGGAAATGGCGGTATGCCAAGTAATCATTCTGCATCGGTAGTCAGTCTTGCGTTTGCAGTTGGCTTCAAGGAAGGCTGGAATAGTACCGCACTGGCGATATCTCTTGTCCTGGCATGTATCGTAATGATTGATGCGTCAGGGGTCAGACTGGCGGCAAGCAAGCATGCAAAAGCTCTAAATCAAATTACGGAAGAAGTTTTCAAAGATGGACAATTTCATTTTGAAAAATTTAATGAATTACTGGGGCATACTCCTACTCAAGTTCTCGTAGGAGGACTGATAGGTGCAATTGTTTCAGTGTTTTTTTACCATTTTATTTTATTATAGTACATCGTCTGTCACCAACAGGTCGAGTTACTTTTCACATTCTAAATTCATATCAGAAATATCCCCCTATCTTATCAATCGATAGAGGTTTCACAGTCTTCATCCTGATTTTACTATCCCAGAATACTACTCATCGAAATTATATTTTTTAATTCATTGAAGTCATATTTTTTTATTGACAAATAGGAATAAATTGCATAAACTAAAAGCGAATCTATTATTCGCTTTTAGTTTATGAATTGCTATCCGCATCGTAAGGAGACAGTATGGCCCAGCATAAAAAAGATCAGATCAAGGAACGAATTGATGCCGCCGCTTTAAAAGTCTTTTCTCATAAGGGCTTTCCTGCATCGAAGATTGCAGACATTTCAGCTGCTTCCGGGATATCTGTCGGCAATATCTACCGATATTATAAAAACAAAGATGATCTGTTTTACAGCCTCATTCCGGAAGCCTTTCCTCCGCAAATCCTTCAGGCGATTCAAAGGAAGATCAGTGCTGCGAGACCAGATTGCAATCCGGAAAGCAGCGGCGTCAGAGAGGCTGCTGATGATTTTTCCCGTTTTATTCTGGCAAACCGGGAAAAAGTCCTGATCGTCCTTGCCGGCAGCAGCGGGACAAAATATGAATCTATGAGAAGCGAACTGGCTGCCAGAATGCTGTCGACAGTGAAAACCATCTATCAAGACAAGTATGAAGCGTTTCTCCGTAAATATGGAAGCGACGAAACACTTCTGCTGATCTACGAAAATCTGATTTCTGCATACAGCCGTATCCTGGATTCGGACTGTAGCCATGAGAAATTAAACGAGAGAGTCAGGCAGATTGATCTCTATCATTTCTCGGGGATTACGAGATTATTAGAATTATGAGGAGGAATATCATGACTACAACAATTTATTATTTCAGTGCAACCGGAAACAGTTTCGAGGTTGCGAAAAATCTTTCTGACAGATTAGAAGGCGCCCGGCTCGAATCATTGGTGCCGCTGGCTTCCATTGACAACATCTGCTGCGAGGGGACGGTGGGCCTTGTCTTTCCGGTATATGACTGGAATTTGCCGTCGGTTGTAAGGGAATTCCTGACACGATTGGATGTGTCGAAGATCCAATACTTCTTCGCCGTTGCCACCTGCAACTACCTCCCCGGATGTTCCCTCGACACGATTAAAACCATACTGGAAGAAAAAAAGAGAAAGCTTAATGCCGGATTTGTGATTCGCATGCCCGGAACCTATTTGCCCATGTACGGAGCAAACTCTCTCCGAACACAAAACCGAAAATTCAGGGCAAAAAATAAAAAGGTGGATCGGATTGCTCAAATTGTTTTAAACGGGCAGGACACCAGAATCGAAAGGAGCCCCGTCGGAATTGACAGACTCTTCGCCCCTGCAATGTCCCGGAATATGGATCAATTCTCCGAAAAGGACAGGAGCTTCTCTGTTGATCCGGGATGCAGCGGCTGCGGGATCTGTGCCAAGGTCTGCCCTTTCGGCAACATAGAAATCAAAAGCAACAGGCCTGATTGGCTGCATCGCTGCAGTCAATGCTTCGCCTGTATCCATCTCTGCCCGAAAAACTGCATTCAAATCGGCAGCGGAACAAGAAATAAAAAACGCTATCAGAATCCAAACGTTCCGCTGACTGAAATCATTCGCATCGCTTCCGAGAAATATCAATATCATTCTAACGATCAAGAACCAATCCATTCTTGAAAAAAAGTGTTAACAAGTCTTTGAAAATACAAGGAGGTATTTTCTATGAAACGGATAATAAAACGGATCATTACAGTGTTTCTGGTGCTAATCTTCGGGTTTGTCGGTGCTTTCACCCTGATGATACTGGGAATACAAAGATCATATGAAGATATCATGCCGTTGAATCTGGCTGAAATCCAAGACGGAGCATACCGTGGAAAAGCAGGAAGCTTCATCGTATCAGCAGATCTGAATGTAGTCGTAAAAGATCATAGGATTGCAGATATCGTCATGATCGAACAAAATTGCGGAGGCAACTACAAAGCGTTGGATACAATACCGCGGATCCTGGAAAGGCAGGAAGCAAAGGTTGATGCGGTCTCCGGAGCAACCTGGAGCAGCAAAGCCATCATGTCAGCAGCTTATAACGCACTGGAATAGTTGAAAGCCGGCGATACTGCAGTATCGCCGGCTTCCTGCCGTGGAATACTAATCAACGGCGGATAGTACAAATTCCTTATCGTTCAAGGTAATGCTCTCTACCTGGCTCACGTCGAGGAGCTTCTTCATCTGCATATTCAGACTGCATTCCCTTCCTCTTATGGAGCAGCCCCATGAGGATGCATCCTCCCAGGTCAGCACGGATCCACCCTTCAGCTTGATAGCTGTTATCGCAATCGGATCTCCTTCTCCCGGCGCCCCGGGGGCTTCGTCGTACTTCTCGAAATAAGCGCCTTGGACCTTCACATTAAGCGCAATCGGAGAAATGGATATAGATTCGACCTTCACGCTTTCCCCTTTTATCGTCAACGCTTCTCCGATTTGGTAAGTCTTAGAAATATCTTCATAATCCAGCTTCCATTCCAGCTCCCATTCTCCTTCCGTATCGACAACCATCTCACCGCTTCCTGTAATATAATGTCTGAGATTGCTGAAACGGATGTTTATCTTTTTGTTGTTTATCTTATTATTTGCCTCCATGGCCAGCAGGAATGTTGCCTTGTTGTCATTCTCATCATCGTCCGCCATCATATCACAGCTGTAACCCATACCTGTTACGCCGTCAACCCGGACATAGATCATGTCGAAGCTTGATCCGGGATGGATTATTTGGCCTTCCGGAGCCGTAACATTCAGCAGGATATATATATTGTTCCCGTCTCCGATGGTCTGAACCGCCTCAATGGCCACACCTTCATACTCCGCGCTGATTCCCACATTCATTCCGCTGCCGGACAGGTCCTGCTGATTATGGCTTCCGATTTCAAAATAGTTGGACAACCTTGTATCCCACTGAAAAATCTCTGCCGCAAAAGCAGTGGTGGCAAAGGTCAGAATCGCAGCCAGTGAAACGATCAGAATCCTCCTTCTTGAGTTTAACTTGAATACAGCTGTCCTTTCAGGAGTATTCCGATCCTTTTCCGTATCTGCTGTTTTTGATTCCGCCTGCAGCCGGCCTTCTATCTTTTCCATCGCAATCCCGAGAATTCTCTGCTTTTCCCCTCTGGTCAAGCCTTCCTGCAGAAGCTCCGATCCGTCCTCCATATTTATGGTTTCCGTCTCAAAGATCTCACTGAACATTTCATCTATTCGATATTCCCCTTTTTTGTTTGTTTCGTTCCTGTTATTCATACTGGATCCCCCTTTCCAGAAGCTCCCACCTCAGCTTGCTCTTTCCCCTTTGAAGATGATTTTCCACTGTTTTCCGGTTCAATCCGAGTCGTCTGGCGATGTCGTTCACCTTTTCATAGTAGAAGTACCGCAGGATGAAAACCGACCGCGTAGGTTCCTCCATACTGTTTACCGAGTGGTGAACGATACTGTCATTGAGCTTTTTCGCCACATCAGATTCGAGATCGATATCAGCCTGGATGACCATCTCTTCCATGGGTATTGTCTGCGACTCCCTGTTCAGTGCGCGGCGTTTGTCCAGAGCCGTATGCCGGGCAATACCGTAAAGATAGCTTTTCAGGGAACAGTCTCCGTCAGCCTGAAACTTGCCGATGGATTTCCATAAGCCGACAAAGCTGTCCGCTACCGCTTCCTCGATATCCTCCCTGCTGCAGTCGGACAGAATATTCTTGCAGATCGTCTTAACCGGGCCGCCGTAAACATCCAGTGCCAAACTGACGCCTTCTCCGGGAGTTTCCCTCAGCATACGCAGAATGCGTTCTTCATTGTTGTCTTTCATGTTGAATTCCTCGTATCCTTCTTTCCTTTTGACTTATTGTTTGAAAAACGTCTTTCATAATCCTATTCGTAAACTCGAAGTGTTTTCACTCAGTTATTATAAAAATAATGTTAAAAAAAGTGGCTTTGCCACTTTCATCAGGGAAGCCGGAGGATGCACGCCCGGCTTTCCGAGTCACTTCTATTCCATTTTATTGACATGCTCTCTGGAGGATTTTTTTTTCCTTTTGTTTTGGTACATCAGCTTGTCCACATGATCCATCAATTCATCCACATCCACAAATCCCGAATCAAAAAGCTCCGCACCGATACTGCATTCCAGTATATATTCCTTTTTCGACACCGCATTGTACTGACTCAGGGCCGTATGAATCCTGCTTATGGCCTGTTCGATCCTCTCTCTGGTTTTGCAATCAAGAAGGATCAGGAATTCATCTCCTCCTGTTCTTGCAATAATATCACTTTTTTTCAGTACGCCCTTGACCAGCTGAACAATGGTTCTCAAGGCGTAATCCCCTTCCTGATGTCCGTAACGGTCATTGATTATTTTCAAACCGTCTATATCCAGTAAAACAAGCCCGAATACGCATTCTCTCCGGTGTTTTACCCTTTTCGAGATAAAACTCTCGAAGGTACCTCTCGTCCATGCACCGGTCAGGTCGTCCAGGTGAACCATTCTCTGCTGAAGAAAGATATACACGATGACCATTGAGAATCCCGCGCAGCTCCACATGAGAAGAATCCCGTAAAAGACCGATTGAAGAACACCTCCGATCACCGGAAGGATTCCTACGACCAGCAGCGGTATCCATTCCTCCTTGACGATTTTTCTTCTGTGGTGAACGATCAAAGTAAAGGAATATAAAAAATAAAAATAAATGATCAGGATGGAAAGTAAAAAGATAGGCCCCCTATGGTAAACGTTCTCGTTATCCACATAGAAGATCCACCCGTAAATGGGCGAAAGCAAAGTCAAAACCAGATTGACAGCCACCGGAACCGCAAGGATGAGATTCCTTCTTTTTGATATTTTATCTTCCGGAAAAACCCAAAGACAGATCATCCGATACCAGTAGTAAGTCAATATTGGAGCCATTGCGAACAAGCATATATGCAGAAGTACCGAAACCGTAGCTGTCCATGGCTCCGGCCTTCCGTTGATGATACAGGTGGCTGCCTCAAAAAACATCTCCAGAATGATAATGACGCCGGAAATCAGAAATGCCTTGTTTAGCTGCTCTTTCAAATCCAGCCTTTTCCATGCGATCAAACAGACGGCGCCAAGCATTATCATTGCAGCGAAATTTAAATCAACTTTTAAATAAACATCCATTTTACCACCCGACTATCGCCAAAAAGAAAATTCCAAATCAAATTATTCTATCAATTTATCAATAGATAGTCAATGCGGCTGTTTCCGAGACTCCACAGCTATTTCCCGCCGCGTCCCACAGCTATTTTCCGCCGCGCCCGAACAATCCCGTGACTTTATAGTATCCTCTCACTGCACCTGCAAGCGGTTTGAAATAGAACGGTTCCATTTCCTTTGAAACGTCCTTCAGGTGCTTCCTGATAGGCAGGCTCTGAGGGCAGTGCTGCTCACATTTACCGCAGTCTCTGCACAGGGAGGCATAGGACGGTTTTCCGCCGTCGATCCCTGTCAGCATACCGATATAATGCTTTGAAACCAAGCTGTCGCCCTGATAAACCGACTTATCGTTATAATAACTGAAGCAGACCGGAATGTTCACACCGGCAGGACAGGGCATGCAATAACCGCAGCCGGTGCAGCCCACTTTAATCCTCGTCCGAAGCGCCGTTCTCACTTCTTTGATGCATTTGAGTTCCGAATCGGAAAGGGAATCGGGTATGATCGAATCCGCAATTTCTATGTTCTCTTCGATCTGCGCCTCATGATTCATACCAGACAGTGCAACGGAAACCTCCGGGTGGTTCCACACCCACCGAAGCGCCCATTCGGCCGGGGTCCCCTCTATCCCTCTTTCTTTCCAGATGCGCCCGATATCCGGCGGCATTTTTCCCGCAAGAAGTCCGCCGCGCAGCGGCTCCATCACAGCGACTCCGAGCCCTTTTGAAGCGGCATAGATAAGCCCTTCTTTCCCGGCCTGTGCATGCTCGTCCATGTAATTGTATTGTATCTGGCAGAAATCCCACGGATAATCGTCAACGATCGCCTTGAAATCCCTGCTCTCCCCATGATAGGAGAAACCGATCCTCCTGATCTTTCCGGCTTCCCGTGCTTTTTCAAGAAATTCCACCGCCCCCAGCTGCTTCATCCTTTCCCAGCCTTTCAATGTAGTGACGGCATGAATCAGATAATAATCGATCATGTCCGTTTTCAGCCGTTTCAGCTGCGTTTCCAGTATGGTCTCCATGTCTTTTAAGGAATGTACCATAAAAGGAGGTATTTTCGTCGCGATCATGACTTTATCACGATATCCGTCCGCCAGGATATTCCCGAGAACCATTTCGCTGTTCGGATATATATAGGCGGTGTCAAAATAGTTCACTCCCCTCTCAATCGCTGATACAACCTGCTTTTTCGCCCTTTCTTCATCAATTTTGCCGTTGACCTTGGGAAATCTCATGCAGCCATACCCCAGTACCGACACCTTGTCCCCTGCTTTCCCCATTACTCTGTACTTCATTTCCTCACTCCCTTTCCTGTTTTTTTATCATATCCCAGATTGCTTGCGTCTCCTCTGTCAAATCGCTGTTACGGACGGAGCGTCCTTCTGAATGAAACAGCTTCGCCAGCGAAAATACCGATCCCGTTACCATCATGAAGAGAATCGTGTCCGGCAGCGGTTTTAGAAGATTTTCCGATCTCGCTCTCCGAAACAGTTCCTTGACCGGTTCCATGATCTGAACTCCCTGCTCTTTTGTAGCCTGCGTAATTAGGGGTGAATTTGCATACTGCTCATGAAAAGACAGTTCTGCAGGGTGCTCCGTCATATAGCAGATGATATCTTTCAGTACTTCCTGAAAACCCTCCGATACGGGCTTATCACCCGAATAGCTTCTCAGAATTTCCTCAGTCATCCGCTTTTTAATATAGATATAGAGCTCGTTGATCAATTCCTCTTTCCCGGAAAAGTAACGGTAAATGGTCCCGACCCCGATATTCGCTTTTTGAGCGATCTGAGACATCGGTGTCCCTTGAAACCCTTGTTCAGCAATCAGTTCAAGGGTCGCTTCCAGCGCAGCTTGTCTTTTATCCATAAATATTCCCCTTTACTCTTCTTGTCGGCTTTCTTGCGGAATGAATATTCATTCCTCCAATAACTCCACGTTACCACCTCATGCAGCTTCTGTCAATTCCATTTTCAAGTTATATTTTAAATTATATTATTGACTTTTAGAAAAATAGGGATATTATGGGGTTGAACAGCGTTTACCGTGTCCAGAATGGCCTGTCTGCAGGGAGAACAAAAGCGGCAGGATAGTATATAAGTGTAAAAGGAGAAGTAAAATGAGTAAAGTATTAGTTGTCTATGCAGGAAAACACGGCTGCACCCAAGAATGTGCAAGCTACCTGGCAGAAAAATTGAATGACGGAGCAGATTTGCAGAATCTTAAAGAAAATAAGAAGATCGATCCCTCCTCATATGACCGGATCGTGATCGGCGGATCCATCTACGCGGGCCGCATCCAAAAAGAAGTCAGGGATTTCTGTTCAAAAAATGCAGATATCCTGAAAGACAAAAGGCTCGGACTCTTCATCTGCGCAACTGGAGAAGGACAAGAGGCTGAAAAAGAACTGGAGGAGGCTTATCCGAAAGAACTGTTCCAGCGAGCTTTTGTTAAAACCTGCTTCGGAGGCCGGATTACCATCAACAAACTCGGCTTCCTGGAAAAGGCTATTGTCAAAGCAGTGGCAAAGGTTGAATCCGATATCGACAATATTTCCAAAGAAAGGATGGATGAGTTTGCAGATCAGATGAACCGGGCGTAACCATCACTTCACCCACTCTTATGATTGTAAAACCGACAGTGAAATGGTAAAATGTGATTAAAACAAATAAAGTCACCATACGACAAATTTCATACTCAAGTTTATAGGGGGTTCCGTTGAGCAGCTTTTACAATAGTATCAAACCATACATACTGATCCTCTTCACTGTATTATCCATGACACTGGTTTTAACCTGCGCTCCATTCTTTCAGAATGCCCTGCTCAGACTGCTGTCTGTCGTCTCGTACGTAACCTGGCATAATATATTTGAGTTTTCCAGTATCATTATATCCATTTGTATTTTTTGCGTAGCCTATTATTCTTTTGAACAGAACCGCAACTGCAGGAATCTTTTTCTGGGCAGCATGCTGCTTCTCATGGCATTTATCGATTTTTTCCATACTATGACATTTAAGGGGATGCCCGACTTCCTTGTCCCCTATACCAGCGCGAATACGGCGACAACCTTTTGGATGATAGCCAGACTCATCGGCGGGTTCGGCCTGTTGGCCGCAAGCATCATGCCTGTTCGTACAAACTTCCGGTTCAGAAAGAAGTTCTGCCTCATTCTGCCGGTTATAATCAGCCTGCTCATTCTGAAACTGGTCATTTACTATCCTGAACTCCTTCCCGAAATGTACGTCGAAGGAAAAGGTCTTACGGATATCAAGATCACCCTTGAGGGGGTTGTTATTGCGCTATACCTGGCCGCAGTTTTTTTCCATTTGAAAGATTACAGCAAAAAAAGAGACAGGTATCTCGTAATTTTTTCCTGTGCGCTGATCATCGGTATTTTCAGCGAGCTGGCTTTTACGCTTTATATCGATGTGTATGGGATTTATAATTTTATCGGCCACCTGCTGAAATTCATCATGTACTATATCATTTTCAGAGTAACATTCATCCAGAATATACGCCAGCCGTATCACGAATTATCAGTCGCAAAGGATGAAATCAAGAATTATGCCGATAACCTGGACAAGATCGTTGAACAGAGAACAGAACAGATCAACCAGATCCATCAGCATTTGCTGGATGATCTGGAATACGCCAGGGATATCCAACTGGCCATGCTGCCTAAAAGATTGCCAAATACGGAGCTTGCGGCGTTTGAAGCATGCTATTGCCCGGCAGAACGGGCAAGTGGAGATTTTTACAATATATTCAAGCTGGATGAAACCAGAATAGGAATGTATATCGGTGATGTCTCGGGTCATGGAGTATCTGCTGCGATGCTGACCGTCTTTCTCAACCAGAGTATTAAGATGAAGAAGGAAAATTCAGGTGGTACCAAGGAGGTTCTGCCTCCGTCTGAAGTACTGACAAGCCTTTTTGAAGATTTCAACCGGACTGATTTTAAGAGCGAAGTTTACATAGTCATGCTATACGGTATTTTCGATCTCTCCAGCAGAGAATTCACCTTTGCCTCCGCAGGGCTGAACGTGCCTCCGCTTATTGTAAGCGCTTCCGGCAATGTATCAGAACTGAAGATTAAGGGTTTTCCGATTTGCAAGTTTCCGGATGGTCATAACATGGAATACCGCGACACATCCGTCGAGCTGAAAAGTGGCGATAGGGTTTTGTTTTATACCGACGGCCTGACAGAAGCCGAGAACGGAGAGAGAAATAATTACACTGAAGCAAGATTAAAAGCACAGCTTAAGAAGAACAAGAATCTGGAGCTTTCCCATTATGCAAAAAGCATAACCGACAATGTGTTTCATTTCATCGGAGACAGCAAGCTTCAGGACGATATCACATTTTTTATTATGGAAGTAAAGTAGAATAGAAATAATTTCTTAGTTGAGGACGTCGAAGAGAGTTACTCTTCGGCGTTTTTATTAATTTGGAAAAAAATGTGTTTATTGATCTATAATATGGGGAACTTATGTATTGTTCGAATATTTTTTTAATATTCTTTCATGAGAACTACAAATTTATAGGGAGGTACAGATATGCCGAATTTTGCAAACCCGTTTCAGGGAAATGTAAACCGAAAACTGACAAAAGAGGAACTGATCCAAGCCATCCGGCTGGATATTGCAGGAGAACTTGAAGCGATTTATGTGTATGATGCGCATGTGATTGCGACGGACGACCCTGTCGCCAAAAAAGTAATAGCAGATATCCGGGATGAAGAGAAGGCTCATGTTGGTGAGCTTATGACTCTTCTCCGGCATCTGGATCCGCAGGAAGCGGAGCATTTTGCTTCAGGCGAGAGCGAAGTCAAAGAAATGCTGGAGGATCTGGGCATTGTCTCCTCAGTTTCTTCCGAAAGCCCAGCGGTAAGCGTTGGCAGTTTGATCAATGAGTAGGGAGGGAATAAAAATGGATTTTTTATCAAGAGAAAGCGCGCCTTTTTCCGGCGAATTATGGAATAAAATTGATGAAACCGTTGTGTCGGCTGCACGCCGTGTTTTAACAGGGAGGAAGTTTTTAAGCTTCTATGGTCCGTTGGGAGCGGATACATTAAGTGTCGCGGTTGACGACTTAAGCCGCAGAGGCACGGTTGAAGAAGACGGTGCACTTGTAAAGACAGGGGCACGAAGCTATCAGGAGCTGCCGGTGATCTACAGTGATTTCACCCTTTACTGGAGAGATCTGGAAAACAGCTTGAAAAACGAGCTTCCCATTGACTTGTCTGCCGCATCAGAATCCGCAGTGCAATGCGCAGCGAAAGAAGATGAGCTGATCTTCTTCGGAAATAAAAAGCTGGGATATGACGGCTTGCTTACCGCAAAGGGATCCAATCATATCAAGAGAAGCGACTGGGAAACAGGAGAGAATCCATTCTCCGATATAGCGAAGGGAATCGAGCAGCTGACGGATCAGGGTTTTTACGGACGTTTCGCGCTGGTCCTCAGTCCCAATCTTTACACCAAGCTGCAGCGCATCCAGCCGGGAACCGGTCGTATGGAGGTGGATCGGGTCAGCAGTCTGGTTGACGGCAATATTTTCCGTACACCTGTCCTGGGAGCTGACAAGGCCGTTCTGGTCTGTGCGGAGCCGCAGAACATGGATCTTGCCGTGGGGCAGGATTTTTCCACAGCATATCTGGAGTTAAAAGATTTAAACCATGTGCTCAGAATTATGGAAACCGCACTGCCTCGCATTAAACGACGCGACGCCATTGTGGTCTTTGACTAGAGTCTTAACATCCAAGCCAGGCCCATAGCTATTTACATCTTAAAGAAGTCAGGGCGCCTGAGAGTTCAGGGTCCTGATTTTTTATTCTGCTCTTTGGACGAGCAATTCTGTTAATTTTCTGTAAAGGACTCGGAGGAAATCTCGGAGGAATTCTCGGGAGGCGGAAGCTCTTCCGGAATCAGGGAAGCTCTGATGATTCCGGCCATGATCAGCGCGGCACCGATAAAACCTTTTCCCGATAACAGTTCGCCAAGAAGAAAGTATGAGGCGATAGCCGTGAAGATCGGCTCGGAGCAGAAAATCAATGCAACATAAGTAGCCGGAACGTTCCGGAGCGAAATATTCTGAAACAGATATGCGATACAGGTACAGGCAACGGCGAGATAGATGATTACCCCCCACCCCATGGGCGGTATGCTCATGACATCCGGGATATCTTCAAATATCAGAGAAAAGATGATGCAGAACAGTCCGGTAAAGCCTGTTTGTATTACCGAAAAAGTGTAAGGATCATTATCCTGTAGATATTTGGAGCTGAAAACCAGCATACATGCTCCGGCAATCGCACAAAGCAGCGCAAGGACTTCACCAAGGCCAAGAGCAAACCCGCTGTCGCCGCTGCATAGAAGATAAAGCCCTATCGTCACGATAATGATTGGCGGAACATGTTTCTTATCGATCTTCACTCTAAGCAGAAAGAAGGAAATAAACGGGGTGAAGATAACCACCGTGGACATTAAGAATCCAGTATTTGTGGCAGTCGTATACATCAGCGACAAGGTGCAGAGTATAAAGGCCGCCGCCGTGAATGCAGATGTGATAAGGTATGGGATCAGAAGCTGTCTGGTCATGTTTTTCAGGACTCTACCGGCACAAAAAGGCAGGAACAGCAGGAACGCCAGAAAATAGCGTAAAGACAGACAAAAAAGAGGCGGAATAACATCCAGCCCTATTTTCATAACAGGATTGCCGATCCCCCAGAACAGGCACTCCAGCAAGAGAAGCGTTCCGTAAAACAATGTTCTTTTTGATTTCATTCATCCTCCTAAGCTGCAAGGTATTGCTTTTATATTCTGACTGCTTTTTTGATTGTCGGCAGTATCACCGTGGCAATAATACCGCCGGCCAGTGCGGTAATCAGCTGAGGTATCGAAAACAGTTGGGAAACAACCGCCGCCTGCTGTTCCGGGAGGCCCAAAAATAACGGAACAGCGATTTTTACGATTCCGAGATATAAAACGAGAAACTTCGCGACCGCTGCAGCAATTATTGCAGTGATATAGGCGGCATACTTCCTATCCTTATTACGGTTTCCCAGGAAATGCCAAATCAAAACCAGAACGCTGTTACCTGCGGCGATAAACGGAATTAGTACCCAAAGCGGACCGATTCCGATAAACTTTGCTACAATCGGTGAGACTAATCCAACGGTAAGCCCGGACGCCGGACCGCAGGTCATAACTGACACAATCAGCAGCAAATTTACCACGATTCCGGTTATAAGCGTGTTTCCCAAAGGCGCTGTTGCGGCCTGCAGCACAATCAGCAGTGCTATAAACACGGCCGTGTGGGTGATCCATAAGATTCTCTTTTTATTGTTCATGTCATTCACCTTTTATAGTCTAGTTAAAAACTAATAATTTGAGGATTACAGCCGCCGCTGCAATCAGAATAACAGCGGTAATAAATGCTTTTCCGGAGGATTTCTTCTTCTTTTTTACGGTTTGTTTTCTTTCGTTCCTTTCTTCAGGAACATGCCCGTACATTGTATCCATCAACCGGTTGAAAGTAGTATTATTTACCTGCAGCAGGCTTGTTTCTCCGTTTCTCCATTTAATGGAGATCAGTCTCCGGTCTTTGTCAATTTCTCCGGAAGTCGAACCGTCAATCCGCAAGGCTTGATCGCTCCAGTAATCAGCCCTTGACATGTCGGCAGGAGCCATATTCATCACGGAATAACTGTTAAAATAAATATCTTCCCCGTTGGAGCTCTTGATGTGATCATAAATGAAGGGGCAGTCTCTGTATCTTCCTGATAGTACTTTCTCTTTTACCATCACGACCTCCTGCAATCTGAGAAATTTGCGAGAACCTGATATAATTATATATCCGTCACTCACATATTACAAATGTTTATCTTTCCGATACTTCCCTCTCGGGAATTTCCGGCAGATCGGGAAAGTTCTTAGAGGGTTTCAAAGGTCTCAGCCTTATCATCCTTGCGGTAAAAATGAAGATTTCATATCCGAGGATGATCCCTCCGGTTCGCACAATACTCTCTTGCATAAACCAGAACGGAAACGGAAACTGTATACGGAAGTTCATTGCGATAGCCGGGATGATGTATAAATATTGAAATGGCAGCGCAGCAATGTAAAGCATAGGAATACCGATAAGAATCAACTCCAGCAACGCCGATTTTCCTGTGATCTGACCACTGCTGCCAATGCAAACCAGCACGGCGATGAAGCATCCTGTCACAACCGGCCATGCGTAAAGCATCCAAATTCGTGAAGTAATATCCATTGTCCTTGCGACGTACTCCTTCACCCATAGATCCGCACTTGAATTGAGATATAGAACCAGAATAAACAAAACATCCCAGATAATAAAGTATGCTGCTTGTTTTTTCATCAATGAACCCTCCCTTTTTTATGATATACCATATAATTCCAGCAGTCAATGTAACAAACCTGAGAAAACTAAAAACGGAGGTGATTAAGATGGGCAAAAAAAATGCTGATTTAAAAAACCATAACGAAAAAAGAAAAGCCCAGGACAGCAGCAGCAAAGAGCTGAAAGACAAGAAATAATTATGTGATTCATTATAGATTCTAAAGAGGAAGGAGAGGAAAAAATGGCAATTCGTCAAGGCACAGTTCCCACTGCTTTGGGTACCGTCGTGACCGGCGTCGGCGCATCTCTGGTAGCGAAGCGGATCGCACCGATGATAGCAGCCGGAGCAGTCGGATTCGGCGCAGCTCATATTTTGCTTGGAACGATTGATCTGGTTCAGCACAAGCGTTAAAAAAAAAGAGTTTAGTCAGGGGAGGCGATCTCCCCTGAACACAAAGCGATTTCATTCAAGATTGAAGAGTCCGTACATCAAATATGGATGTTCATGCTAAAATGAGAATAGGACCCCTTGTTCTAGTTTTCGTATAAGGTCGCTATATCATGTATTCTGCGCTTCATTTCTGTGCGGATATGTAACGGCTCTAAACACTCGCATTTATCCCCGAAACTGAAAAGAATATTGTAGTAGTATTCGTTCTCAAAGAATGGAAAGCTAACAATGTAATGCTCATCACCGTCTGGCGAAAAGTGTTCATAAGTACAATAATCAAGTACCCTGTCCATGACAGATTTATGAATACGAATTTTGATTTTTGTTTGCATAGTTGCCGTAATATCAATAAAATCCAACTGCGGTTTTTGATAATCTCGCGGCGTAAAAAATTCCTCTTGTATCTGTAGGTTTGATGTACGGGATAGTTTGAATAAGCGAAAATCATTTCTTTTATAACAATACCCTTGCCAATACCAATGACTACTTTTCAATACAAGCTGATACGGCTCGGCTGTTCGTGCGGTTTTATTTCCGTAGCGGTCTGCATATTCAAACGAAAGTAGCTTGCTTTCCTGTAAAGCTGTTTTGATAATTTCTAAATATGGTTGTATGTCCCTGTTGCCCATCCACGGACTTAAATCTATATATATTTGATTTGCCTTTAATTCAATGTCTTTTGCTCTGTCAGCGGGGATGAAGCTTTTGACTTTTGCAAGGGCGTTTACCAGTTCATCCCCTCGTATCAGAGTAGAAAGATTGGAAAGCCCCATCAGGATAGCGGAAAGGTCTGCAGTCGAAAATACTTTCTTGTCAATCTTGTATTTCTGCATGATTTCAAAGCCGCCGCCAACTCCCGGTGCAGAAAAAACAGGAATGCCCGCCATGTTTATAGTGTCTATGTCACGGTAAATTGTGCGGGGGGAAACTTCAAACATATCTGCCAGCTCCTGTGCACCGATACGCTCTTTTTCAAGTAGTATCATAATAATACTAACAAGCCTGTCAACTTTCATCTGATAGCCGCCTTTCAAAATTTGCTTTTATCATTATAGATTGTTGCCATACTGTTGTCAACAATTACACAGTATAATAAAAAAGCTAACAAATTAATCTGCCTATCTGTACTAATAGAGGCGGCGAATCACAATGAAAATGGAGGAAATTTATGTTTACAATCTATGTTTACGTTCTTGATACTTTAGCTGACTGGGAACTGGGGTATGTTATTTCGGAGCTGAATTCTGGTCGATTTTTCAAAAAGGGCGAGCAACGTGTATCGCTCAAAAAGGTTAGTTATTCTAAAGAGCCAATCAATACAATGGGTGGGATGACAATAGTGCCCAATTGCTTAATTGATGATATTGTTGTGAGTGAAACAAGCATGTTGCTATTACCGGGCGCAGATACATGGAACGATCCAAAGCATGGCGCCATCATCGAAAAAGCAAGCGAATTTCTCTCTTCAGGCGCTACGGTGTGTGCAATCTGCGGGGCTACCGTTGCGCTTGCCAACTTTGGGCTATTGGATAAGCGTCCGCATACCAGTAATGGACCGGGATTTCTTGAAATGTTTTCTCCTGGTTATAAAGGGCAAAGTTGTTATATAGACAAGCCATCTGTGGCAGATAAAAACCTTATTACTGCAGGTTCCACCGGAGCTTTGTTGTGGGCGAAACAAATTATTGAGCATTTAGGTGTTTTTCAATCAGACACACTGGAATCTTGGTATGAATATTTTAGTACCGGTGAGCCTAAACATTTCTTTGCCCTCATGCAAACTTTGTCATCTGGCAATTGAACCCTGAAATCATTGATTTCAGGCACAGTTCCGTGGTTGCGAGGAAGGGATTTGAACCAAGCCGCAAGCGGCTTCCATAGGGGGCGTCTGCCCCCTCTTGGCGACAAGCCGTCATGCCGCAGACAAGTTCTGCATGACTTCCCTTG
>JAVBVR010000023.1:0-50396 GCA_036677845.1 Anaerovoracaceae bacterium | reverse complement strand
AGGAGAATCACACAATGTAAAAAAGAAACGACTGCTCTTTCTGACAGCGATCAAAACAAATCTATTCTCCTGTCCAACATGCCTGGAGTTGTATTTTGCTGTGCCAATGACGAAGCGTTAACAATAACCTATATTTCTGAAGGCTGCTATGATTTGACCGGATACACGGCTGAGGAACTGCTGTCAGGGAATCCGTCCTATTATGACCTGATCCCCCGCGAGTATCGGATCGCGCTTTTTGACAAGTGGAATACCGAGGATGAGAACGAAACCGTTTCGACAGACGAGTATCCCATCATCGCAAAATCGGGAGACGTAAAATGGATTATGGAACAGTCCAGCTGGGTGTATGATTCGGAAAAAAACATCATCGGAAGCGAAGGGTTTTACACCGATATTACCCAGAGAAAGCTGGCTGAAAAGGCGCTGAAAAGAAGTGAAGAGCGGTTCCGGAATCTGTTCGAGGAAGCGCCGCTGGGTATGGCGATTTTTGACGCTTTAAACGGAGATATCTTACAGGTCAACGCGAGATATACCGAGATTCTCGGCAGAACTAAAAAAGAATTGCTGGCATCCAATATCAAGGATTACTCCTACCTGGAGGAATCCGAAAAGTTCCAGCACAGAATCGATCGCCTCAACTCGAAAAAAATCAGCAGGTTTTCTCAATATAAGCGCATGATCAGACCGGACTGTTCTGCTGTCTGGGTCAATATGACAATTGCTTTGCTGAATTCTGAGGAGGAACATTCAAATCCTCGCTTACTATGTATGCTTGAGGACGTGACTGATCGAAAAAAGGCGGAGGAAGAAATTCTTTACCTGAGCTATTATGACCAGTTGACGGGACTGTATAACCGTACCTTTTATGTGGAAGAACTAAAGAGGATCGACACAGAGAGAAATCTTCCTATCACCCTTGTGATGGCCGACGTCAATGGCCTGAAGCTCACCAACGATGCGTTCGGCCATACTGCCGGAGACCGCCTGTTAAAACATATTGCAGACACGATCAGGGAACAGTGCAGAGCGGATGACATCATCGCTAGAATCGGCGGCGATGAGTTTGTACTTTTGCTTCCGCGGACGGGTCCGGATCAGGCTGAACGATTGGTCGAACGGATCAGCACCTCGATTACGGAAGACAAAAGCCACCCTGTCGTTTGCTCCGTTTCCTTCGGCTGGGCAGTAAAGACGGAGCCGGAAGAGGATATCGGAAAAATCTACATCAATGCGGAAGACCGGATGTATCGCCGTAAATTGACGGAAAGCTCCGCTATGAGGCTTGATACGATCAAGCGGATTATTCGAACGCTGGCTCAGAAATATCATCGCGAAAAACATCATGCGATCCGTTTGAGCAAGCTCTGTGCGGCGACAGCAAAAGCCTTGGGAATGAGCTCCGGGGATGTCACAGAGCTTAGACTGGCCGGACTCGTCCACAACATCGGTTATATCGGTCTTCGTGAGGAGCTGATCAATAAGGCCGGAAGCTTTACAGACCCGGAACGAGCCGGGATGGAGCGGCATCCCGAAATCGGATATCAGCTGCTGCGCTCGGTCGGCAAATATTCTTCCATCGCAGAATACATACTATATCATCATGAGAGGATGGACGGGACAGGCTATCCGAGCAAAGCCGATGCGGAGGATATTCCCATCCAGTCACGGATCATCGCTGTTGCCGACGCTTACAGCGCAATGACCAATGAGAGAACCTACGCACGAAAGCTCACTTCGGAGGAGGCTGTGGAGGAACTAAAAAGGAACGCAGGGGCGCAGTTTGATGAGGAAATTGTGAGTGTATTTGCCGGGATTGTAACGAAGATAACATAGAGACAATTTGGGAAAAGGACTCTAAAGCATGAGCATCAGACTTTACTCAACTCCAGACAACTTCATCGCAGGTATCACCATGAGGGACTCTTCGGAGCCGGAATCCAACAACATGGCGCTGCATGCCTGCATGGTTGCGGAAAATATTACTACAAACCGCAGGAAGTTCTCGGCTTCGATTGGCTGCAGCCTGGAGGACTTTGTTTGCGCCTATCAGTGTCACAGCGCAAATTTCCATAAGGTTGAACGTGAGGACAGAGGCCGGGGAGCCGTTACCATGGACACGGCGATTCCCAATACCGATGCCCTGTATACCTTTGAGCCGAATCTTGCGATGTGCTGCTTTACCGCCGACTGTGTACCGTTGCTTCTTCATGATGAAACAACCGGATTGGTCGGTGCGGTTCATTCCGGCTGGCAGGGTACGGTAAAAGAGATTGTGCCTAAGGCTTTTAATCACCTCATTCTTAAAGAACGGTGCGATCCAAGGAAACTAAAAATCATCATCGGCCCGGCCATCAGCCAGGAGAAATTTGAAGTCGATCAGGATGTCAGTGACCGATTCAAGGCCCTTGGGTATGCGGATGATTTTATATCATACAACGATGAAACCGGCAAATTCCACATCGACAACCAGCTGACGGTGAAGCGGCAGTGTGAGCTTATGGGGATTCCGGCTGAGAATATCACAATAGACCGCACGTGCACCTTCACCAGCCCGGACTGTTTCTCCTTCAGGCAGGATAAAAACTGCGGCAGGCATTTAAGCTTCATCATGAAAAAATTGCAGCGTCCCTAGCTGCATACCGCATCCATCGGGGTGGAGAGTCCAAGTTTTTGTCCGCACCCCCCGACTTGATTAAATTATACGAAAACGAAAACTCCTCGAAACGAACCTATCAAAACTTCTCGAAACGAACCTATCAAAACTTCTCGAGAGAACCTATCAAACCTCCCCAAAGCGATATGATTTGTGTAAGGAGAGAATCCGCAAACCAATCGCAAACCGATTGCAATCCGATTGCAATCCGGCGTGTGTAAACACCAAAAATCATGGGTATTTGTGAACTATAGAGTTATTTCGGGAGAGCGAAGAAAGGAGATTTTCGTAATGTTAAAAACCGGAAAAGAGTATATAGAGAGCCTTCGAAAGCTGAATCTGAATGTCTACCTGTTCGGCGAAAAGGTTGAGTCGCCTGTGGACCATCCCATTATCATCCCTTCCATGAACGCGCTTGCCATGACCTACGATCTGGCGCTGGATCCCATGTACGAGGATCTGATGACGGTAAAGTCGCATATCACAGGCCAAAAAATCAATCTGTTCAACCATGTGTTCCAAAGCACAGACGACCTTGTAAAAAAAGTGAAACGGCAGAGGATGCTGGGCCAGAAGATGGCCTGCTGCTTCCAGCGCTGCGTCGGTCAGGATGCCTTCAATGCGGTATACAGCACGGCCTATGAGATTGACAAGAAACACGGAACCGACT
Organism: Anaerovoracaceae bacterium; assembly: GCA_036677845.1. Taxonomy (GTDB): domain Bacteria; phylum Bacillota; class Clostridia; order Peptostreptococcales; family Anaerovoracaceae; genus Anoxybacterium. The sequence goes on along the minus strand of JAVBVR010000023.1, from coordinate 47,070 downwards.
ATCAGGAACGATTTAATATGTTCCTGACCTACGTACAGGAGAACGATCTGGTGGTAGACGGGGCGATGACGGATGTCAAAGGAGACAGAGGTCTTTCTCCCAGCAGTCAGAAGGACCCGGATTTATATTTGAGAGTGGTGGAAAGAAGGCCTGACGGTATTGTGGTCAACGGATGCAAAGCGCACCAGACGGGAATTGTAAATTCTCATGAGGTTCTTTGCATGCCCACTGTGGCTATGAAGCCGGAGGATAAGGATTATGCCCTATCCTTCGCGGTCCCGACAGATTCACAAGGGATCACCATCATCTACGGGCGGCAGTCCTGCGACACCAGAAAGCTGGAGGGCTCGGAGATCGATGTGGGAAACAGCGAATTCGGCGGTCACGAAGCGCTGATCATATTTGATCATGTGTTTGTTCCCAACGAAAGGATCTTCCTCAACGGGGAGACGGAATTCGTCGGCATGCTGGTGGAACGATTTGCGGGTCACCACAGGCCCAGCTATGCCTGTAAATCCGGCGTGGGCGATGTACTGATCGGCGCAGCGGCTCTGGCTGCAGAATACAACGGCGTGTCGGGCGCGTCCCATATCAAAGACAAGCTCATTGAGATGACCCATTTAAATGAGACGATCTATTCCTCCGCTCTGGCATGTTCTTATGAAGGAGCACCGACTCCATCCGGCGCGTATCTCATCGACCTGCTACTGGCAAACGTATGCAAGCAGAACGTGACAAGATTTCCTTATGAAATGTGCCGTCTTGCGGAGGACATTGCAGGAGGACTCATGGTCACTCAGCCGTCGGAAAAAGACTTCCGCAGCGAGGCAGTGGGCCATTACATCGAGAAATATCTCAAGGGCGTAGACTCTGTGCCGACAGAGCACAGACTGCGCATCATGCGGCTGATTGAAAACCTGACTCTCGGTACCGGTGCGGTTGGCTACCGTACCGAATCCATGCATGGTGCAGGATCACCCCAGGCTCAGAGGATTATGATCAACAGGCTGGGGAATTTTGAACATAAAAAGGATCTTGCAAAAAAGATAGCCAAGATTGATAGCAGTCCCAAAGCGAAAGAATAGCGAAAATGCAGTCTAAATAATTGAACGAGGAAAGACGCCCGGGTTTTGCCATGCTCCCTGCCTTTGACAGGGGAAGCGCTTATTATGGCGGGCGTCTTTTCCTTGTTGGTATTTTAATTTTATTTGGCATATGGGAAACCTGGAGCTATTGATTCTGAAAGTTCTCGTAAGTCCGTTTCACCAAGATAATGCCCTGTTCGCGGGATGTGTTTCCAAGGGGGTCTATGGTATTGCCACCGACTCCTTTCATGATGTTGTTTTTATTTGCAAACCGGACCTCATTGATGGCCCAGGAGGCAATTTTGCTTTCGTCATCAAATCGGGCATAGTCTGTAACGGTAATGCTCATGCCCGGTTTGGCAGCCTTGAGAGCCCTTGTGATCATCACACAGATTTCCTGGCGGCTGATTTTATTGTTCGGGGCAAATTTATCCGCAGATACTCCATTAACGATGCCTTTTTCATAAGCCTTCAGAATGTCGCTGTCACTGGTATCGGTAAAGGGGTTCACCACACTGGGGAGGGCCTGTTTCCCGCTGAGCTGCTCATAAAGCTTTACGGCAATTCCACAGAATTCTTCTCTGGTGATATCCTGTTTCAGTGCACGTTTGACCTTGTTGGTAAATAATCCCAGCTGTTCGGCAGCCTCCAGCTCTGAAACAGCCCAGCTGCTGGCAGACAGATAGTCGACAGAAGAACTGCCGGCTCCATCCGCATCTTCTGCTAAGGTCAGAAGTCCGTCCGCGACTTTACTGCTGACGCTGACGGGGATCTGAACACTGGTCGCAGAGGTGTTCAATCCCAGAAGCGATGCGGAAATCGATGCGGTACCCTGACTCATACCGGTCACCATTCCTGTGGAGTCCACCTTGGCAATGGCAGTGTTCGAACTGGCGAATGTCAGCAGGGATAGGTCGATGTTGTTTGCATCACCCCAGACGGAGTTATCCGATGACATTTGTACTTTAAAATCACTGTTCCCGAGTTTCTTGGTATCGAAAATATCGAGCTTGATCTCGGTGCCTTTGTAACCGATGCGATACTGCGGAAGAATGGTTTTTGTAATATTTAACTGCGCCAGCTTTGAAAGAAGCGGGTCGGAAAATACATTCAGGTAGTTGTATTGGATATATAGCATATGGAGATTTGAAGGGATGTCCGGCAGACTGGCTAAGTAATTGCCGGAACAGAACAGCCGGCCAAGACCGGGCGGCAGCTGCGGCAGCGAGGTCAACTGATTGTCACTGCAATCGAAGTGGAATAAATAAGCGGGAAGTACAGGAAGGGATTTCAACTTATTCTTACCACAAATAAGCGTGTTCAAATATGGAGGCAAAGCGGGGAGCTCGGTCAGCCGGTTGTCTGCACATGTAATGCCAGTTAAGCTTACAGGCAGTTGCGGCAGCGAAGTCAGTTTATTGCTGTCGCAATACAGACTTTCTAATTTGTCTGTCAGCTTCGGCAGGGAAGTCATGCTGTTTTTTTGACAGGACAATTCTGTAAGGCTTTTCGGAAGCGGCTCGGCGATGCTGGTGATCTTATTGGAAGTGCAGATTATCACCTGTACGGAGTCCGGTAGAACAGGCAGCTTCGTTAACTCATTGTCGAGGCAGTGCAGCTGCTCCAGGCCGTTGAAATACTCGATCCCGTTCAGACTTTTTATTCCCTTATGCGAGATATTCAAGGTATGATTCATTGCATCCATCTGGCTGAGAAGGTCCATTTGTGTGAAAACGCCAGGCGTTCCGGTGTTTCCAAGCCATTCCCAGACTGCCTGCTTGAAGTCTGCGTCGGTGAACGCACCGGAAATGTCATTTGATAAGGGTTTTGAAAGATCCGGCAGCGGTGTCGGGATTGTCAGTGCGAAAACTGATCCTGCCGATCCGAAAATCAGCAGAATACTAAGAACAACAGATAAGATCAAGGAGCAGTTTCTATGTCTCATATCATAATCCTCCGAATAATAATAAATCTCACCATTCTCCGATGAAACAAATCAAACACACTTCGACACTCTATGCTTAGTTGAAATAGGGATCTGCAATCATCATGATGTCGGGATTGGTTGACTTGGGGGTTCTGTCGGACACCAGATTCTGGATATACAGAGTCTTCACATTGGGAATATCGATTTCAAACGCCTTTGATTCTCCGTTTTCCAGCGTGATCTCTTTGATTACCCTGCCCTCATAGTTGTTTTCCCGGATTTTGATGATCACCTGATCCGTGCTGTTGTCGTTGTCCTCCATGCAGGCAACGCCGCCGAATTTCTGATATTTCCCGTTGGGATAGACAAAACAGCTGTATTCGTAATAGCCCTCGGTACCGGTGTATACGATGCCGGATTGATACTGAACGCCGTTGACGGAAAGCAGGCTTTTGTCCGTCGTAAACTGGCAGGTATAATTTTTCATGAAATCCTTACCGGTCAGCGGAGTCTTGCCCCGTTCGCCCAGATAGACAGTATTGTTCTCAAAAGCCACTGCCACATCCAGAGCGTCGGCTAAAGATCGGACCGGCAGGTAGGTCCGTCCGTTGTAGGTGATGGGTATCAGCCTGGAACCGTCCGTATCTGTCGGGACAAACTCCGTTCCGTTTACTTCGATTTTAATTCCGTAGTTCAGGATCGCCCTGATTTCAGGGTTGGTTGCCGCATAAGCGCCGGCGGACATCCCGACGATAAAAACAATGCAGGTGACCAAACAAACCAATTTTTTATTCATTTTCATTTCCTCCTGTTATTTAATCAAGCATGATATCATTTATATCTGCTGCTTTATTGTTTTGAAAAATGACGCTGATGCCGCTCCCGTCGCTGTTGTTCCACATATAGGTGACACTTTCCTCGCCGGATATTACCTGGCGCATGGTTTCCGTCCCGGGTCCGAGTATTTTTTCCACATCGGCCAGGCCGTCACCCTCCTTTAGTTTTTGAAACAGCTTTATTGTAACTTTTTCTTTTCCCTTAAGGAACGGCCCCAGATAAGCCTGTGTTTTCGCGGTGGCTTTGTTGCTGTCAAAGGTAACGCTGATATTGCTGCCATCCTCATTTTCCCAAATATACTGCTTCAGCACATCACCGTCAACGGAAGCTTCGCCGGAACCTCCCAAAACGGCAGCGACCTCCTCATAGGTACTGTCCATATTGATCATCAGGTACTTATCATAGGAATAGGCACGGTCATCAGGCGCAGCGGCATCATCCGAGCTGCCATTATCCTTTGGCGCATCAGCTGCATTGCTGCTTTGCGGTGCGTCTGAAGCGCCGCCTTGAGAGGTGCCGGTATCGCTGCAGCCACATAGCGGCAGTGCTATAACAAGCAGGAAGAGAATTATTTTTTTCATGATGAACCCCCTTATTAATAAACGCGTTTGCGAAAATATAACGCAATAATGGTTCCCCCGACTATGTTTTCGATGAGTGCTCCAGACGGTCGAATATAAAATCCACATGGTTTGAAATCTTTTCTATAATCGGAGCAACTTCACCGCCTGATTGTCTCACGAGGGCAAAATCCAAGCTGATACCCAGGAAGCCATAGTTCAGCTCCTGTGCGGCAGTTTCCAGGTCGACATCGTCCCTGATCCTTCCTTTTGAGCGCATCAGAGCAAAGAGCGACCTGTAATAATCCACCGGCTCTTGCAGCATACATATTTGAACGAACTCCCGTGCTTTTACATTGGTATACTGCTCCATAAAAATGATTCTTGCCGTTTTGTCGATTCTTGGATCGTTCTGTTTTCCATAATTAAAAAATATCAATTTGACCACGTCCCGCGGCTCCAAATAATTGATTTCACTCTCAAGGCTGTGGATATCCACCCGTTTGCTCAGCATACCCTCATGATGGTAATCCAGAATGTGATTGAGAATATCTTCTTTGTTGATGAAGTGTCCATAGATCGAGCTTTCTTTAATGCCGGCTGTCTTGGCAATATCCCTGACGGGAACCCCGTTATAACCCCGTTCAGAGAACAGATCAATTGCCGCATCAAAGATTTTTTCTTTCGTTCCTGATAATTTCATTTTGCATCTCCTAACAAATGTTAGATTTACCGATGTGATTCAGAACATATGTTAGGATTATTATACAAATTATATTCCGGGATTGCAAGAGCGAAAGGTAAACTTATCCCTGAAACAGCCGATATATGAATTAAAGGCTATACTATGCGGAGGGAAGATTTTGAGGATCAGGGGTTCGATTCGGAATAAGCTTATCATTGCCATTTTTCTTGGCTGTCTGATCCCGTATATTATCGGGGGTTTTTACCTGAAATCCTATATGGAGGAATGGCTTTCCAATAACAGCATCGAAAATAACAGACTGCTTCTTCATAAGGTAAGGGCGTTGATCGACGATGCTTTTGTCAACGATATTAAGGAAGAGGTAAACATGCTGTCCTTCCATGAAAGCGTTAAAAAAGCTAAATTCAATCTCCAGAACTATACCCGATACGACCAGGAAGGCTTCCGGTATCAGCCGACTGAGGTGGAAAGGGAAATCGAGAAGCAGTTCCGGCTTCTTAAGATCAGCCACAAAGCCGTGAATTTTGTCTTTTTTGGCACAGACGACGGAGGGTATATGGAATATCCCAGATTTCAGGCGAAGCAGGCCTATGAGCCCCGGCTGAGGCCCTGGTACCAGTACGCACTTTTCAGCGAGGATGTGAGAATATCCGAGCCCTATCTGACGAAGTTTACCAACGAGCTGGTAGTGAGCTTCACAAAACGGATCAGAAGCCATGATGGAGAAGGAATCGGTGTTCTCGGTATAACCGTGAATCTCTTTGATCTGACAACCCGCATCAACAATACAAAAATCGGAGATACCGGTCATATCCTTCTCATGAGTCCGCATCATAAATTTCTGGTCAGTCCGTATCATCCTGAATGGATCATGAAAACGCCTGAAGAGTTGGGGTTAAGCAGCTTCAGACAAATGGGGAGGGCTGAAGAGATTGTGTTCGAAGCCAGTCTGGACAACGTCGAGTGCGTCATGAATGTGGTGACCTCCAAGGAAAGCGGCTGGCACATTATTTCCATCGTGGAAAAGTCTGAGATCCTGAAGCGTGCAAAAACCGTCACCAATATTCTTCTTATAATCTATGGGATCACGTTTGTGTTGATTTTTCTTATTGTTTACCTGATTTCGAAACGGTTAACCGGGCCGATTCTTGAGATATCATCCGTCATCAACCGCATGACCGATTTTGATTTCAATTTTTCAACCAATCTGAAGGCTTATGCAAATCAAAAGGATGAAATCGGTACCGTAGCCGCAGCGCTGGTTGAGATGCGCGATAATTATACCGAACTCATTGACCAGGTTCATTACATTGATAAAGAAATACAGAATATCGATATTGAGAAAAACGATCTGATCAAGGTAGAAATATCAAGGAATAATCCGTTTCTCGGCGTCATCGATTCGATGAACACACTTCTGGCAAAAATCCATCAGTATTTTCATGAATTGAATTTTCTTGTCCTTCATGATTCTCTGACAAAGCTGCCAAATCGAAGACAGTTTGTAGACCTTCTGGCTGAAACTCTTGGGAGTGGGAAGAAGGGCGCGGTGCTTCTGCTGGATCTTGATAATTTCAAGGGAATCAACGATACACTGGGCCATGTGTTCGGCGATCGTGTCATACAGGATATTGCTGCAAGACTGGCGGTAATAGCTGACGAGAGGACAGTGGTATGCAGGTTCGGCGGGGATGAGTTCATGGTGCTTGCAGAGCGTGCGGGTAAACCGGGTGAGATCGACCTGCTGATTCACAGAATAGAAAATGTATTTAACCAGGTCATCCATATTGATAACAATGATCTGGAGATCAGATTCAGCATGGGTATTTCCCTGTTTCCGGAGGATGGAACGGATGTGACCCAGCTCGTCATGAATGCGGACCTCGCCATGTATTCCGTCAAGAATACAGGAAAGAACGGATATCAATATTTCAACACAAGTATGATGAACAGTCAGATCAGCAAATCTAAAATTGAGGTCCGTCTGAGAGACGCCATTGAAAATGACGGATTTTATATCGTCTATCAGCCCCAGATCGATTTAAAGACGGGTATGGTATACGGGTATGAGGCGCTGCTCCGAATGAAAGATTCCGATTTGTCTCCGGGTGAGTTCGTGCCTGTTGCCGAGATAAACGGCTCCATTGCAAGGATTGGGAGAATCGTAACGGAGAAAGTGATCCGCCAGCTCTCCGACTGGAAAGCTGACGGAATTGATTTGAAGCCTGTTTCGGTTAATTTTTCAGCCAATCAGCTGCATGACAGCGGATACTTGCAATTTATCAGCCATTTGTTGGTGGAATATGAAATAGAACCTCGTTATATCGAAATAGAGATTACGGAAAGTATCTTTCTGGAAAATAAACAGGCGACCCTGATCTTCCTTAAAAAATTGAAGGAGATGGGGATCGCGATTTCCATCGATGATTTCGGCACCGGCTATTCCTCCCTCAATTATCTCACGTTTCTTCCTGTTGATAAAATCAAACTGGACCGGTCTCTCAGCGTTCGATTTCTGGAAATGGACAGCACGAAGGTCATGAGCAGCCTCATCTCACTGGTGCACAGTCTTGGGCTGACGGTAATCGCAGAAGGAGTCGAGACAGCCGGCCAGGTGGAACGGCTGAAGCGGGCCGAATGCGATTTCATTCAGGGATATTATTACAGCAAACCAATAGAGGCGAACCGTATATCAGAGATTCATCTGAAACGCTTCATCTGAACTTGCCAGCAGCCGATATATCAGTATAATAGATACTATAGTATGTAGTGATTCGGTATAGAATCAAAACTTTAAATGAAAGGGATATTGAGAAATGGAAAAGAAACTGTATAAATCAGCTGATGATAAAGTGCTGGCGGGAGTCTGCGGAGGCATCGGGGAATACTTTGCCGTGGATTCGGTCATCGTTCGTCTATTATGGGTTGTCTTCACGCTGATGGGGGGAGCTGGCCTCATCGCATACATCATAGCTGCCATTATCATGCCGTCAAATCCTGCTCACAGCGAAGCAGTGGATTCCTATACGAGAACAGGAGAACCGGGTTCCGGAGCGAAAAGAAACAGCAGCGGAAACAGCTCTCTGGTCCTGGGCCTTATTTTGGTGGTTTTTGGAGCTTTTGTCCTTGTGAAAGACATGATTCCGTGGATCCCGAGGGATATTTTTCTGGCGGCTCTGCTCATCGGACTGGGAATTTTCTTTATACTGAGAAAAAAATAACCAATATCGTAAATAGGCGATTCCTGTCGCAGCAGGGAATAACCTGCTGCATCAGGTATGCTTCCAGGAAGCGTACCTTCCCTTCCATTCCTCTCTTGCGATGGCTGTATAACGCCTGATAAATTCGGTTTTTGCCTCCGTATAGCCATCACGGTCATGGGCATACTGTTTCGCCAGTTCGCTTTTTAATTTCCCGTATTTCATTGCAATATTCTTATGCTTACGGAGATAATCACGAAAATATAGCTCATCCCAGTCTCCGGGATACCTGATATGCAGGTGGAAAACTCGGTCTTCAAAACCCTCTACGGTATAACCTCTCAGAAACATCATATGGGGAGGGGGATTGTCCGGCTGTTCTGAATAGAGATATCCACTGCATTCCAATTTTCGGATCAATTCATCCAAATCGGTATCGGTGGAAATTTCAAGCAGGATATCAATGGTGGGCTTGGCGATCATACCAAATACAGCCGTACTGCCAATGTGGTTGATCCGCACGACATTTTGAGGGTCGGTGACGGATGCAAGCCTGCCTTCCTCCTCTTGATACCAGTTTTCCCAATCGGGGTTATAAGAGCTGATTCTGATGGGAAAGAGGATCCAAAGTTCTTCCTTGGAAAGCTCCTTTAATTGTCTGACCATAAAACCACCTCCAATTCTATCCTACAGTCTATGCGAAGAAGGGCAGAATAGCAGCAGGAATTAGCTTTATAAAAATAAAACCACCGATGTCGCTTTTGATCCATTGGAATCAGTGGGATATGGAGCAAAAATCAAAACAGCCCCGAAAGAGACGCAAGTGTCGCAATGCCCGATCTGGTTAAAAATATGATTCTATCCTATTTATTTTAAGATTCAAATTCAGATTCAGACACAGATCCATCCAACAACACCGGGATCAGCCTGAGCTCCGGATATTGGTCGTTGTTCTTTATCAGATCAGTAACGTATGAGCTTTCGTCAGGGCTTTTATAGACGATGGCGACTTCCATATCTTTCGTTCTGATTTGTTCTCTTGAGAAAATTTCCGATAAGCCTTTGAGTATCTCGCTGCATTTGTCGTGAGAAAGAGCGCTGAGCTTGATGACCGCCAGAGGAAGATATCCCTGACCCTTCAAAGCGGAAAGCCTGGCAGCGATCCCGTGAAGATCGGTGTTTTCGTCGAGAGGGATGCAAAACCGATGGAAAGAAGAAGTATCTGTCAGCATTACAGAACCTGTTTTCCGGTAATCGGTTCTACGTTCCCGCTCCGCAATTCGGTTTCCGGACGCCTCATCTGAGGAATCCGGATCGACCAGAGGCATTCCCGTCAAGGGGTCTCTGGTCTTGACACTGAGCGGATTCACAGCCGCCTTATAACGGGTATCGTCGGTATTGTTGAAAATCATATTCTCCATCCTGCAGATAAAATCTTCCGGCCGCAGACGCTGAAACAGACTTCTTTTTCCGATCTCAGGCTGGTAGATCTTCCGGTATTCGGACGGTGTATGGAGAAACCACTTTTTAAAATTTGCCGTGTAGTATTTGATGTCGGAAAAACCGCAGCGTTCCGCAATTTCGATAATGGGGATATCACTGTCAAGAAGCAGTCTCTCGGACCGATACAGCCTGACATAGGTCAGCACGTCCTGAAAGCTGCTTGCTCCGACCTGCTTGAAAAGATGGGTGATGTAGGATTTGGAATAGAACTCGTTTTTTGAGATGTAGTCCATGAGATTTTTCATTTCATAGTTCTCGAATATGTATTTCATGATGGTATAATACTTTTCCGTTTTATGATAGCCCGCATCCCAGTTTCTGCTGTAATAGTTTTTCATATTGTATTCATTGACAAAAATCCAGAGCAGCTCTTCCGCCGACCGTTTCAGATTATCGCGGTAAGACTGGTCCTGCGCACCCGACTGATCCTTCGCGAGGTGGAGAAGAACGTTTGCAATCATCCTGCGGAGCGTCTGGGTTTCATTTTTATATTTGACCAGATCGAAGGATTCGCAGGCAAAAAGAACATAATCCAGATACGGGATCAGTTCTTTATAGCTTGCCATATTGAAATACAGACTTGCTGCTTCGCATTTGGAATCGGTGGCATAGATGGAGTGGGAATCCTCCGCATTAATTACGATATAATCCCCTTCCTTCATATCGAATTCTTCAAAGCTGACTTTCACGCGCGCGCTGCCGCTGAGAAGGAGGAGCACTTCAATCACATTCTCATGGCAGTGCAGATGGTAGTAGCTCGCCTTGTACGAATCGAAGGCAATGGGCATATCCGGTTGAAAAGGAATCATTTCCAAATACATTGATACTTTCCCGTCCTGAATGATTGTAACTTCTCCTTTCAATATATACGAATGCTTTCAAAGATACAACTGCTGCAGGCAGCCGCAGAAAAATTTTCTGTTTCAGGCTGTCGTAGAAAAGATTTCAGCCGCAAAAACATTTCGATTACAAACTGCCGAATACTACTCTTCCTTCAAAAACTACCGCATCAAAACTTATTTCGGAAATTTTTTCAGCAGGGACTTCGAAAAAGTTATCGCTGATCACATTGAGATTTGCTATCTTGCCGGCTTCCAGGGAACCCATGCGATCTTCCCATCGAAGCTGGCGGGCGCCATTGATCGTATAGCCTTTCATAAGAATCTCTCTCGATAAACGGGCGGACTCCTCCGGGCGCACGCTTCCGGGATAGACTTCCGGATCGAGGGAGAACTCAGGGTCTACGCGTGTATGAGCTACCTGCATGCTGAAAAACGGATCCGCCCGGTGCAGTTCATAATAAGTTACCACATCACTGGAAAATGCAACCAGTGCGCCGCTTTCGATGATGGGGTTGAACTGGTACATTCTGTTCCACGCCTCTTTTCCGATGTAGGTCTGGGCCTCTTCTCCGAAATAGCCGCCTGACCAGTGGCAGGACCAGTTGATGGTAATCCCCAATTGAGCCGGGCGATGCATGTCGGCAGGATCGATCAGCTCGCAGTGAGCGAAGATTACCTGCATCGTCCACGGTTCTCCCAGCTGAGCTGCTTCATTTCTTGCCGCTTCTACAGCATCGCAGCCAACCCGGAAGGCTCTGTCGCCTACCATATGGATATGGATGTCTAAACCCTCTCTGTTGCAAAGCAGAAGGCAACCCTTCAGCTCCTCCGTTTCCATTTTGATTTCCCCGAAGTTGGCGGCGGATGGATCATTCCGATGAGGGGATAGCAAAGCGCTGTTGCCGCTTTCGTTGGTGCCGTCCAGAAACAATTTCAGCGTATTAATCTTTATATGCCTTCCGGTATATTTCTCCTGGTATCTGCGCAGTTCTGCGATTTTTTCCGGCAGATCTCCCAAACTCCAGAAGCGGACGATACCGTCATAGTAAATATTAAGTTTTCCCTGACGATCCAGTTCGAGCATGGAAGACAGCTGTTCCTCTCCTTCCAGAATACCGTCCGCTATGGCGGTGATTCCGTGCTCGGTCAGAAAACGGAAAAACCCTTCCATCAGCTCAGGCGTCATTTTGACCGGAGGCTCCCATCCGATATTATGATAGAGCGTTTCCGCAAAATGCATATGGACATATTCCTTCAGCCAGCCGTTCGGCTCGCCGTTTTCATCCCGCATGAACATTTCAAGTCCGGGCACCGGGTCCGGTGTGTCCCTTGTAACACCCATCATCTCCAGCATTTTGCTGTTTACCCAATGCTGATGATCCCCGAAGTCCTGACACAGACAGGGTCTGTCGGATACCGCCCTGTCGAGGAGCTCCTTGCGGGGGCCCCTGTCTCCGAACATGCTGGTGGGGTAGTATTCAAAGTACAGGAAGGGAGCTTCCTCGACGGAATGGTTATCGGCATATTCCTTTACAAAGGCAAGCAATTCATTAACGTCTTCCGTCCACGGCAGCCGGATATGCCAGGAACTCTGGGATACCATTCCCGGGTGGGTATGGCTGTCGATAATACCTGGAATGATCATTTTTCCTTTCATATCATAAATTTGAAAGGTGCTCGTACCGCTGCCACTCTTTGAAGCGCCGTCAGCCAGAGCCGATTCCCACTTTTTCTTTTCGCCGGAGCCTACATAGGCAATCCTGCCGTCTTTGATCACAATGGCTTCCGCCCAGGGCTCCGCCGCGTTGCAGGTATAGATTTTTGCGTTCGTCAAAATCATATTCATTATCGTTATTCCTTTCTGCAGCAGGCTGCAGTATACAGCATTTTATAAGGGCAAACCTGCTGGAGTTTAAAATGCAAGCCGTCCTTCTTCTACAGCGAGCCGGCCGTTCAGGATCACCATGCGGATGTTTTCCCCATGGTACAGTACCTCCGTGTCACAGGTGGGGTCTTTTTTTATAATCAGCAGGTCTGCGTTTTTTCCTGCTTCTACCGTGCCAATCCGGTGCGACATGCCGAGGGCTTCCGCTGCAGTAAGTGTTGCAGCTTTGATGGCTTCCGGGACCGTAAGTCCGCATTTCACAAGAGAGCGAAACTCCCTTGCGCTGTATTCTCCATATTCCGTAAGGGGCTCGTAGACCGTATCAGAGCCAAGTGCAATTTTAACCCCCTTTTCCTTTGCCAGAGTGAAGCTGTCACATACCTGTTTTACGAACCTCCTGCCGTACTCTGCATCGGGTTTGTCGTCAAACTCCCGCTGAAAAAAAGCATCAGGCCGGATTTTTTTCGCCGGAGTCTCAGACGGGCTGTCTGCGGGACAAAATTCTGTAAACCAGCTTAGCAGGATTTCGGTTGTGGGAACCAGGATCATGTTCTTGCGTGCCATTGCCTCCGCACATTCCTCGTCGAGGCATTCTCCGTGCTCAATGGTATCTACTCCCGCTTCGATACAGATTCTGACCGATTCGTTATTTTCCGCATGGGCGCAGCACAGTGTGCCGCGGATCATGTGCGCTTCCTGAACGCACATTTTTACTTCCGCGAGGGTGTAATGGGTATCGGAATTCCTGTCGTGAGGCCAGTTGTCGCCGCCGCTGGCCCAGATCTTGATCTGATCTGCTCCCTCTCTGAGGTTCCGCCTTACGGCTTTTCGCACTTCTTCCGGTCCGTCGGCCATGATGCTCCAGAAGTGCTCCTGTTTGTTGAAGCTCTCTGGATACTGGTAAGCATCACCGTGTCCTCCGGTTCTGGAGAGGCCGGGCCCGCAGGCGACGATTCTGGGGCCTGGCAGAATACCGTCCGAGTAAATCCGCTTCAGATATAAGCCGTTCCGGGAAATGTCACGGACGGAAGTAAACCCGCGTTTCAATAGCTTCTGAGACTCGTAAACGCTGCGCATGGCGCGCAGGAGCTTTGGCTCCATAAATAATTCGAGCTCCTGCCACTCATAATCACCGCGACCTCCCGTCAGATGAACATGGGCGTCTATCAGCCCGGGTGTCACATAGTGGCCGTCGAGAGATAGCTCCTGCTCTCCGGGCTCCTTTTTATACCGTTTCATAGGCCCAACCGTGGTAATCCGGTTGCCGGATACACGGATAAACATGCCGCCGGTCGGCCAGCCGCCGTATCCGTCAACGATGCTTACATTTAAAAGGGTATAGTCATTCGATAGGGTTGTCATAAACTGATATCCTCGTTTCTATTTTGTGACGCTCATTTATCCTATTCCGTGAGGCTCATTTCTGGCGGAAGCTGCTTGAACCCCTTTGTCTTAATTGCAAGATATATGACCCCCAGAGCAAGCCAGATTCCTCCCAGGATCTTTGCGTTGGTCTCAATGTTGATAAATACGACAATAAGGGTAAGAATGCCGAGGCATGGTATGATGAGATATTTCAGTGTATTTTTTCCGCCGCGCATTTTCAGCTTGATATAATAATGGAATACCACAGAGAGATTGACCATGATGAAGCCGACGACCGCTCCGAAAGAAATCAAAGAAGCTGCGCCGAACAGATTGTCCTGATAGAACAGCGCAGTCATGGCAACCCCCGTGGTCAGAAGAATATTGTTTACCGGAGTCTGGAATTTCGGCGAAATAGAGCCGAAGAATTTTTTCGGAAGAATGTTGTCGCGCCCCATGCCGTAAAGGATTCTGGATACAGCGGCCATACCTGCCATGGCACAGATAAAGCTAGCCAGATTATCGGTAATGAAGAAAACATTTCCCAGCCAGTCCTCGCCCATCTGAGGGAACAGTTCAAAGATTCCCGCATCGGGGTTTTGTATCTCCGCATAAGCCGAAGGCCAAGCGATCTGGGTGAAGTAGGATGTGATCATAAACAGGATACCGGCGCCGATGGTGACGCTCATGATTGCTTTTCCCATGACTTTGTCCGGGTCTTTTGCTTCCTCCGCCATAGTTGACACTGCATCGAACCCCACAAAAGAAACGCAGAGCACGGCAGAAGCGGTGAGAATGTTGCCCAGGTCGAAGGTTTCGGCATTGTAGATCGCATTGCTGACGGTCAGGTCCGCCGTACCGCCTCCGCCGGAGACATATTTAATTATTACAATGATCAGCAGCAGGGTAAAACCAAGCTGCGCCGCAATGATTACGGTATCGATGATGCTGGCTGTTTTCATTCCCACGATATTGATGAATGCGCTGATCGCCGCCACTGCGATCACAATCACCCAGATGGGGAGAACGGGAAAAAATTCATTGATGTAGATGCCCAGAAGCAGATAACAGATCATAGGCAGCAGCAGATAATCCAGCAGCATGATCCAGCCGGTCAGAAAGCCTACATGGGGCTGGACCGACTTGTTGACATAAGTGTAGGCGGATCCGGCTACGGGATAGGCCTTTACCATCTGAACATAGCTATAAGATGTAAAGAGCATAACCACTGTGGTAATGGCAAATGCCAGAGTGTACATTCCCCCGGTAGATTGAGTAAAGATTCCATAATAGTTGAAGACTACTGTAGGAGCCAGGTACGCCAGTCCGAACATGACCAGCAGCGGCAGGGACAAGGTTCTTTTTAAAGAAGCATTCTGATTCATTTCCTGCATTTTCATTCCTCCTTCATACGGACAGCAGTGAAATCCACAAACCGGAAATTTGTGATTTCTTTGCATTGGTTCGCCGGCAATTTGCAAGCAAATTGGACGAAATAATAAAAAAATGAACATTTCAGTTCCAGTCTACTATAGAAAGAATAAAAACAGAAGGTGAATCCTGCTCAGGAAATATGACAATCCTGCTTTATTCACCGACTGTCACAGAAGTGAAAAAGGCGCTCCCCCAAGGGGGCGTCTTTTCAACCTACGGGGCGTCCTTTTTAACTGCCCAGAAAATATAACTTCTATGAAATCATCCTGCCGATGCGAATAAAACACGGCAAAGCTCAACATAATATCAAGGAATCAAGATCGTTTTAACGCGTCCACGAAAAACGAGAATAGAAAGGGAGGCAAGGATATGAAAAAATTCATCTGCGGCTGCATCGAAGAGCAATTTACCCAACCCGATCAGGTATTTGTAGGGTTTGACGAAAAGTCGGTCAGCTCCATCCTTTGTGCTTACCGTCCCAAGCAGAAGGTGACATTGAGAAGTATTAAGCTGGAGGTCAACTACTGCCCCAGGTGCGGGGCAAGGCTGGAGGATGTTTAGGTTTTCTGTAAATCCCTTATCGCTGCCGCCAGCTTTTTGATTCCCGTCTCCAATTCCTCTTCGCCGGCGTAGGCATAAGACAGGCGGATGGCCTGGCTCCTTCCGAAATCATAGACGTTCCCCGGATTGATCAGAACCTGTTTTTTCAGCATGGTCTGGAACAGCTGGTCAACGGGCACTTTCCCCTTGAGCCGGAGCCAGATGTAAAAGCCTCCGGACGGCTTGTCCCATTGGGCGTACTCCTTCATATGCCGTTCCAGCAGCGCAAGAGCATGATCTCTGCGCTTTATTAACTTTCCACGCAGTTGATTCAGATAACGGTCGTAAAGCCCGGTGACCAGTAATTCTGCCAGTGCCCATTGAGAGACGGAGCTGGCCCCGTAATCAACCTGCATTTTCACATCGCCGAGCCGCTCCACTACGGATTCGGGCCCGACAAGCCATCCGATACGAAGTCCCGGCGCCAGGGTCTTCGAAATGGTGCCGAGATAGAGGATCATACCGTGGCGATCCATGGTTTTCAGCGGATCGGGTGGCTTTTGATCCAGCCAGAGTTCCCCGTAGGCATTGTCCTCGATCATGGGAAGGCGGTTGCAGGCGCTGAAGCGGAAGAGTTCATGCCTTCTTGTTTCCGACATCAAGGTACCGGTGGGATTATGGAAAGTTGGTATCGTGTAAAGCAGAGAGTCTCCGAGGTCCTTTCGGTCTGTGGCAATATTCCAGTAAAGAATACCTTCTCTGTCCATTGGAATCCCCGAAAGTCTCATCCCTGCGGAAGGAAACACCTGCAGCGATTTCAGATAGGAAGGAGATTCGGTATAGACTACGGAGCCCGGTTTGAGCATGCAGACGGAAATCAACTGAAGGGCCTGCAGGGAGCCGGAAGTAATCAGGATGCAGGAGGGATCAGCATGGATGCCCTGGGTTTTCAGCCTTTCCGACAGAGCCACGCGCAGCTCCGGAAGCCCCAATGGCTCCAGATAATTCAGAGAAGGGATCCGGTCGGACAGCCTTTGAAATACATCCCGCATCATTTCGGCAGGGAAAAGGTCCGGCGATAATTCCCCGGTACCCAGGCGGATGATATCCTCCTTAAACTCCAGCTTGTTGATGGCTTGAATGGTGGGTACGTTTTCCTGGAAGGTTCCGGCCTTGAGGTAATTCCCCCAGTCAGGGGGCGCAGTGGACATGAGAACAGACCAGGTGTTGCTTGTAACCACAGTCCCTCTGCCCGTGACACCCTCGAGAACCCCGAAGGAGCACAATTCCTCCAGGGCTCTGACTATGGTGCTCCTGTTGACGCCGAAACGCTCCGCAAGGACACGCTGGGACGGCAGCCTGCTGCTGATGGTCCAGTCACCGGATGAGATTTTTCTGCTGATATAGTTGATGATCTGCTGGTAAACCGGTTCGTTCCCGTTCTTATCCGGCTTCCAGTCGATGACGATTTGATGTCCTTCCTCTGACACGTTCGAACTCCTTTGCATTTATTTTTTAGAGGTTGATCCTGCCGCTGGCCAGAATGACGCCGTTGCCGCCGATCTGAATCCGGACTGTGCCGTTATCTGTAAAGAGCCTGCTCGTGATTTTAGAAGGGCGGCCCATCGCCTCGCCCTGGATGAATAGATTATCCGTTCCTTCGGCAAGCAATCCGTTTTGATACAGATAATAGGTCAGGGCGCCGTTTGAGGTGCCTGTTGCCGCCTCTTCATCTATTTCATACAAGGGTGCAAAATTTCTGCAGTGGATCGCCCCGTCATTCGTGTTGACCGTAAATGCATGGACTCCCACCACTTCATATCTTTCCGACAGCTTTGACAAAGCAGGGAAATCAGGTTTGATTGCAGCCAGTTCCTTAACACTGCAGACCGGGAGCAGGATATCGGGAAGCCCCGTTGAGATTATTTCGGGGACAAGAAAAGGTGAAGCGGAGCACCCGTCAGGAGCATTTCTCTGCAATATACCTTCGGTTATGTCTCCCTGATTTTTCTCGCTTATACCCATGACGGAATATAATTCGTACACGGATTCCTGATCGTCGATTCTGCCCATGGCCTGAGGAGCACTCATATCCATGAAGACGGTTTCTTTTATAAGGTCGATGTTCAGTCTTCCTGCCAGGGTATTGCAGATATAAGAGCGGCCGGATGATACGAGTTCTGAATCTGAAAGGGCAAAGAATGAGCCGATGGTTGCATGACCGCAGAGATCCACCTCCGCTGCGGGAGTGAAATACCGGATCCAAAACTCATTTTCCGCAATTTGTTTGATAAACGCGGTCTCGGAGTAGCGAAGCTCTGCTGCGGTTTTTCGCATAACTTCCTCCGCCGGAAAATCTGCATCCCTGTCCAGGATAACCACGCCGGCCGGATTTCCTCCGAAGAGAGTGTCGGCAAACGCATCCACAATGTAAAATTTCATAACGAACCTCCCGTCATCTTTCATTCCCATAGCCAATCACAGTAATACTCGGCTATTTGATAAAATCATAATACCTGCCAAGTCTCCGTGCAAGGGCTTCTTTATAAATTTTAACAGCCGTCACGTTGTCCTGGACCGCCATGCCTGTGGTGTCAAATATGGTGATTTCTTTATCGTTTTCCCGGCCCGGCTTTTTCCCGAGAAGGATCTGTCCGAGCTCGCAGTAAATATCTTCCGTGCGGATAACCCCTTGACGTAACGGATTTTGGGTTTCTCCCCTCGTAATGCACTGGCTTTGATTGTCGACAACGAGTTTCGCACCGGCAAACAGGGAAGGATCCAGCTCCTGTTTCCCCTCCATATCCGCACCCACGGCAATGATATGGGTGCCCTGCCGCACCCATTCCCGTCTGACAATCGCTGCTTTTCCCGGAGTCGCTGTTACTATGATGTCGGCTTTCTTCACCGCCTCCTCAGGGGTATCGCAGGCTTCCGCCTGACAGCGCAGCTCTGTTTCCATTTCATTCCGGTAGGCAGACACTTGACCGGCGGACCTGCCCCATACCATGATTTTTTTGAGCTCCACCACTTCCTTCAAAGCCCGCACCTGCATGCGGGCCTGTTCCCCCGTACCGATCACGGCGACGCTGGAAGAATCGTTTCTTGCCAGAAGCTTTGCGGATACGGCTCCTGCCGCTCCGGTACGGTAGGCCGTGATGGGACCCCCGTTCATGACGCAACGCGGAAAGCCGGTATCACCGTCAAACAACAGCACCGTGCTCATACTGTTGGGGAGGTTTGCCGATTTTTGATTCCTGTAAAAACCAGAGGCGCACTTGACCGAGATCATTCCCGAACTCCGGGAGTATCCTGCCTTGATATCCATTTCTCCATGAAACTCGGGCAGTTCTATGGATATGATGTCCGGCTGGAGCACCTGACCGCTGCAGTAGGCCGTGTATGCATCCTCCACGGAGGCGATGACGTCTTTTATATTCAGCAGAGATTTTACTTCACTTTCATTCAGCAGTAACGTTTCCAAAATAAACCTTCCTTTCATATGAACTTCTGTTCGATGAGATACTGTTCAAAAATATTAAGGCTGGTTTCGAAGGACTTTCGTCCGTAGCCCATCCGGAAAAAAGGACCGTTGTAACTGTAAATGCCGGCGGGGAGAAGGAGCACCCCGGATTTCTGAACCAGATCCTCGCAGAACTTTTCAATGGGCTGCGCGATTTTAATCTTGTGGAATGCGATGGGCCCTGCCATAGGACGGTTGTTCTGGAACAGGCTTTCGTATTTTTGGAAGAAACGCTCCGCGACTGACAGATTGTCTTTAATGATATCCAGATTCCTTTGCAGCAGCTTGTCGCTGTGTCTCAATGCAATGATGGACAGGAGCTCTGAAGGCGCGCTGTTGCAGATACTGAGATAGTATTTGAACCGTTTCATCTTTTCCAGGATTTCCATATCACGAGTTGCTATCCAGCCGATTCGCAGACCCGCCAGGCCATAGGATTTTGACATGACTCCCAAAGAGACGGCTTTATCATACAGATCAGCAACCCAGGGCTTGCGGACACCATCCAGATCCAGGCCGCGGTACACTTCATCCGCAAAGATATAGATCCCGTTTTTTTCTGCAATTGAGCAGAGCTGCTTCAGCTCTGCTTCGCTGAAGGTAAAGCCGGTAGGGTTGTTCGGCGTATTGACCGCAATCAGTTTCGTATTTGGCTTGATCAGTTTTTCCAGTTCATCGAAGTCAATGCTCCAGCCATGATCGTCGTGTTTGAGATTCCATCGGGATACGTCGCAGCCTTCGGAATTGGCGACTTCAAACAGGGATTGGTAGGCGGGAAACATGCAAATCACATGGTCTCCCTTTTCCAGCATGACGTTCATATAGGCGAATATCGCTTCCTGAGCGCCAGTATGCATGAGGATCCCATCCTCCTTCATGTTCCCGTACAGGCCGGATACCAGGCTTCTCAGCTCCGGATTACCGGCTGCTTCCGTATAACCCAGCCAGCCGCTCATCAATTTCTCCTCTGAGCCCGGTTCGAGTCTTAGAAGCTCTGCGATCTGCATGGATTCACAGTCTGACTGGGTCAGCAGATACGGAGCGGTAAATTCGTATTTGTCAAAAAAAACCTCCAGTTTAAAATCGTTGATTTTCATTTTATAACCTCACTTTCAATCGGTTTCGAATCGATCGTTCCCTTTGCATTCTATCCGGTTTAAATCGATTTATATTATAAATATATCAATACCGGATTATTTTGTATCCAACCAATTGAGAATTGTTTACCAACCAATTCGATTGAATTGATTGCCACAAAGCTGATCATACGGGAGTTTGAGACAATCGCTCGAAACATCACGGCTCAACCAATCGAAAATCAGTGGTCAAGAGCCGGCCAGCGGCCTGGTGAATTCAAAATCAGCGGCCGGCAGCCTTGACACACCGGGAAAGTCGCAATATAATAAAGGCGGACACAATGAGAGACGAAAGCATACAGATTGGAGTTGAAAGGATGCGTAAATAATCTTGCTGAAACTGAATATGCACGGCGGAGCGGTTTGATACGCTATTTTGTCGTGCGACAGCAAGAAAATTACGTCATCTATAACTCAAAAAATAGAAGTGCATAAAACCGAACAGACCGGAGGATGCTTTTAGGGCAGGCTACCCGAGTCGTTCCGTGAGGATTTCACATTCCGGATTTGAGTTGCAGGGAATAATTTTCTTGCAGCTTTTTATTAAAAAAAAGGAAGTGGTTTTATGTCATTGATTCAAATAAATAATCTGACCTTCAGCTATGATACCAGCTGCGACTCTATTTTTGAGAACGTATCCGTTCAAGTCGATACCGACTGGAGACTGGGATTGACCGGGAGAAACGGAAGAGGAAAAACCACGCTGCTGAACCTGCTCATGGGAAAACATGAATACAGGGGAACCATTCGGGCTGCCGTGAAGTTTGAATATTTCCCATATGAGGTTGCTGACAAAAGCTGCGATACGTTGGGCATTGTAGAGCAGGTTGCTCCTCATCACGAGTATTGGATGCTCCAGCGTGAATTATCCTTGCTGGATGTGGAGGAAGAGATTCTTTACAGACCTTTTGACACACTAAGCAACGGAGAGCAGACCAAGATCCTGCTGGCAGCCTTATTCCTCAGGGAAAGCAGCTTTCTTCTCATTGACGAACCCACCAATCATCTGGATTTGTGTGCCAGAGAGAAGGTGGGCCAATACCTGAATACAAAGAAGGGATTCATTCTGGTTTCCCACGACAGGGCGCTTCTGGACCGGTGCGTGGATCATATTCTCTCCATTAACAGGAACAATATTGAAGTTCAGAAAGGAAACTTCTCGACCTGGCAGCATAACAAGGAGCTGCAGGACAGCTTTGAGATGGCTGAAAACGAAAAGCTGAAAAGAGAGATCAAAGCTTTAACCGCCGCAGCCAGACGAACCGCAGATTGGTCCGACCGGATAGAAAAGACAAAAAACGGAAACAAGGTATCCGGCATAAAGCCGGATAAAGGCCATATCGGCCGTCAGGCGGCTAAGATGATGAAACGGTCCAAGTCGCTGGAAGCAAGGCAGGAAGGGGCTATAGTAGAAAAAGCAAAGCTCTTGAAAAATATTGATACGATAGACAGTCTGTCTGTCAAACCAAAGGCGTATCCTGGCAGCCGGTTGATTGAAGCGAGCGATCTGTCGATTCTGTACGACGGCAGGGAGATCGCAGACGGCATAAACTTTTCGGTATGCTGCGGTGATCGGATTGCTCTCACAGGGAGAAACGGATCCGGCAAGACGAGCCTGTTGAAGCTGATTCAGGGAGAGGGGATCAGCTATGAGGGCAATCTCCGCATCGGAAGCAATCTGATCATATCTTATGTTTCTCAGGACACTTCTTCCCTGAGGGGGAATCTCAGAGAGTACGCGCGGGAAGAAAACATCGAGGAGAGTCTGTTCAAGGCAATCCTTCGCAAGCTGGATTTTGAGCGAGTCCAGTTTGAAAAGGATCTTTCGGAATTCAGCGAGGGGCAGAAGAAAAAGGTGCTGATCGCAAAAAGCCTGTGTCAGCAGGCCCATCTGTATATCTGGGATGAGCCGCTCAACTTCATCGACGTCATCTCAAGGATTCAAATCGAGAATCTGCTGCTGAACCATAGGCCTACGATGATATTTGTGGAACACGACCGTACCTTCACACAACGTATCGCCACAAAACAGATCAATCTCTGATCGATTCTGCAGCAGATACGGTAGTCCTTTGCAGTTAATAAAGAAACTCTGCCGAAATCCCGGCCTCAATTGTTAAAGTGCCGGGAACGATGGGAGTGGCGGCTATTTCACGCTGAAACGGCTGGGGGGGTCTGGACATGGTGCTGGTTTCGGTAATGCTAACAGGAATCGGCTCAATCGGAACCCCAAGGCCTCTCGATATGGACTTCGCTTTTTCGATGGCATCCGAGACCGCCTGATTCAAAGCCTGGCGGTAATAGCGGCCCGGGTCAGCCACCTCGAAGGAGATCAGATCAACCACATTGGCGCCGGCATTGACCGCAGTATCCACAATACCGCCAAGCTGCTTCATTTGATCTGTTCTCAACTCCAGAATGTTGCGAACGGTGTAACCCCTGAAGACAGGAGTTCCGTTATCGTACTCGTAAAATTTATCCACTGTATATTGAAAGGTTTTGACATCGGAAATTCCCAATCGGTGAAGGGCGCTGAGAACAGCCTGGCTCACCATGGCGTTTCGCTGCTGAACCGAGGATAAGTCGGATCCGGTCGATTCTACACCGAGCCGTATAACGGCCATATCCGGAACAGCGGTAACCTGGCCTTTTCCCGTCAGCGTCATCGAACGAATCGGACTGTTCATGAAAGACTCAAACATATCACTCTAATCTCCTCTAGTCTATATTTCTATCAATATATGAATCAAAGTTATCATTGGAACCAAAATAGGAGAATGAAAGGGAATCATGAAAAAGGGAGAACAGCAATGAAAGAATCATTTATAAACTTTAACGAGAAAAGAATGCACATCTTCAGCGAGCTTGTCAAACGATACTGGAACGGGAATCTGAAGCGGACTTCCGATCTGGAGGAACTGGCGCAGGAGATCAGGGAGAAATATGATTTTGATGAAACAGATCTCCCTTTTATCAAGAACCACATCCGACTCGCCATGGGACTGGATCCCAGCGAAAAAGATACGTTTGAGTCGGAGCTGGATATGGTGAAAAACAGCAGAGAGATTCATAGCCCCATCGTCTCCAGGATCGAGGGGCCCTGTGAATATTGCGGCGGGGAAAACTGTCGATGTGACACCATGGGGAAATACGAAAGCCCCTTGTATCTCAGGAAAAATACGCAGCTTCGAACGGAAGAGAAGGAATGCGTTCAAAAAGAAGGCGAGAATTGCATTGAATGCGGCTTTTGTGTTCCGAATTGCGACTTCGGAGCACTTGCTGAAAAGATCGAATTTCTTCCCGTCATTGAACTGCTGCAGAACGGGAATGCGCCGGTTTACGCCGTCGTGGCGCCGGCCATAGCGGGACAGTTTGGTGAAAATGTAACAATGGGAAGGCTGAGGGCAGCATTTCTCGAAATGGGATTTGCAGACATGATCGAGGTAGCTTTGTTTGCGGATATCCTTACGATAAAAGAAGCCTTTGAGTTCAATCGGCTGGTTAAGGGAGAAGAGGATTTTTTTCTGACCAGCTGCTGCTGTCCCGTCTGGTTCAATCTGATCAAAAAAAGCTATCCGGATATTTATGAGCATCTGTCGCCGTCCGTATCTCCTATGATCGCATCGGGCAGAATTCTTAAGAAGCTGTATCCCGATGCAAAGGTGGTATTTTTTGCCCCGTGCCTTGCGAAGAAGGCGGAAGCACTGGAAGAAGAGCTGAAGGGTGCCGTAGACTATGTGATCAACTTCAATGAACTGCAGGAAATCTTTCATGCTCTTGACATGGATCTGGAGGCACTGCAGCCTGTAGACAAGGATCAGGCTTCCCTGGGCGGCAGGGTATACGCCAGGACAGGAGGCGTCAGCTTTTCTGTAAAAATGGTGGTCAACCGGCTGAATCCAGCCAGAGTGATCAGGCTTAAAGCGCAAAAGGTCGACGGAGTGAAGGAGTGCAGGAAGTATCTGGAGGATCTGCGCGCAAAGGGCAAAGGCTCTGCAAATTTCATAGAAGGCATGGGCTGCAGCGGCGGATGCGTCGGAGGGCCGCGAACCAATATCGAACCCGGGAAAGCGACGGAAATGGTCAATGAATTCGGAGAAGACTCGCTGATCCTGACTCCCTTCGACAATCTCAACGTGATCAAGATCCTGAAGCAGTTCGGAGTGAAGTCCATTGAAGAAATTACAAGAAACGAAGAGCTGGTCCGGATTTTATCAAGAGACTGATTTCACGGAAGGAAAACTCCCTGGGATTTTAAGATCCTCAGGGAGTTTGTGCTGTTGGAGAAAAAAACCGGGCAGATCCCCAACGCTCTGTCAGGGCAAGATGACAGATCTACACATCCGTAAAGGGAAATCAGTATTTGTCAAATTCATCACCTTCAAGTACGATTTTCGGTCTGGCGGATGGAAGGGCAGGAGTGTCCTTCTTGTGATCCCGTCCGCCCTGGAGATAGAGCGTACCTGAGTCTTTGAGATTGTTGAGCTTGAATTTTCCGACCATTTCCTTGAGCAGCTCGGACTGTCCGGAAAGCTCTTCGCTGGCAGCGGCGCTTTCCTCTGCGGTGGCTGAATTGTTCTGCACAACCTGAGATACCTGCTCAAGACCCTTGTTGACCTGGGCAATGCCGGAGGCCTGCTCATTGGAAGCTTCTGCAATATCCTTGACAAGACTTGCTGACTTTTCGATTCCCGCAACGATCTCCGTCAGTGCGGAAGCGGTATTGTTTGCAATCTTCGTACCGGTCTGTACTTTATTGATGGAACCTTCAATGAGCTCGGTGGTTTCTCTTGCCGCATCTGCGCTTCTTGCGGCCAGATTTCTTACTTCTTCCGCTACCACCGCAAATCCCTTTCCGTGCTGTCCCGCTCTGGCCGCTTCCACTGCGGCGTTAAGAGCAAGGATGTTGGTCTGGAAGGCGATATCGTCGATTACCTTGATGATTCTGGAAATGTTGGCGGAGGAACTGTTGATTTCCGCCATGGAATTGAGCATTTCCTTCATCTGGTCATTCCCTCTCATGGCATTGTCCCTTGCTTCCGCCGCCAGCTCGCTGGCCTGATTTGCGTTGATTGCATTCTGCTTTGTCTGAGAGGCAATCTCTGTAATAGACGCCGTCAATTCCTCGATGGAGCTTGCCTGTTCGGTAGAGCCTTGGGACAAGGACTGGCTGCCGTCGGATACCTGTCTTGCGCCGGATGTCACCTGCTCTGCCGCTTCATTGATATTCCCGAGGATCTGATTCAGGGTCAGGAGGATCTCGTTCAGGGAGTCCTTGATTTCCACAAAATCTCCCTTATAATCCGCTGTTACGTTGAGGTTCAGGTTTCCTTCACCGATTTCAGATAAAATACGGGATATGTCGCTTACGTAGGTCTGAAGATTTTCTATGGTGGTATTGATGGAGTTCTTCAATTCGGCATGGTCTCCTCGATAATCTCCGGCCATGGAAACATGCAGATTGCCGCCGGCCATTTCCCGAAGCACAGAGGTGGCCTCGCTAACAGGCTCGATTACCGCGTTGAGGGTATTGTTGATGCCCTCAACGACCTTGGCATATTCGCCCTGGAACTTGGAGGCATCTCCTCGGACCGACAGTTTGCCCTCGATGGCGGCATCAGCCAGAATATTGGTCTCTTCAACGAGGGATTTAATACTTTCAATTGTTTTGATTACCGTAGGCACCAGGCTGTCGTTTTCGCTTCTTTTCCCGATTGCCTTCAGGCTGTCGAGATCCTTGAAATCACCCATTGAGATGTTGTTCAGAATGTCAATGGTGTGATTGATATTAACGGCCACAAGGTTGATAGATTCTGCAATTTCCGCATAAACGCCCAGATAGTTTCCTGCGATTTTATTTGTGTAATCATTCTGGCTCATGAGCTGCAGGACATTTCTGCCGGCTACAAGACCGTCCAGGCCGTCGATGCAGGAATTGATGCTGTTTTTGATTTCATTGAAATCACCGTAATATTCGTCGGTAATCTTTTCCGGGATTTCACCTCTTCCGATCTTCTCGATATATCCTGCCGCCACATTCAGCGGACCGATTACCGAATCCAGTGTCTGGTTCACTCCTTCGATGATCTTTGCAAAGTCTCCGCCGTGTCTGGAGCTATCGGCTCTGGTACCAAGCCGCCCTTCCACAGCCGCTTCTGACAACATCATGGCATCCGCAACAAGTGCGCCGACGGCATCGATGCAAATATTCAAGCTGTTCTTGATTTCATTGAAGTCTCCGTTATATTGTTCCGTTATCTTTTCGGGGATATCTCCTTTACTGATGCGGTCCAGGTAATGTGCAGTCCTGTTCAGCGGTTCGATGACCACATCCAGGGTTTGATTGAATCCTGCTATAATATCCCGGTAGCCGCCCTGGAAGGAGTCCTGATTGCCCCGGTTGGAAAGATTACCTGCAACCGCAGCGGCGGTCATTCTATCTGCTTCTGATACCAGTTCTTTCAGAGTATTCGTTACGGCAATCATACTGAAAGCAATGATGTCTTTATCGGAGCGCGGCTTGATTTCAAGCTGCAGATCTCCGGAAGCGATTTTGTCGGCAGCTTCGGCTTGTTCCCGGATACTGTCTGTCATATTGCGGAAGGATTCCATCAGTGTTCCGATTTCATCCTTCGAAGTGATTTCAATTTTGAAGTCCGTATTTCCCAGAGCGATTCCGTCCGCTATGCCCGTCAGTTTTTTCAATGGCACAGAGAGACTCTTCCGTAAGAACACGATGATCAACAGGATGAATAAGATAAGAATAACAAGCGCAACCGAGATGATTTTGTAAACTGTATTTCGGACCTGGCTGTTGGTTTCCGCCATGGATTTACCGGAAAATATCAATCCGGCGGCTTCCCCATCAGAACCTAAAATCGGATGGTAGGCAGTGACATAAGGCATCCCTAAAATATCTGCCTGTCCATAATAATCCTGCTTTTGTTTTAAAACGATTTCAGCAATCGCAGGATCCAGAGTGGTTCCCAGTAATCTTTCCCCATCCTTTTTGATCGTGGTTGAAACGCGGATGTCACCGGAAAAAATGGTAACGTCCGTTCCATAGAGGGTTTTTATTTGATCTACAAGCGCATTGCTGCTTAAGGTATAACCGGCGGAGATGCTTCCTATGATTTGTCCCGGCTGATTTCTTACCGGTGCTGCCGCATAGATATGAAACGCATTATTGTCAGCCGCCTGAAAGTCAACCGTACCGGTTCCCCCGAGAGCAGCCCGGACGAAGGGATCCCCGGACAGATCCGAACCCTTGCTTTCCGGTACTGCAGAATCAAGCAATACGACGCCGTTGGAACCCGTAACAGTAATAAAATCGAGATCAGAGTACTTTTTCAGCTCGGTGATAACCGTATCCAGGAGTCTCTCGTCCTGCGATTCAATGGCGGTTATAAGATTGGAAGTCATGGATATCTGGACCGCGCTGCTCAAGGCTGCCGACTTTTGCTCTTCCAGCCGGCTGTTCAGCGCCTCCAGGCTGAAGGCTGATTGATTTTGTGCAACCTCAAGGTTATAGTTTTGGTAGGACCAGATCGCTTGGCCCACTGTGATTGCTATGGACAAAATCAGGCAAATCACGAATGCGGCAATCACCTTGGTGGTGATTTTGTGGTTAAATAGCTTTTTAAAAATTGTCATGAAACATCCACCCTTTCCAAAATTTACTATAATCATAAAATATCAGCAAACACTGACAAAAAACTGACAAAATATGATGACATACAACATGTAATAGTATAAATGAATGTGTGAGTTTATTTTATCGGGAATATCTGACAATTTTCTGACTTGATAGCCAAACGGTTCCAGACTGATAATAACAAAAAAGCCGATTGAGCATTCATTTTATCCTATTCTTAATATTCGACAAAACGATGATATATAGACCGGCAATTGAATAATGAAAAAGATAATAAAAAAGAGACCGGTTCAGCGGTCTCTGAGACAGGGTCTAGATCGTTACATTGGGCTGCCATGCGATGACACAATCTGCCAGAGACTGTATATCCTCCCGGCAATAGGGTCTTTTCCGAATCCGCTCCTCCTCATGGATGGGATAGTTCTCCGGGACTTTGTACCGGTTCAGAACGTAGCGCGGTAATCTCGGAAGCTCCTTTGCCATCTGTATGAGCTCATCGCAGCCCAGCTGCGGTATCACGGTGGTTCGGACCTCAAAAGGAACCTGATTTTCAGAAAGAAGCCGAATGGTTTTGATCACCCGGCCGGCATCGGTTCCAGCCCCGCAGATCACCGGATATAACTCTGCGGGAGCCTTATAATCCACTGCAAAGTAATCGCACAGCCCAAGCTTTAAAATCTCTTCTACGACATCAGGGCGTGAACCGTTGGTGTCCAGCTTGACCTTGTAGCCCTTAAGCTTCAGCATTAGCATAGAAGAAATCAGATCGTTCTGCAGCGTCGGTTCTCCTCCGGAAATCACCACTCCGTCCAGCAGCCCGGAACGCTTCCGAAGGAAGTCTTCCACATAATGAGGAGTCATGAGGATGTGGCTTCCGTCAATGAGGGAGCGGTTGTGACAATAGAAACAGCTGTAATTGCATCCGGGAACAAACAGCACGCAGGAAACCAGACCGGGATAGTCAATCAGGGAACTTTTTACGATTCCTGAAATATTCATAGATCAATCCTTTATTACGTATTTTAAGCGCTGGTTGTATTCTTCCCGCTTGCCCTTGTTAAAATTCTGCACCGGCCGTAAATAGCCTACAACACGGCTCCAAACCTCCGTGGATCCTCCGCATTCCGGGCAGGAGTAGTGCTCTCCGGAGAGATATCCATGGCTGTTGCAGATGGAGAAGGTGGGAGTCAGCGAGATATAAGGCAGCTTGTATTTTGTAAAGGCCTTTCTGATCAGATGCTTCGCCGCATCGATATCCTTGATTTCCTCTCCCAGGTATAGATGCAGAACCGTTCCTCCCGTATAAAGAGACTGAAGTTCATCCTGGAGATCCAGCGTTTCGAAAATGTCGTCGGTAAAGCCCACCGGAAGCTGAGATGAATTGGTATAGTAAGGCTGTTTGTCTCCGGCGGTGATAATGTTCGGATATTTCTTCTTGTCCTTCTGAGCAAGACGGTAGCTGGTTCCTTCCGCCGGCGTAGCCTCCAGGTTGTAGTAGTTGCCGGTTTCCTCCTGAATATCCTTGATGACGTCCCTCATATAAGAGAGGGTTCGGACTGCAAAGCCCTGTCCCTCCTGTGTTGTCAGATCAAATTCCGGACCCAGGAGATTCTGGCACGCCTCATTCATTCCGATGAGGCCGATGGTATTGAAATGATTGAACCAATAGCAGTCAGTTCGCTCCTTGATTCCCTTCAGATAGTTTGCGGAATACGGATAAAGGCCTCTTGCCGTCTGCTCTTCGATGACCTTGCGCTTCATTTCAAGACTGTTTCTGGCGATATTCATTTGCTGCCACAATCTGGTCTGGAATTCCGATTCACTGTTTGAAATGTAGGCCAGACGGGGCAGGTTGACGGTGACTACGCCGATGGAGCCGGTCAGAGGATTGGAACCGAAGAGGCCTCCGCCCCGTTTTCTCAGTTCACTGGTGTCCAGTCTGAGACGGCAGCACATGGAAAGAGCATCTTCCGGAGAAAGATCAGAGTTGATATAATTCGAAAAATACGGTACGCCGTATCTGCATGTGATTTCCATGATTTTATTGATGACGGGGCTGTCCCAGTTAAAATCCTTGGTGACATTGATGGTGGGAATCGGGAAGGTGAATACTCTGCCCTTGGAATCCCCTTCCATCATTACGTCGCAGAAGGCAGTATTGAATAGATCCATTTCCTTCTGAAACTCCCCATAGGTTTTATCCATAATCTTTCCGCCGACAATGGCATATTCGTTTTTCAACGTAACGGGAGGCACCAGGTCGAAGGTCAGATTGGAGAACGGGCATTGAAAGCCGACACGGGTCGGTACGTTTAAATTGAAAATAAATTCCTGAAGTGCCTGCTTTACGGTTTTGTAGTCGAGCTTGTCGTAGTAGATAAACGGTGCGCAGTAGGTGTCAAAGGAGGACCAGGCCTGGGCGCCTGCGGTTTCTCCCTGAGTGGTAAAGGTGGAGTTTACGATCTGGCCGAGAAAGGTCCGAAGGTGTTTCGGCGCCTTGGATTCCACTTTTCCGGGCACGCCGCCGAAACCGTTCATCAGGATTTGTCTCAGATCCCAGCCGGCACAGTACGGCCCGAAAAACCCCAGGTCATGAATATGGATATCTCCGGACATGTGAGCTTCCCTTATGTCGTCGGAGTAGATTTCATGGAGCCAGTAATTCTGGGTAAATGCTTCCCGCACGTAATTATTCAGGCCATTGATGGATTTCTGGGTATTTGCATTTTCATTGACCTGCCAGTCCGCATCGTTGAGATACTCGGTAAACATATTGATGGTAGCGCCGATCAGAGCATTGGATTCCCGCGCTGATCTTCTTTTTTCACGGTATAGGATATAGGCTTTTGCGGTTCTTGCATGTCCGTTTTCAATCAAAACCTTTTCAACGATATCCTGAATGCCTTCCACATCGGCAATGCCGTCGGGATATCGCTCCTCAGCCATTCTTATCGCTTCGTCCGCCAGCTTCTCTGAAGTTGAGAAATCATTTCCGCCGACTGCTTTCGCAGCCCTGAATATTGCCAATACAATTTTTTCCTTCTTGAACAGGACAATAGAACGATCACGTTTAATGATTTGTTTCAGCACGGTACATTACCTCCAAAATTACTGAGATGAAAATTACCACTATATATTGAGGCATACGCCAATATAGACACTATATATAATATTCTTTCCGCTTGCCTCTGTCAATAAGTGTAAGAAAGTCGATGAAAAAAATACCCACAGGGTTTTAAAACGTTTTACAGCACCTATGATATGTTTCAGAATCAATAAATAATATTACAGACATTTAATTTTTCGTTAACGGAGGCTTAACATAACTGCGATATGATAATACTGACAACCCGAAAGTCCGAAGGAATCGATGCAAAAAATCTGAGATCGGAAGGCAGGAGACAGAAAATGCATAAAATATTAATTGTTGAAGACGAAGCAAATATACGGGAGCTGGTATCGTATAATCTGAAAAACAACGACTACAGGGTGATTGAGGCAGAGGATGGCCTGCAAGGGCTGGACGCTGCGTACCGGGAGAAACCCGACCTGATCCTGCTTGACATCATGATGCCGGGAAAGAACGGGTTCGAGGTATGCAAGGAGCTGCGAGCCAGAGGCTATAAAGTACCCATCATCATGCTCACAGCAAAAACCGAGGATATCGACAAGGTAATGGGTCTCGAATTCGGCGCCGACGATTACATTACGAAGCCCTTCAGCATACATGAACTGATGGCCAGGATTAAAGCAGTCCTGCGGCGTTCGGAGCTCTCCAGAGAGGTGAAATCCATTACCATCGGTGATCTGACCGTCGATGCAGAGCGGCATGAGGTAACGGTCGGTGGGAAGGTGATCGAACTGTCGCTGAAAGAGTTTGAGCTTTTAAAGGCTCTGGCTGAAAGGAGAGGCATCGTTATGACGCGGGATCAGCTGCTGGATAAGGTCTGGGGGATCGACTATGACGGGGAAAACCGGACTGTGGACGTGCATATCCGGTATCTGAGAAGAAAGCTGGGAGATGACGAGAAGGAAAGCGAGTATATCCAGACGGTCCGCGGTATCGGATATAAAATTCCGTAATACATGCGGAATTTTTCAATCAGGCGGGATGATCCATTGCGGAAGCAATGGAGATCTGTTGTGAAAGGATAGATTCGCAAACTCTGACGGCTGCATGGAATGCATATTCGATGTCGTTGTTCAGGGATTTTTTTTCTGCCTTATATTCCCTGCGCATTTCCATCACCATAGATGCGATGCTACTCAACCGATTCCTCCTGACGGGCTTGATATTGATTTTACCTGCAAGCATCAGCAGCGTCAGAAACAGCTGCAGCCGGAGTTCATAGAGAAAATGAAGCAAAAGCTTCTTATGAATGGAATTATCATAATGGTAATAACAAAAGAAATCACAAATATAATGACAGATGACTCCCAAATCAGTGGAGAATTCCTTCAGGCTGAGGCTTTGATCCATCAGCCGGCTGGAATGGTTGCTGACAAGAAACATACAGTTTTCCAACGTATGTGGATTCCGGAGACACTTGGAAGTCAGGTCAGGTTTGATGTTGCCGTACCGAAATAAATGACCCAGCCGATGATCATCAGGATCGATATCAGCGAAGTCACTGTAAAAAGAATTTCTGAAGTAAACCGATGTCCCATAATAACACCTCCCTACAGCTTTACTATATAACCCAAAAGCGGCTGATTCTATCAAGGTCCGGTTAAACCGACGTTAAATATCTGTTAAGGTTCGCAGAAGTATGTCATGGCAGGCTGCCCGGATCACTCAATGACCCGAAGCCGCAGTTTTTTCTGCTTCTTCAGACAGGCAAGCGTCTCTGTCAGATCCAGGGTGTCCTTGTGCTGCTGCGTGCTGTTGGAGACAGAAACCACCGTCAATGTGATCAGAGGAAACTTTTCAACTTCATTCCGGCGGTTTGTGGCAGTGATATATCCGTTTTCGATATCCGTCCTGTTATAAAACTTTAAGACCTCTGTCTCAAACTCAGTAACGATGCTGTAGAAGAAATCTGTTTCCACATGATCGTTGACGATGATGACAAAATCGTCTCCGCCCACGTGGCCGACAAACTCTTCTTTGCTGACATTGCGAAGAATGACATTGGAGAGCAGTTTCAGAACCAGATCACCGTTCTCAAAACCGTATACATCGTTATATGCTTTAAAATTATCGATATCAAGATACGCAACACTATATTTATGATTATTCGTCACACATTGCTGGAGTTTCCGCTCAATAATCAGGTTTCCCGGTAATCCCGTCAGCGGGTTTTGATGCTTTGCCGCGGCAATTTCAATTTCCGTCGCCTTAGTGAGCAGATCCCGTATCGTAACGGTGCCCAGATATTTTCCGTGTTTCTTCACAACAATGAAATCATAAAGCTTGTCCTGGTCACGGGACATTGCCTTGGAGGAAACAACGCTCACCGGAGTATTACAGTCGACTGCCATAAAATCAGTATCCATGACATGGGAAATGGGCTTGTTCTGGTAGAGGGCGAACCCGTATTGTCCGCTCAGCTTCAAGGCAAGCTTTTCCTTTGTTACGATCCCCTTCGGAACATTGTTTTCCGTTATGCAAAGACCGAAGCAATCCGGGTTGTGCTTGAATATATCAAATATGTCCGGCACAAGCACTTTTGAGGAGACTGTTTTTGTATCCGTGCAGAGGTTCTGAATCGGCATATTGAAGACATTGAAGATTTTACTGCCGTTTTTTCTTTCGTTCAACTCTTTCACAAGTGCTACGATCTCAGGTTTGATTTCTTTCACCTTAAAGTCCGGGCGCTGAATAAAATAGCCCTGTCCGTAATGAACGCCAAGATCGATGAGCGCTTCCAGTTCTTTTTCTGTCTCGATCCCTTCTGCAATTATGGATATACTGGATGCCCTGGACAGTTCAACCATGCCTTTGACCAGTGCCGCTTTGATGCGGTCGGAGTGGATATGGCGGGTCAGCTTCATATCCAGCTTGATATAATTGGGACTGATATCGCTGATCAGGTTCAGCCCCGAATACCCGGCCCCTGTATCGTCGATGGCGATTTTGTATTTTTGGCTCTTGTAGTGATCTACGGCAGCGATGAAACCGTCGATATCCCGGATCATATTCCGTTCTGTGATTTCGAAGATAATATTGCCGGGTGAGATCCGGAATTCATTCAGATATTCCTTTGTCAGACCTCTCTGAAAGGATTCGTCGTGCAGAACGTTGGGATTCACATTGATGAACAGTTTTTTGTTGTACGGAGGAATCATGAACCGGAAAGCAGCCTCGAAGGCCCGGGTTCTGCAGAGCTGCTCCAGATCCCACAGGCAATGGTGCTGGCTTGCCAGAGTAAAAAGGGTATCGATATCCTTGATCCCGCTCTCGCAGGTAATTCTACTCAGGGCTTCATGACCCAGCACTTCACCGTCCTTAAGAGAGACAATGGGCTGAAAAACAGTCCGTATCGCCCTTTTTTCAATAATATTCTTAACTTGGAACAGTTCATACTCTGTCATTGATGGATCTCCTTTTGCTATTTGGCAACATTTTATCATGTAGAATCATATCTATCGTTCAGCGGATGTTAAAAAAAAGTTAAGTTTTTGTAAAACGTATTTTACCTATCCTTAACAGCGCATTAATCTCCTTTTTACACGACTCATTTAGAATAACAGGAAAGATGAAAAATACAGGCAGACTTCTACGAATGAAGCCGGACGAGGAGAATCGATATGCAGAAGAGTATAAAGACAAAATGGAATAGGAGCATTAATATGAGCATTAAAAGGAAGCTGGTCCTGGCGTTTGTCCTGGTTGGACTGTTCTCGGCAGTGGCGGGAGTATTCGGCCTTGGTGCCAGCTATCGTACAAACGAGAACACAAAGGAGATCTACGAAGGACATTTTATACCTGCGGCTTACCTTTCCGGTGTTCAGAAAAACCTGCTGCAGATTAACAATACCTTTCTTTTGATGCTTTATGAAAGGGACATCCTTCAAACGGAGAAGCGAATTAAAATAATTCGTGGTCTTCAGGAGGATAACGCAGCGCTTCTGGCAAAGTATGAAGAATCGGGAGCATCGACAGAGCTGTACCGGGCACTGAAGAAAGACCTGCAGTCTGCGAATGAAGTCATGGAAACCTTAGGCGGCCTGCTGGAGGTTCATGATTATTCGGAAGCCATGAACCTCGCACCGACGTTCCATTCAAGAATCAATATCGTGGACAAGGATATCCGTAACCTGGCTGATGAAGGGATTGCACTTGCGGGCCGGAGTTTGCGGGACTCACAGAATACATTCCGGTATGCGTTTTTTATCATGGTTGGATTATCCGCACTATGCCTTGCTTTTGCGGTGGCTTTCGGCATCCTGATTTCCGGGAGAATCGGAGGACCGATTGCCCGGTTGGCGGAAGCGGCTGATGCGCTTGCATCAGGTAACGTGAATATCAGAATAAAAGGAGATACGGAGGATGAAGTGGGGCAGCTGGCAAAGGCCTTTGGCCGTATGGCGGACAATATCAGAGCACATGCGCAGACCGCACACAGCATTGCGGAAGGGGATCTCGGCCTGGAGATTACTCCCCTGTCGGAAGAAGATGTCCTTGGGAAAAGCATGAAATCTGTCGTAGCAACCTTGAACACCCTGGTGGAGGAAGCGAGAACTATGACCATTGCAGCCTTGAACGGAGATTTGAACTGCAGAGGCAAGGAGGATCAGTTCCACGGCGGATATCGGGAAATCGTAGAAGGCTTCAACCGGACTCTTGAAGCGCTGATCGTTCCTCTGAACACTTCCGCCGATTGCCTGAAAAAAATCAGCAGGGGGGATATCCCGGAGCCTATCGACGAAGCCTATCCTGGTGATTTCAATGATATAAAGGAAAGCCTGAATACCTGCATCCATGCAGTTAAAATGATGATTGACGACGTTCAAACCCTTTCCGCTGCGGCAGTTGACGGAAAATTGCACATCAGAGCGGAGCTGGAAAAACATGAAGGGGACTTTAAAAAAATAGTTGCCGGATTGAATCAGACTTTGGATTCTGTAACCGGTCCTCTTTACACCTCAGCTGAATACATTTCCAGAATCGGAAAAGGAGAAATACCACCTCCTTTGACTGCTGCCTACTGCGGAGATTTCAATGAAATCAAAAACAGCATCAATTCCTGCATTGAGGGTCTCGGTGCCTTGGCCGATGGAAACCGTATCCTGGCCGGTATGAGAGTGAATGATTTTACCGAAAGAGCAAGACAGACGGGGCAGGGAATTTTCCTGGAAATATCCGAATCCATCAACGAAGTATCCGGCCATATCAATGAAATCATCGGATATATCAATCATGTGGCCTCAGGAAATCTGGAAGACCTGGATACACTGAAATCAATCGGTAAAAAAAGTGAAAACGATAACCTCATACCCTCCCTTGCAATGATGATTGAGAACTTGAAGCGTGTTGTGGATGAAACCAACCAGCTGTCCGGGTATGCGATAGAAGGAAGGCTGGACAAGAGAGGGGATCAGGAAGGTTTTCAGGGTGAGTACAAGAAGATAATAGAAGGGATCAACTGTACGCTGGATTCGGTGATCGAGCCCGTTGAAGAGGCATTCCTCGTGCTGAAGCAGCTCTCTGAAGGAAATTTAAACCTCTTGATGATCGGAGACTACCGGGGAGATCATGCGGAGATCAAAAATGTGGTAAATGCCAGCATCGGCAGCTTGCTCAGCTATATCGGTGAAATAGACGAAACTCTCTATGAGATCAGTCAGGGAAATCTTGACCTGGATGTCACAGGCGAATATAAAGGAAATTTTATCGCGATCAAAGATTCTCTGAATTACATCATTTTCACCCTGAACGACATTATCAGTGAAATCGGAGAATCAGCGGATCATGTGGCATCCGGAGCAGGACAGATGCTGGGAAGCAGCCAGAGCCTGGCTCACGGAGCGATGGAGCAGACCTGCACGATGGAAGCGTTGACTGCTTCTGTCGCAGAGACGGCTGAACACTTCAAACAGAATACAGCCACTGCCTCTAAAGCCAGCGGTCTTGCGATTTCGGCAAGAGACGGCGCCAGAAGGGGAAACGCTCAAATAGAACATATGCTGGCGTCGATGGAGAAAATAAACGATTCCTCCATGAGTATTTCCAAAATAATTAAAGTAATAGACGAGATTGCGTTTCAGACCAATCTTCTCGCTCTCAATGCCGCCGTTGAAGCCGCCAGGGCAGGACAGCATGGAAAAGGCTTCGCAGTTGTGGCGGACGAAGTAAGAAGACTTGCGGCCAGAAGCTCGGAGGCGGCAAAGCAGACGGCGGAGATTATTGCGGGATCCGTTGCTGCGGTAAAAACTGGCTCGGAGATTGCCAATGAAACGGCAAGGGTATTTCATAATATTCTGGTATCCGTCGATCAGGTGGCAGACCTGGTGGTAAGCATATCGAAATCATCGGAAAAGCAGGCAGCCGGCCTGACTGTCATCAATCAGGAAATCGCACAGGCATCCCGGATCATCCAGGAGAACTCGTCTCTGGCGGAACAAAGTGCAGCGATGAGTGAGACCCTTAACCGGCAGGCGGAACGATTAACCGGCCTGGTGGCAAGCTTTACATACCGGAACCGGATGGAGATTGACGTTACGCAGGGCCTTTACAGCCTGCCGGATCGCGAATCCGATGAAATGCTTTGTTCATGAGTCCGGTTTCCGGGCCTTATCGAAATCCGGACAGCGATTTAACAGAATATTAACCCTTCCTTTATAGGCACTTAACAAAGGCTTTGTATGATAGGAACTGTAATTAAGACATATAAAACATGAAAACAGAATAAGAAAGGAAAATGAAAATGAAAAAGATTTTCGCACTTACCTTAGTAGTTATACTGGCCCTTGGAGCATTAGCAGGCTGTGGCGCCAAGAATGAAAGCCCGGAAGATCCCGGTAATGACGCAGTTGAAATTTCAGGGACCGTCGTCACTGCAGGATCCACCTCTGTTCAGCCATTATCTGAAGAATTAGCGGCGGCATTCATGGATATCAACCCCGGAATCACAGTGGATGTGCAGGGGGGCGGATCAGGACAGGGTATCAAAGCCATTGCAGAAAAAATTGCTGACTTCGGTGCATTGTCAAGAAACGTCAAGGATGAAGAAAAAGCAGCTGTTGCAGAGGAATTTGTCATTGCGAAAGATGGTGTTGCAGTCGTTTTAAATCCTGAGAGCACAGTGGAAGATCTGACGATCGAACAGATCAAGCAGATCTACACCGGTGAAATCACCAACTGGAAAGAAGTCGGCGGAGAAGACGCTGCCATCGTAGTAGTCAGCAGAGAGGAAGGGTCCGGTACCAGAGGAGCGTTTACTGAGATCACCAAGGTTATGTCAAAGAACGAAGCAGGCGAAGAAATTGACAACACAACAAAGAATGCATTGGTGCAGGGATCTACCGGAGCGGTTATGCAAACAGTAGCCACGACTCCTCATACCATCGGGTACGTATCCCTCGGTTCCCTAAGCGATACCGTAAAAGCCGTGAAGGTTGAAGGCGTTGCACCAGGCGCAGAGACCGTACTGTCCGGTGAATACAAGATCTCCAGACCGTTCCTTTATGTAAGAGGAGGCGAGCTTTCGGAAGCGGCCCAGATGTTCATCGATTTCGTAATGAGCAAGGAAGGCCAGGCCATCGTAGAAGAGAACGGATTTATCCCGGTAATTTAAAAGAAAAATCTCTCTTTAAAAATTTGATCATAATTGCGAAAAGGGGTTGTCTCTCATGTTTGAGGCAGCCCCTTTAACTCTAATTCCAACCTATCATTTCCTATCTGTTTTCGTCCATTCTGGAGTCGACTCCCTGTGAAAAGTCGATGATTTCAGATTGGGAAAACTGAAAGCCGTTTTCCATCTGGTCCACACCGTCGCCCTCGATGCCTTTCAAAGGCATCTCATTGAAATCCTTGCGAATATATGCTTCGCTGTCTTCACGGGGCGTATTGATATTCTGTTCTCCATTTTTCCCAACGACAGGGTTTCGCGTAAACGGAGACAAATCGCCCGGCTCAAGGTTGTATTTCTCAACGGTACGCGCATCAATGCGCTTTCTGCCGTTTTTTGTTTCCAGATACAGATCGTCCATAAGCCCTCCGCATGATTTCTCAAAAACCAAGAATTATAATCTTCGCTGAACGATATTATATGCAAATTACAATATAATATCCGAGAACTCCAGCGTTGTTGCCTGCAGGATTTTATTTTCGTTGATTTTATGGGAATTGTGCGAATCATCCTTTTGAATGGGCAGCGTGACGGAGAATGTTGAGCCGTAGCCTTCTTCGCTCACAACCCGGATGATTCCTCCCAGGCTTTCAACCAGCAGCTTGACCAGGTACAAACCGATCCCCGTTCCTTCCGCCTGCCGTGTGAGAGATGTGTCCGCCTGGCCGAATCGCTCGAATATAATCCTCTGTTTTTCTTCCGGTATTCCGATGCCCTTATCCTTGATCTCAATTTTCAAATGAGATCTCTGCTTGTACATAATCACGTTGATACTTCTATTCTGCGGGGTGAACTTTATCGCATTGGAAAGCAGGTTCAGCAGGATTCGCTCGTACTTTTCTATATCCGTTGAGACGATAATCTGATCGAAAGCGGACTGGAAGGTCAGTCGGAGTAATTTCTGGTCGGCGTATAATTTGACCGAATCAACGATTTCCTTCGTCAGAGATACGATCTCGACGTTTTTATAGTGCGTTTTCATTTGTCCCGCCTTCAGTCTGGTAATATCAAGCAAATTGTCAACCAGCCTCTGCTGGCGAAGAGAATTTTGTCTGATCTTGCCGAGGTAATTTTTCATCTTGTCGGTGATGTCATCTCTGCATACGATCTCCATGGTCTGGACCGCCGCATTGATGATAGCAATCGGCGTCTTGAACTCATGGGTGATCATGGTTATGAAATTGTCCTTAAGCTCGATGGTCTCGTGAAGCAGCTGCATTTCCCTGCGCTCCGCGTCGTGCAGCGCTTTTTCCTGAATCTTCTTCTCGGTTATGTCCCTGGAGATGCCCGTCGTTCCTATGACGTTGCCGTAATCGTTGAAGACAGGGCTTTTAAAGACCTCGTTCCATCTGCCGTTTTCATTTTTCTCTTCGAAATGAACCTTTTTTCGTTTTGTGATAATGTCAATATCTCCGAAGAGAAAGGTATCCGCCTGGGCTTTTGAGAATATTTCAAAGTCATACTTGCCGATGACATTTTCTTTCAGGCAGCCGTACTGGTCTTCAAAGGATTTGTTCACAGCCATATATTTACCCTGCAGATCCTTGAACCAGGCTACGAACGGAAGATTGTCCAGAATTACCTGCATTTGCGAAATGGGCTGTAGAAATTCGTCGCTGTCCGTCACTTCGAAAATGATCGCGTGTATGTACTTCTTATTGTTTATTGTAATAATCCCTGAATTGACTTTGACATTTTTTATCTCTCCGGTGGAGATTCGATGCTTAAAGGCGAAGCTGTTTTTTACATGGGAAGCCGCCAAATTAATCTGAGTAACGATCTGGTCCGGTTTCACCGAACTCAGATCCGTAAATTTCATCTTAAGGATTTCCTGATAGCTGTACCTGTAAAAGGTGCATGCAGCATAATTGGCATCCACGATCTTTAATGTTTCATTGTCGATAATAAGCATGACCGATACGTTATTCTTAAATAAGGCATTATAATACTGATCATCGGCATTCTGAAGAAATACCCCCATGTTTCCCGTTCCTCGCACAAATAACTCAAAATTTCTACACCATTATATCAAATTCAAAATAATTCGGTAAACGTTTTGCTCAACAAAGTCATTCCTAAATCGACATAACCCGACAGAAAAAGATGTCGAAAAAAGGGACAACTCGACTGTGGATCGAATTGTCCGGAGTTTTGCAGCAACAGGACCTTTTATAGTCTGAAATCCCGGCTTCCCTCTTGGATTTTATTCAGATTATGAACCACGATGCTTCGGACTTTTTCTCGCGGGATATTATTAATTTCCTTTGCGATCAGGTCTTCTCCGAGGATCTTTACCCCAGGGGAAGCATAATCCTCCAGATATTCTTTCAGCGTCATCAGCGCATTGGGATGGCAGCAGTTCTGTATTTCTCCGTTTTTGGAAAGGGCCATGAAACGATCGCCGGTACGCCCTTCCCGGTAGCAGGCAGTGCAGAAGCTGGGGATATAGCCCAGCTGCATGAGCCATTGAATAATTTCATCCAGGGTTCTTTTGTCCTCTACATCAAATTGCTCAGATGTCTCCTCCTCGGGTTCGGGCTCCACATACCCTCCTACGCAGGTACGGGAAGCGCCGCTGATCTGAGAGACTCCGAGATGAAGTACCCGTTCCCGGCATGCCTTGCTTTCTCTCGTGGATATGATCATCCCTGTATAGGGCACGGCAATTCGGATGCATGCTACGATTTTGGCAAAGGTATCGTCGCTGATACCATTGCTGAAGGAATCGGGATCGATGTCATCGGCAGGGCGGATTCTCGGAACGCTGATGGTGTGAGGACCCACACCGAAGGCTGCTTCCAGGTGCTCACCATGCATCAGAAGTCCCGTAAAATCATAGCGGTAATGTTCAAGGCCGAAGAGGACGCCAAGTCCGACGTCGTCGATTCCGCCCTCCATCGCCCGATCCATGGCTTCCGTATGCCATGCATAGTCATGCTTCGGTCCGGCCGGGTGAAGCGTTTCATAGCTGTCTTTGTGATAGGTCTCCTGAAACAGAATATAGGTTCCGATTCCGGCATCATGGAGCTTTTTGTAGTTCTCGACGGTGGAGGCTGCAATATTTACATTGACTCTGCGGATAGAGCCGTTTTTATGCTGGATCCCGTATATGGTTTTGATGCTGTCCAGAATGTACTCGATGGGACTATGAACGGGATCTTCTCCGGCCTCGATGGCAAGACGCTTGTGCCCCATGTCCTGTAGGGCGATCACCTCTCTTCTGA
This sequence comes from Anaerovoracaceae bacterium, assembly GCA_036677845.1. GTDB lineage: Bacteria > Bacillota > Clostridia > Peptostreptococcales > Anaerovoracaceae > Anoxybacterium. The sequence goes on along the minus strand of JAVBVR010000023.1, from coordinate 4,856 downwards.
TATCATCCTGCGTCAGCTTCTTTCTGGTAATGTGCGTGTTCTTGATATGATAAGGACAGTAGACGCAGCTGTTGATGCAGTGGTTGGAAAGATAGAGGGGCGCGAACATGACGATGCGGTTTCCGTAGATATCTTTTTTCATCTGTTCTGCAAGGGCATAGATTTCCTGATTTTTATCCTCCAGTTCGCAGTCCAGTAAAACAGCAGCCTCACGATGAGTCAAGCCTTTTCGCTGACGGGCTTTTTCAAGAATTCCGCTGACCAATTCCCGGTTATTCCTGTTCGCCTCAGCGTAGGAAAGGGTCTCCATGATTTCTTCATGGCTGATAAATTCCTCTGCCATGGATGATTTTACATCATACATTTTTACTACCTCCCCGATTATTTTTTGAGTCACCGCGGTCTACAACGATCTGATAACCGATGCTTTTTATTCTTCCGTCAATACAATTACGGCACTCGGCCGCCTCGTCACCGGTACAAATTTTATCGTCATAGAGCATATATTTATCTCTGACTTCCAGCGGAGACAGATTTGGCATTACCACATTTGCGCCTGCCTGAATGCCTCTCTCTCTCCCCGTGGGGTCAATGGTTCCAAGAGCTGTTGTTGCGGGAAGCAGCACTGCCGGCAGCATGAGACGGATCAGCCCCAGCATAAAGAGCGTCAATTCAGCCGTACCGCTTGGCTCCGAAGCAAAGGGCGTATCATGGTGTGCAATGAACGGCCCGATGCCTACCATCTGCGGCTGCAGCCAGTGAAGGAAGACCATATCTTCTGCGAGATGCTCTGAGGTCTGTCCGGGAGACCCGACCATAAACCCGCTTCCTACTTCGTATCCGATCTTTTTCAGATCCAAAAGGCACCTCTTTCGTGATTCCAGAGAAAGGGAGGGGGGATGCAGCCGGCTGTAATGGGCCGGGTCGGCGGTCTCATGCCGGAGCAGGTACCGGTCGGCGCCGGCGTCATAAAAGGCCTTGTAGCTTTCATAGGAACGTTCGCCGACGGAAAGAGTGAGGGCACAGTCCGGAAAACAGGCTTTGATTGTTTTTATGATATCCACAAGAATCTCGTCGCTGTAAAATCCGTCTTCTCCGCCCTGAAGTACAAAGGTGCGGAACCCCAGGCCGTAACCCTGTTCACAGCAGGACAGGATCTGGTCCGGTGTGAGACGGTAACGGGACGCGTGATGGTTGCTTTTTCTGATGCCGCAGTAGTAACAGTCATTTTTGCAGTAGTTGGTGAACTCGATGAGACCTCTCAGATAAACATCCTTTCCGTAATGCTCCTGCCGGATCCGGCGGGCTTTCTGAAATAAGTATTCGCTGAGTTCCGAAGTGCGGCCATCGATAAGAGCGGTGAATTCTTTTTTTGAAAGCACATGCTCCGTTTCCAGCCGGTCAATCAGTTGCTTCTTTTCGTCCGTTGAGATTTGTTTGACTTCAGCGGTGTTTTTCATTTCGTTTCTTCCTTTTCACATTCCGGCTTACCGGTTGACGCAGCTCTTGAATATATGGTTTTGGTACTGACGCCGGGCAGCATACCCAGTTTTCCGGAGAGGGAGCTGATCACATCGGGCGGAGCATCCAAAGCGATGCTGATGATGGAAATCTCCTTTTTCGGATAGGGCACTCCCATACGTCCGATGATGTAGTCCGCATTCTGATGCAGAAGCCGGTTCAATTTTTCTACTGAGTCAAAGTTCTCCACAATGATCCCGATCAAAGCAACTCTGGTTTCCATAAAACAGCCCTCTCTTTTTAAATTATTATCTGCCCGGCAGCTATGCAGGCCGCTATATCTGAATATGCGAAGCTGCGATGCCGGAAGGACAAAAAAATGCGCCTTAAAAAGGCGCAGAAATAGCGATGCAAATCCGTTTATTTTGTGCCTTTCCCCTCAGGACGAACCTTCGGGCGTCAGAACAGTATAATCATTTTAAATTTAACATCTTTATTATACCGTATGATAAAGGTTTTCGCAAGGAATTTGAGAAAAATTAACAGAATATGTATTAAGAAAAAATAGCAAAACACGGTTAATATAAATCATCAGATTATGCAGAATCGGAGACGAGAGGAACAATGGGTGAGGCTCTATGAATCACTTCATAGAGCCTCACCCGTTTATAGGTTAGATAGGTTAGAAATATGCTGTTTATCGTTTGGACTCTTTGTATGGTTTGAACTCTTTCGCGAGGATCCGGTTCAGCACACTGCGGACCTTCTGCTTCACAAGGGGCTTCAGCAGGAATCCGGAAACCTCCAGTTCATATCCGTTTACAGCGTAGGATGGATTGTCCGACATCAAAATGACAGGTAAATCGGGCTTCAGGATTCTGATTTTCCTGGCCAGCTCCAGCCCGCTCATTCCCGGCATCAGCACATCCGTTATCAGAATGTCAGGATTCAGTTCTTCAACTGTTTTCAGCGCGTCGATCCCGTTGAAACAGTTTCCCAGTATTTGGAAGGGAGGTTCTCCTTTGATGATTTCTTCCAATTCATCAATATAATGCCGCTCGTCATCGACAAGCATAATCCCAAACAAATCGAACTCCCCCTTTTCAAGCGATCTGTTATTTTATTCTAAACCCGGATTCTGACAAAATACTGACATCTAATCCTCCTCGGTAAAAAAAATCGCTTCCAGCTTTTTTGCTGCCGCAGCGCCGATATTGTTTGACACCCAGGAAATATAAAAATCCTGATCTTTGTAGGTGTCCAGCGACGCCCACTTCTGGATATAATGCAAGGCCTCCTCCTTGTTTCCATCTCTCATTTGTTGTTTAATAATGGATTCCAGCACCTTCTGATACTTCTGAGCCAAATTTTGCTGCCTGCCTAAGGCCCAGATCCAGCCTTCCTCTTCGAAATAGGAGCCTCCATAGATTTGCTCTGCATTGATCAGCGCGTCAAGAGAAGGTGATGATTCCTGAAATGCCTGTTCGTATGCCCGTAAAAAAAGATCTACATCGTACCGCACATCTGTCAGGGATAAACGATAGCAATGATCCGCAAAATCTATTGTGATACTGTTTTCACCGATTTCCGCCAGATTCTTCCGCAGCTGATACATAATGGTTTGAAGGTAGGTCAGCGCTTTCAGCGGGTCATATTCCGGCCACATCGTTTCGCAGAGCTTTTCTTTGTGCACGGGGGTTCCCAGATGATGGAGCAGGAAAGCGAAGATTTCCGGAGACTTCTGACGTTTCCACTTCAGAATATGATTTTCCTTGGACACAACCATTTTTCCGAAGGCACGGATGAAAATCCCTCCGTCATTCGAAAGGGATGTTTTTTTTGTTTCCTCAACCTCATTCTTTATCCGTCCCAGCGCTTTGTTGAAGCGTTCCCGGCGAATGGGTTTTAAAAGATAATCCACTGCATTGAGATCGAAGGCCTCCGCACCGTAATGATTAAAGGCCGTTATAAAGACGATATGGATCTTCGGAGACATGGCGGAAAGACAATCAGCCAGCTCAAGCCCTGACATCTCAGGCATCTGAATATCCAGCAGCGCAGCGTCAAAAGCATGAGAGCGGGATGCCTTGATCGCCAGAAGGGGGTTGTTGCAGGATATGAACTCAATGGTTTCATCATAGCTTCTGAGATAATCTTCGATTTCATTTAAGGTATCCGGTTCGTCTTCCACAATTAATATTCTCATTCTTTTTCCTCCTTGCCGGTATTATAGGGAACATAAAAGGATACGACAGTGCCTTTCCCCGGTGCACTATCAATATGAAGCCCCTCCCCGTAAAGGGTCATGAGCCTTCTATGGATATTGACCATTCCAACGCCGTTATGGTCCTGATCTAATGCAAAGAATGCTGTGATTTGTTCCGGTGCCATACCGATTCCGTTATCCCTTACTTCGATCCTGACACGATTTGGTTCCAGTGATGTGGTAATATGTATTTCTCCTCCTTCCAGCCTGCACAGGATGCCGTGGCGAATCGCATTTTCCACCAGCGGCTGTATGGTGAGCAATGGGAGAGTGCAGTCCACATCCTCTATCAGTTGATAATGAACCTGAAGGCGCTCTTTAAATCTCGCCTGTTCAATGGAAAGATATGCCTGAACCAGCTCCATCTCTCTGGAGAGAGTGGTCAGGCCTTGATCGGTATTGAGGTCGAAGCTTCCTCTCAGATAGTCGGATAAATCCAGGATCAAAGTTTTTGCTTTATAGGGATCCTTAATGCTGAGGGAGGAAATGACGCTTAATGCATTTTGAATGAAATGAGGCTTGATCTGCGCCTGAAGAAACGACATTTCTGTTGTAATCAGCTTATTGACTGCTTTCTTCAGTTTTACAAGGCTGTTGACCCGTGCCATGAGCTCGTCCACTTCAAAGGGTCTTGTCAGATAATCGTTTGCACCCAGTTTAAAGCAAAGAGACATATCCCCGCTTTGTGATTTTGAAGTGAGCATGAGAACGGGAAGTTCCAGCCGGGTGTACTTGCTCCGAAGAATTTCCAGTACCTCGAATCCCGACAGTTCGGGCATCATAACATCTAAAATTACCAATTCGAAGGGTGCGCCGTTTTCCATCAGGGACAACGCTTCTTTCCCGCTGCGGACGCCTATCACATAATAATCCGCAAGCTGAAGGATGTTGATCAGACCCTGAAGACCTGTCAAATCGTCATCTACGACCAGGATTCTACTGGGCAGATCGTTACGGCTCCGCTTCTCTTCCAGGAAATTCAACGGACCTTCTACGCATTCTTCCGCAGCGGTGGTTGTCGAACACGCCACATCCTGTTCGCTGAACAGGGGGATGGTAAAGTAGGTCTGACTCCCTTTCCCGTGCTGGGAGGCAACCCATAATTTCCCCCCATGCAGCTCCACGAGCT
>JAVBVR010000022.1:0-4076 GCA_036677845.1 Anaerovoracaceae bacterium | reverse complement strand
CAGGGTGCCGTTTGGGAATCCGATGATATCCATGTTGGATCCCCCCAAAACGCAGGCGTGATCATCTTTCCTCAGAATGTAGCCCTTTCCCAGGATGTAACCTTTTTTTGTCAGGTTGGTAATATGGACTGCCACTGAAGAGCGGGTGATGCCCAGCAGCTGAGCCAACTCGTTCTGAGAAATGGAGGGATTCTTTCGGATAAGCTCCAGTAATTCTTCTTCTCGATTTGTCATAACGGACCTCCGATTAATATGTGCTTACATAGTAAACAATTGCTTAATATAATCATAATATATCCTCCCGCCTATTGCAAGAGGAAAATCGGAGAAAAAATGAATCAAAAAACGACAAAATTACAAGCATGAAAAAAAGGCGGTTCCAAGTGGAGCCGCCGCCTTGCTGTATTTTAGGCGCTATATTCTATCCCTTCCCGGGATGCAACTCATGCCGCTTCGTGTCCGGGATCTACTTCGCTGTTGAAGAGAATCGTCCACGTTGTCCCAGAAGGAAGCACATTGCCAGCGCCATCCCGAATATTATAGACCTGCGTGACCTTTGGCCTTGCCGGAGCATCAACCGACTTCACGTCCAGCGCTATTTCACTGAGATCAGTGCCAATGCATGAAATGTTTTCTACTACATAGCCCTTCACGACAAAAGTCAGGAGGGAAAGGGACTCAGGGGAGATGGGTTCGCTGAAGGATATCGTTATGGTCCCTGTCGTGCCCTGCGGCACCAAGATGCCGGTCGGGGAAGTAACCATATCCCCGGATGCAATGATCTTTGCTGCCGGATCCGTTGCCGGATCAGCGTCGTGATCAAAGAAAATGACTTCAGAGAGTACTTTATCCTCAAGGATGATAACGTTCCCGGCCTTGAGCTTTCTACCCGATACAGCCTCTGAAGATGGGGCGTCAATCGTAGTAATAAGGATATTCGCTCCTCCAGGAGCTGTTGCGTCAGCTCCTATCTCCCCGTCCAAACGGAAAACCACTTCTGTTTTCCCGTCGGCATTTGCCGCTTGCGATTCGGTGCCCGCGATATTGATGGAATCTTGGGACTGCAAGTAGTCTATTTTGATATCACTCTCATTGACGCTTTTCATCTCTGCGCTGAATGTGATTTTAATCTTGTCCTTACTGGTCAACTCGGCCTTCTCGATGACGACATCTTCCGAGGGAATGTTTTGAACGATATATGCCTCTACGGAATCATACAATCTCTTCCCGCTGATATCCATGATGGGTGCTATGCTCACGGAAGGCGTAATCTCTGGATTATTCAGGTCATCCAGATCTTTGTAATAAATCTGAACCGTCCAATCATTGACCTTGGTTATTTCATCATCATCGCCTAGAGGTGCGAAGCCATTGTCTGTCGACACCATATAGTTAGCCTTATCGAGCATCTGGATTTGGTTCATGGGCTCGGAGTATACGATGAAAATCTTGCCGGCTTCAGGAATCGAAAGGCAGCGTTGGCCGCTCTGCTGATCAGTAATTACTTCGGGGCTTTTGTAGTCTCCGGTCGTGAAGGAGTATTCATAATCATGCGTGTTCTTATTCCTGTGAACATCCTGGTACTTTCCAAGCACCAGCCGGTATTCCTGGTTGTCCTGCAGCCTAGTGGAGGATTCGGAGGTAGTGCCGTCATGAAACGTCAATAGGACCTTCTTTGAGTCCTCGAGCAATGCTTTCAAGGGGATTTCCTTGCCATCTGAAAGTCTTGTCAGCGAGTAGCTATCCGAATCGCTGGCAACTTTTTCATCAAGGTCTTCATCGAATAAAATCCCGATGCTTTCATCTCTGTTTACTTCGAGGCCCAGGATAGCGGGCGGGACGCCATCTTCTTCAAGCCAGGCGGTAAGGGTCTGGTTAGGCACTTTGATCCCATAAGCGTCCGTGATCTGATATCCCGAAGTGTCACTGTTCACCAGATAAAGCTTCACGCTACCGGTGGGAAGGGGGCCGCTGAATGAAAATGTGAGTTCGTCCACATAGCTCTCTGCTGTGACATTTTCAGATTTGTACACATCAACGTTTTTCAAAGAGTGATATAATCGGATGTCCTTGCCCTTTACTAATTTTGAGAATCCAAGAACTACTTGATCCTGCAATGCTGATTTGACGGTTACGACTGCTACAGAAGTATCCTTCACGAAATCAAAAGTGCGCGGGCTTTTAAACACCTTGTAGCCGGCATAATCCTGTATGACATTGTTCCCGTCAAGACCTGCGTCATTTACGGTGACGGAAACAGGTCCTTCGAGTAGGTTCGTCCCGAGCTCTAAATGGATCACATTCAGGTCCAATTCGGCCTTTTGCACAGAATAGTTATACGTTCCGCTCTTGACGCTGAAATTTGAAGGTGCGAGTGTCGCTGTATTGTTGCCGCCTTCACAGACCGGCTCTGAAAAAACAATCTCAATGAGTTGGTTGCCGACGCCCTTCACTTCTGTGACCGTTGGCAGGAGGCCGTCTTGCACTTCCACTTTAAAGGTTTTGTCTGCCCCAAGCGTCTTTTCATCAGCGGCCATGATGTCCTTGCTTACGACTACTTCTGACCGGGATGCATTTGTCAGACAATCCTGGACCGTGCTATCAAGGGTGATTGTGACGGTCTTCTTGTCGCTGCCCAGCTTACAGCTGGTATTGGTAAGCATCTTTGTGGTTTCGCCCCTGTCTTTGATGATATAGTTCGATTGGTTCTCCGCGGACACTTTGTCCATGGGGACGCTGAATGTCACCATCAACTGCTTATTGTTTAAAGCTTTTACTGTTTCGACGGCAAGCGGGACATAGCCGGAGCCGGAGCCTCCGCCGGATGAGGGCGTGAGCAAACCAGCCTGTTCAGCCCTGGCCTTTAAATCGGCATTGTTCCCGACTATATCAACGATCACTGTTTTTCCGGAAGCTTTCTCTGCAGTCAAAGCGCCATACATAACGCCAACCGCAGCGTCTCTCGTTAAATCGCCGGTCAGAGTGGCGTCAATCTTGCTTCCTTTGGTCTCTGCCAGCACGGCAACCGATGCCTTGTAATCAGCAACCGTATAGCCCATCTGCCTGAGCATGAAGGTAGCAAACCTGGCAGCTGTAACAGTATCTTTCGCGCCCACAAAGAATTTGTCATCTTTTGTTGAGCCGCTTAAAATGCCATTTGATGCTGAATAAGCGACTATGTTCTTCGCGTAATCCGATATGCTGGCAGCATCATCAAATTTAGCCAAGCCCTCAGCTACTTGGTCGGCCGTTAACCCGCCTGCAGCATCGTTGTAACCAAACAGCTTTGCTAAAAATATGAGCGAATCCTGTGTCGTAAGTGCGCCATCCAAACCGGCCCTGACATCGTTAGCGTCCTGACCTGCATAGAGACCTAGATCTTTCAGGGTTGCCGCCTTGTCGGCGTTTGCTATGCCCGCTTCATCATTTACAGCTGCGAATACAGGAGATATTGATGTAAGGATTAATGCTCCTGTTAGAAAAACAGCCACCAATTTTTTTGGATTCCTCATAAAGATTCCCCTTTACATCTAACGCTTTGACGTTATTATATACCAACAGAATATTGGAGTCCAGACTTGCGTATATGTACAAAAGACCACACTTAAGGGTTTATCCTTCGGTGTGGTCTTTGCTTGTGGAGTTGTAAACGGTTTACGATATCAAGTTGGCTTTCAATGCACTGACGATTTTCCGAAACTCTTCCCGGTTTTCCAGTACTTTGAAGAAGGGGTTTTGTTCCACCCCTTGCAGCATGCTTTCCCGAATGACCTTCTCGCTTCTGGGATAGCCGTTGCCTAAGTCGAAATCGGCAAACCAGCTGTCCAGATCGGTGAACAGGTCATCTCCGTGAAGGGAATAGGGGAAGAAGCCGCTTGTGCAGAGATCGGTGTATTTTTTCAGCAGTCCCAGCGCTTCCGAGGCTGCCTTTTCCGGTTCCGGGTCCGTTCCGCCCATTAGTTTCTGACAGTAGCCCTGGGCACCTTGCAGGTAAAGAAGAGCCATGGTGTTGGGGTGGAGCTTTTCCAGTTCAAATGTCTCTGCAGTGATCAGGAGCCGCTTTAAAAGCATTTCAA
>JAVBVR010000021.1:0-37616 GCA_036677845.1 Anaerovoracaceae bacterium | reverse complement strand
GAGCTGATTCAGGACATAGGCAATGCGCTAGGCGATACAGTAGTGCAGTACGAGATCGAGAATTTGCTAAAACTGGACATACTTGAAGAGGTGGATACGGTGGTAGGTCGAGGCGTTAGGCTGAAAGAACAGATGCAGCCTTCTGTGGGTGATCTGCTTCGACAGCTGCGTTGCAATATGGAGCTGCATACGGATTGTGGCTGTACGGAGGCTTGCGAATATCTGGACCATCTAGTGGGATATCTACTTAATTCCGACGCGGGCGTTTCCGTTATAGAAAACAAGAAAGGCGATCATTTCTTGCAGTCAGAGGGAAATACCTATCGGCTCCTGCTGACCTTATCACCATTCTGGCTGCCGCTGGTTGTGGAAAAAATCCAGGAAGAAGACCAGCTAATCTTAGCATTTGGGCCCTTCGCTGCACAAGCTTGGAATGGAATGTATCCTTACTACGCTTGGAAAGAGTTCAGGGGCCGAGTGGCACTTTATGACCCGTGGAACAGGCAAAAAATAAACCTGTGCAAAGGGAGTCTACCTGTATACGTCGATTGGTTTTATCGGGACCGGTACCGTCAAAGGTTTTCCATTCCTGTAGATTTTTGCAACGCCCTGCACAACATGGGATTGTTGCGCTATAACGATGAACGCTAGAGAGGAGACCCGTTGGATACATTAATTTCTAAACTTCCGTTAGCTTCAAGTTTTTTCACATGTCGGGGATAAAAATAAGTCATTAAACATTCGCATCTGTTGCAAAGGCCTCTGAACCCATTGGTGAAATTGTAACAAAAAGGCGCAGGACCTCTTCACCGGTGTTTATAACCTGCAAGCTTTCCCGTCCATCAACCTGCATCAACTCTCCCACCTGCAACGAGGTTCCATTGCCATCCGTGACAACCTTGGCACTACCCTCCATGACCTGCAGGAAAAGGGTTGATTCCAGATGCGTATGACCCGGGAGTATTTCCCCTCTAGCGATGTTCAGAACAAAGGCAATTACATTATCGCTTTTGAAAAGCATCCGCTTGGCGATTTTTCCCTGTGGCTCATGAAAATAATCATTGAAAAAAAACTTGTTCATTATAAATCCTCCTTGGATAACAGCTTAAACTTTAATATACCCAATTCGGGGTTACTCATTCAAGTCCTAGTACCCAGGTTCCGGCTGCCAATCTGCTTCTTTCGGAAAGACCGTAAAAAAACAGGGATATCTTGACTTAAGCTATCGCAAATTCTACAGCTGCTCTCGAATGAATTTCAGTTGTGTCAAATACTTCAATAGCTACGTCACTTTGCTTTATAAGTAATGGTATTTCTGTACAACCTAAAACAACACCTGTTATACCTTTCTCTATCGCTTTATTGATAATCTCAATGTAACGAATTTTACTTTCCTGTTTTATTACCCCGACAATTAATTCATGGTATATAACATCATGGATAATCTGTCTATCTTGTTCACTAGGTATTACAACTTCAATCCCTTTATTTCCTAATCGTTCCTCATAGAAGGAACCTTCCATTGTAAATTTTGTACCTAATAATAAGACTTTATCGATATTTCTTTTGATAATTTCATCACCTGTAGCATCCGCAATGTGAATTACTTCCAACCCTGTGTTTTTTTCAATATCAGGTGCCATTACATGCATTGTATTGGTGCAAATCACAACGCAATCAGCACCAGCCCTTTTTAGATTATTTGCTTCCTTAACCATTAAGTTTGTAAGTGATTCCCACTCCCCTTTGTGTTGCAATTCCTCAATTTCATGAAAATCAAAAGAATGCATCAAACACTTAACAGAATGGGAACCTCCCAATTTTGATTTCACTAATTCATTCATTAATCTATAATACTCAATGGAAGATTCCCAACTCATTCCGCCTAATAATCCTATTTTCTTCATTTTATTCCACTCTCCCTCTCACGTTTTGCATTATATCTCTTGGAGATAATAGTTTCCTATAATTTTTGTAGTGCCACAGCCTCCAAATAAAATTCTATAAATCTCTTCGTGTCTATAACTTCTAATCTTAATTATGTTTGGCTTATCAAGCGAAGGACCTTGTTCAATACAAAAATTCTCAGTCCATAAATTGTTCTTCATTAAATAATAACCGAAAGCGGAGTTTCCCGAACCGGTTGCAGGATCTTCAAGATAACCGAATTTAGGCGCAAATACACGTGTTCGATATTTAACATTTGAGTTATTGATTTCATCTGTAAAAACATGAACAATATCAATGTCCTTATTCATACAAAACTGTCTAAGCATTTCTTGATTTGGATATAAACTTAAGCAGTCTTTCATTGAAGCCATTGGAATGATGAGTGTTCTTAATCCACCATCAATCACTTCAAATGACTTTTTAGTATCAAACTTTATCATGTCAGCATTCATAGCAGAAGCAATTTCACCCCAACTTATTGTTCTTTCAAGAAATTCTGGTTCTGGAGCCATAATATAAACTGCATCTTCATCTTTCACATGATTAAAAGCAGATAAAGTACCTGCTTTCACTTTGATTTTTAATTCCTCTTCCTTCATTAGTTCCGGATTTGTTTGAATCAAATCATACATTATGGCAATAGTCGCATGTCCACAGAAATCAACCTCACATTCTGAGGAAAAGAATTTTAAACTGAATTGTTTATCCTGTCTGCTCACATACCCTACTTCGTTTACAAATCCTTTTAATTCGGCTGCCATTTTCTGCATTTCTTTATCATTTAGTGTGTTATTTGGATCCATAAGAACGTATCCCGCTGGGTTTCCAGATGACAGTCCCTTTGTAAAAGCGTCTATTTTTTTAAAAGTAAGTTCTTTCATTCGTCACAACTCCTTTATATAAATATCCGATCCTCTGTCAAATGAGGTGAAGGTGTTAAAAATACAAACTTCAGTGTATTCTTACTCGTATTCACAAGCCGATGAACAACATTTGGAAGTATTTCAAATACATCTCCAGCTTTTAGCAAGCAATTTTCTTGAAACTTATACTCACCATCCACCAGCAATCCAATTTCCATTGCACCTTCGCCCTCCAATACGTGGTATATCTCAGATCCAACTGTATGATAATGCGCTCCTAATTTTTTCTCCGGTTTCAGCTCCGCAATGATAAGCGACATTTCACTACCAATCATTTTTAAAATTTGAATATCGGATTTTTCATCTTGTACTAAATCATTGAAACATTCATGGATATTCAATACGTTCATGTAGCACTCCTCCCTTTCACAATAAAGTCTTATTTGATACAATTGCATGCACACAACTTATTATATATCTTGATATTGTGTGCAGTCAATGTTACAATGTGTGCATGACAAAAGGAGATTTTAATCATGTGGAAACCAATAACCATTGATACTGACAAATCTTTATACATTGCAGTTGCCGATGCTTTAGAAATCGATATTCAGAATAACGTTTTAAAACCAGGTGAAAAACTACCTACCCATAGAGAGCTTGCTGACATAATTGGCATAAATGTTTCAACCGCTACAAGGGCATACAAAGAAGCAGAACGGCGTGGTTTGATTACTGGAACCACAGGACGTGGCACCCATGTTTCAACAGATTATCGTACAGACGGAAGCCTTTTGAAAATTGGTGAGAGCACCTCTGCCCTTATTGATTTAGGCCCCGTTTATCCCTTGTATAACAATGAGCCCGAAGTATTTGAGTTGATACAAAAGCTTCATCAAAAAAATGTACTTAATCAATATATGAAATACTCTGATCCACAAGGGATTCCTGAACATCGCGAAGCTGCTTCTATTTGGCTCAACCGAAACGGCGTACATGCCTCTTCAGAAAATATAATCATCTGTGCAGGTGCTCAGCACGCCTTGACTTGCTGTTTTATATCCTTGTTTCAATCAGGGGATAGTATAGGCGTTGATTCCCTGACTTACTCCGGACTAAAAGCATTGGCGAAAGAGTTGAATATAAAACTCGTACCCATTCGTTTTGATAAAGAAGGTATGGATCCTGAAGACTTGGGATCATCAGCTCATAGGGAACAGCTCAAAGGCATATATATTATGCCAAGTGTTCATAATCCTACGACGCTTCAAATGACATCAACACGAAAAAAAGTTATTGCTGAAGTTGCACTTCGAAATAACCTGATCGTTATCGAAGATGACACATACGCTTTTTTATTAGAGAGTCCTTCGCCATCGCTCTACTCTATAATCCCTACGCATTGTGTCCATATAGCTGGTCTGTCTAAGGCGTTTTTTGCCGGCCTTCGAGTATCCTATATTGCGGCTTCAAAACACTTTGCTAATAGAATAACAAAAGCTGTGCTCAATACAATTTGGATGGCGCCCACTTTAAATTCTGCCATAATTACCGAAGTCATTCACAATGGCGATGCTGAGAAAATTATACTGTGCAAATTAAAAGAGGCAAATGCGAGGTTTGAAATTGCAAAACGAGAAATGGCAAGTTTCAGATTCCACGGGTTCCCAAATACCTATTTCATTTGGCTTGAACTTCCCGAACAATGGATCCCCAGTAAGTTTGAAGAATATGCTAAGAAAGCTGGAATCCAAGTATTTGGTGCCGAGAAATTTATCATCGGAAGTTCAATACCTCCTGCCGCCATTCGTATTTCTCTTTCTGGAGTTGCTTCACAGAAAATTCTGGCTGACGGATTAAGAACTCTTGCTGTTTTGTTACAAGATGATCCCATTGAATTGAGTCCAGTGCTATGAGGGTATATTGTTTTTCTCTCCATACCCATCCTCACAATTTACTGATTCAATATTCCATTGTGTCTTTAAAGTATTGCGCGTCATAAGAATTACCGTCTCAACGTGCCTTGAGTAGACAAAAATGATGTCGTGTGAACCTATTGGGGCCTTGGCGGAAGGGTATTAATTTTTTACTATTATACAAGATTTCCTTTTTTAGAAGGAAATCTACTTTATGATTGATAAAATGCGGAATTTAAGCCTTAATTATCAAAATGGAGTGCCTTATTTATAAAAGCACTCCATTTGTATGCTTACTTATTAATCAGCTTTGATTCCACCAAGAGATTCTTTATTGCCTGTGCTGCTTCTGCATAGGTCAGGTTTGTTTTTGGCGAAATCGTAGTTGCTGTGTTGCCGTTGAATACATGGGCTGAAAGCACTTCTTTCACATAAGGGCTCGCCCAGTTTGACACTTGCTTGTAATCTGTGTAGCTTTGGTATCTGTTGATATCAGTTCCTACAAGTTTTGTTACTTTCATCGCTCTTTGGTACATTGTCATGGCTTCTTCTCTGGTAATCAATGCATCCGGTCTGAAAGTACCATCTGGGTAACCTGATACGATACCAAATTCACTCGCTATCAATATAGCCAAGGTTCTGTCGCCTTCTTCTTTGACATCACTAAACTTATTCGTATGAGTTGAACCTTCTCTGTAGAGGCCCAACGCTCTGATGATATATTCTGCGAAATCTGCTCTCGTGATGGCTTTGTTCGGCGCAAAGGTTTCTGGATTAAAAATAATTAATCTTGATGCCATGTCATTGACTGCATCTTTTGACCAGTGATTCTCTACAGACTTAACAATCACCGGATTCCAGATGACGGAGTAATCAGAGTTAGTCAGGGAGTTTAGTCTTGCATACCACTTGTTATCCTTTTGATAAACTTCTGTAGGTACATGGCTATAGGTCCCATCTGGGTTAAATACAACCCCAGTTGTTATTTTGCTAGGGTCAGTACCTGCTGGTATTTCAAGAACCCTTTCTACATAGTTATTAAATCTACTTATGCTTTGAGTCTGTGTTGTACCATCTGTTCTTGTTGTTTTTGCTACTATTTCAAACTCTACAGGTGGAAAAATAATTTCTGCATTATTTCTTTTTGCCACTTCATTATATGTTTCTATAATTCTTTCGTCTAACTTATTTATTCTCACTTCTACTTTTATATCCTGTAGACTTTCTTCTTTTACCCCTAACCTTTCTGCTATAGAACTAATTGTAAACTCTTTTGCAGGAATAATATAATCAACACTATCCCTTTTAATAGAAATAATAAAGTTGTTATTTTCTAATTTTTTGACTATATCTCCTGTTAATTCTACTTTTGTTTGTTGAGAATTAGTTCCAATTACTGGTACTTGTATTTTATTTCCTACTCCTGTTGGATTGTTCTGTATTGCTTCTTCAATCTTACTTTCAATTACAATATTGTTAACTTGAATAGTAGTAGTGGTTCTACCGTCTTCTTCACTTTCCGTTCTTTTACCTGCATCTTCTTCTTTGTTGTTAACTATTACAATAACTGGCTCACTTTTTGGTTCAGATGGTGTTGGGGTTGGTGTTGAAGAACCTCCTCCACCGCCGCCTCCGCCTGATGGTGGTGGCGTTGCCCTTGTTACTGCTATTGTGTATGTTTTTATAGTTGTTGCATCTTGTGCCGTTACAACGACCGTTATGGTATTGGCTCCAACGTTTAAGTTGATTGCTCCTGAGGCATTGCCACTTGTTACTGCTGTTCCATTGACGGTAACAGTTGCATTGCTCTCGGCTACTGTCGGCGTGACGGTTATGCTGCTGACTCCATTTCCTGCACTTGCTGTATAGGTCGTTGTTCCACTTGCAAATGCTGGTGATAGTGTTCCACTGCTTAGTGTTAAGTTGCTTAAATCTGCATTACTACTTAATGGCGCTATAAGTGTATATGGCGATTCTTGTGTACCACTACCCCATGGAAAAACGATTCCAGGTTTCAGATATAAAGCTGGGCGAACTCCATAGCTGTGGCTGATGTTATACATATTGACGCTGCCGTTGTCGCTGCTCACAACGTATGCGAGGTTGGTGTAGTTGGTAACCGGGGAACGCGTCCATGCCCAACGATCCGAATTGCCTATATGGTTTTTATACGTGTTCCATTCTCCTGTTGATAATATCCCTAATTTTTGATTAAATGATAACGGAGAAATGGTGCCTCCCATTGTTGATTCTGTTAATGGCGGAGTAATCAAATCTTTGTTAGCCCATGCTACTCCTCGTATGTCCCAATCTGTTGTTTGTATCAAGTCTCGATGGTCTACTACTGTTATTATTTCGTCAAAGTTTGCTCCTAGGTAATTAAATACAGCACTTGCATCTATGTTATTCATTGTTGACCATTGGCTAGTTTCATAATTAGTTGTCATTACTAAGTATCTTGTTGATGAATCTGCAAGTCTCCATGTACGTCCACCAAAATCAATATAACTACCGGCAGCCATATTCCCTACTAATGTACCTGGTGTAGCTGCTCCTGTTGCTGGAAACACTGCCGTTACTACTCCTGTATTTGCTGCATTTGTTGCTGTTGCTCCTGCTACTGTAAAGAGGTTTTCTGCTACTCCTGTTAGTGTAAATCCTGCTTTTGGTGTTAGTGTTATAGTTGCTGTATACACTGTGCTCGCTCCAAATGGATTATGAGCTGGATCCCATGTTACTGTTCCTGTATACTGAGCTGTCTCTGTGATTGTTGTTACTGGTGTTGCTGTTCTAACTGGCGCTGTTACTCCAGGGATTGCTGCTATATTTATTGTAGTATCTGGCGCTGCTCCTGTTGCTGGAAACACTGCCGTTATTACTCCTGTATTTGCTGCATTTGTTGCTGTTGCTCCTGCTACTGTAAAGAAGTTTTCTGCTACTCCTGTTAGTGTAAATCCTACTTTTGGTGTTAGTGTTATTATTGCTGTATATACTGTGCTTGCTCCAAATGGATTATCAGCTGGTGACCATGTTACTGTTCCAGTATATTGATCTGTCTCTGTTATTGTTGTTACTGGTGTTGCTGTTCTAACTGGCGCTGTTACTCCAGGGATTTCTTGAATATCTATTCGATACATCACCCTAACTGGGGTATTTCGGTTGCTAGTGCCACCATCTCCTAGCTGTCCAAAATTATTAGCTCCCCAAGCCTTATCAGTTCCATCTGAGAGTCTAGCTAGGGAGTGGCCAGACCCTGTGCTTATCTCCTCTGCTGTTGATATCCCACTTACTTGCACAGGAACATTACTATTTGTATTTGTTCCGTTTCCTAATTGCCCAAAACTATTAATTCCCCAAGCCCTAACAGTTCCATCTGAGAGTCTAGCTAGGGAGTGAACACCTCCTGCGCTTATTTCTACTGCAGTTGATATCCCAGATACTTGCACTGGGGTATATCTATCAATTTCTGTTCCATCTCCTAATCGACCACCCATATTATAACCCCAAGCCCTAACAGTTCCATCTGAGAGTCTAGCTAGGGAGTGGCTAGACCCTGCGCTTATTTCTACTGCAGTTGATATACCAGATACTTGCACTGGAGTACTACTATGAGTTATTGTTCCATCTCCTAATTTACCAGCACTATTCGATCCCCAAGCCCTAACAGTTCCATCTAAGAGTCTAGCTAGGGAGTGAAAATCTCCTGCGCTTATTTCTACTGCAGTTGATATATCAGATACTTGCACTGGGGTATTTATGTCGCTAGTGTTATTATTTCCTAGCTGTCCCTGGGCTCCAAGCCCCCAAGCATATACCGTATTGCCTTTTAGTGCTAATGAGTGTGAATTCCCAGCTGAAATGGCTGTTACTCCTTCATTGGTTCCCATAGCCCCACCTGATACTTTTACAGGCGTGCTTTGATGACTAGTGCCATTATTTCCTAGCCGTCCATTTGCTCCGTTTCCCCAGGCATATACTACTCCATCTTTTAGTGCTAATGAGTGTGAATCCCCAGCTGAAATGGCTGTTACTCCTTCATTGGTTCCCATAGCCCCACCTGATACTTTTACAGGCGTATGTTGAATAGCTGTATTACCATTACCTAATTGACCTTCAGAATTCCGGCCCCAAGCATATACCACTCCTGTATTGGTTAAAGCTAATGAATAGAAATCACCCGCCGCTATCTGAGTAATAGTTACACCTTCTGCTAGAACGCTTTCCCATGAGAAGCCATAGAGTTCAAGTTCTTCCATACTCATCGGAACATATTCAGCTGCACCCAGAATTGTTACTTCTGATACTGGATAACTCGTTCCATTTCCTACTGATACTATTCGCTCACCCATTAAACGTTTTACAATTTTTCTTCCATCTTTAAGCTTGGCAACTACCATATCTCCATCTTCATAAAATTCTGATACAATTTTAATCGTATCTCCGTCATTGAAAATAGGATTCATAGAGTCTCCATCTACCTGATAATAACTACTAGCTGATACCAAAATAGGATTTGATATAAGCGCCATAATCATAACTAATATTAATATCGATTTTTTCATTTCCGATCTACCTCTTTTCTATTTTATTATTTTCTGCGGCCAGCAGCATATGCCCACATCCAGTGCCTTTGGTTTATCCAAATGAAAGTCGGCACATCGACAATACCAGCACTGCCGCATCCCATCGGGAGCATCCACTCTTGCTTCAAAGGCGGGACAGACTTGATTTGGCCATACATTACCCTCGGTATTTGGGGCAGACAGTGGTACATCTTCTCGTCTACGTTTTTCCATTCCATTACGCTCCTTTTGCACAGAAATCCATGCAGATTTTTCTACAATTTATCTATATCTATAAGTTCGTGCCCTTATCCTAACCTGGACAAAATTAAAAATGAGCCTTTACACTTAAAAGACTCATTTTTACACTTAAAAAACTTACATTATTTAAAATTTACTCTTGACAGTTCGAAATCTCCTTATTCTCACACCAACAGGCGCACTCGAAAAACCCCATTTTTGATTTTGTACAGCAGTTCCCCGTCATACTTCTTTGCAAAGGCTATGACGCTCCTGCTGCCAATGCCATGGTCCTCTTCAACAGCAACGGGATAACCGCTTTCGTCAAGCATAACACTTTCGGCACACGGGTTTTCCATTTCAAGCAGTAAGCGTCCTACGCTACGGCAGGTGAAATGTAAATAAGGGACTCTATTATTCGGCATCCTTTCACATGCTTGGATGGCATTTTCCATTAAGTTAGACACGACCATAGAAAACTCCAGCCTGTTAACATTCAAATCTTCTGGAATATCCAGTGCAATTTCTGTCTGTATGCCTGCGTTCTCCGCAATAGCAGCATAATGACAAACGGCGGCATTGACTGCAGTATTTTCACAATAAATTCTGTCAATTTTAGGCGTCACGGGATTTTGACTTCGGAGCAATGAAGCTGCCTCATCGGTATGGCCCTTTTCTAAAAGCCCCAGTAGCAGGTTGTTGAAGTGGCGTCGGTCATGGGCAGCCCGGTTGTTTTGCGCTGAAACCTCATCCATAAGCTCCAGCCGATTGGCCATATTATCTGCGGCCAATTGCAGATATACCCGATCTGCCTGCACTTTTTGGTTTTCCTCACGAAGGGCATATTGCTTTGTTATGGTTGTAAGCGAGTGGATAATGGAAACATACACCGATAAGCCTAAAAGAATGAGAAACAAGAGTGGCACACGGTTATGGTCCAGCATTTCCCGAATGTCACCGCCGAAAAAATATACCAAAAAGCAAGCCAGTAGCGAGACAACGGGCAAAATGTAGATGTGCCAATAGTCTAGAACCTTTCGATACAGTCTCGATATCCACTTATGGAACACAACAACAATAACCGAAAATAAAATCAAGCGTAAATAAACAATGCCATAACTCGGGTTTGGAAAAATACCACGAAGCATATAGCTCAAAAATACCACTGCGACATAAATATTCAGCATGGTAATATAACTGAAGCACCATTGCATGATTTTATCGATAAAAAGGGGCTTCAGAGCAATTCCAATCACGATGAGCATAGCAAGATCAAAGTAAAATACTGCGGTGTAGTTCTCTGTCAAATAAAAGTAACTGTTGGCACTGACGTTTACTGTCAGGATAATGGCTGTAACAAAAGTATATAAAGATTTGCTTTTATATTTAGGTGTTGCCATGGTAGAAATCAAAAGCACCAGCATTATATTTGTGATGACTGATCGTAAAAGGTCGGGGAAGAGTGACGTCACTTTAAATCCCCCTTTGCCATCAGATAGTCCATATAGGTATCTCGCACTAAAGGGTATTTCTTCGCCGCAATAGGAACGATTTTACCGCCGTACAGAGTAAAGCTATCCTTAGCGAAACGCTCCACCCGTCGCATATTAACCACAAACGAGGTGTGACATTGCAGAAAACGCCTGTCCTTCAAGATAGGCGAAATATATTCCAAGAAATTCTCTCGAATGGTTCGGCTGACCACCTCATCGCCGTTTGTCGGGTTGAATATGACAGCGTGGCTGCGGTATTCACAGCAGGCGATATCCGACAGCTTGATCAACCGTAGGCTGTCGGCGGTCTTTACAGTAAATGTAAGTTCCTCGGCAAGGTCTACTTTGGAGATGGCGAGGGCAAGCGTATCATACAACTGTTGCTTGTTGATTGGTTTAACAAGATAGTTGATGGGGCTAGCAGCATATGCCTGCAAGGCAAACTGCGGTTCGGTGGTGGCATAGATGATCTGCGCCTCGCGGTCAAGGCGGCGTATTTCTTTACCTAATTCCAATCCGTTCACCATAGGCATGACGATGTCTAGTATGTAAAGGTGAAAGCTCTCTTCCTGGACGGCGTTCAATAGCCCATCTGGATGGGAGAATCCCTTCACGTCGGCGTCAAGACTGTTGACAGATAGATACTGATTTGTTAGCAAGATGAGACTTTGCAGTTCGTTCTGCATATCATCGCAAACAGCAATACGAAGCATTGTGGTCACCTCCTTAAATGGGTATATTTTCATGTAAATTGAATAATATATCTGGTGTAATTAAATCAAATAGTTGTCGTATCATTTTTTAAATTTCCATTTGTTACTTCCAATAAAATAATCAATATAAGAAGCAATGCTCTTTAATTCAGACAATCTTTCAGTAAGATCGCTACTACTATAATCTCCCGAAATTTTTCCCATAATACACCTCTTAAACTTTAAAAACTATATTTATTTGTATGTCATCTACATTTTAGCCCTTTTTTCAGGGAAAAAAACGTCATTTTTTCGTCTGTTTTTCTGCTCATTTTTCGCCCTATAACCGCTCCCAAACCACAACATCTTGTGTCTAAACCCTACTTTTTCGCCTTCAAACCATAATGCGTCATCAAAATTATCGTTTCTACGTGAGAAGTCATCGGAAACATGTCCACCGGCTGTGCTTCCACAAATCGGTACCCCTTATCATTTAGTATTTTTATGTCCCTGGCCAGGGTAGCCGGATCACAGGAAACATAAACGATCCGGTCCGGTTCTGCCTGCACGACTGCGTCTAATAGCGCCGGATCGCAGCCGGCTCTCGGCGGATCCAGGATAACAACGTCTGCCTTAGCTCCCTGTTCCAGCAGACGGGGCAGCTCCTCTTCCGCTTTTCCGCAGATGAATTCCGCATTGACAATACCATTGATTACTGCATTCCGGTTGGCATCGATCACTGCCTCTCTCACCGACTCGATTCCTATGATCCTTTTCGCACGGGATGCACAGTAAAGCCCGATGGTGCCCACCCCGCAGTAAAGGTCCAGCACCGTTTCTTCACCGGTCAGCCCGGCATATTCCAGGGCTTTGTCGTACAGCTTTATCATTTGTACCGGATTTACCTGATAAAAGGACATGGGTGATATTTCAAACAGAAGCCCTCCGGCCTGCTCCAGAATGGTCGGCTTTCCTGCCAGAGTAATACAATCCGATCCCATGATTTCCGGGGTTTTCTTTCTATTAATATTCAGGATCACGCTTTCCAGCGAGTATTCCACACCGGTTTCGGGATCCGGTTCCAGCTCGTTTATTGCCTCGTCCATCATAAATACAAGCTTTTCTCCGTTGGGGAGCGCTTTTCCGTTGATCACCAAAACTGCCATCACCTCCCCGGTACCGAAGGCGGTCTTTACGACGAGATGGCGGAGCAGCCCCTTTCCCGTCTTTTCATCGTAGGAGGAGACGTGGTCGGACTTCATATAGCTCCGCAATGCTTCCCCCAGCTTCTCCGACGGTTCCGCTTGGAGCAGGCATTGTTTGCAATTCAAGACCTGATGGCTTTTGGCTTGATAAAATCCTAAAGCGACTGCCTCACCAGATTCATTCCCTTTCCCCACTGGGAATTGTGCTTTGCTCCGGTATCGGAAAGGCTTGTCCATGCCGATGGTATCATGCACCGTTGGATTCAAAACACCGCCGATGCGGGTCAGCTTATCCGTCACCATTTTTTTCTTCAGCTTCAGCTGTCCTTCATAGCTCATTTCCTGCAGGGAACATCCTCCGCAGTCTCCCGCGTATCTGCAGAGAGGTGCTACCCGGTCCGGTGACGGTTCCAGGATCTCGGTCAGCCTGCCGAAGGCATAGTTCTTTTTCAGTTTAGTCAGCTCAACCTTCACGACATCACCGACAAGAGCGCCCTCGACGAATACTGCCATTCCTTCTATACGACCGATACCCTGTCCCTCCGTACTCATATCCTCTACCACAAGCTCATAGCTCTGTCCTTTTTCAATCATCGTACTTTCTCTCCTTCAGTCAGTTCCACTCTTCAGTGTAGCCCCCTTCTGCCCATTGGGGCTCTGCGGACTCCTTTTTCCGCTACTGGAACAGTACAAACTCATTTTTATGATAATCTAAATAGCCCTCATCCCGCAGCCTGCTCAGTTCCCGGGACATGGCACTTCGGTCCACACTGAGAAAATCAGCAAGCTCATTTCTGGAAAAAGGAATTTTAAATCTATTCTTCCCAACTCGCTCCGAATAATCAGAAAGGTAAGTCATCAGCTTTTCCTTTGTGGTCTTACAGGAGAGGATTCTCATTTTTTCATTCATCATAATATTTTTTACTGCAATGACCCGCATCATATTCTGCACCAGAATCCTGTGAAAGCCGCATGCCGAACTGCAGGTTCCCACGATCTTGCTGAACGGGATCCAGACAATCCTGCATTCGGTAGTCGCGATAACGGTGACAGGAATCTCCGCCGAACCCGCCGCAACATATGCTTCGGCGAACAGATCCGCTTTTTCCAGTTCAGACAGAATCGCACGGTTTCCTTCCGCATCGTCCCTTGTGATCTGGGCGTTGCCCTCCACCAGAACTCCCACTGAGGTGACCTTGGTGCCTGCAAGCACAATCACGTCGTTTTTTCTGTATTTTCGTTCTGCAGCTCCGAGACAGCTCAGCATAGCCTCCAGATCGTTTTCTTCCACCCCTTGGAACAAAGAGGATTGTTTTAATATTTTTATATTCTGTTTCAAAAAAATCACTCCTTTGTTGCAAATGCAACAATTCTTTTAAGATGATTGTACTATACTGAGGACATAAAAGCAAAGCATAATATATTATTTTAATAATTGGAGGGATATAAAATGATAAGAACAATCATAAAGATCGATAAAGAAAAATGCAACGGCTGCGGACTCTGTGTCGATGCATGCCACGAAGGAGCCATCGCAATGGCGGACGGCAAGGCAGAACTGATCCGTGACGATTACTGTGACGGTCTGGGAAACTGTCTTCCGGTTTGTCCGACGGGTGCTATTACCTTTGAGGAAAGAGAGGCAGCCGCCTTTGATGAAGCAGCCGTAGAGGAGAACATGAGAAAGAAGCAGGAGGCAGTTCAACATCAAAATCTGGCCTGCGGATGTCCGGGAACACAGGCAAGAGCACTGAAGAGAGAGTCGGAAGGCCAGAAGGTTTCTGCTTCTGCTGCTCCTGCAGCAGATCAGACAGAAAAACCGGAATCACAGCTCCAGCAATGGCCGGTACAAATCAAGCTGGTTCCGGTCAACGCACCGTATTTAGACGGAGCAAACCTGTTGATTGCAGCAGACTGTACTGCTTATGCCTATGCAAATTTCCATAACGACTTCATTAAAAACCGCATCACCATCATCGGCTGTCCGAAACTTGACGAAGGGGATTATTCGGAAAAGCTGACTGCAATTCTGGCAAACAACAATATTAAAAGTGTAACCGTGGTTCGCATGGAGGTTCCTTGCTGCGGCGGAATCCAGAATGCAGCAATCACAGCCTTGAAAAACAGCGGCAAGATGATTCCCTGGCAGGTGGTCACCATCTCTACCACAGGGGAAATCCTGGAACAGTAGCAACGATAGTAATTCAATCAGTGCAATCGTGATTCATTCAGATTCTTATGAAAAGCCCCTCCAGCCTAACAGCCGGGGGGGCTTTTATCATTGTTTTCCGCCCTGATCACCATAAAAAAAGTCTCCAGCATAAATTCCACGACATCTTCTGAGATGCGGCCTCCATCCATGGGCTTTTTAGACAGGTAATAAGCCATGCCATTGATCATGATGGAAAGGTATGCAGTAACCGTCGTCAGGTCGAGGTCCCTTTTAAACACACCTTGCTCCATTCCCTTTTTTAGACATTTTGCAATATGAGATCGGAAATGCTCCTGCAAATTAAAAGATAACTCCCTGACTCTGGGACGATAGTTCATATGGCTCCAGGATTCGGTGAAAATAGAAGAATCGAAAGTTCGGTTCAGGAAAAAAGCATAATTTTCTACATATTTACGCAGATAATTTTCAGGATCATTTTCATTGGCCTGAAAGATCAGATTCATGATTTGTTTCGTTTTACTGAACTGATTCTCGATACAGCACTCCAGCAGCTCATACTTGTCGCCGAAGTGTTTATAAATGGAGCCCCGCTTCAATCCGGCCGACTTTGCTATGCTCTCCAGTGTAATGTTATTGAAGCCGTAACGAGAGATTCCCTCCTCGGCCTTTTCTAAAATCGTCTGCTTTTCATCGGGCATTTCATGCCCTTCCAGTTTATAACGTTTTCTGATTTCCTGAAGAAGCTCATCCTTTGATGGAAAGATTTCATAAAAATTACGGTTGCTTATTTTACACTGCCTGACGATATTGGCTATCGTAAGACGTTTCATACCCTGACGGTCAATAATATCTTCCGCAGTTTTCAATATGAGAGATCGATAATCCTTTTCCTTCATCATTTCGCCCCTTTACAGATGCAATTTTGTATTTATTTCCATTAGATATATTATACATTAATTTACATAAAAAAACATTCCTTTTAATAAATATACTAGTTTTCAGTGAGTGTTCGCAGCGCGGCAAATACGATTCGACAAATGCCAGGATACCGATTATATGATTGACAAGTACAACTCACGATGGTAACATTAACTACATCCAGTGTGTTTTCGTACCACGCTCGTGAGCTTACAACCGCTTTATTGCGGTGATTGCGGACTGATATACGCCTTATCAGCGAAAAGGAGTTGTTTCAGAAATGAACAATATTATATACGAACAAGAAGGGTCTGGCAGCTATTTGGATAAAATTGCGGATTTCGAATCAAAGCTGAGATTTGATCCCACCACATATCATCATTCTTTAAGTGTTGCAAGCCTTTCCATTCAGCTATTGAATCAATCGAAATACGACCTGGACAAAACTCTGACCTATTATGCAGGGTTTTTTCACGACATCGGCAAATCCATCACTCCGATCACCGTCCTGAAAAAAGAAAACGCCTTGTCCCGCGAGGAATTCGATCAGATAAAGGAACATTCAAAGCAGGGTTTCCGGATTCTGCAGAAATACAGATTTCCTTCCGATATACTATTTGCCGCACTGCTCCATCATGAAAAGTACGACGGTTCGGGATATCCCATCGGCTTCCAGGGGAAAGAAATCCCTGTCATAGCACGGATCGTGAAAATCTGTGACGTCTTTGATGCCCTGACATCCGCAAGACCCTATCGAATTGCTTTTTCTGTTCAAGATGCCTTGAAGATCATGGAAAGGGAAAGAGATCAGTACGACCCCGCGCTTGTTGATGTATTTATCACGGGCGTTTCAGAAAACAGAATAAAAAAAATGTACTGCCTGGAAACCCGTAAAAACAGCCAGACTCCGGATCAGACGCGATAGTATTCGTTAAAACAATCGAGGCATACCTTTCTTCCCTGTTCAAGGCGAATATAAGGTTCCGCAGTACTTTCTCCGCAGATCTCACAAACGACTGACGGAAATAGTCTGGCTTCTTCCGGCAAAGGATAGCCGGGTTTTTTTATCTCGAAAATATCTTCCAGAGGCGCTGTCAGGATATAAGCCTGTTTTGCCTCCCTGCTCTCCATTCCCGGAAGCGGCTTCAGCACCAGCCTTATGGCTTCTCCACTCATTCTGTTGAAAAAGGAATACGCCTGTTTTCCTCTGATACGGAAAATCAGGTTTCCTTTCCCCGCACTGCATCCCATCAGTACCTGAATCCCGTCGACGCCGCAGGCATCGTTTTCCGTTACACAGACGATTTCTTCATCAGCGGAATGTCCGGCGGCAAGGAGCCTCTGAGCCTCGACTGCTGCTCTGACGCCAATTGCCAGGCCGGGACATTGGTGTCCGTGAAATTCGGCACTTTTCTCAAATAAGGATTGTATATTCATCGAAAGATTTCCTCCTTTTTCCCAATCGGGAAGCGGCTGATCAGCTTCTTATTTCATTTGTTCATGAATAGGTCATACAATTCCCTGTTCTTCTCACGAAGCCGAATGGGCTTAAATTTCGAATCGGTAACCGCATGCTTCGTAAAGCCCGTTACCAGAAGTTCCCCCGTTAAATGCCTTTTGATTTCGTATTCCAGCGTTACCGTAGCCCCTTTCATCTCAGCGATCCGAGCCGTAATCTCAAGCAGGTCGTCATATACCGCAGGCAGCTTGTATTTACAGCCGCACTCCGCAACGGGCAGAAGAACTCCCTCCGCCTCCATCCTTGCGTAGGGGTAGCCTATACTTCGCAGCAACTCGCATCTGCCCACCTCAAACCACTTGATGTAATTCGTATGATACACAACACCCATGGCATCCGTATCGGCATAAATCACTCTGATCTGTGTTCTGTGCTCAACCATGATGTACCTCCCTGTCAGCCGGCTGCAGCCGGCTTCATAAACCTGTTTTCTATTATACTACCGATGTCGGAATAAAAAAAGAGTGAATGGCAAAATCAGTATACTTCACTGATTCTGATTCACTCCAATGGAAATCAAAAACTTCAGATTTTACTCCGGATTGTATCCGCCTTGTATGTCTGCAAGTTAAAATCGCGGAAACTATTCTGATACCCCGTCTGGTTATACTCCCAAACCGGACGTTGCATGATCACTTCACGAATGTCATTCTTCAGCTCCACCTCTGACGTTTCCTGATACAAGTCATACAAATAGGGAACCGCCGCATCGGAAAGCTCTGACATCACATCCGGATCCAGAGATTCCAGTGTACCTGCCTGGTAACGGTCCGTATTATATTTGGCGATCATGCCATCCACATTCCCGTAGGTCAGCGCCAGGAAGAGACAGATACATCCTGCAGCCGCGATCCTTGTTCCCTGAAAGCTTCTGAACTGCCGAACCAGAATGATAACGAAAAGCAGGAGCAGCATGACCATAAACCAGGAGGCATAGACTCTCAGCCGGGTCAGGCCGTAATAATCAATGTACATCGCCATCTTGCTCATTGCGGTTGCAATCAGCGCAATGGTGAAGAGACACAGCGCCGCTGTTTCGCCCTTGAGTATTTTAACCCTATCCCTTTTTGCGATCAGGTGAACTGCAGCGATTACTGCCAGATTGATAGCCGCTACCGCACAAAGCTCGAAAAATCCTCTTCTGGCATATTCGGCATAGGTCATGGATTGAGGAAGACTGTCCTGAAATGCTGAGAATAAATAGCCCGCCTGAGCAAGGAAAAAGGTCAGGTAAATCAGATTCAGCGCCGTCAGCGCAGCGTAAACCATTGCATCCGGAGCAAAGCGAAAGGCCCGCATGCGTACGTCGACAGACTCCAGCGTTATGCCGCCAAAGCCCCTTCTATATCTGTTTCCGTAAATAAGTCCATATAGATAACAGGCAACCGGCACACCCAAAAATATGTCTCTGAAGTACTCGAGGACATATTCTGAAACAGAAATCTGAAGTCGATTAACTAAGCTTTCAAATGCAGCATCCGCATTGATGAGCAGCGTCGATACCAGAATCAGCACCGGAAGAAAAAGCAGAACTCCGAGAAATCCGCTGAGTAATCCCTTTCCTTTTTTGTTTTTCATGAACACCTGCTTTACTCCCGATAAACAGCAGGCAAAATTGGCGAAGGGGATGACAAATAACTGACGAAGCATATCATTCAGGATATAAGGGGATATTTTATGATCCAGTCGTGTTCCTGCGGTAAGGCAGATCCAGTACACGAAACAGCCCGATAAAAAAATGAAATTGAAAGCTTTGACCGGTATCCCGTCAAACAAGGTGAAATTGGCCGCAGAAAGTATGATGACGCCCAAAAAAGCAAGGCTCTCCCTTGACTGCCGGATCCCGGCGGCATGGAAATAGACGATTGTCGCCGTACAAAGGACCGCCGTAAACAAAGTTACACCGAGTCCAAGACTCACAATTTGTATGAAGTTCCAGTAAAAAAAACCGCATAACAGCATTAAGAATGAAAACACGATATCCGCCGTAGAGAAATTCATTGGCAAGGGTTTCCTCGCGCTGAGATATGCCGTCATCTGCGGCGGATCCACTCTTTCATAGACAATTCCGTTCTTTCCCCCTGATAATTCTCCGTTCATAATCCCGTCAATCCTCCCTTTTAAACTCCAAAATATCCCCAGGCTGACAATCCAGAACTCTGCAAAGCTCCTCCAGCGTGGAGAAGCGAATTGCTTTCGCCTTGTTATTTTTCAATATGGAAAGGTTCGCAGGCGTGATCCCGATCTTCTCAGCCAGGTCACCGGCCGATATCTTCCGTTTTGCCATGATTACATCCAGATTCACTATAATGGCCATATGGAACCTCCTCCCTAAATGGTAAAATCATTTTCGTTTTTAATCGAAACCGCATGCTCAATCACATTTTTGACCACCCTGAGGATGAGGCCGAAGAATGCTG
The DNA here is from genome assembly GCA_036677845.1 of Anaerovoracaceae bacterium. GTDB lineage: Bacteria > Bacillota > Clostridia > Peptostreptococcales > Anaerovoracaceae > Anoxybacterium. Next base: position 17,665 of record JAVBVR010000021.1, on the reverse strand, counting down.
CTGCAACTGCGATCAGTAAAAATAAAAGATAGTAAAAACCGGATATAAATAAAATGGCCGACACGGCAAAACTGCACCAGGAAATGATCCGAAGATATTTGACGTTTTTCTGAACAAAAACATTCTTCGCCTTGATATTCGCCAGCAGCCTGTCCAATGAGATCAGCGCAGCGAGCCCCGGTACGGCGCAGGCGTAAATTGTTGCAATCAAAGGCTTGATGATATCCGGATCCTTCATGGTATAAAGGACGTAGTTCTTAACCAGAGATGGCGTGGCGAAAACAAAACCGATCACTAAGATGATAACGATCTTTGTGCACACCGAAGACACAAGTACAGATTTTCCTGGATTCCACATAAACCTGATTCCTTTCTTTGAACTAAAGTTCATTTCATGTATATTTTTGCTCCCTTTATTTTCGTTTTACTTTATTATATTGATATAAATGTTGTTTGTCAATATTTATTTATTGTTTTTCGATATATTTGTTCTGATTAACGATACATAAAAACCCGAAAAGGAAAAAGGGGAAATCCAAAACCCAAAAAAACTCGAAAAAACCGAGCCACCTGTAACACAGGTGCTCGGTTCCGCTGAATGATGCTTAAATCGTTATCTGTGAAAGCCGAAGCTTCTCAGCAATCTCTTCGATCCTCTTGAATCGATGGTTGATGCCCGATTTCCCGATGGGCGGATCCATGAGCTCTGATAACTCGACAAGCGAAGATTCCGGATTTTCAAGACGCAGCCGTGCCGCTTCCTGAAGTTTCTCGGGGAGAGAAGACAGGCCTCGGGCCTGATCGATAAGCTTGATGTTCTCAATCTGCCTTACCGAAGCATTAATGGTTTTGTCCAGGTTTGCGCTGTCGCAGTTGTTGATCCTGTTAGTTTTATTCCTCATTTCTTTGACAATTCTAACATTCTCAAAGTCCAGCAGACGGCCATGAGCCCCCAGGATATTCAGAAAATCTATAATCTGCTCCGCTTCCTTGAGATAAACCACGTGACTGTTTTTTCGGACAACTGATTTGGAATGAAGACCGAAGCTGTTGATCAGCTTTTTTACATCGTAGCTCAGTGCCTCGCTATTGCACACAATTTCAAGATGATACGCCTTTTCCGGATCGCTGATGGTTCCGGCGCCCAGAAAGACACCTCTCAAATATGCTCTTTTGCAGCATTTTGTCTTGATCAGGTCGGAATAGATTCCGTCGCTGATATAGTTGCATCCCTCTTTTACCATGAGCATACCCGTTTCTCTTAGAATCTGCTCCGCGTTATTGTCTGCTCCGATCATCAGCTCATAATAGTGCCCCTTTTTCAGAATGGTTGTCTTTGCGATGACCAGCGACGCATTGGTTCCGAAGTAATCCTTGATCAATCTTTTATAATGCCTTGCCACAGCGGGATTCTCTGTAAGCAGCTTAACATTGACCTTTCCGCCTCCGGATAGCCTGATGGTTCCGCACATACGGATAAAGCCTGCGATCTCTGCAAGCTTGCAGCATTTTCTTTCCGGTTCTGTTCTAGCCAGCTCATTCTTCGTCGTAGCAGAAAAAGACATATCAGACTCCTCATTTATTTATACTTGTATTATTTTTTTACTTACTGATGCTTAAAATTCTGCGTGCATCAGCAGGACCGGCTATCTCTCTTCCCAGCAGCCTGGCAATCTTGACCACTTTCTCAACAAGCTCCCCGTTGCTCTTTGCAAGAACGCCTTTTTCAAGATAGAGATTGTCTTCGAAGCCTACTCTGACATGTCCGCCCATGATAATCGCGCCGGCAGCTATCTCAAATTCACTTTTTCCGATTCCGGCTGCCGTCCAGGTGCTTCCCGGAGGGATACTTCCAACCATGAACACCAGATCTCTCATCGTCGCTGTCATCTGAACTCCGAGCACAAAATCGAAATGAAGCGGTTCAACAAGGAGCCCTTTCCTGTGCGCCTTCATTGCGATATCGATCATGCCCTTGTCAAAAACCTCCAGTTCCGGCTTGATGCCTCTTTCCTTCATAATCTTTGCAAAGTTGAAAATCGTATTGTCTGTGTTGATAAAGATATCATCACCGCCGAAATTCAGTGTACCGCAGTCCAGAGTCGCAAATTCAGGCGTCGGCACGATATCGGTAGACTGCAGTCTCTCCAGGTCGGTCATTCCAACCGCTCCACCTGTGGAGGGCTGAACGATTACATCCGGGCATTCTCTCAGGATCGCATCCACCGCAACCTGAAATCGTTCCCTGCTTTGGGTCGGCGTTCCATCGTCCTCTCTGACGTGCAGATGAATAATGGCAGCTCCCGCATCGTAAGCTGATTTTGCCTCTCTGACAATTTCCTCTACAGTATATGGGACTGCCGGGTTATGTTCCTTTGTCACCTCAGCGCCGCATATAGCTGCTGTGATAATCAGTTTTTCCATTTGTTCGTTCTCCTTTAGATTAAATAACAATATGTATCTAATCGCAAATCAGTCCGTAAACCACACTTGCGATACGATCGGCGTCGTGTCTGATATACCCCTTTTTTATCTCCGCAAAGTCGTTTTCGATCAGGGTTATTCCATTCTCCAGAAGTCTTCTTCTGTCTTCTTCCGAGGGTATAATCTGTTCCGCTCCATCTTCACGATATGGCTTAAGCGCCTCCGCATCTATCCGCTTGTTATTGGCAATAACAAATTCAATGATGTGACCTCCCAGATATTCCGCGGCTTTTGCCGCATGATCCCATACGGTGTAATGGTCTGTTTCTCCCGGCTGCGTCATCATGTTGCAGACCAGAATCTTTCGTGCCATGGAGGCTCTGATTGCCTCTGGGATTCCGTCCACGAGAAAATTCGGAATGATGCTCGTAAACAAGCTTCCCGGACCCATGAGAATCAGGTCTGCCTGGCTGATCGCTTCAAGCACCTTCTCAGTGGCTTCAGGCTTCTCGGGCTTCAGAAATACTTTTGCAATCGGACTTTTCCGGCGAATCACCTCAGGCTGGATTTTCGACTCGCCGCAGATATAAGCGCCGTCTTCCAGAACAGCACAGAGATGGACATTTCTGCCCGTTACCGGGAGCACCTGTCCCCTGACACGAAGGATTTCATTTGTCTTGGCCACTGCCTCCTCAAAGTTTCCGCAGATACCGTTTAACGCGGCGATCAGCAGGTTGCCGAAGCTCTGGCCTTCCAGCATCCCTTCCGTGAACCGGTATCTAAGCAGTTCCTGCATCAGTCCCTCTTCATCAGCCATAGCAAGCAGACAGCTTCTGATATCTCCCGGAGGGAGCATACCCAGATCCTCTCTCAGCTTTCCGGAGCCTCCTCCGTCGTCCGCCACCGTTACAACGGCAGTCAAATCATCTGTGATTCTTTTAATACCGCGAAGAATGACCGATAACCCTGTTCCTCCTCCGATCACTACAATTCCGGGTCCGGTTTTCTGTCCGTTTATCATTGAAAATCCTTTCCGTTTCTTTCACATAAGTCCAGCGGCTATAGATCCCTGTGAACGGTGATCACGCGTTTCCCTTCCTCGAGGAATCTTTTAGACAGTTCATTCGCAACCGCTACGGAACGATGCTGTCCTCCGGTGCACCCGATGGCAATCACCAGATGAAATTTGCCCTCCCTCACATAGGAGGGAATCAATCGGTTGATCAGCTCATGCACGGTATTCAGAAACTCTCGGGTCTCCGGAAATTTCATAACGTAATTGCTGACCTTTTCACTGTTTCCTGTGAGCTTCCTCATACTCTTTAAATAATACGGGTTGGGAATAAAGCGCATGTCGAAAACCATATCCGCATCCAGCGGAATGCCGTGTTTATAGCCAAAGGATTGGATGCTGATGGTGAAGTTGGGATCCTCCTTCTCCGACAGAAGCAGCTTCTTGATTTCTTCTTTAAGCTGAGCCGTTTTCATATTGGAGGTATCGATCACATAATCGGATATTTTTCTTATTTCAAGAAGGCGCTGGCGTTCCAGCGTAATCCCCTCAAGGGTGTTGCCGGCGCAGGCCAGAGGATGGGCCCTTCTGGTTTCATTAAACCGCCTGATCAAAACCTCATCGGATGCTTCCAGAAACATAACCCTGAATTTCAAGCCGGCTTCCTCAAGATCTTCCAAACTCGACTTCAGGTCGTCAAAAAACTCGCCTCCCCGAATATCTATCGTGAAAGCAGCCTTTTCGACGGCAACCTTATCACGCATGATCAAATCCAAAAAGCTATTGATTAATGCCGGCGGCATATTGTCAATACAGTAATAACCAAGATCCTCCATGCAGTTGATCGCCTGGCTTTTTCCTGCTCCCGACAGTCCTGTTACGATAATTACATCCATTGCATTCAACCTCATTATTCCAGGTCATTTTCAACAATCAGGTTATCTACCCGCTCAAAATCCAGTCCTGCTTCTATGATGCGATCGACGGCGCCTTGACAGTCGCCGATCCTTTCCGGAGAATGCGCGTCGCTGCTGATTGCGAATCGGGCGCTGGTCTTTGCTGTCTGTCTGATTCCGTCTACAGTCAACCAGTTATGCCATGTGCTGATTTCCATCAAAGTGCCTCTTTCTGCGCAGGCAAGTGCAATTTCACCGATGTCAAAGATGCCTTTATCGCCGGGATGGGTCAATATTCTGATCTCATTCTCATAGATTGCACGCACTGCAAGATCAGTATTAACCCGCTTCTGATTTCTAGTGCTGAGATGAAACCATCCGTTCAGGATGAAATTACGTGCGTGAAGGCTCAGCGCAAAGAGTGGTTTTTCCCCGAAAACTCCGTAATGATAGCCTGCGAGCAGGTAATCAAACCGACTGAGTTCTTCTTCGGTCACGTCCAGTTTTCCCGAAGGATTGATAATATTTGCTTCTACCCCCAGCAAGATTTCAATTTCAGGATAGATCGGCTTCAGCCGTTCGATCTCTGTCCGCATGGCAGATATTTTATTTCTCTTAACGCCATAGGTTACATGGCCCGGCCCGTGATCTGAAATCCCTATGGTTTTCAGGCTTTTTGAGACAGCTATTTTTACATTATCTTCAATAGAGCCTTTTCCGTGAGAGAAAGTGGTATGAGTGTGAAGATCATAGGATAACCGGTAACGGTTTTTATCACGTTTCTCTTTCATTTGGTTTATCCTTCCCGTTTTCATAATAGAATCGACTGAATGATCAGCCTACTCTCCTATTATTCTAACTTCGGGCTCCAGTAATATGCCAAACTCATCAAAAACCGTACTCCTGACAATTTCCATCAAGTCAATGATATCGGAAGCGGTGGCGCTGCCTGTATTGATAATGAAGCCTGCGTGGAGCGGTGATACCTGCGCACCTCCAAGGGACAGGCCGCTTAAACCGGCATCTTGAATCAGCTTCCCGGCAAAATGATTGTGCGGTCGTTTAAAAAAGCTTCCCGCGCTGGGATAGCTCAACGGCTGCTTCTCCGCTCTTCTTGCCGCAAGTTCTTTCATCCTGGCCGAGATTTTTTCTGATTCTCCTTTTTCCAGCAGGAACACTGCTTTCAGAAGAATATCTCCCGTTTTCTGCAAAACGCTATGTCTGTATGAGAGCTCCAATTCTTCCTTGTTTAAAGTATAGTAATGAGACCCATCCTTTGACAGGATCTCTGCGCTTTCTATGATCTGGGAGATTTCGCCGTCATAAGCCCCGGCATTCATAAACACCGCACCTCCCACTGTCCCCGGTATGCCCGCCGCAAACTCAAATCCAGTAAGGGACGCACTGCAGGCCTCCCTGGCGGCGGCGGAAAGCAATGCTCCCGCTCCCGCTTCCATTCGCTCCCCGCTTATGCGGATTTTCTGGAACGGCTCCCCGATTTTGAGGATCACGCCCGGGTATCCCGAATCCTTAACCAGCAGGTTGGAACCATTTCCGGTCACAAGATGTTTTGCCTCATGTTTCGTCAACACCTTCAATGCATAAGAAAGCTCCTCCGCACTACCCGGCTGCACAAGGAGAGCTGCTCTCCCTCCTGCTTTGAAGGAAGTGTACTCTCTCATCGGTGCTTCAGGCACCATCTGATCTTTATCTATCCGTAATGACAGTTCATCATAAATTTGATTGATACTCAAAGCCTCTCCTCCATCTCCGAGTGAACCCAATATAAAATCTCAGGATCTAAGGTTATCTCAGTCATTATTATATTAAAAAAACGGATCAAAGTAAACAGCGGAAAAAACCGCAAAATAATTCCTGCCAAAGAGTCTTGGGGCGTGTTGTATATTTATAATTCTTTGTGTATAAATATTTATTTTTCTATTGATATCTTTTCTTCCCGGTGGTATACTCTTTTCAATAATCTTTTTACCCCATATTCAAGTTTTTTAAAAGCTGTTCCTAAGGAACGCATGATGCTGTCCATTTTGAGAATGTTAAATAGATACCCAAATAAGGAGGAAAAAAAATGGCGAAAGAAAAAGTTGTATTAGCGTATTCGGGTGGTTTGGATACTTCCATTATATTAACCTGGCTCAAGGAAAACTATAATTACGAGGTAATTGCAGTCTGCTGCAACGCAGGTCAGGTCGAAGATTTCGATGCGGTGGAGAAGAAGGCCTATGCTACAGGCGCTTCCAAGTCCTATGTGATCGATATCCAGGAGGAGTTCATAACCGATTATATCTGGCCCACACTGAAGGCGGGAGCCGTCTATGAGAGTGATTATCTGCTGGGAACCTCTATGGCAAGGCCGCTGATGGCAAAGAAGCTTGTGGAGTTTGCCGAACAGGAGGGCGAATTTTATATCGCCCACGGCTGCACCGGGAAAGGAAACGACCAGGTACGTTTTGAGGCAACCATTCACGCGCTCAATCCGTCCATCAAAATCATAGCCCCGTGGAGAATCTGGGATCTCTCATCCAGAGAAGACCTGTTGGATTATGCGGAAAAGCATAAGATCCCGGTTGCCCAGTCAAAGGAAAAAATCTACAGCAGAGACCAGAACATCTGGCATATCAGTCATGAGGGCGGGAATCTGGAAAGCCCGTGGAACCAGCATCTGGATGATATTCTGGTTATGAGTGTTCCGCCGGAACAGGCTCCGGACCAGGCGACTTTCGTTGACATCGATTTCGAAAAAGGAGTTCCGGTGGGTTTGAACGGTAAAAAAATGTCTGCGTTGGAGCTCCTGACAGAGTTGAATAAAATCGGCGGCGAAAATGCCGTCGGCACCATCGACATCATCGAGAACCGTCTCGTCGGAATGAAATCCAGAGGCGTTTATGAAACCCCAGGCGGAACCATTCTCTATAAAGCTCATTCCGATCTGGAGAAATTGATCCTTGACAGAGATACTATGGCATATAAAAATATAGTGGGACAGAAATATGCGCAGCTGGTTTACGACGGACTGTGGTTCACTCCGCTGAGAGAAGCCATTGACGCCTTCGTAAATGTAACACAGGAAATGGTAACCGGAACTGTGAAAATGAAGCTGTATAAAGGGAATTGCCTGCCTGTGGCTTCCAAATCGGATAACTCCCTCTACAGCGAGGAATTTGCAACCTTCAGCAAGGACGATGTCTACAATCAGAAAGACGCGGAAGGTTTCATCAATCTGTTCTCCCTGGCGATGAAGATCAGAGCTATTATGAAGCAGAACAAGCAAGGAGGAAAAACTGAAAATGAAACTTTGGAAAGGAAGGTTCTTAAAGGCGGAGAATTCGTTGGCTGAGGAATTCAATGCCTCCATAGACGTTGACCAAAGGCTGTATAGACAGGATATTGAAGGAAGCATCGCCCATGCGAAGATGCTTGCTAAACAAGGAATCTTAAGCGAAGATGAGGCTCTGGCAATAGAGTCTTCTTTGCTTGAAATCCTGAGAGATATCGAAGCCGGCAGAATTGTATTTACCATCGAGCAGGAAGATATTCACATGAACATCGAAAGCATCCTTACGGAACGCCTGGGTGCTGTCGGGAAAAAGCTTCATACAGCAAGAAGCAGAAACGATCAGGTGGCGGTGGATATCCGGCTTTACCTGAAGGAAGAGATCGGCACAATCATCGGTCTCCTGGCAGAGGTGAATGAAACGCTCACGGGTATTGCAAAAGAGCATCAGGACACAGTTATGCCCGGCTATACCCACCTCCAGAGGGCACAGCCTGTTACTCTGGCGTTTCATCTGCTGGCTTACCGGGAAATGTTCCGTCGGGATATCAGAAGATTTGAAAACTGTCTCGAAGGAACCGACGCCCTGCCACTGGGTTCGGGAGCCCTTGCCGGGACTACCTATCATACGGACCGGAATTATCTGGCGGAAAGCCTTGGTTTTTCAAAAATCTGCAGCAATGCAATGGATGCGGTCAGCGACAGGGATTTCGCTCTCGAGTTTTTAAGCTGCTGCGCTATCGCCATGATGCATCTCTCCCGTTTTTGCGAAGAATTAATTTTGTGGAGCTCCTCCGAGTTCCGTTTTGTAGAAATGGACGACGCCTTCAGCACCGGAAGCAGCATCATGCCGCAGAAAAAGAATCCCGACATGGCGGAGCTGATCCGCGGCAAGACAGGAAGAGTATACGGTGACCTGATCACGCTCCTGACCATCATGAAGGGACTGCCACTGGCATATAATAAAGATATGCAGGAGGATAAACAGCCCATATTCGATGCAGGGGATACGCTGAAGAGCTCCCTGGAAATTTTCAATCAGATGATCGCTGCGATGAAGATCAATTCCGATGTTATGGAGCATGCGGCAAAGACAGGCTTCATGAACGCGACGGATGCGGCAGACTATCTGGTTACCAAAGGCTTAGCCTTCCGGGACTGCCATGAGGTTATCGGCCGGATTGTTCTATATTGTATTGATAGTAATAAAGCCATCGAAGAGCTTTCGCTGGAGGAACTGAGGTCTTTTTCAGAACGGTTTGAAGAGGATGTCTACGACAAGATCGATATCCGAGCCTGCATCAATGCAAAAAAATCAAAAGGCTCTACGTCCTTTGAGAGCGTAGAGCAGATGCTTAAGGACTAGTACGCTGTCAGCTGCATCATAATTTCCAGCTTGTTGTAGACGCCCCTTTCCAGGGGCTCGTACAGCGGCTGGATTTCTTCTTTTTTAAGGTAGCTTCTGATTGCCGAATAGTATTCCGATTCGCTGAGATTCAGCAAGACTGGCGGAAAGCCGTTTCTGATCAGCTCATAGTACATGGCCATGCGGGCTACCGATTCCGAACAGGTCTCATAGGGGTAGATTTCAACAAGCTTGTTGTGAAGGTATGCCGCCCGGAGGATGGGATTGCTTTGGAAGTCATTGGTATCCATCCATTGAAACAATATGTCCATTTGCTCCTCAATTTCACTGGGATGCGGCGGTATGTAGTCCAGCATTATCAATACCGGATTGGTTCTTCGGTATTCAAGACTAGGGGGATTTGCAAGGATTTGATAAAAACGAAAAAGATATTTCTCTGTAAGCTCGATCTCCATTCCAGCCATGTCATGCGCCAGCCGGATAGCGTCGTGATAGCTTCCGACAGCGGAGTGATCGCTTACGGACACATCGACGATGAATTCTCCTTTTACGATTCTTTGCACGTCGGCTTTTCCGATGCAGCTGCCGTCCAGCCGCAGAATGGTATAGATCCAGTCCACCAGATTGATTTCGTCAATGTATTCTGCAGTTTCTTTTACGAAAGGCTTTCTGTTTTCGAGTATGAGCTTCTTTTTCTTGATCTCACGAAACACCGTTCAAAACCTCACCTTCTGTATCGAATGACTTTGCAGGACAAGTATGTATCGAATGACTTATTGTAACATATTTTTTTTGAATATGGTATAATATAGAAATAATATACGAAAATTTGGAACTGCTGCCGGTCCGGGATCGGCCCATCCCATGAAAGGGGAAGAAATTCATGGACATTCTGCCTGATTTTTTATACGAAGTGAATATATTGTCGGTCACGTTTCGCCTTTTCCTGGCAGTTCTATTCGGAGGAGCGATCGGATTAGAGCGCGGAGCTACAAAGCATCCTGCAGGTTTTCGGACCCATATCCTCGTCTGCGTCGGAGCAGCTCTTGCCATGCTGACCAATCAGTATATCCATGAAACGATGACAGCAATCGCGGATCCATCCAGGATGGGCGCGCAGGTAATCACCGGGGTCGGCTTTCTGGGAGTCGGAACCATCATGGTGACCGGTGCACATAAAATAAAAGGCCTCACTACTGCTGCCGGGCTGTGGGCTTCGGCCTGCATCGGCCTCTCACTCGGCATCGGCTTTTATTCCGGAGCGCTTATCGCCGGCATTATGGTATTCACCGTACTGACCTTTCTGAAAAGATTTGAAAGCTTCTTTTATGAGCTATCGAGGATCATGGATATCTATGTGGAATTGGAATCTCTTCCGGCACTGAAGGAGTATCAGAAATATATAAAAAGTCAGGAAATCCAGATTCAGAGCTCCCATCTCAATAAAACCGGGGCTATTGGTACCGGAGGAATCGGCTTTCATATGTCTGTCCGGATACCGAAGGGGATGAAGCATGCGGACGCCATCGAGATCCTGAGCAGCCATGAAGGGATTCACCTGATAGAAGAGGTTTGATTCTATTTATTTCTCCGAAAAAACAGGTTCTATGATTACAGTACCGGATGAGGGGTATTTAAAAGACATACTTAAAATCTGTTAAAGGAGAGTGATTTGTATGCCAGTAAGAGATTGTATGACCGGTTCCCCGTATTGTCCTGCAAACATAGATTCCAAGTTTGCGATTCCAGGGTATGAAGCCAAAGGCTGCGATGCATGTGTGGAAGAAAGTCTCGAAAAGAATGAGGTTCCCAAATGCTTCTTCTGTAAGCTTGACGAAGACAAACCGCTTGATGTAATAGACTATACCGTGGAAACCTTTGCAAAGAAGGTTATGGAGCTGAAGCAAAAATATCATAAGTAAAACAGAACGCAAGGACTGCTTCCACCGAAGCGGTCCTTGCTCTTAAAAAGCGGATGCGGTACATCCGCTTTTTATACAATTTGCATCACAATCGTCTCGTGGAAGGATATATTGCATCAACTGAAAAAGAAAAATTTTTCCATAGCGTGTAATTAATTTCACAACGATGCCTGCTATCGGAACAAACACCCGGCAAATCGGAGTGGATCCGGTTCTCTATTGCATGACAAAGAGAATGATAAAATAGACCACCAGTACAGCCATACCCAGTGGTACGCCCAGTTTTGCCCACTCCCTGCTTCCAATACTCAGTTTGCAGGCAGAAATGATATTTGGAATATTTCCCGGAATCAGCATGCCTCCGCTGACAAGCAGTCCCATCAGGATAGCTATTATTTGGGTTTCAACCATCAGCGGGCTGATTTCTGCAGCCGCCAGGGTTGCATTATCCAAAACCGCAGACAGGATATTGATCCAGTATAAAATCGTACTGTCCAGGCGAATGATGTAGGTATTGATCAGGGGCTTGAAGCCTGCTCCTAAAAGTTCAAGCGCGATAATGAAAAGGAATATCTTCGCAGCCCTGCCAACAATCGATTGATAGCTTTCCGTATCGGCTTTGCATTTCGCTGTTTCTTCTATTTCTCCCAGCAGTTCTTCTTCCAGCATCTCTGTTTTGTGTACCAGCCTGGCGTTTCTGCCGACATAAACAGCTCCTATGAGCGCCATAACCATCACACCGGGCACGATATAGATTCCGAGAGTCTTTAGTAAATAGAAAAAGTCCTGATCCAATATGGACACGACAATCGTCGCAAGGGGTTCTCCGATCGGCGTTAACGCAGCACCAAGGCCGATTGAAAAGCAGGATATGATACATAGTTTAATTTTATATTTCCGCTCAATCGGAAGCGCCTGAATGATTTCGACCAATACAAGAGATGCGACGATCGCAGTAATGATGCTTGAGACAAGACCCAGCACCGCAATCACGAGGAACAAGAAAACAGGAAGGGAGCATCTCTGCGACGCAATGCCGACCAGTTTTCTGATTTTTTCTACGGAGAATCGGAAAATAATGCCCGCTATCAAAACCGCTGCTGTTATAAAATACAGCATTTCATTCGTAAAAATTTCATGGAAAAGTTCACCCGAGATTACTCCTGATATGATGACGGTAATGATACCCATGGCAAACAGAAAAATTTCGAGATTATGCTCGACAATTTTAACCAGGAAGGGAATACAGAGAATTGCAACCAATACTACACCTAAACCAAATAACATGTTTACACCTCCTAAAATAACTCTGTTAAAAAAGACAAGCAATTGCTATGCCATTTTCCCTTCATCAACAAATATCGGCTAATTGTTTCTGATCCGGCAAGCCAGACTCCGGTGAGGCAAAAAACAATGCCCGTCAGCAAGACGGGCATTTGTTATAAACTTAAGATGACACTTATACCGGATATACCATATCCTCTTCATTGAGCAAAGTGGAATCGATCTGATAGCGCTTCGCATTTCTGTATTTAAAGAACTCGATTGAAGGCTGCGGGAACAGGGCTCTTGTCAGAATGTCTTCATCCTGTTCCGCATACTGCGCTACTTCTCTCTTGATTTTTTCCAGTTCCGGTTCAATGAGATCAGCAGGCCTGCAGGTAATAACCTCTTCATCGCCGATGATTTTCTTAATGATCTCTTCCTTGATTGGAACGGTGGTCTTTCCATACATACCCTTCACAAGCTGTTTGACTTCGTTGGGAACCATTTTGTAACGTTCTCCCGTAACAATGTTTAAAACAGCCTGGGTTCCTACAATCTGACTTGTGGGCGTTACGAGAGGCGGATAACCCAGATCTTCTCTTACTCTCGGAACTTCTCTCAGCACTTCCTCATACTTATCCATGGCGTTGGATTGTTTCAGCTGGGAGACCAGGTTGGACAGCATACCTCCCGGAACCTGATAGATCAGGGTATTGATGTCGACTCCCATCAGTTTCGGATCAAGCAAACCATTTGCAATGTATTTTTCTCTGATCGGCCGGAAATACTCCGCAGCATGATTCAGAAGATCCATATTCAGTTCCGGATCATACTCCGTTCCTTTAAACGCATACGCGATCGGCTCTGTGGGAGGCTGGGACGTACCCTCGGCAAAGGGTGACAGAGCGGTATCAATAATATCAACTCCGGCTTCCGTTGCTTTCATATAAGTCATGCTTCCCAATCCGCTGGTCGCATGGGTATGGAGTTCAAGGGGAATCTTGACCGATTTTTTAATCTCCTTGACCAGTTCCGACGTGTTATACGGACTCAGCAGGCCGGCCATATCCTTGATGCAGAGAGAGTCGGCTCCCATCTGTTCAATTTCTCTGGCAAGCTGGATGAAAACCTCATTGGTGTGGGCAGGACTGATCGTATAGGAAATGGTTCCCTGTGCGTGTCCTCCGTATTTCTTTGTGGCTTCAATCGCCTTCTGGAGGTTTCTTGTGTCGTTCAGCGCATCGAAAATCCGGATAATATCAATACCGTTTCCGACGGCCTTATTAACAAACTCATCCACCACATCGTCGGCGTAATGCTTATATCCGAGAAGATTCTGTCCTCTCAGGAGCATTTGAAGCTTTGTGTTTTTTACATATTTCCTGACCGTCCTTAAACGTTCCCAGGGGTCTTCATTTAAAAACCTGAGACACGCGTCAAAGGTCGCACCACCCCATACTTCCATCGCGTGATACCCGACACCATCCAGAATCTCCAGTGCAGGAACCATTTCATCGGTGGTCATTCGCGTCGCGATCAATGACTGGTGGCCGTCCCGTAAAATCGTTTCCGTAAATTTAACCTTTGCCATTTTTTCCTCCATATTTTAACAAATGTGTTTCCGTTTTTAGGTTATATTATACCATCCCGCCGCATAAAAAAACATTAGAATTATTATATAGTAGTATGATCGGTAAAAGCAATACTATCCTTCCAATGTATACAATATAAATGAAGCACTTCTATAGTTTTCTTTGGCGGCCGGTTTCCTTTCATTACAATAATTCGATACTGTCTCCGGTTCTTACCGTTCCCCCTTGAAGCACCTTAGTGAAAATGCCTTCTGTAGGCATGATGCAGGAACCGGTCTGCTGTTTGATAGCGCAGCCGTGATGACATTCCTTGCCTATTTTTGAAACCTCCTGAATGGTTTCACCGATTTTCAGCTTTGTTCCGATAGGCAATGTTTTCAATTCAATCCCCTGTGTCGTGATATTCTCAGCAAAAACACCCGCATCCAGCGTCAGCCCCATCGCCCTCATCTTGTCTACGCTCTCGTCAGCCAGAAGGCTTACCTGCCTGATTTCATCCAGACCAAAATGCGCGTCACCCTTGATGCCGCCTTCCGCAAACTCCGCCTCTTCCACAGGATGCTTTACCACACCCGTTTTGTCACTGGTATTGATGGATAATACTTTCGCCATTTTTAGCCTCCTTTAATCTCATCATTCATTTATAAAGTCCCCTGATTTACCGCCGGATTTTTTCACCAGCCTGATATCGTGAATCCGCATTCCTCTGTCAATTGCCTTGCACATATCATATATCGTCAGCGCTGCAACGGAAACCGCATGAAGGGATTCCATTTCAATCCCTGTCTTTCCGACAGTGCTCGCGCTGGCTTCGATATGGATCGCAGAGTTTTCCCCGTCGATTGTGAAATTCATCTCAACACCGGTTATGAATATATTATGGCACATCGGTATGGCCGATGCCGTATTCTTTGCCGCCATGATACCAGCTGTCTGGGCAACGGAAAGCACATCTCCCTTTTTCATCGTTCCGTCCATAATCCGCTGTAATGTCTCCGGTTTCATGGTAATGGTTCCTCTGGCAACGGCAACCCTCGGGGTGTCTTCCTTCTCACCCACATTGACCATCCTTGGCCGTCCGTTTTGATCCATATGCGTCAAGTCTCCCATTTCAGCCTCCAATCTGACTCATCTCGCGGTCTACGGGCTTTGCCCCATCGTTCAGATGATGCTTGTCCCCTTTCCTAAGAATCGCATTCCGGATCGTGTCTTTCAACAGCGCATCATCATTGGTCCTGAGAACTTCATTCAGGTCGATTTCTTCGTCTGAATGCAGACACGGCTTCAGCTTGCCATCCGCCGTAAGCCGGATCTTGTCGCAGCTGCCGCAGAAGTGATTGCTCATAGGGCTTATGAAGCCGATGCTGCCCAGAGCTTCCGGATATTTATAGAGCTGTGCCACTCCCTCCCGCTTGTTCATCGGGATCAGGCCGGGCAGTCTCTTTTTGATTTCCTCACTGGCCATATAATGATACTCGTTGTTTTTTCCGTTGTGTCCTATCGGCATCAGTTCGATAAAGCGGATATCAATCGGATGATTGATGGTCAGCTGGACAAAATTGAGGATTTCATCATCATTAAAGCCTTTCATGATCACTACATTAAGCTTCAGCGGAGTCAGTCCCGCTTTCATCGCCGCGTTTACACCCTCGAAAGCAGCGTCCAGATCTCCTCCACGAGTGATCTCCTCATATTTATGATAGATCAGAGAATCCACACTGATGTTTACTCTTTTCAGGCCGGCTTCCTTCAGCGCAGCCGCCTTGTCCGCCAGCATGGTTCCGTTAGTGGTCATTGCCAGCTCTTTTACCCCTTCCGTTTTCGCCAGGCTTTCCACAAGGCTTACAATACCCTTTCGAGCCAGCGGCTCACCGCCGGTAAGCCTGTATTTCGCAATTCCCAATTCCGCCGAGGCCTTCACGATCCTTGCAATGTCCTCAAAAGACAAGATCTTGTCATGGCCCAGATTTTCGACTCCCTCCTCCGGCATACAATACCTGCACCGCAGGTTGCACCGATCTGTAACCGATATTCTCATATAGCTTATTTCTCTGCCGAAACTGTCCTTCATAGCTTCACCCGCAATGTCCTCTTCCTTAGTTTTTAAATCGACTTTTTGATCCCTGCTACAGCAGTTTCCTTTATTATCTCATTTTACAATACGAATCGCAAACAGTTTTTACAACATAAACTGCCCACGGGATTTCGCGAAAAAAAAGAGGAACCCTGTAGTTCCTCCCTTAATCATGTTTGCTTATACTTCCACCGAGGCCAGAATGTCCTGCACATAATTTGGCAGAGCAAAGGCGCCCTTGTGGAGATCTACATTATAATATCTGGTCTGTAAGCCGAACTGCCTCCAGGTTTCCGGCTTCATATCAGCAACCGGATCGAATGTCTTTGATGCGAATCCGAAATACCAGTAACCGGAAGCATAGGTTGGGGTATTAAATCCGAAGACCTTTGCGACCGGGAAGGTTTTCTTGATTTTGGCATGAGCTTTTTTCATCTCTTCGATGTCACCTTCGTAGAAGGCTCCTTCATGCTGGTTGATCAGGATTCCCTTGTCGCTCAACACTCGATAACAATCCTGATAAAAGCCTACGGTAAACAGCCCTTCTCCCGGGCCCGCCGGATCTGTGGAATCCACAAGGATCAGGTCATAGGCTCCTGTCGGAGCTTCATGAACGAATTTCAGACCATCGTCAAACATCAGGTTCAGCCTTGGTTCACTGGTAAATACGGACGAAGTTGAGGGCATATACTTCTGGCAGGCTCTCACAACTGCTTCATCGATTTCAACCATGTCGATCTTTTCAATCGTTTTATATCTTGCGACTTCTCTCGCCGTACCGCCGTCGCCTGCACCTATGATCAGAACATTTTTTATTTCGGGATTAACGCACATGGCAGGGTGGCAGATCATATCGTGATACACAAATTCATCCTTCTCCGTCACCTGGGTATATCCGTCAAGTACCATGAAAACGCCGAAGGTTTCGTTACGGAACATTTCCAGCTTCTGAAAAGGGGTTTGTTCCACATGGAGCACCTCATCAATCTTGAGGGATAGTTTCACATCATCGTCTATATAATATTCTGAAAACCATAAATCACTGTTTTTTAAAAGCATTGCGGCACCTCCTGCTACTATACCTTATCCGGCATATTTCTGCCGTAGAATACTTCGTCCATTTCTTTTCTTAATTTTGCTGTGATCCTGTTGATCTCATCCGTGGAAATATCATCCACAGAAAAATTGAAAAAGTAGTTGTCCAGGTCGAAACTCTTCAGCTTGCACTTGGTATGAAAAATATTCTCCTGAAATACGTTAACGTCGATCATATAGTATTTGTCGATCAGATCCTGACTGATATAATTCTGGATCGAATTGAGCTTATGATCGATAAACATCTTTTTCCCGGTAATATCTCTGGTAAATCCCCTGACACGGTAATCCAGCGTCATCATATCCGCAGCAAAGCTTTCAATCAGATAGTTTAATGCCATCAGAGGTGAGATTTCTCCGCAGGTGGATACGTCAATATCCGCACGGAAGGTACAGACCCCCCCATCAGGATGGTACTCGGGATAGGTGTGCACCGTAATATGACTTTTATCTAAATGAGCAACAACTGAAGGATTATCCACATGAACCTCGGACTCCGGAGGCGCGCTTCCCTCGCAGATCAGGATTGTCACGCTGGCTCCCTGCGGATCGTAATCCTGTACGGCAATATTTAAAATCTTAGCGCCTATGATTTCCGTAACATTCTTGAGGATTTCGGTCAGCTTGGAAGCGTTATATTGCTCGTCGATATATTCGATATATGCCTTCCGGTCCTCAACCGTTTTGGTGTAGCAGATGTCATACATGTTAAAGCTCAACGTCTTT
>JAVBVR010000020.1:0-19907 GCA_036677845.1 Anaerovoracaceae bacterium | reverse complement strand
CATTGATTCCCTGAATAACACTGGCATACTCGCCCTTGAACTTATCGGTCTCGCCTCTTGTTGACAGCTTTCCTTCCACTGCAGCGCGAGACAGCATGACTGTTTCATCGACCAGGGATTTAATACTCTCAATCATGGTGACAACTGCCGGGATGAGCTTGTCGTTCCCGCTTAATCTGCCAAGACTCTTCAGCCGTTCCAGATCCTCAAGACTTCCTTCCGAGACATTTGTGATGACTCCGATGGTCGAGTTGATGCTGTCGCATACTTTGTTGACGGATTCCGCGATTTCGTTGTAAATGCCCAGATACTCTCCATCTACCTTGCTGTCGAAGTCGTTCACAGCCATTTTGCCAAGGACGCTGCTTCCTTCCACCAGACCGGCAAGGCCGTCGATGCAGGAATTGATGCTGTTCTTGATATCGTTGAAGTCCCCTTTATATTCCTCTGTGATTTTCTCCGGGATTTCCCCCTTGCCTATTTTCTCCATATATCCAGCTGCAACGTTTAACGGATTGACCAGTGAATCGAGGGTATCATTGATGCCGCCGATGATCTGAGCATATCCTCCCTTGACTTTGCTCGTATCGGCCCGGTAGGAAAGGGTTCCCTCCGCTGCTGCTTCCACTAGCTTCGACGATTCTCCAAGAAGAGTGTAGAGTGATTCTTTGACCTTGGAGAGGTTTGAAATCAGCACTGCATATTCTCCCCTGAAATTGTTCTCCAGATCCTCCAGATTGTCTCCGTTTGCCATCTTTTCAATATAAGGAAGTGCCACATTCAGTGGTTCTACAATCGCATCTAGCGTATTGTTGAATCCTTCGATAACCCGCCTGAATCCGCCTTCAAATTTGGCGGAGTCGCCGCGTTTTTCTAATCTTCCTTCCACAGCGGCAGCCGTCAGCATCTCAGCTTCTTTTATTAATTCCCTCAGCGTGCGAATCACTGACATCATGCTTTGGGCGAGAACATCCTTTTCAGAGTGGGGAATGATTTCCAGGCTCAAGTCGCCGGCAGCGATTTTCTTGGCTCCCTCTGCCTGCCCTTTTATGTTTTCAATCATTTTTCCGAAAGCATTCAGCAAATCGCCGACCTCATCTTTCGATTTTCGAATACCGTTTATATCTACTTCCACATCACCCAGCGCCAGGTTTTCCGCAGCCTCGCTCAGCTTTCTGATCGGTCTGCTGATGAGATTTCCGATCAGAATTGCGAAGAAAACGGCGAGAGCTGCTACGGCGGCAGCTACCCCTATTATGACATTCCTCAGTGTATTGATGCCTGCGAGGATATCGCTTTCATAGTTGCCGGTACACAAAGTCCAGTCCGTATTCGGGATCGGAGCCAGAGCTGTTAAGCGCATTTCTCCGTCCAGTTCGTAATCCACAATTCCTTTCGTTCCCAGACCAAGTTCTTTCAGTGCGATCCCAATTCCTTTCAAAGGTCCGTCCGTCTCAATATCATTGAATACATTCTCCTGATTCAAGACATAATCTTCATTCGGATGCGCATACAGGGTGCCGGCAGTGCTCAATATAAACGCATAGCCCCGGTCCCCGATTCCCATCTGATTCGTGATATTGCTTAAGAACGTTCCGTCTCTGCGGCCCATCAAGACGGCTATGGCGGTTCCGTTGGACCGGATCGGCGCAAATTCCAGAAGAACCGTTTTTCCGGTTACCGGGCTGACCATGACCTCCGAGACGTTCGCTTCTCCGTTCATCGCCCTGGTGATATAGTGCATATCTTTCTCTTGAATCTGTGTCGAATCACCGCTTTTCACATAGGTCGCCATCCCATCCGGCGAAACGACAGCCATATCCAGATATCCCAACCGGTCCACATCCAGGATGAGAGCTTCTCTTTGCGTGACCCAGTCCATGGTCGCAAGTCTTTCCCTTGCGGCAACCTCACTTAAAATCGATAAATGCTTGGTAATTTCCAAATCGATCAGGTCGGCGCTTTCTTCTGCATATTGCAGCAATGAGTTTTCCTGATTATTCACCAATGCATCTGTGCTGATCCGTAACGCGATAAGCCCAAGTGTGGATGTTGCAATGATCACCAGTATGCCGATGAACACCGCAATTTTTTTCGATAGATTCATTCTCATATTGTGTTTCTCCTTCTTGCTTCAGCAGTTTTTCACAGTTGATGTAATCCGAATACCGCTTTCCTTCCAATACTTCCAGAAATCATCCTCCAATTCAAATGAGAAAGCTCTCTTCATTGATATCAATCTATCATACAAACGATGGGGGGGGCAAACATTATTTTACAATATTCGACAATAATTTATGTATTTCGACGATTATTTGTTATAATTCAATTTTAATCATATAAATAAAAAAGCATACCATTCTTACATGAATTGTATGCATTGTAAATATGCACCGAAGGGCTGTTCATACTCTGTTGCATTGCCCTCCGGATAAAAACGACTCTATGTTTTGACATACGGTCTTCATCAGGCGCTCTCTTGCTTCCTTGCTTCCATAACCGATGTGGGGTGTCATAAGCAGATTGTCTTTTCTTTTCAGCACAAGCAGCGGGCTCTCCGCGGGCAATGGCTCCCATTTGAAGACATCAAGCCCCGCGCCGGCAATCAGGTCGTTTGAAAGGGCCTCTGCCAGATCACTTTCCTTTATTATACCGCCGCGCCCAAGGTTCAGAAGATACGCAGTGTGTTTCATCAGTCCGAGCTGCTCCATGGCAATCAGGTTTGCTGTTCTTTCGTTCAAGGGGGCATGAATGGAAATGATATCGCTTTCTCTTAGCAACACTTCCAGATTTACAGACCGGTATTTGCTGCTTCGGTTCTCCCCGGTTGTGGAATAATATACCACTTTGCATCCGAAGCATTCCGCTTGAGCCGCCACCTGCTTTCCGATTTCGCCCAAACCGATAATTCCCCAGATTTTGCCTTCCAGTTCAAAGAAGTCTTTACCCGTGTGAAGGACGTCCGTCGAATTGGAATATTCACCGCTTTTGACATAGTCATCATAGTACCGGGAATGTGAAATCAGATAAAACAGCATGGCAAAAGTATGCTGCGCAACACTTTTCGCCGCATACCCGGGAACATTTGTTACCGCTATATTGTGCTCTTTGCAGTAGGCGACGTCGATATTGTCATAGCCTGTCGCTGCGGCGCAGATCAGTTTCAGCTTGCCTGCATCCTGAAGATTCTTTGCACCAAGCTTGTTTTGATTCGTTATCACAATATCAGCGTCCGAAATCAGGCCTCCTGCCTTTTCGTCCGGAACATGGTCACAGATCACGACTTCGCCGTATTTGTGAAGCCCCGACACATCGATTTCATAGCCCAGGGTTTTCACGTCAAGAAATACGATTTTCATCCCGCTACCTTTCATCCTTATTTGTATTCGTATTCATATTTGTATCCTTATTTGTATCCTTTTATCTACAATCACAGCGAGTCAGTTCCTTTTAGTAGAGTATTTTGAAAATTTGCACATCATATGCCGTAGAACCCCTTGAACTCAATCACACGCCGCTGCTCTGCAGGAGATCAGCCATGGGTCCGGAAAAGGTTCTATCATGTTTTTGCTGTTGACCCGCGACACCTCGATATGGAGTGCCTCCGTGCGCTCCAGACCGTTTTCATGCAGCAGGGAGGATAGTGAAGACAGCACTTCGAAGTCCAGTGTGTAAATTACAAATTCCATTGAAGGGTTTACCGCAAGAAGGCTCTTGATCTCACTGCCGATCTTCGGAGAAGCTACGATAAACGCAATGTCCGGAACCGGAAGTGCGTTCAGGGTGTCCTCTTCCAGTGATTCCACAACCGTTACATTTTTCAGTCCGAATTTTGCAACGTTCTCTTCCATGGTATCCCGGTCTCTGACATCATACTCGACAGCAATCACGCTGCCCTCCCCGGCAATCATGGCAGCCTCCACCGCAATGCTCTCACCGGAAATGATGCAGATATTAACCCGGTCGCCGAGATTGAGCTTATTCATAATAACAGCACGAACCTCCCTGCATACATAACGGACAGAACCGTATGAAAAACGGCTGTTTTCAATCCCGATCTGATAATTCGTCGCAGCGTCGGGGTTCAAAATCAGCATGGCTGCAGATGCATTAATCCCGCGGTCGATCATGTGAGATAGTTTATCGCGTTTCATCTCGCCGGAGGGGTCTGAGCCCTCGTTGTACCAGATATCGCAGTCTCCCAGCCCCGCGTTCCACATGTCATAAAAGATGTCCGGATGACCGGCATCCGTAAAGACCAGAACTGCACGGCTACTCATAACGGTTGGAATCAGGTTCCTGTTCTTTCCCGTAATATCCAGCATTCTCACTCCTGTGAGATTGATCTCAACATTCTTGGAGAAATACTGAAGCCAGGATAAAACCATCTCGTTTGTAAACATTGTCTGTTCCATTGATTCTCCCTCCTTGTCAAATCAGATTTCAATCAGGTCCGCAGCTCTGACCGGCATAAACAGGTCCGCAGCTCGGGCCGGCTAAATCAAATCCACAGCCTTTACCGGCTAAATCAAGTCCATAACCTTTGTCGACCAGTGGTTATCCGACAGGTATTCAAATAGTGCATTTTTATCGCCCTTCTCAAAAAGCGCCACGATTTCGCTGTGCTCCTTGTTCATGGAGGCGCAGATGGAATAGAGCTCCGACTCATCGCTGCTGTAATACGTATACCGGTCAAGATTTGCTTTTATCTGCTTTAACAGTGCAATCAGCTGCTTGTTATCGCACTTGCTGATATATACGTTGTGGAAGTTTTCCTGCTGTTCGCAGTAGGCGGGATAATTGTTATATTTAATCGCTACGTTTGCCAGATCGATGTGTTCCCGCATTTTGTTCAAGTCTTTATCCGTCATGTTCGGAAGTGCAAGCTTGGCCGCCAACGCATCCAGATTTCCCAGGATCTCGTAGGCGTCCAGTTTTGTTTTCTGGTCAAACTTGGTGATTGCATAGCCCTTTCTGGGCACCCGTTCCAACACTCCGTTTGCCACCAGTTCAATGAGCGCCTCACGGGCAGGCGTTCTACTGATATTCAAGGATTCACAGACCATAGTCTCTGTGATGATTTTATCCTGGGAAAATTCTCCGCTGTGTATTTTCGATAGAATATTCTCCATAGCCATGTACCGAAGAGATGTTATGTCCAACCGATCACTCCCTTTTGTTTCAATGAATTCTTTGTCCTTTTCTGCTCATACTATTCTTTTTCTGTTGTTTCTTTGTTATAAATATAACACACGTATATCCCGCACTGCAACAAAATTAGCATATTCTAAAATATACACGTATACGCTAACTGATTTTATCTTTTGGATAAAATATTTATCCTTCAAATTTCAACACATACAGAATCATTTTACCTTAGAACACAAGTATTCGTCCATTTTTTTGCCGTTGACATCAAATCCCGTATGCATATACACTTTAATCAAACAAGCGCTTGTTGGGGAACAAAAGGAGCACGACGAAATTCTGCCCGACTCGGTTGAGCCGGGCAGGATGTCAATGTATGGAGGAGATATCAATGGAAAAAAGACCTTATGCAATAGTCGAATGGAACGATGTGGAAAGTGATGCAAAAGGATGGCTTTGTGCTTACAACTTTGTAAACCATTACTGCGGAGGCGGAACGCGAATGCATCCGACGGTAACAAAAGAAGAAGTCGTTCGTCTGGCAACCACAATGGGATACAAATACAAAGCCGCCGAATCTGCCACCACCGGAGGCTGCAAGGGGGGAATTGCCTATGATTACAAGGCCCCTGATGCAAGGGATGTTTTAAGAAGATACCTGATCGCAATGGCTCCCTATATCAAAGCCGGCGTGTCCATAGGCGGAGACCTTGGCGTCGATTACGGAGATGTGCTTGATATCCTGGACGAGCTTGGAATCGGCCTGCCGGCCACAAAGGAAATGAAGACGGATCCCAGAATCCTCAAGTGCATCGAAGAACATGACAAGCTTTGCGAAATGACCTATGACGGCTTCAAAATGTACGATATGATCACCGGCTACGGCTGTGCCGCCGGAATGGATGAGGCCTGGAAAATCAAGTCAGGCAAGAATGGCGCAAGAGTCGTTCTTCAGGGCTTCGGATGCGTGGGCGCTTCCATGGCCAACAGCCTGGACAAAATGGGATATAAGGTGGTGGGCATTGCAGATGCAAACTGTCTGGTCGTCTGTCAGGACGGTCTGGACGTCAAGAAGCTCATTGCAACAAGAAAGCCAAAGGGAGAACTGGATCAGAGCGCCTTTGAACCAGGCTACCAGGTGCTGAAGAATTCGGAGTGGCTTGACGTCGATTGTGATATTCTGGTTCCTGCGGCGCTGGAAGACGTCATCAACAAGGATAATGCCCACAGAGTAAAGGCCAGTCTGATCGTAGAAGCGGCCAATATCCCCGTTACGGCGGAAGCAGATGAAATCCTTGCAGAAATGGGCGTGGATATCTGTGTGGATTTCGTGACAAATCTCGGAGGAATCCGCATCTACGATGTGGCGGTATTTGGGCTGGTTCCCTGCGTACCGGAAGCCATCGTGCAGGATACCGAATCCCTGATCCGGAAGAATACCCGGCTGGTCTTTGAAAAGGCGGCGGCTGAGAAGAAAACAACAAGGCAGGTGGCGCGTGAACTGTTTGTTCCCGATACCTTTGACACCCCTGATATATAGACGGAGGATATTATGGAGAAGCTTATCATTCACAGAGAATCCTGCAAGGGCTGCCAGTACTGCGTGGTAAACTGTCCGAAGGATGCTCTTGCCATGACCGGCCCCATCAACAGCGCCGGATACATAACAACGGAAGTTGACCAGGACAAATGTATCACCTGCGGGATCTGTTACAACGTCTGCCCGGATTATGTATATGAGATATTGGAAGAGGAGGCGAAGGCATGACAAAGAAACTGATGAAGGGAAACGACGCAATCGCCGAGGCTGCCATTCGCGCGGGATGCCGTTTTTTTGCCGGTTATCCCATTACCCCGCAAAGTGAGATTTTAGAATATTTATCCTGGAGAATGCCGGAGGTTGGCGGTGTCTTTCTTCAGACGGAGTCCGAAATATCCGGAATATCAATGGTATACGGTGCGGCCGCTGCCGGCGCCAGGGCTTTTACCAGCTCCTCCGGGCCGGGATTCAGCCTGATGCAGGAGGGGATCTCTTACATCGCTTCCGCCGAGCTTCCCTGCGTCGTTGTCGATGTGCAACGCTACGGTTCCGGTCTGGCGGATATCTTTACCGGCCAGGGCGATTACTGGCAGGCTGTGAAAAACGGCGGCCACGGAGATTATCGCTGTATGGTTCTCGCTCCGAATTCCGTTCAGGAATCGGTTGATTTCATGAGCCTGGCCTTTGACAAGGCGGAAGAATACCGCAATCCGGTCATCATCCTGTCCGATGCTTCCATTGCTCAGATGATGGAACCGGTGGATTTTCCGGAGCTTAAAAACCATAATCAGGACGCCATGCCATGGGCTATGAACGGAAAAGGCGACGGCCCGAACAAACGCCACACGTCCATCATGTATTACAATCTTGATTATGACAACTACCTCAAAAGCAAATACGATAAAATGGCGGAAAAGGAACAGAGATGGGAAGAAGTCCAGACCGATGACGCAGAACTGGTGCTGGTGGCCTACGGGATCTCCTCCAGAATCTGTGCGGAAGTCGTGGAAATGGCCAGGAAAGAAGGCTATAAGGTAGGATTGATTCGGCCCATAACACTCTATCCGTTCCCGGTCAAGGCCTTTGAAAAGCTGGAGAAGGCAAAGTACTTCGCCAGCGTGGAAATGTCCTGTCTCTCCCAGATGATCGAAGACGTCGTTATGGCAGCAAGATGCAGGCCGACCTATCCGATCCGCGGCGGGATGAAGGTCTATGAGACCGAGGAAATCTTATCCGCCGTGAAGGACATCTTTGCCGGCAACGCAAAGGAGGTTTACTGAAATGGAAAAACGACGTTCAAAAATCCTGTATGTGGATCATAAATTCTGTCCCGGCTGCGGACATGGCATTGTAAACCGCCTCATCGCCGAGGTTCTGGAAGAAATGGGCGAGGACAAGGGCGCAATCTGCTCGGTTGCCGTCGGATGTTCCTCCCTTATGCCGGACACTTATGGGGTCGATATCGTTCAGTCCCAGCACGGACGTGCTGCTGCCGTAGCGGTCGGCATCAAACGCTGCCGGCCGGACAATATGGTTTTTTCTTATCAGGGAGACGGAGACGCCCTGGCCATCGGTTTTTCAGAAACGATGTACTCCGCGATTCGCAATGAAAATATTACCGTCATCCTGATCAACAATAACAACTTCGGCATGACCGGAGGACAGATGTCCCCCACCACCTTGGAGAATCAGCGCACCACAACCTCACCATACGGCAGGGATGTTTCCGCTACGGGCAAACCGCTGGATGTGATGAAGCTCATGGGCACACTGGATGTCGCTTACCTGGCGAGGGGAACCATGACGGACGTGAAAGAAATCACCAAGACGAAAAAATACATCCGGAAAGCCTTTGAAGCTCAGAAAAATAAAATAGGATACAGTCTGGTCGAGATCCTGTCACCCTGTCCGACCAACTGGGGGATGACTCCGCTGAATGCATGCAAGCATATCAATCAGGTGGTCCAGGCGGTATATCCGCTGGGTGAGTTTAAAGGAGGTGGCAAAGCATGAATCTGATTTTTGCCGGATTCGGAGGTCAGGGTGTTCTGACGGCGGGACTCATCATGGGAAAAACCGGCGTGGATGCCGGAAAAAACGTAACCTGGATTCCCTCCTACGGAAGCGAGATGAGGGGCGGAACCGCCAATTGCAACGTTAAGATTTCCGACGGAAAAATAGCCAGCCCCTTCGTGACAAAAATTGATGTCCTGGTCGTCATGAATATGCCGTCTCTCGTAAAATTTGAAAAAAACGTAGTTCCCGGCGGCGTGGTCATTGCAAACAAAACATTGATCGATCAGTATGATTTCCGAAAGGATGTTCAGGTATACGAAGTTGAGGCTACCGCCATTGCCGACGAGCTGGAAAATCCAAAAGGGGCCAACATTGTTATGCTGGGCGCTCTGGCAGCCTCCGGTGCATTATTTGATCCCGAGCTGACCTGGAAGGGAATCGACAGCTTCTTCCTGGAAAAAGGGAAGAACAATCCGAAAAACGAACTGGTTTTCCGGAGAGGACTGGCGGAGACCAAAAAAAAAGAAATTTAGCCGAGGCGTTACAATAATACGAGGAGAGTAAGCATGGATATCAACAAGTTATTAAAGCCAAAAAAGGTGGCCGTCGTTGGAGCCAGTGAAAAAGAGGGCTTTGGCGGCGATACCTGCAGAAACATCATCCGTTACATGAAGCCCGGGGATTATTATTTCATCAATCCGAAAAGGGATGAGGTTCAGGGTGTGCGCTGTTATCCTTCCATATCCGATCTGCCGGAACCTGTTGAGCTTCTGGTCATTGCAACGCCCATGTCCACCGTGGAAGGCTTTCTGCGGGAAGGCGCCGCCAAAGGCGTACGCGGGGCCGTGGTGTTTGCCAGCGGCTACAGCGAGGTGGGCACCGAGGAGGGCATTGAGGCGGAAAACCGGCTCAAAGAGCTCTGCAGAGAGTTGGACATTGCTCTGATGGGACCCAACTGTGCCGGATATGCCAATTATGTGGATATGATCTATCCCTATGCATTCATCTCGAATGAGAGGGAGAGAAAAGGCGCAGTCGGAGTGGTTTCCCAAAGCGGACAGCTTGTCCTTTCCATGATGGAGGCTGCAAGCATCCGGTTTTCCTACGCAATTTCATCCGGCAACGGAAAAATTACCACCATTGAGGATTATCTGGACTTTCTGGTAGATGACGAGGACACGCAGGTAATTGCCCTTTACATGGAGGGTAGCAAGCAGCCTGGAAAACTGGCGGCTGTTCTGAAGAAGGCGGCGCTGAAACACAAGCCCATCGTCGTACTGAAGACGGGACGGTCTGAAAAGGGTCAGGCCCTGGCTGCCTCCCACACCGGGAGCCTGTCCGGCAGTGATAAAGTATTCGACGCCCTCTTTGAGAAGTTCGGGGTGATCCGCGTTGATGATCTGGAAGAACTGATTTCAACAGCACAGGCGCTGGCAGTTTTGAAAAAGCTGCCGGAAAAAAGCGGATTTTCCAGTATCAGTCTGTCCGGTGGGGAAACGGGCATCTGTGCCGACCTGGGACAGATCGTCGGTCTGCATTACCCTGATTTCAACGAAGATACTGTTAAAGCACTGGAAGCGATCCTTCCTGGCTATGCAACCGTCAACAATCCGCTGGATTCCACTGCTTCCCTTTCCTACGACATCGATAAATTTTCCGCTGTCTGCGAGGCGGTCATGAAGGACCCCTCCGTCGGAATTGTGTCCATCGGCTATACGCTTTTAGAAGAGATTTCGGACAATGCCATTTATTATATGTCCGAAGCTCTGGAACGTGTTATGAAGGAAGACTGGGCAAAACCCTGCCTGATGCTGCCTTTTGCAGAGAATACCCGTAACAGGGATTATGTCAAGAAGCTGGAGGCCATCGGTGTCCCGGTTCTCCCTACCTCCCTCTATGCCTTGAAAATCATCAGGAACATTCTTGATTTTGCATGCTACAGGCCGGAGGATCGCAATCTGGACATTGCCGTACTGGCAGGTTCAAATTCTGCCGGCGTCGGCTCAATGACAGCCTCAAAATCGGCAGACATCACCCTGCCGGCCGCCGCAGAACCACAAGAAGCC
This sequence comes from Anaerovoracaceae bacterium, assembly GCA_036677845.1. Lineage (GTDB taxonomy): Bacteria > Bacillota > Clostridia > Peptostreptococcales > Anaerovoracaceae > Anoxybacterium. The sequence goes on along the minus strand of JAVBVR010000020.1, from coordinate 9,137 downwards.
GGCAGCGGTACCGCCCTGACAGAAAGTGAAAGCAAAATACTGGTTCAGGAATACGGGATCGACTGCGGAATCTTTGAGGTTGCCCGTTCAAGAGAGGAAGCCGGAGAAATATTTACCCGCCTGAAGCTGAAAAAGGCGGTTGCAAAGATTGACAGCCCGGATATCCTGCACAAATCCGATGTGGGCTGCGTCATTCTGAATTTGCAGTCCCCCGACGAGGCGATGGAGGCATACGATACCATCCTGCAGAATGCCGCAACGCATTTCGAAAACCCTCTTATCAAGGGCGTACAGATCTGCAGCATGGCGGAAAAAGGTACGGAAGTCATCCTGGGCGTGAACAACGATCCTCAATTCGGGCCGTGTGTTCTGGTTGGCCTCGGGGGAGTCTTTGTGGAAATTTTCAAGGACGTATCCATGTCGCTTGCCCCGGTATCCAAAAAAGAAGCGGACGATATGATACGGAGCCTGAAAAGCTTCCGGATCCTGGACGGCTACAGAGGTACGCCGAAAGGAGACATTGACGCACTGTCGGAAGCTATCGTCAGGATTTCAGAAATGGCGGCCGAACGTACGGATGATCTCGCAGAACTGGACATCAACCCTGTATTTGTTTATGAAAAAGGAATCTGCGCCGTAGACGCCCTGTACATCAAGAAGTGATACCAATCCCGAATGGGCGGATACCGCCGGCACTGGACCCGCCGGGTCCGCCCGGGAGGGACTGATATTATAGATACGTTTTTTCTATTTATTATTTTTAAGGAGGTTTCTATGAGTCGAGCTAGCAAATATCTGGCAATCTTGTCTCTTGGCGTTGCCGGAGGGTCAATTTATCTGATCCCATATATCCGTTATGTATTTTACGACTGGCAGCTTGAGGCTCTCGCCATCAGCAACACTCAGCTTGGGGTGCTCTCAACGGTTTATGCAATCGGGTGCATGGCTCTTTATATCCCGGGAGGCATGATTGCAGACAAGTTGTCTACGAAAAAGTGTATCATGATTTCCCTGATTGCAACGACTGTGCTTACGGCAATCCTCACCATGGTGTCAGGATACGGGGTCACTTTGCTCATCTGGTTCCTGTTTGCTTTCTCTACCACCTTTGTGTTCTGGGGTTCTCTGATGAAAACCATCCGAATGATAGGAACGGAGCAGGAGCAGGGATTCATGTTCGGCCTTTACTATCTGGGCAATGGCGTAACGGGTGCCATCGTAAACTCTGTCGCTTTGAATCTATCGAATATGGGAGTTGACGGATCGGCAAAATTCACCATCTGTGTACTGACCTATGCTGCCAGCACGCTGGTCGCAGCCATACTGGTATTTTTCTTTGTCAAGGAAAGGCTCTACATTTCAACAGACGTAAAGATCAACGAATTCAAGGTAAACCAGGTAGGAGAGGTTCTCAGAAATCCCACCGTCTGGGTTTTTGCCTTCATTATTTTTGCCGCCTATACCGTCGGCTACAGCGGAGGAACCATGTTTACCCCGTATCTGACGGAAGTGGTCGGAATTACCCCGGAAGAATCCGGAGCCCTGTCCATCATCAGAACTTATATCTTCTATCTTCTGGCTCCAGTCAGCGGCATTATCGCAGACAAGGTATTCCATTCCACCAGCCGCTGGTTCATGATTCTGTTTACGATTCTTGCTTTGCTCTACTTTGGTGTACTGGCGATTCCGTCGACAGCCAACGTTACCCTGGTAAGCTACTATACCCTGCTGCCGGGCCTGTTTGGCCTTGCACTATACGGAATCATGTTCTCCATCGCCAGCGAAACAAGAATTCCCGCTCTCGTCATGGGAACAGCAGTCGGCATCGCGTCTGTCATCGGATACTCCCCGGACTTCTTCATGTGGACTTTGTTCGGATCCTGGCTGGATAACTTTGGCGGTGAAGGATATACCTACGTTTTCACTTACCTGGGTGTTGTCAGCGTCGTGGGCATCGTGGCCTCCTTCTATATCAGAAAAAGGGCGATTTCCGCACAGAAGCTGGAACAGATTGAGGAAAGCAACTGATTGGTATTCTTATGAAAGATTACAAGCGTAAAACGGATGATCCATCCATAACCGGCAATCTTGAAGAACGACCTGGAAATTTAAAAAGAGAAATCGGTCTCTGGTCTGCAACCGCTATTATTGTAGGCCAGATGATCGGTACCGGAATCTATATGCTGCCGCAGGGGTTTGCTCAATTGAGCAACCCCAAAGCTGCTTTTTTAGGGCTTTTCATCACGGGGCTGGGCACGGTCTTCCTTGCCATCTCCTTTGGACGGCTGGGAAAGCGCAACCCGGTGACCGGATCTGCCATCGCTTATACAAAAGAAGCCTTTGGTGATCTTCCCGCTTTTATCGTAGGCTGGTCCTACTGGTGCGGGTGCTGGATCGCCAACGGAGCGATTATTGTGGGCGGACTCAATTATGCCGGGTATTTTTTGCCTGTCCTGAATGAGGAGCCTCTGTATCAGATCCTGTTATCGGTGGTCGTAATTTGGATCTACACAGCCATCAACTACTTTGGTGTGAAGGCGGCCGGAAATCTCAATTTGGTTCTGACCCTTGCCAAGCTGCTTCCCCTGGCGCTGTTCATCGTTATAGCAATCCCTCATTTCGAGCCTGCAAATTTCAACACGGTAAGCAGCCCCGAACTGAACGGCTTTTCCTCTCTATCCTTCGCTGTTGCGTTTGCCCTCTGGTCCTTCATCGGATTTGAAGGCGCCAGTGTCAATGCCGGCGAAGTCAAAGATGCGGAAACGGTAAAGAAAGCAACCTTAATCGGAACAGGCTTCGTCATTGTAGTTTATCTGGTTCTGATCATTCTGGCATCAGGAAATATGCCCCAGGGCGAGTTGGCTGCATCCTCATCCCCGTTTTCCGATATCATTCAGCGTGCCACAGGCGGATATTGGGCCGGCGGTCTGATCTCCCTGGGAGTCGTTGTATCTGCATTCGGATGCATAGGAGCCTGGATTATGTCCGGCGCCCGTGTCGCCTACTCACTGGGAGAACAGGGTCTGTTTCCGAAGAAATTTGCCCGGACTCATCCCAAGTATAAAACTCCCGATTTCTCGCTGATCCTAAACGGTATTCTCATGACAGCCGTCATGTTTTTAAGCTATTTCAATACGAGCGCCAGCATCTACAATTTTCTGGTGCTTCTGGCGGTCATGTCATTTTTAGTCTTTTATGCTTTTGGTGCGGCTGCGGATCTGATGCTGTCAATCCAATATGACAAACCCGTCAGGGTCTTCGGCTTTATCAAAAAAGGGGCCGTCAGCCTGATCGCCTTCTACTATGCGGTATATACGGTGTTCGGAGCCGGAGCGGAATATGTCATGTATGGATTCCTGCTGATCCTGATCGGACTTCCGTTCTTTATCTATGTGAAGCTGAATCAGGCGTCAGACACAGAAGATGATACAAGAAATCCATCATAAGTATAAGGGCGGCTCTCGCCGATTAACACTACGGAGCTGTGCACCAATTAATGAAAAAAGTGCACAGCTCCTTGTTCAATGCAAGGTATCGGCCAGCCTTTCAAGCAGATCTTTCTGTTCCTTTGTTAGATTCGTCGGGATTTTGACCAGAACCTTTGCGTACAGATCTCCGATCTTTTTGCTTTTCGAATCCCTTATGCCCTTCCCCCTGAGCCGGAACACAGTATTCGGCTGCGTACCAGCCGGAACCTTGTATGAAACCTTGTCTGTGAGCGTCGGAACGATGACACTTGCACCAAGAGCCGCCTGGGTGACCAGGACAGGAACATCGACGTAAAGATCAAGCCCTTTTCTGGCAAACCTGCTATGGGGCTGTACAGTGATCTGAACAAGAAGATCTCCATTAGCCCCTCCGTTCATACCGGGCTGTCCCTGTCCCTTCAGTGAAATCTTTGAACCGTTGTCGATCCCCTCAGGTATGGTGATGGAAATGGTTTTATCGTTCAGCTTAATCCGCTTCTTCGTACCAAAGGCAGCTTCCTCAAACGTTAAGCTGATGCTTGTCTGAAGGTTGGCCCCTCTTCTGGGTCCCGTCCTCCTTTGCGCACTGCCGAATCCGCCGCTTCCAAACAAATCCCCGAAGATACTCTCGAAGCCGCTCCCGGAAAAATCATAGAATTCATAATCATCCTCTCTGAAATTGCCGCGAGCCTGGCTGCCGCCACTCTGCCCTCCGAAGCCCCGCTCAGTGCTGTAGCTGCCGCCGAACGCCGCATTCGGATCGATGCCGGCAAATCCGAACCGGTCATATTTCTCTCTTTTATCCGTATCTGATAAAATCTCGTACGCCTCATTTACCTCTTTAAATTTATCTTCCGCCGTCTTATCACCGGGATTCTTGTCAGGATGATATTCCATGGCCTTTTTCCGAAAAGCCTTCTTCACTTCATCCGCTGAAGCCTCTTTTTTAATGCCAAGCACTTCATAAAGATCTCGCTTCTCATTCATTTGAAATCCCTCCTTTCCCGAGCGGCAAGTCTGCATCGCTTTAGCACTCTTTCAGTACTTTTAGCACTCTTTGTTGGAGAGTGCCAGGACGCGGTCAAAATTTAACACCGCCGAACGTTAATTTCAACAGTGTTAAACTCTACATTATATATTTACCACAAAAGGCTTACGGTAAACACTCATGGTGCTTCCTGCTTTCGTCTTTTCCTCTTGAATAAAAAATAACCCCACCTGAGGGTTAGCGGTAGGGATATTTCATGTTATTTCAGCTTTTCTTCGAATTCTGCAATCATGTCCGTATATTTTTTCTGAATATGATTGCTTCCGGCCTCTTCCTCAAACACAGCGCATTCCTGTTCCAGTGTTTCCTGCACTTCCCCGGAAAGATTTCGCTGTGCATATTCAAACACTACGTTGTCTTCCTTTTCGATGTGCCGCAGGAGCAAATCTGTGTACGATACCGCATTTGCAATCACATCCAGCCTGGCTTCGTCATCACCATCCATCACTTTTCGCACTGCCGCTTCAAGCTGCTGCATATGCAGCCGCCCCAGATCATGCTCCACCAGCATGCCATGCTTGACAAGCTTTTCCGCGGCAAGCCCAAGCTCTTTTATCATTTTGTCGAACAAGATCAGCTCTTCTTTTCCATGATGGTGCTTGTCCGCGTAATTCCTGACGAAGTCAATGATCTTAAAGAAGTCTCCATAGTCCAGATCCTTGTCGTCTTCTAACACTCTATAGCAATATTTCCGGATTACGACAAGCATTCTTTTAATATTCCGGTGCTCTTCCACCATAAGTTCTATATAGTTTCCTAAAAACAAACTCATATGACTGCCCTGCCGCTAATTTTTTACAGCGCTATTCAGCTTCTCAATCAATTGGTTAATATCGATGTTATGAATTGAAGCCGCCTCTTCCAGTGTCTCCGACTGAGCGGAAGGGCAGCCTACACATCCCATACCGAACTCCATTAAAATTGGAATTGTTTCCTGATGATTCCTAACCAGTTCACCGATGGTCATATCTTTTGTGATGATCATATCTTTTTTGACTGCCATTACTTTCCTCCTTCATCAAACTTCTGTTTATCTCAATGTGCTTATTCTCTTCTTATTTTGTATTATCATGCACGCAGTATGAAATAAAAGGATGCTTGGTTTCACCGGGGGTGTCGATAAAAAGTTAGCCTCGCCTGTGCAAAGTCCGGACAGCCCAAGCCCTTCGTCAGATCAATGCTGCCTCCATTAATAAAAAATAAGTGCAGCCACGCAACCACTGGTTTTTGGTTGGTGATTGCACTTATATCGTACCGGTCAGTCTCTATTTTTACTCGTCGGATGGCTTGGCTTTTTACGCTCCCAGGAACATTTTGATATCTTCATCCACCGTGCCGATTCCGCCGATTCCAAAGGTTTCAACCAGAACCTTTGCAACATTCGGTGATAAAAATGCCGGCAGCGTGGGCCCAAGGTGAATATTTTTCACGCCGAGCGACAAGAGGGCCAGAAGTACGATGACGGCCTTCTGCTCATACCAGGCGATATTATATGCGATTGGAAGCTCATTGATATCATTCAGCTCGAATACCTCCTTCAGCTTGAGCGCAATCAGCGCAAGGGAGTAAGAGTCATTGCACTGGCCTGCATCCAAAACTCTCGGAATTCCGCCGATGTCGCCGAGATTGAGTTTGTTGTAACGATACTTGGCACAGCCGGCGGTCAGGATTACCGTATCCTTCGGAAGCTTTTCCGCGAACTGCTCATAGTATTCTCTTGACTTCATTCTACCGTCGCAGCCGGCCATAACGAAGAACTTTTTGATCGCGCCGGACTTCACTGCATCCACTACTTTATCAGCAAGAGCAAAAACCTGCTCGTGGGCAAATCCTCCCACAATCTTTCCGGTCTCTATTTCTGTCGGTGCATTCAATGTCTTTGCAAGCTCAATGATCTGGGAGAAATCCTTTTTCCCGTTTTCATCCCCTTCGATATGAACACATCCGGGGAAACCGGCCGCACCGGTTGTGAAGATTCTTCCTTTCACTTCTTCACTTCTCGGAGGTACGATACAGTTTGTCGTAAATAAAATGGGTCCGTTAAAGGATTGGAATTCCTCCGTCTGCTTCCACCATGCGTTTCCGTAATTTCCGACAAAATTATCATACTTCTTGAATGCAGGGTAGTAATGGGCAGGCAGCATCTCGCTATGAGTGTAGACATCCACTCCCGTTCCTTTTGTCTGTTCCAGAAGCTGTTCAAGATCTGTCAGGTCATGCCCGGAAATCAAAATGGCAGGATTGTTTTTTACGCCGATATTGACTTCTGTTATTTCAGGATTTCCGTACTTCGTTGTATTTGCACCGTCCAGCAATGCCATTCCCGCCACTCCGAACGCTCCTGTCTTTAAGGTCAGTGCAACCAGCTCTTCGGCGGAAAGTGTGTTATCCAGAGTTGCTGCCAGAGCTTCGTAGAGAAAACCATATATCTTTTCGTCTTCTTTTCCGAGGTTCAATGCATGATGGGTATAGGCGGCAAGACCTTTCAAACCGTAAACGACCAGCTCCCTCAGGGATCTTACATCTTCATTTTCTGTAGCCAGGACTCCTACTGTCGAGGCTTTTGAAAGCATATCCTCTCTTGTTTTGACCTCATATACGGCAGCGTCGCTTAAATCCGCAAGCTTAAGCCGGTTTGCGCCGACAGCCTCTTCCCTGAGTTTATTTCTCAAAGCGATCACCTGATTGATTTCCTTCTCAATTGCGCCTTCATCAAAATTGGCATTTGTAATGGTCATAAACAAGCTTTTCAGGACTTCATGATTGACGTTTCCCAACGCCTTCGCATCCAGACCGGCCTTGACAACCACATCGGAAACACCTTTCAGCGTATAAATCAAAAGATCCTGAAGCTTTGCAACCTCTTCATTTTTCCCGCAAACACCTTTAACCTGGCAGCCTTTTCCGCCTGCGGCTTCCTGACATTGAAAACAAAACATACTCATTCTTCATTTCCTCCTAACACTTGATTTAAATGATTGGCTTTTATTTAGCTTTTTGAATGATTCATTCCATAAACCAAGGATATACGAGGAAAGCATACAGTGACGTTGCAAATGCAACAAATTCCATATTTTTATTTATATTTTTGAGACTGGGCTATTGCCGGGGTTTCCTGTGGTATAATGGATGCATTAAATAAATTAACGAAAAAGACGGGAGAAAAGATGGGAAAAACATTAGTTTTAGCAGAAAAACCCTCTGTGGGCCGGGAGCTCGCCCGTGTGCTTGGCTGCACAAACGCAAAAGACGGTCACATTGCGGGCCCTAAATATATCGTAACTTGGTCGCTGGGACATTTGGTAACGTTAGCTGATCCAGAGCACTACGGAGAGCAATACAAGAAATGGTCCCTGGAAACGCTTCCGATGCTGCCCGGAAAAATGGATTTGGTCATAATTAAGGAAACAGGCAGGCAGTTTAATGTAGTTAAAAACCTCATGAAGAATCCGGAAATTACGGAGCTTGTCATCGCTACCGATGCAGGCCGAGAAGGAGAACTGGTGGCACGCTGGATTATCCAGAAGGTTGGGTTTCACAAACCGATCAAGCGTCTGTGGATTTCCTCCCAGACCGACAAAAGCATCAAAGAAGGCTTTGCTCATCTCAAGCAGGCTTCAGAATATGACAATCTCTATCATTCCGCACAAAGCAGGGCGGAAGCCGACTGGCTGGTGGGACTTAACGTAACACGGGCATTGACGTGCAAGTACAATGCGCAGTTATCCGCAGGACGCGTTCAGACTCCGACCCTGGCTATGATCGTAAAAAGAGAAGAGGAAATCAAAAAATTTGTCCCCAAAGATTATTGTACCATTCAAGCAGAATTTCGCGGCTTCAGCGCATCATGGGGAGATAACAAAACCGGGCAGACCAGAATTTTTGATAAGGAACGGGCCGATGGCATAGTCAATAAGTTGAGAGGGAAAGATGGAAGAATTATCGAATTAAAGAAGGATTTCAAACGTGAGGCTCCTCCATTATTATATGACCTGACCGAACTGCAGCGCGATGCCAATATCAGGTATGGCTTTTCTGCGAAACAAACCCTGAACCTGATGCAGCGGCTTTATGAGGAGCACAAGGTGCTCACCTACCCAAGAACCGACTCCCGTTATATCAGCAGCGATATCATTCCTTCACTGAAGGACCGGCTGCGGGCGGTTTGCGCCGGTGAATACGGCTCCATAACAGCCGATATTCTGAAGGCCGGCATCAAGACATCCAAGAGGATCGTAGATGACAGCAAAGTGACAGACCATCATGCGATTATCCCGACGGAGGAATATGTGCGGCTTTCGGACCTGACTTCAGATGAAAGAAGAATCTATGATCTGGTGGCCAAGCGGTTTCTGGCGGTATTCTGTCCGGATTTTGAGTATATGCAGACAACCGTCAGAATCGAAATCGATCATGAAATTTTTTCTGCGAAGGGCAAAATGATTCAGCATAAGGGCTGGAAAATGCTTTACGGACCAAGTGATTCGGAGGATCAGGAGGAATCCTCTGAAGACCTTGAGATAAAAAACCAGAGCCTGCCGGAATTGAAGCAGGGAGAAAGCCTTTCCGTGCGGGGCATCAGGCTCGGAAGCGGCAAGACAAAGCCAACCGGAAGATATACG